>PLZB01000062.1 GCA_003151955.1 Acidimicrobiaceae bacterium
CCATATCTAGGTAATACACCCTGGGACGGCCCAACGCGAGCACCCGACCAGCACAAACGCGCTGGTCACAGGCTTCTTTCAAAAGATCCCGTCAGAGCCCCCGACCGGCCCTCAACGAGCTAGCCAGGAAACTCCCGCTAGGGTGACGCCATGACGACGGTGGTGGGGCCGCCGGTGAACGAGGTCCGGCTCAACGAGGTGTTCCTGGCGGGGGAGACCGCCCAGGGGGCGGCGCTGGTGGCAGGGCTGGGCCTGGTGATCGACGCCCGCGGGGTGACGGTCCTCGGGCCCCAGCCGGACGTCGAGCGGACCATGCCGTGGCAGGTCGGCTCCTCCTTCACGTTCCGCCAGGCGGCCTCCCTGCCCGACGGGAGGCCGGCCACCGTCCTCCAGGTGGTCCGGGCCGAGCGGACCCTGACCTTCCTCGTGCCCGTGGTGGAGGTCTCGCCCGGGCAGGCCGTGGCCCTCGAGACCCGGCTCAACCAGATGGCCGTCGAGCAGGCCCCCCGGCCCGTGGTCGCCGCGCCCCCGCCGCCCCGGACCGCCGCCCCCGAAGGTCCGGCCCCGGTGCCGGCGATGCCGGCCGGTGCCGGCTACGAGGGACGGACCAGGTCCCCCTGGGGTCCCGTGCCCGAGGGCTCCAGGATCCTCGGCGGGAACGATCCCTCCCGTCGGGACGTGACGTCGGGCGGGGACGGCGGATCGGGTCGGTCCTCCCGGGGGAGGGCCAGGCGGGGGTCCGCGGACGGACGTGGTGGTGGGGAACGGCAGGCCTTCCTCGTCCTGCTGGCCGTCCTGCTCCTGGCCACCGGCGGGCTGGCCTACTGGAAGCTGGGGCCGGGAAAGACCCCCGCATCCGTCCCTCCCGTCGTCCTCCCGCCGCCCAAGGCCTCCGACCTGCTGTTGGCCCAGGCCGTCGCCCTCAAGGCCGACGATCTCCCCGGCGGCTGGACGCCGCTGGCCGGTGTGGGGGGGAGTCCCCTGGCTCAGGGGGCCGGCACCTCGGCCCCGTTGAAGGCGGTCGGCACCGGGGCCGCCGCCAGGCTGGGTCAGTGCCTCTCGATCCCACCGCTCACGGCCGACCGGCTCGTCGGCCTCGGCGGCGGAAGCCTCTGGGTCTCGCCCTCCTACACCGACCCCTCCACCGGCGACTCCGTCGGCTCCGCCGCCAACCTGGTGGCCTCCACCACCACCGACGGAGCCGACTACGCCATCGCTGACAGCTCGACGCTGTTCACCACCTGCTACGGCAGCTACGTCCAGACCATGCTGGCCGCCGAGAAGCCCGGGGTGACCGCCACCCTGACCTCGACGGCGCCACCCACCACGGCGGGCGCCGGGGTCAAGCTCGTCAGCTTCGAGCTGGTCGAGATCGGCGGGAGCGGTGGGACGGGGGGCCAGAGCGTCACCACCATCACCGAGTACACCATGTGGTTCGCCGGGCGGGTCGAGGCGGTCGTGGCCACCACCAGCAACTCCGTGTTCCCCCCCGACGTCCAGAACCAGGTTCTGGGTCAGGTGGGTCAGCGGGTGGTCGCCTCTCCCTCTTCGTAGTTCGCTGAGAGTGGTTCGATAGCGCCTCAGCGTGTCATTCGGTTACGATTCATCTGTGACCGCCATCTCCGTGCAGGGGGGACCGGTCCTCCTCGGCGACGTCTCATTCGCAGGACCGTCGTCCGGGGGGACCGCCGTCGTGTCCGGGCTCTCCCTGATCCTCGACCGCCACGGCCTCACCGTCGTGGCCACCGAGCACGGGAGCGAGCGGATCTTCCCCTGGACCGAGACGACGGCCGTCGCCTTTCGCCAACCCGCCCTGCTCCCCGACGGCCGTCCGGCCACGATCCTCCAGCTCGACCTCCAGGGCCGGCCGCTCCAGTTCCTCATCCCCTACGGCCAGGTCCCCCCGGCCGAGGCCCAGGCCTTCGAGGCCATGGTGGGCGCCCTGGTCGCCGGCCAGGCCCTGCTCGCCCCCGCCCCCGCCCCGGCCCCGGGCCCCGCCCCCGCATTCCTTCCCCCTCCCGTCCAGCCGTTCGAGAACCGGCCCGTGGCCGGACCGGCCCCCCTGCCCCGGTTCACCGCCACCTCCTTCGACCTCGTCCTGGCCACGCCCCCGGACCACGGCGCCGCCCCCCTCGCCCCCCTTCCTCCCTTGACGGCCCTCCCCCTGGTCGCCCCAGCCGCCCCGCCTCCCCCGGCCTACGGGGCTGTCCGCCCCCAGGGGGCGGGCGCCGCCGGTGGGGTCGGGGCCACAGGCTGGACGCCACCCCCGCCCCTCCCACCGACCGTGGTCACCCTGGGCCGGGGGAGGCCGGCCCGTCGGCGCCGGCTCCGTCGGCTGGCCACCGCCGGCGTCGTGGTTCTCGTCGCAGCCGGAGGGGGGAGCCTCTACCTGACCCGGGCCAGTCCCGACACCACCCTCCCGGTCTCGTTGAGCAGCAACGACCAGGCGCTGGCCAGCGGCGTCGATCTCACCTCCGTCGACCTCGGCCCGTCCTGGGTCCCAACCGGGGTGGGACCGGACGCCACCGGCACCGTCGAGCCGCCCTCGGTGGCCGTCCAGCTCGAACAGTGCACGGGGACCTCGGTCCCGGAGATCCCCCAACTCCTCTCGGGCGGCGCCGGCCCCGCCGCCGTCGTGGCCGCCCCGACCTTCACCGACGACGGGGGGGCCACCGAGGTCCGGACGTTCACCATGGTCTTCCCCTCCGTCGGAGCCGCCGACCTGGAGCTGACCCTGGTCAGCCGGCCCCGGTTCGGGGCCTGCCTCCAGGCCGCCATGGTCTCCTCCTGGAACGACGACCATCCCGGCGCCGGGAGCGCCTCCCCGGGCGGCGCCGTGGCCGTCTACCCGGTCACGACGGTCGGGGGAGCGTCGGGCGAGGTCATGGTGGTACCGGTTACGCTGAGCGGCGTGCCCGGGACCACGAGCGTCACCTTCGAGAACGCCTACGTGACCAGTGGCCCGATCGTGGCCGAGATCGCCGTCACCACGCCCAGGCCCATCGACCCTGCCGTCCTCGTCCACTGGGCCTCGATGGTCCAGCAACGGGCCATCGGCGCGTCCCGGGCCCTGGCCCGGGCAGGATACGGGGCATGACCAGCCTGCCCCCCCGGAAGCGGACGTTCCTCCGCCTCGACGACATCTGCGTCGTGGCCAACACCCCCTCGGGCATCTCGGTGGTGCCCGGAGTGGCCCTCGTCGCCGACGAGGACGGGGTGGCCGTCGTCGGGCCTGATCCCTCTGCCCGCCATCTCCTGCCCTGGCCGGCCCTGAGCGGGTTCACCTGCCAGGAGCAGTCGACCCTCCCCGACGGCCGCCCGGCTACCGTCCTGGAGGTCGAGCTGGCCCAGGGCCGGGTCCTCCGCTTCCTGGTCCCGGTGGAGAAGGTGCCGCCGTCGGAGACGATCGTCCTCGAGACCCAGCTCCAGGCGTTGGCCGCCGCCCACGGCGGGGGGACGACCTGGTCGTCCGAGCCGGCCCCGGCTGCGGCTCCGTCGGCCCCGGTCCAGTCGGCCGCCGTCCAGCCCGTCCAGCAGATGGCACCGGCCACCCAGCCCAACGCCCCCCAGCAGGTCGCCGCCAGCGTGCCGGTGGCCCCCGTCGCCCCGGCGGCCCAGCCCGCGCCGGAGCCCCAGCCGGTGGCCGAGGCCCCGGCCCCGGTCGAGGCGGTGCCGGGGCCGGTCGCCGATGGCGCCCCGGCCCCGGTCGAGGCCCCTCCCGTCTACGCCGCGCCGGTCGCCCCGAGGATCATGGAGGTCAACGAGGCCCAGGCCATCCTCGACGCCGTCTCCGGGGTCGACCGGGATGCGGCCCCGATCTTCCAGCACCCGATGCCGGTGAAGGAGTCCGGCAAGAAGAAGGGGCTCAGCCTGGGCCGGGGGAAGGCCAGGGACGAGGGCGACGAGGGCGACGACGAGGAGGACGAGAAGCCCCGGGCCAGGGACTCGGCCCGGGACCGGGCCAAGGCCAGGGCTTCCATCGACCCCCACCGGCAGTTCAAGCAGATCCTGGTCGGCGTGGCCCTGGTCGTGATCGTGCTGCTCAACGCCTACGAGGCCACCCACCGGGGAGGCACGGCGGCCCCCCCGGCCACGACCACGGCGACCACGGTGGCGACGACGGCGGTCACCACCACCGTCCCCCACACCACCGCCACCCAGCCCTGAGGTCGGCGGCGACGCTCCCGTCGCCGGGTCAGCGGGTCGGGAACAGGCGGGAGGCGGAGGCCAGGGCCAGGTAGGCGGTCTCGGCCACCCCGAGCTCCTCGGGGCGCATCAGGTTGGCCATGACCCGGAGGACGAGGCCCATGAGGCTCTTCGAGTGCATGCCGGTCTGGATGCAGGCCCGCATGACGTGGGGCTGGCTCATGAGGTAGACGAAGTCCCGGGCCACCTTGTAGTAGAGGCCGTAGGCGTCGGCCAGGGTGGTCTCGTAGGCGTCGAGGGCGGCGGACCCCTCGCCGGCCAGGGCCGCCCCCAGGGCGGCGGCGGCCAGGCGGCCCGTCTCGTAGCCGTAGGCGATGCCCTCGCCGTTGAAGGGGTTGATCGATCCGCCGGCGTCGCCGATGGCGAGGGTGGTGGGGCCGACCCGGGGTCCCACGGCCAGCCCCATCGGGAGCTTGCCCCCGGTGGGGGGCCCGCAGGACGTCTCGGGGCTGAGCCCCCAGTAGGCCGGGGCGGTCCGGACGAAGGTGTCCATCAGGGTGCTGGTGTTGACCCCCTTCCAGCGGCCGGAGACGGAGAGGAGGCCGACGCCGACGTTCACCCGGCCGTCGCCGAGGGGGAAGATCCAGCCGTAGCCGGGGACGACGGCTCCGGACTCGTCCCGGATGTCGAGGTGGGACTCGATGAAGGGGTCGTCGTGGCGGGGGGAGCGGTAGTAGCCCCGCAGCGCCATCCCCATGGGCCAGTCCCGCTCCCGGGAGGTCCCCAGGGCCCGGCCGAAGCGGGAGTTGGCCCCGTCGGCCACCACCACGTAGCGGGCCCGGATCTCCCGGGTCCGGCCCGAGTCCTTGTCCTTCACGAGGGCCCCGGTGCAGGCCGGCAGGCGGTCCGGGCCCCCACCGGGGCTCCCGTCGAGGATGGGGGCGAGGGCCTCGGTGCCCTGCCAGACGGTGGCCCCGGCCTTGGTGGCCCGGTCGTTCACGATCTGGTCGAGGTCGTGGCGGGTGATGACGTAGCCGTAGGAGGGGAAGGAGGGATGGTCGGGCCAGGCCATCTCCAGCTGACGGCCGTAGCCACAGGCCCGGAGGCCCTCGTAGCGGTGGGCGCCGGCCAGGGCGTCGGTCAGGCCCATGTCCTCGAGTTGGCGGACGGACCGGGGGGTGAGGCCGTCGCCGCAGGTCTTCTCCCGGGGGAACTGCTTGCGCTCGACCAGGGCGACGTCCCAGCCCGCCTCGGCCAGCCAGTAGGCACAGGCCGAGCCCGAGGGGCCTCCGCCCACGACGAGGACGTCGTGGGTCCGGCCGTCCTCGGGGCCGGGAGGGCCGGGGCGGTCGGCGCCGGCTGCGGGGGGGGAGGAGGCCACGGCCCGATGCTAGGCGGCGGCCCCCCGGGGGAACAGCTCGGGGGGGACGGGGGGGCGGGCCGGGGACGCTCTTCGGGGGGGGATCTCAATGTGCCCCGATCGAGGCGGCCGTGGTAGAACCGGGCCCGGCCATGGAAGATTACCTCCCGATCTTCGTTCTCCTGGTGCTGGGCATCCTCTTCGCGTCCCTGTCCTTCGTGGGCTCGGCCCTCCTCGCCCCCCGGAAGAAGCCGACCTCGGCCAAGCTGGCCCCCTACGAGTGCGGGATCATCCCCGACCGGGAGCCCCCCCAGCGGTTCCCGGTCCGGTTCTACCTGGTGGCGATGATCTTCATCATCTTCGACATCGAGATCGTCTTCCTCTACCCCTTCGCCGTGATCTACCGGCAGTTCCTCGGGGCCTTCGGGCTCGTCGAGGTCCTGGTCTTCGCCGGGGTCGTCCTCGTCTCCTTCGTCTATCTGGTGAGCAACGGGGCCCTGAGCTGGGGGCCGGCCCGGCACCTCCGGCCGGCCCAGCCGGAGCGGACCTCGGCCTCGACGATCAGCCGGGTGGGGTCCGGTCCCGGTTCCGGGGCGGACCGGGCGGCCTAGGCGACGCCATGGGCCTCGAGGACCTCCAGCACAACTTCCTGACGGGCCGGGTCGAGGACCTGGTCAAGTGGGCCCGGCGCTCCAGCGTCTGGCCGGCCACCTTCGGGCTGGCCTGCTGCGCCATCGAGATGATGGCGGTCGGGACGGCCGACTACGACATCAGCCGGTTCGGGATGGAGGTCTTCCGGGCCTCCCCCCGCCAGGCCGACCTCATGATCGTGGCCGGCCGGGTCTCCCAGAAGATGGCGCCGGTCCTCCGGCAGGTCTACGACCAGATGATGGAGCCCAAGTGGGTCATCTCCATGGGGGTCTGCGCCTCGACCGGGGGGATGTTCAACAACTACGCCATCGTCCAGGGGGTCGACCAGATCGTCCCGGTCGACGTCTACGCCCCGGGGTGCCCCCCCAACCCGGAGACCCTCCTCCACGCCATCCTCACCCTCCACGAGAAGATCCGGACCGGAGAGATCACCCGGCGGCCGGAGCGCCCCGAGCAGGCCGAGTCCCTGGCCGGCTGGGTCCCGGAGCGGTCCGGTGCGGTCCACCTCGGGACCCCCCGTTGACGGCCGACCAGGAGGTCCTCTTCCCCGGCCGGGGCGAGTACCACCAGGTGGCCGCCGACCACCGCCGGGCCGGCTTCGCCCTCCTCTCCGACCTCTGCGGGGTCGACTACCTGACCCACCCCGGCCGGACCCTCCCGGCCGAGGTCGCCCCGGAACGGTTCGAGGTGGCCTGCGTCCTCGTCAACCTGGGGGAGCGCCGGCGGGTCCGGCTCCGGGTCCAGGTCCCCGAGTCCGACCCGGTCGTCCCCACCCTCTGGGACCTCTACCCCGGGGCGGAGGCCCTGGAGCGGGAGGCCTTCGACATGTTCGGGATCCGGTTCGAGGACCATCCCGACCTGACCCGGATCCTGATGCCGGACGAGTGGGAGGGCCATCCCCTGCGGAAGGACTACGGGGTGGGCCGGGTCCCGGTCCAGTTCAAGGAAGCCCCGGGGCCCCGATGAGCGAGAGCGACCAGGAGACCGGCATCGTCGGGACCCAGGCCGAGACCTCGGAGTGGACCCAGGAGCTGGGTCACGGGGAACGGGGTCACGGGGATTCGGGCCGGGAGCGACACGCCACCCTCCGGCTCCCCGAGGGGGTCGTCCTCGACCCCGACGACATCGACGTCGAGACCCCCGACGACGACACCATGATCATCAACATGGGCCCCCAGCACCCCTCCACCCACGGGGTCCTCCGGCTCATGATGGAGCTCGACGGGGAGACCGTCCTCCGGGTGAAGCCGATCGTCGGCTACCTCCACACCGGGATGGAGAAGACGGCGGAGGAGCTCACCTACGTCCAGGGGGGGACGAACGTCACCCGGATGGACTACCTCTCCCCCCTCAACAACGAGCTGGTCTTCTCCCTCGCCACCGAGGCCCTCCTCGGGGTCGAGCTCCCCCCCCGGGCCGTCTGGATCCGGATGCTCCTCTCCGAGCTCCAGCGGATGTCCTCCCACCTGATGTGGATGGCCACCAACGGGATGGACCTGGGCTCGACGACGATGATGATCTTCGGGTTCCGGGAGCGGGAGATGCTCCTGGCCTTCTTCGAGAAGACGACGGGGCTCCGGATGAACCACAACTTCATCCGCCCCGGGGGGACCGCTGCCGACCTCCCCGACGGCTGGGAGGACGACGTCGCCGTCATCTGTGACACCGTCATCGACCGGGTCGACACCTACGACGAGCTCCTCACGGGCCAGCCCATCTTCGAGCGGCGGGTGAAGGGGGTCGGGGCCATCACGGCCGAGGAGGCCCTGGCCCTGTCGGCCACGGGTCCGATCCTCCGGTCCACGGGAGTGGCCTGGGACCTCCGGCGGCACATGCCCTACCTGGCCTACGACGAGGTCGACTTCGACGTCATCGTCGGGACCTACGGGGACAACTTCGACCGGTACTCGATCCGGCTGGAGGAGATCCGGCAGTCCATCCGGATCGTCCGGCAGGTCCTGGAGAAGATGCCCCCCGGGGACTACCGGGTCCAGGACAAGAAGGTCACCCCGCCCCCGAGGGGCCGGATCGACGAGTCCATGGAAGCCCTCATCCACCACTTCAAGATCTTCACGGAGGGCCTGAAGGTCCCCGAGGGGGAGGTCTACGTGGCCGTGGAGTCCCCCCGGGGGGAGCTGGGCTGCTACATGGTCTCGGACGGGTCGGGGAAGCCCTACCGGATGCACATCCGGGCCCCCTCCTTCGTGAACCTCCAGAGCGTCCCCGTCCTCCTCCGGGGGGGCCTGGTGGCCGACGCCATCGCCACGCTCTCCTCGGTCGACCCCGTCCTGGGGGAGGTGGACCGGTGAGCCACCTCTCGGCCGAGACCCTGGGGAGGGCCCGGGATCTCGTCGCCCTCTACCCCCATCGTCGTTCGGCCCTGATCCCCCTCTGCCACCTGGCCCAGGAGCAGGACGGCTGGCTCCGGCCCGAGGCCATGGAGGAGATCGCCGGCCTGGTCGGGGTCACCCCGGCCGAGGTGCTCGGGACGGCCTCCTTCTACGACATGCTCCACACCGAGCCGGTGGGGACCTACGTGGTGGCCGTCTGCACCAACATCGCCTGCATGCTCAGGGGGGCCTACGAGCTCCTCGAGCACGCCGAGGACCACCTCGGGGTCCGGGCCGGCCAGACGACGGCCGACGGGGTCTTCACCCTCGAGGACGCCGAGTGCCTGGCCGACTGCGGCCGGGCCCCCTGCCTCCAGGTCAACCACCGGTTCTTCGGGGACGTCACCCCCGAGGGGTTCGAGACCCTGGTCGCCGACCTCCGCCGGGGGGCCCTCGACGGCGAGGTCCCCCACCACGGGACCCTCCTCCGGGTCCGGCGGACGGGTGGGCTCCAGGTCGAGCCGTCCCGGGTCGAGGCCGAGCGGGCCGCCTCGGCCGGCGCCGCCGCCGGCCGGGCCAACCAGGGGGGGAAGGGCTGATGGTCGTCAGCGAGGCCCCCAGGATCGTCACCAGCCGGATCGGGTTCGAGGACTCCCACACCCTGGTCCGGTACCTCGACACCGGGGGCTACACCGGGCTCCGGAAGGCCCTGACGATGACCCCGGAGGCGGTGGCGGCCGAGGTCGACGGGGCCAGCCTCCTGGGCCGGGGCGGGGCCGGGTTCCCGGCCGGCCGGAAGTGGTCGATGCTCCGGAAGGGGCCCATCCCCTACCTGGTCGTCAACGGGGACGAGAGCGAGCCGGCCACCTTCAAGGACCACCTCCTCCTCGAGAAGGACCCCCACCAGCTGGTCGAGGGGGTCGTGATCGCCGCCTACGCCCTCCAGGTGGCCCGGGTCTTCATCTACATCCGGGGGGAGTTCGCCCTCGGCCTCGAGCGGGTCCAGGCCGCCCTCAACGAGGCCTACGCCCAGGGGGCCGTCGGGAGGGACATCTTCGGGTCGGGGTTCAGCGTCGACATCGTCGTCCACCCCGGGGCGGGGGCCTACATCTGCGGGGAGGAGACGGCGCTCCTCGAGAGCCTGGAGGGGAAGCGGGGCTACCCCCGGATCAAGCCCCCCTACTTCCCGGCCGCCATCGGGCTCTACGGGGAGCCGACGGTGGTGAACAACGTCGAGACGATGTCGAACCTCCCCTGGATCATCACGAACGGGGCGGCCGCCTTCACGGCCCTGGGGGAGGGTCGGTCCACGGGGACCCGGCTCTTCGCCCTGGCCGGCCAGGTCCGGAACCCGGGGGTCTACGAGGTCGAGATGGTGAAGACGACCTTCCGGGACCTCATCTACGCCCCCGTCCTCGGAGGGGGGGTCCTCCACGGCCGGGAGCTCAAGGCCGTCATCCCCGGGGGGGTCTCGGCCCCCTGGATCGGGCCGGCCCAGCTCGACACCCCCCTGGGCCAGGACGAGGTGGCCGCCCTCGACACCATGCTCGGGTCGGGGTCGATCGTGGTCATGGACGAGACGACCTGCATGGTCCGGGCCGCCTGGCGGATCACCCGGTTCTTCTGGCGGGAGTCCTGCGGGCAGTGCACCCCCTGCCGGGAGGGGAGCGGCTGGCTGGAGAAGATCCTCCGGCGGATCGAGGACGGGGTGGGCCGGGAGGCCGACCTCGACCTCCTCATGGACACCTGCGACAACCTCGCCCCCGGGGTCTCCTGGCCCCCCCAGCAGACGACGATCTGCGTCCTGGGCCCCTCCATCCCCTCCTCCATCGCCTCGGCCATCCGGATGTTCCGGGACGACTTCCTGGTCCACATCAAGGAGGGGGGCTGCCCCCATGGCTGACCCCGTCGTCACCTCCCACCACGGCCTCGCCTCCCGGGTCGCCCCCGACGCCGCCCCGGTGACGATCACCATCGACGGGGTCCCGGTCGAGGCGGCTGCCGGGGAGTTCCTCATCGCCGCGGCCGAGCGGGCCGGGACCTTCATCCCCCGGTTCTGCTACCACCCCCGGATGAAGCCGGTCGGGATGTGCCGGATGTGCCTGGTCGAGGTGTCCACCCCCCGGGGGGCCACCCTCCAGCCGGCCTGCTACATGGCGGTGGCGGAGGGGATGGAGGTGGTGACCACCTCGGAGAAGGTCCGGAAGGCCCAGGACGGCGTCCTCGAGCTCCTCCTCGTCAACCACCCCCTGGACTGCCCCGTCTGCGACAAGGGGGGGGAGTGCCCCCTCCAGGACCAGGTCCTGGCCTACGGGCCGGGGGAGAGCCGGTTCCTGGAGGAGAAGCGGCACTGGGCCAAGCCCATTCCCATCTCGGAGCTCGTCCTCCTCGACCGGGAGCGCTGCATCCAGTGCGGCCGCTGCGTCCGGTTCGCGGCCGAGATCGCCGGTGAGGCCCAGATCGACTTCCTGGGCCGGGGGGACCAGACCGAGGTCAACATCTTCGAGGGGGCCTCCTTCAGCTCCGTCTTCAGCGGGAACACCGTCCAGATCTGCCCGGTGGGAGCGCTGACGGCCACCCCCTACCGGTTCTCGGCCCGGCCCTGGGACCTCGACCAGGTCGAGTCGACCTGCACGACCTGCGCCCTGGGCTGCCGGGTGGCGGTCCAGTCCTCGGCCAACCGGGCCACCCGGATGCTCGGGGTCGACTCGGACCCGGTCAACCAGAGCTGGCTCTGCGACAAGGGCCGGTTCGGCTACGAGTCCCTCAACTCCGGGGACCGCCTGGTCGCGCCCCTCCGCCGGCGGACCCCGGGCGGGGAGCTCGAGCCCGTCTCCTGGTCCGAGGCCCTCTCGGCGGTGGCCGACCGGCTCGGAGCGATCCGCGGGGCGTCGGGCGGGTCCGCCCTGGCCGTGCTGGGCGGGGCCCGGCTCTCCAACGAGGACGCCTACGCCTGGGCCCGGCTGGCCAAGGCCGTCCTCGGCACCGACTCCGTCGACGCCCAGCTCGGCGACGGGCTCCCGGCCGAGGTGGTCCTGGGGCTCCCCCGGGCCACCGTCGACGAGGCCTGTGCCGCCCCCGTCGTCCTCCTCCTGTCCGGGGACCTCCGGGAGGAGCTCCCCGTCCTCTTCCTCCGGCTCCGGGGGGCCCTCGAGGAGGGGGGGACCCGGCTCGTCGAGCTCTCCTCCCGGGCCACCTCCCTCACCCCCCTGGCCGCCGCCTCCCTGGCCTACCGGCCCGGGGAGGCCGCCGCCACCGTCGCCGCCCTCGCCGCCGGGAAGGGGGGACCCGAGGGGATCGACCCCGCGGCCTGGACCGCCGCCCTCAGCGCCCTCGAGGGGGCCGGGCCCGACGGGGCCGGGATGGTCGTCGTCCTGGGCCGGCCCTCGCTCTCCGAGGACGGGGCCCTGGTGGCCGAGGCCGCCGCCGCCATGGCCTCGGCCTGGCCGGGGGCCCGGTTCCTCCCGGCGCTGCGCCGGGGGAACGTGATGGGGGCCCTCGACATGGGGCTCGCCCCCGGGATCCTCCCCGGCCGGGTCTCCCTGGCCGAGGGCCGGGCCTGGTTCGAGGAGGCCTGGGGTCCCCTCCCGGCCGACCGGGGCCGGGACTGCGCCGGCATCCTCCGGGGGGCCGTCGAGGGATCGGTCGAGGCCATCGTCCTCCTCGGGGCCGACCCCCTCGGGGACTTCCCCGACCGGGCTCTCGCCGACGAGGCCCTGGAGAAGGTCGGCTTCGTCGTGGCCGTCGACGCCTTCCTGTCCCCCTCGGCGGCCCGGGCCGACGTCGTCCTCCCCGCCGCCGTCCACCACGAGCGGGCCGGGACGACCACCAACATCGAGGGCCGGATCAGCCGGACGGCCCAGAAGCTGGTCGGCCCCGGCCAGGCCTGGCCCGACTGGATGATCGCCTCGGAGTTGGCCGCCCGGCTCGGGACGGAGCTCCCGGCCGGGAGCGTGGCCGAGCTCTGGGACGAGATCGAGCGGCTGGCCCCCTCCCACGCCGGGATCACCCGGGCCGCCCTCGAGGCCCCCGGGGCCCGGGACGGCATCGTCGCCCCCCTCCCCGCCTCCCCCGTGAGCCTCTCCCGGCGGGGTGGCCCGGCCCGGATCGACCCGGTGGCCACCCCCGGGATCGAGTCGGTCGAGCGCCAGGGGGCCCCGCCCCGGGCCGGCCTGGCCGAGCGCTCCGGGGTGGCCGACGACCCGGCCGCCACCACCGCCGGCAGTGTCGGCCGTCCCCGGCCCCTGGGCTGGCCCCAGTCGGTCGACCCGCCCCACGTGGGCCCCCTCGACAACTACTCCCTCCGGCTCGTCTCCGGCCGGCACCTCTACGACGAGGGGGTCCTCCTCGAGGTCTGCCCCTCCCTGGGGGCCCTGGCCGACCGGGCCACGGCCCGGGCCAACCCCTACGACCTCGACCGCCTCGGGCTCACCACCGGGGGCCACGTCAAGGTCCGGTCGGCCCGGGGGAGCCTCGTCCTCGAGACGGTGGCCGACGCCGGGGTCCCCCGGGGTGTGGTCACCATCGGCTTCAACCTCGGGGTGGCCGGGGAGGCCGGGGGGACGGGCGGGGCCGCCGCCCTCATCGGGGCCGGGGAGGCCGTCGTCGACGTCCGCCTCGAGTCCCTCTCGGGCCGGACCACCGTCCCCAGGACTCCCGCCCCCAAGCCGACCCCGACCCCGGCCGAGGAGGAGGGGGCATGACCGGGCACCTCCTCGCCGCCGGGGACCCCCTCTTCGACCACGGGCTGAACTTCCTCGTGATCCTCATCGTCATCATCAAGGTCCTGGTCGTCTTCGGGGCCCTCATGACGGCCGTCATGCTGATGATCTGGTTCGAGCGGAAGGTCATCTCGGACATGCAGGCCCGGATTGGGCCCAACCGGGCCGGCCCCTACGGGCTCCTCCAGTCCCTGGCCGACGGGATCAAGCTCTTCTTCAAGGAGGACCTCATCCCGGACCGGGCCGACCGGTTCGTCTTCAAGCTGGCCCCCTACCTCTCGATCCTGCCCGCCTTCCTGGCCTTCGCCATCGTCCCCGTCGGGCACCCCGTCACCATCGGGGGCCACCACTTCGACCTCCAGCTGGCCGACCCCCCCGTCGGGATCCTCTTCCTCCTGGCCATGTCCTCCATCTCGGTCTACGGGGTCATGCTGGCCGGGTGGTCCTCGGGGTCGAAGTACCCCCTCCTGGGGGCGGTCCGGGCCTCGGCCCAGATGATCTCCTACGAGGCCGCCCTGGGGCTGTCGGTGGTGACGGTGGTCCTGGCATCGGGGACGCTCTCGACGGCCAGGCTCGTGGCCGACCAGTCCCACATCTTCCTCGCCAGCTGGAACATGGTCCGGCTCGGGGTCGTCCCCTTCGCCATCTTCTTCATCGCCGTCACGGCCGAGACGAACCGGCCCCCCTTCGACATGGTCGAGGCCGACACGGAGCTGGTCGGGGGGTTCGTCACCGAGTACTCCTCGATCCGGTTCGCCCTCTTCTTCATGGCCGAGTTCATGAACACCATCACCATGTCGGCCGTCGTCGTCACCCTCTTCCTGGGCGGCCCCGACGGGCCCACCCCCCACATCTACCTCCTCCAGGAGATCGTCCCCGTCCTCTGGTTCGTGGGGAAGACCCTGGCCTTCCTCTTCGTCGCCGTCTGGCTCCGAGGGGCCCTGCCCCGGCTCCGCTACGACCAGCTCATGGACCTGGGCTGGAAGGTCCTCATCCCGGTCTCGCTGGGCTGGCTCCTCCTGGTGGCCAGTGTCATGGCCTGGCACTGGTGGGCCCTGGCCGTCCTCGCCGGGCTGGTCCTGGTCGGGGTGGGTCTGGGTCGGGGGTTCCGGGTCGGGGCCCTCCGCCAGGACGACGCCGCCGCCGCCCCCCAACCGGAGGTGACCCGCTGATGGCCCGCCGCCACCGGTCCCTGCCCGGGTTCCTCTCCTCCCTGGGCGGGTTCAAGGTCACCCTGGAGCAGATGACGAAGCCCCGGGTCACCGTGGAGTACCCCCGGGAGAAGCGGGCCAAGCCGGTCCGGGCCCACGGCCGCCACGTCCTGAACCGCTACGAGGACGGGATGGAGAAGTGCATCGGCTGCGAGCTCTGCGCCGGGGTCTGCCCGGCCGACTGCATCTACGTCCGGGGGGCCGACAACGATCCCACGGGTCCTGTCTCCCCCGGTGAGCGGTTCGGGTTCGTCTACGAGATCAACTACCTCCGGTGCATCCACTGCGACCTCTGCGTCGAGGCCTGCCCCACCGAGGCCATCACCGAGACGAAGCTCTTCGAGTTCTCCTTCACCAACCGGGCCGACGCCATCTACACCAAGGCCGAGCTCCTGGTCGACGACGAGGGGAAGCCCCAGCAGCTCCCCTGGGAGGACTGGCGGGACGGGGACGACCTCCACACCTCGGCCTGGATGCGGGCCACCTCCCCCGGGGGGAGCGCCGCCTACGAGGGCCGGGTCCAGTGGTCGGGCGAGCTCGGCTACGGGGTCCGCCCCGCCGAGGGGGGTCAGAGCGGCCTCCGGGACGACGCCGGGACCGGGAACAGGGACCTCCGGGAGACGATGAGCCTCCACCTGAACGACGCCGACCGGCTCCCGGGCCAGCGGGGCCCGAAGGGGGCCCTCAACCGGACCAAGGCCCGGCTGGCGGCCAAGATCCCGGGCCGGAGCCGACCGGCCCGGGCCAACGGGGCCTTCCCCACCACGGCGGGGCCCAACCCGGCCGCCGTCACCGCCGCGGCCGCGGCGGCCTCTGCGCCGGACAGCGGGCCGGTCGGGGAGGGGGAGGGCTGATGGTCCCTGGCGCCCTCTTCCACTTCAGCTGGCTGAAGATCCCCGCCAACCGGATCGACTTCCTGACCTTCGTCTTCAGTGCCGCCATCGTCCTGGTCGGGGCCGTGAACGTGGTCCGGCAGCGGAACCCGGTCCTGGCCGCCCTCAGCCTGGTCATGACCCTGTTCGGGGTGGCCGTCCTCTTCGTCGAGCAGCAGGCCAACTTCCTGGCCGCCGTCCAGATCATCGTCTACGCCGGGGCCATCGTGGTCCTCTTCCTCTTCGTCATCATGTTCCTCGGGGTCGACCGGGAGGAGAGCATCAGCGAGGAGCCCCTTCGGGGTCAGCGCTTCTGGGCCTACCTCCTCATGGCCCTCACTTTCGTCGGGCTCCTCCTGGCCGGCCTGGGCAGCCGGTTCGGGTCCGGGGTCCCCTCGGTGGCGGGGACGTTGAACGACAACCCGGCCCATCCCCGGTCGGCCACCCCCGACGTCGTCGTGCTCGGGAAGTCGGTCTTCACCACCTACCTCTTCGCCTTCGAGATCACCTCGGCCCTCCTCGTCATCGCCGTGGTCGGGGCCGTGGTCCTGGCCCGGCGGCCCGGGGCCGGCCCCCTGGCCGAGGAGGACGACGACGAGGTCGAGGTCGAGGTCGAGACCGCCGAGCCCGAGGAGGTGTCGACGTGAGCGTCCCCTACCAGTGGGACATCGTCCTGTCGATGCTCCTGTTCTCCATCGGGGCCGTCGGGGTCCTCGTCCGGCGGAACATCCTGGTCATGTTCATGTGCATCGAGCTGATGCTGAACGCCGCCAACCTGGCCTTCGTCTCGTTCGCCCGGCACCTGAACGACGTGGCCGGCCAGGCCATCGTCTTCTTCGTCCTGGTGGTGGCGGCCGCCGAGGTGGTCGTGGGCCTCGGGATCGTGGTGGCCATGTTCCGCCGCCGCCGGGGGGCCACCGCCGACGACTTCCACCTGATGAAGGGCTGACCGGCCGGCATGCTCTCCCACGCCTACCTGATCCCCCTGCTGCCGCTGGCCGGCTTCCTGGTCCTGGCCCTGTTCGGGCGGCGGATCGGTGAGCCCTGGGCCGGCTGGCTGGGGACGGCCACCGTGGCCGGGTCGTTCGTCCTCTCCCTCGTCACCTACGGGGCCCTCCTGGGCCGGACGGGGTCGGGCCGGGAGGTCACCGACGTCGTCTACAACTGGATCCCGGCCATCCCCCACAGCGGGTTCCAGGTCAGCGCCTCGCTGCTGGTCGACCCCCTGTCGATGACGATGGTCCTCTTCGTCACCGGGATCAGCACCCTGATCCACCTCTACTCCATCGGGTACATGGACGGGGACGGGGACTTCCCCAAGTTCTTCCTCTACCTGAACCTCTTCGTGGCCTCCATGCTGGTCCTCGTCCTGGGGGGAAACCTCCTCATGACGTTCGTGGGCTGGGAGGGGGTGGGGGTCTGCTCCTACTGGCTGATCTCGTTCTGGTTCGGGCGGGACTCGGCGGCGAGCGCCGGGAAGAAGGCCTTCCTCTACAACCGGGTGGCCGACGTCGGGTTCCTCCTGGCCATGTTCCTCGTCTTCGAGCGGACCGGGACCCTGAGCTACGGCTCGGCCGGCGGGGGCGGGTTCCTGGGCCAGGCCGCCTCCCTGCCCCCCTCGACCCGGACCGCGGTCTGCCTGTTGCTGTTCCTCGCCGCGGCGGGGAAGTCGGCCCAGTTCCCGCTCTTCCCCTGGCTGGCCGACGCCATGGAGGGCCCGACCCCGGTCTCGGCCCTGATCCACGCCGCCACCATGGTCACGGCCGGGGTCTACCTGATGTGCCGGATCGGACCGCTCCTGTCGCTGTCGCACACGGCCCAGCTCGTCGTCTCCATCGTGGGGGTGGGGACCGCCTTCGTCGCCGCCAGCATCGGCTGCGCCCAGCAGGACATCAAGAAGGTGCTGGCCTACTCGACGGTGTCCCAGCTGGGCTACATGTTCCTGGCCGTCGGGACGGGGGCCTACGAGGCCGCCATCTTCCTCATGGTGGCCCACGCCTTCTTCAAGGGGCTCCTCTTCCTGGGAGCGGGGTCGGTCATCCACGGGCTCCACGACGAGCAGGACCTGAAGCGGATGGGGAACCTCCGCAGGTACATGAAGCTCACCTTCTGGACCGTCAGCGTCGGGGTGGTGGCCATCGCCGGGATCCCGCCCCTGTCGGGGTTCTTCGCCAAGGGGGACGTCCTCGACAACGCCTTCGCCGGCAGCCTCTTCCCCTGGAAGGTCATGTGGGCCGTCGGGCTCGCCACCGCTCTTCTCACCGCCTACTACATGACCCGGCTCCTGGTCCTGGCTTTCCTCGGGGACGACCGCTGGAAGGCCGTCGTCGACGGGGGGAGGGCGAAGAAGGACCCCCACGAGTCCCCCTGGGTCATGACGGTCCCGCTGGTGGTGCTGGCCGTCCTGGCCGTGGTGGGCGGAGCGCTGAACCTCCCGGGGCACCTCAGCTTCGACCCGCTGCGGTGGCTCGCCCCGGTCTTCGGGCCGGGGGCCTTCGAGGAGCACCTGTCGGGGTCGAGCCAGTGGGTCCTCGGGGTCGTCGACGCCCTGGTGGCCCTGGTCGGGGCCGGGGTGGCCTTCCGGCTGTGGAGCCGGGAGACGGAGCGGCCGGCCCTGGAGCCGGCCCTCCTCCAGCGGTCCTGGTACCTCGACGAGGTCACGGACGCCACCCTGGGCCGGCCCGGCCAGGCCCTGGCCCGGATGGCGGCCTCCTTCGACACCCGGGTCATCGACGGGGCCGTCACCGGGGTGGCCCGGCTGACCCGGGGGGCGGGGTCGGGGCTCCGGAGGGTCCAGACGGGCTACGTCCGGCAGTACGCCCTGGGGATCACCGTCGGCCTGGTCGTCCTCGTCGGCTACGTCACGTTCCTGGCGGTGGCCCGCTGATGCCCAACGACAACGTCTTCCCGTTCCTGAGCATGCTCATCGTCATCCCGGCCGGGTTCGCCCTGGTGGCGGCGGCTGTCCCCCGGACCATGGGGGAGCGGGCCCAGCGGGTCATGGTCGAGGTCGTCGGGGCGGCGGGAATGCTGTCCACCCTGGCCCTGGCCGTCACCATGGCCATCCGGTTCAAGCTCCACGACGGCGGGTTCCAGATGACGAGCTCGCACCAGTGGGCCCCCTCGGTGGGGGTGTCCTGGCATCTCGGGATCGACGGGATCTCGCTCTTCCTGGTCCTCATGACGGCGGTCCTCTTCCCCCTGGCCCTCCTGGGGGGACGGGTGAAGCGGAACCCACAGGCCCATGTGGCCTGGCTCCTCCTCCTGGAGGCGGGATGTCTGGGGAGCTTCGTCTCGCTCGACCTCGTCCTCTTCTTCGTCTTCTTCGAGCTGACCCTGGTGCCGGTGTACTTCATCATCGCCGGCTGGGGCTACGCCAAGCGGTCCCAGGCCGCCGTCAAGTTCTTCCTCTACACCTTCCTCGGCTCCGCCTTCCTCCTGATCGGGATCGTGGCCGTGGCCGTCATCCACCAGCACCAGACCGGGGTGCTCACCTTCGACCTGCCCGCCCTGGAGAAGACCATCGCCGGGACGGGGACGGCCACCCAGATCCTGCTCTTCCTGGGCTTCACGGCCGCCTTCGCCGTCAAGGCCCCCATCTTCCCCTTCCACACCTGGTCCCCCGACGCCTACGCCGAGTCGCCCACGGCCGGCGTCGTCATCCTCTCGGCCGTGATGGCCAAGCTGGGGACCTACGGGATCCTCCGGTTCGACCTGGGCCTGTTCCCCCGGGCCACCGTCGACCTGGCCCCCTACCTCCTCACCCTGGGGGTGGTCGGGATCCTCTACGGGGCCGTGGTGGCCTGCGCCCAGCGGGACCTGAAGCGGCTCATGGCCTACTCCTCGCTGGCCCACATCGGGTTCATCGTGCTCGGGACCTTCGCCCTCACCACCCAGGGGGTGTCGGGGGGGGTCCTCCAGATGGTGAACCACGGGCTCGTCACGGCCGCCCTCTTCCTGCTCATCGGCTGGATCTACGAGCGGCGGCGGAGCTCGCAGACGAGCGAGCTCCGGGGCCTCCAGCGGCCCGCCCCGGTCATGGCGGCCGCCTTCACCCTGGCCATGCTGGCCTCCATCGGCCTGCCCGGGCTGAACGGGTTCGTGGGGGAGTTCCTCATCCTGTCGGGGACGTTCCTCTCCCACCGGTGGTGGGCGGTGGTGGCCACCTTCGGGGTCGTGGTGGCCGCCGTCTACCTGCTCTGGGCCTACCAGCAGGTCTTCCACCACCAGCCCGAGGGGGAGAACGCCACCACCCGGGACCTGAGCTGGCGGGAGGGGGCCGTCATGGTCCCCCTGGTGCTCCTCATCGTGTTCCTCGGGGTCTACCCGAAGCCGGTCCTGGACCGGATCACCCCCACCATCGACCAGCTGGTCCAGAGCGTCGACCAGGCCACGGGGACGACCCAGCCGGGCACCGGCCCCACCACCGCCGCCCCCGGGAGCCGTCCGTGACCGCCCTCCTCGCCGCCACCCCGGCGCATCTGACCGTCAAGATCGCCTACCTCTCCATCCTCCCCATGCTGGCCCTGCTCGGGGGGGCGCTCGTCATCCTGGTGTGGTCGTCGCTGCTGCGGCGGCCCCTCGAGACGGTGTGGATCACGAGCCTGACGGTGCTGGCCGCCACGGCCGCCCTGGTCCTGTCGCTGATGCAGTACTTCGACGTCATCCACCACGGGGCCCATGTGGCCATCGACGGGGCCATCGTCTCCGACGGGTTCAGCGCCTTCGTGGCCGTCCTCGTCTCGGCCGCCGTGGTGGTGGCCGCCCTGGTCGGTGACGGCTGGCTCCAGCAGGAGACGATCCGGGGTCCGGAGTTCCACGTCCTGGTCCTGGTGTCCGCCTCGGGGGCCATGGTCATGGGGGCGGCCAACGACCTCATCGTGGTCTTCCTCGGCCTCGAGATCCTCTCCATCGCCCTCTACGTCCTGGCCGCCTTCAACGCCCGACGGCGGCAGTCGGGGGAGGCGGCCCTCAAGTACTTCGTCCTGGGGGGGTTCTCCTCGGCCGTCTTCCTCTACGGGATCGCCCTCGTCTACGGGTCGACGGGGACCACCAACCTGCCCCAGATCGCCTCCTACCTGGCCCAGAACTATGTCCTCCACAACGGGATGCTCCTGGCCGGCCTGGCCCTCCTCCTCGTGGGGTTCGGGTTCAAGGCGGCCGCCGTCCCCTTCCACCTCTGGACCCCCGACGTCTACCAGGGCTCGCCCAGCCCGGTCACGGGGTTCATGGCGGCGGTGGCCAAGGTGGGGGCCTTCGCCGCCCTCCTCCGGGTCTTCGTCTCCTCGTTCGGACTGCTCCGGGCCGACTGGCAGCCGGCCGTCTGGGTCATCGCCGTTGCCAGCCTGCTCCTCGGGGCGTCGGTGGCCCTCGTCCAGCGGGACATCAAGCGGATGCTGGCCTACTCCTCGATCAACCACGCCGGGTTCATCCTGCTCGGCCTCCAGGCCGGGTCGACCAAGGGGGTGGAGGGGTCGCTCTACTACCTCTTCGCCTACAGCTTCCTGGCCCTCGGGAGCTTCGCCGTCATCTCGGTGGTGGGGGGTCCCGGGGACGGCCGGCACGGGCTGGACCGCTACCGGGGGCTGGCCCGCCGGCAGCCCTGGCTGGCCGGGGCCCTGGCCCTCTTCCTGGTGGCCCAGGCCGGAATCCCGCCCACCACCGGCTTCTGGGCCAAGCTCGAGGTGCTCCAGGCCGCGGCCGGGGCCCACTCCTACGCCCTGGCCGTCATCGCCATGCTCTCGGCCGTGATCGCCGGCTTCTTCTACCTCCGGGTCGTCGTCCTCATGTACTCCCCGGCCGGCGCCACCGGCGACGGGGCGGCCACCGGCACCATCGTCGACACCGTCGAGCCGGCCCGGGCCGTCGGCGACGAGGGGGAGCCGGTCGGGGTCGCCCCCGGTGGCGAGGCCGGATCCGGGGCGGTGGCCCTCCTCGAGGCCGACACCGGCGAGAGCGCCGAGCCCCTGGTCATCCCCGGGACGACCGGGATCGCCCTGGCCCTCTGCGCCGGGGCCACCGTCGTCCTCGGCATCTACCCGGCCTGGCTGACCGACTTCGCCCATCAGGCCACCCTGCTCTTCCATCCCTGAGCCGGCCCGGCCGCCGCCGGCCCGGTCAGGGCGAGGGTGGTGGCGGGGCGGGGGCCGGCGGAGCGGGGAGGTCGGCGAGGGGCAGGGTCACGATCCGGTCGGCCACGGCGCCGGCGGCGCCGTCGCCGTCGGAGTAGCTGAAGACCAGCTTGGTTGCGGTGTCGAGCTCGGGGTGGAGGACGAAGCCGTAGTCGTTCAGGGTGCTCCAGCCGGGGACGGTGAAGGCCTGGGGGACGCTCCAGGGGCCCCAGGGGGCCAGGGCGGTGCGGATCTCACCGGCGCTCAGGCGGGACGCCGGGTTGTAGGTCATGACGAACTCCCCGATGCCGGGGAGCCGGGACACCGAGACGCTCAGGTCGTCGGTGCCGGCGTAGTCGGCCGGCATGATGTCGGCGGCGGCGGCCGTGGGATCGGCGGACCAGTCGGCGGCGGTCAGGAAGCGGTAGGCGGAACGGGAGGTGAGCCGGCCCACCGGGACCCGGGCCAGCCCCATCCGGTGGCAGCCCCCGCCGCCGGGCCCGAGGCCGTAGGGGTCGAAGAGGTAGAGGTAGCCGCCGTCGAGGACGGGGCTCTCGAAACCGGAGTTGAGGGCGTCGGCCGTGCCCGGGCAGGGCCGGTCGGGGAGGAGGGGGGGGACGGGCGGGGGGCCGGCGGCCCGGATGGGGGAGCCGACCGGGCCCACCGTCACCGTGGTGACCGAGGAGCCCAGGGTGCTGGTGGGGAGGGGGTGACCCCAGGCGAAGCACTGGGCCACGTAGCCGACGGCGACGGTGTCAGACGGGCGACCCGTCCGGGGGTCGGGGAGGGTGGTCAGCCCGGTCGTCCAGTTGGAGCAGTCCTCGGCGGCGCCACCCGGGAAGATGGTGGTGGTGGGGAGGAACTGGTAGGGGACATCGGTGAGCCGGGCCGGGCACTCGGGAACGCCGGGCTCGGCCGGCTCGACCAGGGCGGGGGGGCGGCCGGGGACGACCCGGGTCTGGATGGCGGCGGTGCCGTTGCGCTCGCCGCAGTAGTCGGGGGAGGCGGTGGAGGTGGACGAGCCGGGGGGGTAGTAGAAGACGATGGTGTCGTCGAAGACCCAGAGGTCGCCCCGATCGGCGGTCACGGCGCTGTAGCCGCCGTCGCGGACCACCAACCGGGCGGCGTAGCCGGGGGTGGCCATCGTGGCCAGGTCGGAGCTGACCGGCCCGATGTCGACGGCCGTCGGGACGGCGGTGTCCCGGAGGGCGGTGGCCGGGGCCCCGACAAGGGTCGCCGTCAGCGTCACGAGGGTGCCGGCTCCGACGAGGGCAGCGACCCCCGGCCGGATCCGGGGTCGGGGGGCGGTCAGGGCCCCGGCTCCGGGGGGAGGTACCGGCGGTAGCGGAGGTCGGTGGCGTCGAAGCTGCCCCAGTGGTGGAGCTTGGAGGTGCCGTCGGGCCCCCAGCCGAGGTGGTCGTAGAAGCGGCGGGCCCGGTCGTTCTCCCGGAGGACCCAGAGGACGGCGGACGAGAAGCCGGCCTCGGCCAGCCGGTCGACGGCGGCCCCGAGGAGGAGGGCTCCCCCGCCCCGGCCCCAGGCCTCGGGGGCCAGGTAGATCGACTGGACCTCACCGGTGGTCCGGGGGTCGGTGTCGGCGTCCCGGCTCGGGCTCAGGTGGCAGAAGCCCACGGTCTCGCCGGCGTCGACCAGGAGGAGGGTACCGGCCGACGGCCAGTCCGTGGCCGAGAAGATCGCCTGCCAGGCCGGGAGGCGGTCGGCGGGGTCGAGGTCGTCGAGGTAGTCCTGGGGGATGAGGCCGGGGTAGGCGGCCTGCCAGGAGCGGACGTGGATGGCGGCGACGTCCTTGGCGTCGGTGGGGACGGCCGGGCGGACCTTCACGGTCAACGGTACCGCGGGCCAACCGTCGTGACCGGAGACCCCCGAGCCCATGGTCGTTCCGGAGGCAACCGCAGGAGCACATCATCCGGCAGACCCTCATCGCCTTGCGGATGGCGGAGCTCGAGGGGCGCCTCACGGCCTGCGACGGCTGTCCGGGCATCCCGGACTTCCTGGGCCGGTATGGGACCGCCGGGACCCGGCTCCTCGTGAGCCCGATCTGCTCCAACGCCAAGCAGCTCGACCCGGCCGGGCTGGTGCCGGAGGCGGCGCTGGGGGGGGCGGTGCAGCTGTGGGAGTGGATCGGGGAGGAGGCCGCCACCACGTTCAGCTACTGAGGGACTCGCGAGGCCAGCGACAGGGCCGCGACGAACCGACGAGTGGCCCGTTCGGCTTTGTTCGCCCTGATTCCGGCGCGGACGACAACGATCCCGCACCCGAGAAGAGGTTCACGAACCGGCTCCGCAACCCGATCTCTGGGTGCATGCGACGGAGGGCCTCTGAGAGATGGCTGCGGATGTAGGCGTGGACGTCGACGCCTTCTGCTCTCAACTGTTCTTCGGTTACTCCGAACAGGTCGACGAAGGCTTGACGGTCCTCGGCATCGTCGCTGAGCCCCCCATCGACCATGTCCAGAGGCTATTGCAGGGCGTGCCCGCAATCGTGACCGGCGGCCTGCGGTAACGTCATTCCCGGACCCGGCGGAACGAGGGGAGACGGCCCGTGCCCGACATCCTGGGAGGAGTGTTCTTCCTGGCCTTCCTGGCCCTGTGGATCTACTGCCTCTTCGACGTCATCACGACCGACGAGTCGATGGTCAGGAACCTGCCCAAGATGGTGTGGCTGGTGATCGTCCTGGTCAGCGCTGACATCGGGTCGATCGCCTGGCTTCTGCTGGGCCGGCCCCCGAAGGCGTCGTTCGCCCTGCCCGACAACGGGTTCCGGTCCCGGCGGGCCGCTCCGACACCCGACCACCTGTCCGTCCCGCCCCTGGCCGACCCCCGGCTGGAGCGGATGGGTGGGGTGGCGAGGGAGCGGGAGGAGATGGCCCGGATGCGGATGTGGGAGGCCCAGCTGAAGCGCCGGGAGGACGAGGTCCGGGCCCGGGAGCTCGGGATCAGCGGCCCCGGTGAGTTGCCCCCCGCCCCCGGGACCGGGGAATCGGAGTCCCCGGGCTGATCCCCGGTCAGCGGCCCGAGACCTCCGGGGTGGTCGGGGTCGGCTCGGAGCCGGAGGCGCCGGGGTCGGGGTCGGGGTCGAGGAGGTCGCCCGGGTCGGGAAGGTCGCCGAGGTCGGGGAGGAGCGAGGCCCCGCTGTCGCCGGCGTCGCCCGAGTCGGCGGCCTCGTGGGCCCGGCGGTCGGAGGCGGCGATGACCCGGCCGATCACGGGGACCTCCCACATGGACTCGGCCCGGAGGATGGCCAGGGTGACCGGGACGAGGTGCTCGGCGGTGTCGTAGAGGACGTAGCGGGGGAGCCAGTCGGGCTCGTACTTGGCGTTGAACTTCCAGAGGGATTCGATCTGCATGAAGCTCGACATCTTCTTGAGGGCCCAGCGCTCGATCCCCGCCCCCCGCTCACCTTCGAGGACCTCCCGCATGGCGGCGAAGTTGAGGCTCAGGCCCCGCATGCCGAGGGCCCGGAGGTGCTCGATGGTGGAGACGAGGGCGAAGTCGATGAGCCCGTTGGGGTGCTCGCCCCGGTCCCGGCGCATGAGGTCGAGGGAGTAGCCGCCGATGCCGGGGGCGGGGACGAACTGGCACATGGCCGCCGGCTTCCCCTGGGGGTCGTGGACGATGCAGAGGATGATGCCGACGTCGCGGGGGTCGAAGATCCGGCCCAGCATCATGGAGAAGCCCCGCTCGAACTCCCCCCGGCGGCTCTGGCCCATGAGGCCGGCCAGCTGCTCGATGACGGCCCGGTCCAGGTTGGCGGGGTCGTGGAAGGTGGCGGTGTAGCCGTACTTGGCGATCCGGTTGAAGGCCTGGCGGAGTCCCTTCATGTGGCCACCGCCCAGGGAGAACCGTTGGGGGTCGACGACGGCCTCGTCGCCGATGTAGATGTCGTGCATGCCGGTGGCCCGGTAGAGGGGGAGGCAGTCGGCCGAGGCCCCCATGACGGCCACCACCCAGCCCTGGGCGTCGGCGAAGCGGCGGAAGGCGGCCCAGACGGCGTCCCGCTCGGAGCGGGGACCGACCGGGTCG
Source organism: Acidimicrobiaceae bacterium (assembly GCA_003151955.1). Classification (GTDB taxonomy): domain Bacteria; phylum Actinomycetota; class Acidimicrobiia; order Acidimicrobiales; family UBA8190; genus PALSA-743. Next base: position 25,445 of record PLZB01000062.1, read on the forward strand.
GGGGAGACGAGGCAGATCCCGCTGTACATGGCGTAGGCGACGAGGCTGTCGCGGTGGAAGAACCAGTGCTTGTCGCTGCGGAGGGCGAAGTAGTCGAGGGTGCCCGAGCCGTGGCGGAGGACGATGTCCCGGGCCCGGGCCTGGGCCGGGCGCCCCGCGTTGAGGCGACGGTCGACGACGGGGCGGGTGGCGAGGATGACGGCCAGGCCGGCCAGGGTGATCCCGATGGCGAGGAGGGAGGGGGAGAGGAAGTCGTTCATGGTGTCGGGGAGGGTGACGTTCTCGATGCCGATCATCCGCTCGGCCACGGCCTGGCCGGCCTGCCAGACGGAGAGGTCGTGGAAGCGGTCGTGGCGGAAGTGGAGGGTGATCTCGACGAGGACGGTGACGGCGGCGGTGACGGCGACCACGCCGGCCACAAGGGTCACGAAGGCGGAGCGGAGTGAGGGGCGGTCGGAGGCGGCCCGGAACTCGCCCCGGTTGACGAGGAGGAAGGCCAGGACGCCGGCGGAGAGGATGGTGAGGGCGATGGCCCCCCGGTGGACGAGGTGGAGGACGAGGGAGGCGGTGAGGAGGGCGACGGAGATGACCCAGGCCCGGTGCTGGCCCCGGCGGACCCCCCGGGCCAGGGCCAGGAGGGAGATCCCGGCCAGGGCCACCAGGGCCCCGGCCAGCTGGGCCGCCCCCAGGGGGACGACCTGGAGGACCATGTGGAGGCGGCTGCGCAGCGGGGGGGTGACGGCGGAGAGGAGGTCGAGGCCGCCGGCCACGGCGATGGCCGCCGAAGCCCAGCGGCGGTAACGCCGGGAGCGACGCCGGAGGAGGGCGAGGTCGGGGGCGGGAGGCCAGGAGGCACCGTGGGGGTGGGACGCCACCACCACCGGGTGGGTGTCGTGGACGAGGCGGTAGCGGGCGGCCAGGCGCTCGAGGATGTTGGGGGGGGCGGTGTCGGCCCGGGCCAGGAGGAGGCGGGCGTGGAGCTCGGCCCCGGTCTCGAGCTCGACCCAGGCCACCTGGCGGTGGTGGAGGAAGACCGGGGGGAGGCCGAGGCGGCCGGGATGCTCCTCGACCACCTCGCCGGCGGTTCCGGCGCAGGCGAAGAAGCCGGTCCCGAGGTCGGTGAGCTCGGCCGAGAGGGTGGCTCCGGTGACGACCCCGTCGTAGTCGTCGGCCACGAGGACCCGGGCGTCGTCCCGGGCCCGGTCGTTGGCGGTGGCCCCGGCGCCGGTCAGGGGGTCCTCGAAGACGCCGGCCAACTTCCCACCCCCGAGGGCGGCCCAGGCCTTCCGGGTGACGGCGGCCAGGATGACGGCCAGGACGGCGGTGACGGCGAGGGAGATGGCGCCGGCCACGAGGAGCCGGCTGCCCCAGGTGGCCTGCCGGGCCCGGGAGATGGCCCGGTCCGGGAGGGGGTGGTTGCTCAGGAGGTGGTCGAGCCAGCTCGTCGTGAAGGGCATCCGGAGGAGGACGACGGCGGCGAAGGGGATGAGGAGCCACCAGCCGAAGCGGGCGAAGCGGCGGTAGAGGAGTCGGGAGGCGAGGAAGCGGCGGAGGCTGGCCGGCTCCGAGAGGCGGTCGATGCCCTCCTGCCAGGCTGCCGAGGGGTCGGTGGCGACGGGGAGGGTGGAGGGGGGGACGGGATCCCCGGCGTCGTCGGCCTGGATCCGGACCCGGCGGGTGCCGGTGGCGGTGGAGAGGCGGAGGTCGACGGCGGGGACGACGGTGGCCCCGAGGGCGGCGGCGGCGGCCCGGACGGGCTTGCAGTTGCCGAGGAGGGCGTCGGCGGGGCCGGGGAGGATCAGGACCCGGCGGTCCTCCCCGGCGGCGAAGGTGGCAAAGGCCTCCCGGAGGCGGTGGTGGGCCTGGAGGGCGTCCTCGGCCATCTTGCCGGCGGCCTTGTCGGTGAGAGTCCCGTCCTCTCCGGCCGCCGTCGGGGGTGGGGGGGTGAGATCGAGGAGGTTGCCGGCTACGACGACCGTCCCGGGGCCGGGCCAGGCGTCGAGCATCCGGGCCAGGTTGGTGGTGGCCCAGGTCGAGGCGGGAGTGGCCTCGGGGGTGAGGAGGAGGTTGGCGAGGACCACGACCCGCCGGCCGACGTCGATGGGGAGGACGAGTTCTTCGGCGGGGAGGGGGCCCCCGGGGGGGAGATCGGTCACGGGGGTCCATTCTGCCAGGCGGGGGGGACCCCCCCCGGGTCGACCCCGACGCTCCTATTGATGTTGTCAAGGGGCTTGGTTTTCGTTCGGGGTGTGGAGGCAGCGGGCGAACCAATGATGGGCCACTCGTTGGTGAGGGCAAGCTCTTATGAGGCCACGCGCCTTCGATGAGGTGGGCCCGGGCAGGGACCGGCAGATCGGCGTGAAGCCAGCTCTCGTGCTGAGGCGGCAGGTAGGCTCGGAGCCAGGTCGGGCTGCCCGGGGTGTTAGCCGCGAGGGAGGTGGCGGTAGACCTCGCGGGCGACGTAGCGCTTCAGGATCCGGATGATCTCGGTCTTGGAGCGGCCTTCTTTCAAC
>PLZB01000093.1 GCA_003151955.1 Acidimicrobiaceae bacterium
CGGCCCCGGCCCCGGCCCCGGCCCGTCCCGGGTCGGCTCCGCCCCGTTCACGGTCGCCGGCATCCGCCGCCAGAGCGGGGGGTGCCGCCGGCAGAAGGCCTCGATGAGGGCGGCCTGGCTCCCGTCGGGGCCGTCCCTGCCCCCCTTGGAATGGACGGCCAGGATCAGATGGTCCCGGGCCCGGGTCACGGCCACGTAGAGGAGCCGGATCCGCTCGAGCCGGTCGAGGGCCTGGTCCCGGTTCCGCTCCTCGGCGTAGCCGGGGGTGGCGAAGCCGGGTCCGGCCCGGACCTCGGGCGCCCCCTCCCCGTCCCAGAGCAGCCGGGAGGCCTGGTGCCCGGCGCCCTCGTCCCGTTCCAGGCCGGCCGCCACCACCACCGGGAACTCGAGCCCCTTGGCCCCGTGGACCGTCATGACCCGGACGGTGTCGTCGTCGGGTTCGGGGGGGCCGACCCCCCCCGACCTCCCGTCCCCCTCGGCCTGGACCCCGGCCCAGTCCAGGAAGCTCCGGAGCGGCCCCCCGGAGGTCTCGTCGAACAGCCGGGCCTGGTCGAGGAGCCAGAGGAGCCGGTGCCAGCGGTCCCGGGGACGCCGGTGGGCGAAGGCCAGCTCGAAGCAGCGGAGGTCCCGGAGGACCAGGTCGACCAGCGCGGAGGGCTCCGACCACCACCGCTGCCGGTGGAGCCCCTCCAGGACGGCCAGGGCCCGACCCACCGGATGGCCCCCGGGGCCGGCCCCGTCGGGGACCGGGCCCCGGGGGTCCCAGGAGCCGCCCCGCCGGTGCCAGTCGAGGAGGTCGTCGTCCCCGCAGGCGAGCAGCGGGCTCCGGAGCGCCCCCACCACGGCCACCGGGTCGGCCGGGTCGTCGACGGCCCGGAGGACGCCGAGCACATCCCGGACCTCCTCCGACCCCCAGAGCATCGTCGCCCCCTCCAAGCGGTAGGGGATGTCCCGGTCCTCGAGAGCCTCCTCCAGGGCCGGGAGGGAGGTCCGGGCCGGGATGAGGATGGCCACGTCCCCCCAGGTGGCCGGCCGGGGCCCGTCCCTCCCCTCCACCGTCCACCCCCCGCCCACCACCGCCCTGACGGCGTCGGCCACGTCCCGTCCCGCCCGCCGCCGCACGTCGGAGATGGACCCCCCGAGCTGCTCCCCCAGGATCAGGACCGGGACCAACGCCCCGACGGGGCCGGCCCCGTCGTCAGGGCCGGTCTCCACCGGGGGGCCGATGCCGTCCAGGGTCAGCTGGACCGCCACCGTCGGGGTGGGGAGGGCCGGCGGCTCCCCGGCCTGCTCCAGGGCTTCCCGGGCCGCCTCGAGCTCGACGTGGGCGGCCTGGCCCGGGACCGTCCCCTCGCCGAGGAGCTCGGCGAAGAGCTCGTTCACGAACCGGAGGATCCCCGGCACCGTCCGGAAGTTGGTGGTCAGGAGGATCTGCTCACCCACCTCGGCCCCGACCCGGCCGAACAGCTCGATGTCGGCCCGCCGGAACCGGTAGATCGACTGCTTGGGGTCCCCCACCACGAAGAGCCCCCCGGGGACAGCTTCGGTCAGGTCGGCCGAGACGTCCACGGCGGCCGCCAGCCGGGCCGCCACCTCGACCTGGATGGGGTCGGTGTCCTGGAACTCGTCGATGAGGAGCCGCCGGTAGTGCCGGCGGAGGGAGGCCCGGGCCTCGCCGTCGTGGCGGAGGAGCCCCCGGGCGTGGACGAGGAGGTCGTGGAAGCTGAGCCGCCCCTCGACCCGCCGCTCCTCCGCCGCGGCCAGGGCGAAGGTCCCGAGCCGGACCAGCAGGTCGTCGAGCACAGCGGCCCGGACCTCGTCGAGGACGGCCCGCCGGGCCTCCTCGGCGTCCTCGCAGGCCTGCCTGACCTCGGCGGCCCGGCCTCCCCAGCTGTCCTTCTGGCCCCGGCTGCTCCGGAACCGCTCCAGCGAGGTCAGGAGGTGGAGGAGGGTCTGCTCGTCGTTCCGGGCCGCCCCGAGGAGGGCCCTGGCCTCGGTCAGGGGACCCTGGAGGTGGGCCAGGAGCCCGTCGGTCCCGTCGGTGCAGAGGCCGGCCATGGCCAGCGCCCCGTCCAGGGCCTCCACCACCGGAGCGGCGTCCACGACCGGCCAGTCCCCGGCCCGTCGGGCCCGCTCCCTGAGGAGGTCCAGGCCCCCGTCCTCGAGCCGGTCCCAGTCCCCCGCCAGCCTCCGGGCCAGCTCCTCGAGATCTCCGGGCCCGAGGCCGACCGTGAACCCCCGGACCAGGGCCGGCTCGGCCGCCGGGTCCCCCAGGAGCCGGTCGGCGAAGACGTCCCACCGGGCCTTCAGGTCGGCGGCCTCGGTCCGCTCGTCGAGGACCTCGAAGGCGGGGGGAAGGCCGGCAGGCACGCAGTGCTCGAGGAGCATCCGCTGGGCGAAGGCGTGGAGGGTGCAGATGGCGGCCTCGTCGACCTCCTCGCAGGCGACCCGCATCCGGGCGTCCCCGGGATCCTCCCGGGCCGCCGCCTCCACCGCGGCCCGGACCCGCTCCCGGAGCTCGGCCGCAGCCGCCTCGGTGAAGGTGATCGCCGCGATCTCCCGCAACGGGGCCGTCCCGCTCCGGACCAGCTCGACCACTCGCCGGACCAGCGCCGTCGTCTTGCCCGTCCCCGCCCCCGCCACCACCACCAGGCTGGTGTCGAGGTCCCCGGCGATCCGGTCCCGGGCGGCCTGGTCGGCCGGGACGGCCGTCACCGCGTCGTCTCCGGGTCCACGAAGCCCCGGACCACGGCACCCTGCAACTCGGGCTGGAGCGGGCCGTCGAGGAGCTCGGCGATGGGGGCCAGCTCCCGGCCGCCCCGCTTCCGGGCCCACTGCCGGTCCCGTCCCGGGGGGCAGACCGAGTTGAAGTCGCACCAGTTGCAGCCGAGATAGCCCGTCTCGAGGGGCGGCCCCGGGATGCCCGGGAAGACCCCGGCCTCGATCCCGTCGGCCACCAGGCCCACCACCTGCCGGAACCGGTCCTCGACGGCCTCGGTCAGCCGGAGGTGGTAGCAGGAGGCCGACCGGTCCCCGGACAGGAGCCAGTACCGGGCGTGGACGGGGCCCTCCCCCCCGAAGCGGGCCCGGGCCGCCATCCCGTAGAGGGGGAGCTGGAGCCGGGTGCCCCGCATGACCGGGTCCCCGGTGAGGTCCTTCAGCCCGGTCTGCTTCCCCGTCTTGTAGTCCGACACGACCAGATGGCCCGCCGGGGTGCGGTCGACCCGGTCGGCCCGACCCCGGAACGCCACCTGCCGGCCGTCCTCGAGGGTCACCGTCACGGCCGGGTCCCCGTCCGGCTCCTGACCCCCGAAGGCGAGCTCGGCGGCGATGGGTCGGAGATCCCCCTCCTCGACGTGGAACCGCCGGAGGTCCCGTCGGATGACGGCCCGGTCGATCCGCCACAGCAGGGCCTTGCCGACCAGCCCGGCCGCCTCGGCCTCGCCGAAGTGCTCCTCGGCCAGCTCCAGGAGCCGGTCGAGTGACCTCGTTGATCCGGCCAGGCGCTCCAGGACGTAGGCCTCGAGGATGGCGTGGACCAGCGTCCCCCGCTCCATCGGGGCGATCCGCCAGAGCTCCTCGGGAAGGTCCTGCTTCGAGATCTCGAGCACCCGGCCCAGGAGGTACCGCCGGGGGCACTCGGCGTAGGTCTCGAGTCGGGTGGCCGACACCGGGGCGGCCGGGTCGAAGGCCGAGACGGTCCCCACCCCCACCCGCCCGTCGAACCGGCTGAACTCCGGGCCGGCCCGGGCCCGGACCGCCTCGAACCCGGCCAGCAGCCCCGGGTCGGACTCCACCGCCGGCGCCTCTCCCGGGTCGCCACCCCCGCTCCGCCACCGCTCCAGCTCCCGGAGGTCCAGCTCCCGGGCCGTGGCGGCCGGCCCCAGCGAGGCCAGTCCGGCCGTGAAGGAGGCCACCGGCTCCCAGCTGGTCCCCGGGTCGGTCAGCCCGGCCAGCCACCGGCTGGCCAACTGCTCCCTCCCCGTCCGGGGGTCGAGACTCGGGTAGCTCACCTCCCGGCTCCCCACCCCGGCCTGGAGGGCGGCCACCAGGTCGTCGTGCCGCTCGGCCAGCCGCATGGCCCGGGTCCGCAGGCCCCCCGAGCCGTCCAGCCGGCGGATCTCCTCCGGCAGCAGGACCTCGTCCCCGGTCGGGCCGGGGACCAGCCCGTCGGCCAGTCCGACGACCACGACGGTCCGGAACCGCAGCCCCCGGGCCATGGCCATCGGGGCCACGAAGACCCCGTCACCGAAGCCCCCCTCGGGGAGCTCCCCGGTGTCGAGCGGGGCCGCCTCGAGCTGGGCCCGGACCGTCCGCCGGAAGGTGCCAAGGTCGGCCGGGGACGAGACCCGGTCGAGCTCGGCCAGGGCCCGGACCGAGCCCCGCACCTGCTCGGCGGCAGCCCGCTCCACCGCCGGCCAGTGGTGACCGGTCCGGGTGGGGTCCAGGTAGTGGTCGAGGAGCCCGACCGACCACTCCACGAGCTGGCCCCAGGACCGGCCCCCGGGCCGGGTCCTGACGATCAGCTCGGCCATGAACCGCTCGAGGTCGGCAGCGCCGTCGGCCCGCCCCCCGCCCTGACGGGCCAACCGCCCCAGCCGCTCGCTCCACTGGGTCGGGCCCCGGACCACCCCCGCCGTGGCCGAGAGGGTGTCCCACCGACTGGCCGGGACGGCCCCTCCACCGGGACCGTCGGTGATCGGGGCGGAGGAGAGCCAGGCCACCACCTCCCGCCGCGGCCAGTCCCCCCCGGCCAGCTCGAGGAGGCCCAGGAGGGCCCTCCCCGTCGTCGACCGGTCGAGGCGGCGGAGCTCCGGCCCATTGGCCGGGAGGCCGGCCGCGGCCAGCTGCTGGTGGATCGTCCGGGCGTAGCCGGGCCCTCCGGGGTGGAGGACGGCCTGGTCCCACAGGGCCACTCCCGACTCGAGCCCCTCGAGGAGAACCCGGATGGCCGTCCGGACCTCCTCGTCGGGGTCGCGACAGGGCCGGACCACGCCGACCGGCCCCGGCGCTGCCGGGACGACCGCCTCGATCCTCCGCTGCTCCCCGAGCGCGTCGAGCATCTCCCGCTCCAGGGGAGCCAGGACTCCCAGGGACCAGCCCACCAGCGGTCCCCGCCGGGCCTCCCCGCCCCCCCGGGCCCGTTCCCGGGCTGTCGTGACCAGGTCGTGGGAGTCGGCGAAGCCGGCCTCCCGAAGCCCTCGTCGGACCGCCCCGAAGAGGGTGACGACCTCGCCCACCGACCCCCCCCGACGGCCCAGGGAGTCCACGACCGCGGGCGGGCACCGACGGAGCTCCTCGAAGGCCCCCTGGAGCATGGCCAGGACCCGGTGGTGACCGGCCAGTCCGCCCAGCCGCCCGCCCGAGGCCTGGGCCGCCACCCGGATGCCCTCGAGCTCCACGGCCCGGGGAGCTGTCCGGAGCCCGGCCCCGGCCAGCCCCGGCCCGCCCAGGGACCGGACGACCCCGGCCACCGTCGTGAACTCGACGTTGGCGACGGCGGCCCGGGCCCCGAGGGCCCGGCGGACGAACAGGGCGGCGAATTCCGACGGCGCCACCACCGTCGCCGGGGCCAGCCGGTCCCCGCCCCGGGCCTGCTCCAGCGCTGCTCCCAGCCCGGCCAGGGGGTCGGCGCTGGTCGGGAGGGCGGGGGCCATCACGGGGCGATGCTACGGGGTGGCTGTGTTCCCCCGATCCGGGTCGGTCAGGTCGTAGGTGTGGCGGACCCGGAGTCGCCAGAAGATGGCCAGGGTGTCCCGGAAGATCGCCCCCACGGCCCGCACCGAGATCGTGCTCCCGAACCGCTCCCCGATCCTGACCGGCGCCTCCACCATGTCCTGGAAGCCGAGGTGCCGGGCCAGCACCAACAGCTCCAGGTCGAAGGCGAAGCCGTCCTCCACCATCAGGGGGAGGACCTGGTCGAGGACCTCCCGCCGGATGAGCTTGATCCCGGCCTGGGTGTCGCGGACCTTCAGGTGGAACAGGAGCCGGACGAGCTGCTGATAGCCCCAGGAGTAGAGCCGTCGGGCCGGGGGGTAGACGACCTCCGAGCCCGGGTGACGCTTGCTCCCGAGGACCACGTCGGGCCACTGCTCGAGGGCGATGGCCACGAAGTCGGCCAGGAGGTCGGGGGGAACGTCACCGTCCCCGTCGATGAACCCCAGATAGCGCCCCCGGCCCCGGGCCAACCCGGCCCGGACCGCCCCCCCCTTGCCCGAATGGGGGAGGACGACCCGGTGGACCTCCTCCGAGATGAGGCTGTCGAGGCTGGCCGCGCTCCCATCGGTGGACCCGTCGGAGACAGCCAGGATCTCGAAGGTCACCCCGGTGGACCGGAGGACCTCCACGGCGTGCTCGACGGTGGAGAAGAGCCGGGGCCCCGGGTTGTAGAAGGGCACCACCACGGTCAGGTCGACCTCGGCCGCCGGGAGCCCGGAGGACTCCCCGGCCCCGGCCGGGCCCGATCCCCCCATCAGGCGAAGCGGATGATGCTGACCACCCCGGCCCCGAGGCAGTAGACGGCGAAGGGCCAGAGCGTCCGGGTCTTGAAGTAGCGGACCAGGAAGTGAACCGAGACCAGGGCGGCCACGAAGGCGGCCGCACTCCCCGCCGCGATCTGGCCGTGGATGCCGTTCCCGGCCGTCCCCAGCAGGTCGGGGATCTTGTAGACGCCGGCGGCCAGGATGATCGGGGTGGCGAGGAGAAAGGAGAACCGTGCCGCGTCCTCGTGGTCGAGCCCCCGCAGCAGCCCGGCCGCCATGGTGATCCCGGACCGGCTGATCCCGGCCAGGAGGGCCCCCGTCTGGAAGATCCCGATGACCCCGGCCTCCTTGAAGTCGAGGGTGTCGAGCCGCCGGCCCGGCTCCGGGGAGTCCTCCGCTGCGGGCTCCCGGGCGGCCAGGGCCCGGACGGGGGCCCGTTGGCGGAGTCGTTCGGCCCCGATCAGGATCAGCCCGTTGACGGTGAGGAAGACGGCGGCCGACAGCGGCTTGGCGAACTGGGTCCGGAGCTGGTGCTCGAGGATCAGCCCGGTCAGGCCGGTGGGGATTGTCCCCACCACGAGGAGCCAGGCCAGCCTGGCGTCGGGTCCCTCGATCCTCCGGTGCCGGATGCTCGAGAAGAGGGCGCCGATGATCCGGACCCAGTCCCGTCGGAAGTAGACGAGGAGGGCCAGGGCGGTGGCCACGTGGAGGCCCACGATGAAGGCCAGGTAGAAGTTGGCCCGATGGTTCACCAGGTCACCTCCGGCCTGGGTGCTGACCAGGTTGTTCCAGCCCAGCCAGGCCGGGACCAGCACCGAGTGGCCCAGGCTCGAGATGGGGAAGAGCTCGCTGAGTCCCTGGAGGAGGCCGATGACGACGGCCTGGAGGTAGCTGAGCATGCGGGAGCCTTTCCGGGGCAGGTGGGGACGACCGGGGACACGCTACAGCCGACCCGTCCCCCGATCGGTCCGGCCGGGCCGGTCCGGGGCAGGCCCCTGTCCCTCCCTTCTCAGGGTGCTCTGCAGCCCCTCCCAGGGTCCTCCCAGCTTGGTGCGGCATCCTGTCGGAGTCGGTTCGCAACATGATCGCAATGTGGGCGAGGCTGGACGACCGCTACGGGCCCCCCGGCCCCGCTGAGAAGGAGGCGCTGCGTTGAGGATCCTCGTGCTGGGAGGAGACGGCTACCTGGGTTGGCCGACGGCGCTGTACCTGTCCCGGCGGGGCCATGACGTCGGCGTCGTCGACAACTTCGCCCGCCGCCAGTACGACCTCGAGATGGGGGTCGACAGCCTCGTCCCGATCCGTACCCTCCAGCAGCGGGTCCGGACCTGGGAGCAGGTGTCCGGACTCCAGGTGGACTCCTTCATCGGCGACCTGACCGACGAGACTTTCGTGCAGGACACCATCCGTCGCTTCGAGCCGGAGGCCATCGTCCACTTCGCCGAGCAGCGCTCGGCCCCGTACTCGATGATCGACCGGAAGCACGCCGTCTACACCCAGGTCAACAACGTGGTGGGCACCCTCAACCTCCTCTACGCCATCGCCGAGACCGACCCGTCCATCCACCTGGTCAAGCTGGGGACGATGGGGGAGTACGGGACCCCGAACATCGATATCGAAGAGGGCTTCATCGAGATCACCCACAAGGGCCGGACCGACGTCATGCCCTACCCCAAGCAGCCCGGGTCCTTCTACCACCTGTCGAAGGTCCACGACAGCCACAACATCATGTTCGCCTGCCGGATCTGGGGGATCCGGGCCACCGATCTCAACCAGGGGATCGTCTACGGCCAGGCCACCGAGGAGACCCTCCTCCACCCCGACCTGGCCACCCGCTTCGACTACGACGGGGTCTTCGGGACGGTCCTCAACCGCTTCTGCGTCCAGTCGGTCATCGGCCACCCCCTGACCGTCTACGGAAGCGGCAACCAGACCCGGGGGATGCTCGACATCCGGGACACCCTGGCCTGTGTGGAGCTGGCCGTGACCAATCCCGCCGACGTGGGGGAGTACCGGGTCTTCAACCAGTTCACCGAGTCCTTTTCAGTGCGCGATATGGCCGCCATGGTCAGGCAAGCCTCCGTCAAGCCGGTCGAGATTGCCGAGGGACTGGAAAATCCCCGGGTCGAGCACGAAGAGCATTACTTCCATGCGAGCAACACGAAGCTGCTCGACCTCGGCCTGGAGCCGCACCTCCTGACGAAGAGCGTGATCAAGGGCATGCTCACGCTGATCGAGCGCCACCGGGAGAGGGTCGATGTCGACGCCATCGCGCCCACCGTCCAATGGCGGTCAAGCGCAAGCACGCGCAAGACGGCGAGCACGCCGTCGGACACGTCGTTCCGGGCTGTCTGACCCGGCAGTAGCGTGACGCGGCGATGCCGCCGCTGAGTACCCACCGTCGGGCCCGGAGGCGCTCGCGCCGACGACTGATCACCCTGTCGGCGTGCGTCCTCATTGTCGTCGCCCTTCTCGTAGGCGGTGTCACCCAGATCGGACGGCAGTCCGGACCATTTTATGCCAGTGTCAACCGCTCCTTCGCCGCGCAGGCGACCACGATGGTGAATGAGTCCAACAACACCTCTGTCTCCCTGCGGCGCCTGATGAAGGACGTGCAGAGTCAGGATCGCCGGACTCTCCAGGCAGGCCTGGACACCTTGACGGCGCAGGCCGATCAGGAGGAGGCCGCAGCCGAGAACCTGGCGTCCCCCAGCGCGCCCGGAGATGTACCGGGCGAGTTCGCCGCGGTGCTCGCGGAGCGGGCCGATGCGGTGCACAGCGTCCGCTCGGCTCTCGACGGTCTCCTCGGCTTGCGTCCCCTCCCGATCGCCGGATCACCCGGGGCCGAGGTCACCATCCTCGCCCCGCCCACCAATGTGTCGTCGACCCAGGCGACGGATCGCATCGTGGCGGCGGGCATGGTCCTGGTCCGGGCGGATCGGAGCTACGCGACATTGCGCCGTGCGCTGACGCGCCTGGCCGGTCACGCCCGACTCCCGGCATCGACGTGGATCACCGCCACCGACGACTGGCAGTCCGGACCGATCGCGACAGAAGTGGAATTGGTGACGTCCTCGACGACATTGGAGGTGACGCACCGCCTCGTCCTGCGCGTCGTCACGGTCACGCCGCCGGCGCTCCCGTCTCCAACCGGCGCTGCAACTCCGGGGTTCTCGGTCCTGTCGCCCACGACGAGCGTGCTCGTGCAGGTGGTGCTCTCCAACCTGGGCTCGGTCGACGAGCCCCACGCGTCGGTGCAGTTCCAGCTCACGCCGCAGCCCACGGGAACGGCGGTCACGATCACCAGGACAGCGGGGCTGGCCGCCGCCGGATCGGTCAGCCTCCCGCAGGCGTCCTTCACGGTGAAGCCGGGCGCCAACTACCAGCTGACCGTGGCGGTGGTCCTCCCGCCCGGGCAGGCCGACGCGACCGGCACTTCGCTGAGCGAGGTCCTCCAGATCGCCCCGAGCACCTGATCAGACGGGTCCCGGGTCCCGGGTCATTTTCACTCAGGTGGGGCCGTCTCGACTGCAGCCCGTAAGGGTCATAGGATCGCCGTCGAACTCAGAGGAATTGGAAGGATCGCCCACGTGACCGACAGCATCACGATCACTGACAACCGCAGCGGCGAGTCGATAGAGATCCCGATCATGAATGGAGGGGTCTCGGCCTCGGAATGGTCGAAACTGCTCCCTGGGGTGTGGTTCTATGACCCCGGCTTCATGTCGACTGCCGCCTGCGAGAGCGCCATCACCTACCTGGATGGCGAGGCGGGCATCCTGCGCTATCGGGGCTACCCGATCGAACAGCTGGCCGAGAATTCGACCTACTTGGAGGTCGCGTACCTCCTTCTCCATGGGGAACTCCCCACGATCGAGCAGTACGCCATCTGGAAGAACGAGATCACCAACCACACCTTCATCCATGAGAATGTCCGCAAGCGTTTCCTCGAGGGCTTCCACTACGACGCACATCCGATGGGGATGTTGGTATCGGCCGTCGCAGCCCTCTCGACGTTCTATCTCGACGCCAAGGAGATTTTCGATCCGGGGTCACGCAACAAGCAGATCATCCGGCTCATCGCCAAAATGCCCACCCTGGCTGCTGCCGCCCACCGGTTCAGCGTGGGCATGCCGTTTGTCTACCCTGACAACTCGCTCGACTTCGCCGACAACTTCCTCTCCATGCTGTGGAAGGTGGCCGAGCCCCGCTTTGAAGCCAACCCGGTGTTGGCGCACGCGCTGGATGTGCTGTTCATCCTCCACGCCGATCACGAGCAGAACTGCTCCACCACCGCTATGCGGGTCGTCGGCTCCTCGCACTCGGATCCCTACTCGGCCACGGCGGCCGCAGCGGCGGCCCTCTACGGCCCGCGGCACGGCGGCGCCAACGAGGCCGTCATCCGGATGCTGACCGACATCGGCACCATCGACAACGTCCCCGATTTCATCGCCACGGTGAAGTCGGGCCATGGGCAGCGGCTGCAGGGCTTCGGCCACCGCGTGTACAAGAGCTACGACCCGCGGGCCAAGATCGTCAAACAGATCGCCTATGAGGTCTTCGAGGTGACCGGGAAGAATCCCCTCTTGGATATTGCGCTCAAGCTCGAAGAGATCGCATTGAGCGACGAGTACTTCACCTCGCGCCACCTCTACCCGAACGTCGACTTCTACTCGGGCCTGATCTACCAGGCGATGGGATTCCCGATGGAGATGTTCACGGTGCTCTTCTCGATTCCGCGCACCGTCGGTTGGTTGGCGCACTGGCAGGAGATGCTGGACCAGGACTCGAAGATCGCCCGGCCCCGCCAGCTCTATATCGGATCCGAGCCGCGGGACTACACGCCGATCGGCGGGCGTTAGAGCGCCGGATCCCGGACTCGGGCCAGGCCCTCTTGGACGATGGACACGCACAGCCGTCCTGAGCGATCGAAGAGGAAGCCACGAGCCAACCCCCGTCCCGCCGCCGCTATGGGAGAGTCGGTGTCGTAGAGCAGCCATTCGTCGGCCCGGAACGGCCGGTGGAACCACATGCAGTGGTCCAGGCTGGCGCCCATGAAATCGACGTCCTCCCAGCGGACGTCGTGCGGGGACAAGATGGTGTCGAAGAGCGACATGTCCGAGGCATACGTCACGATCGCGGCGTGCAGAAGGGGATCGTCGGGCAAGTCGCCGTCGGCCCTGATCCACAGTCGCTGGTAGGGCTCTCCCGCTCTCTCGCGGTGCCAGGGCAGATCGCCGATGTGGCGCTGATCGATCGGATGCGGTTTCTCGAACCACTCCACCAACTCGTCCCGCCAGGGCTCGAGACGCTCGAAGAGCGGAGCGAGCGTTTCGGGGTCGGGGACGTCCGGCATGGGGAATTGGTGATCGAGACCCACTTCGAGCTCGTGGAAGGAGGCCGACAGGTTGAAGATGGCCCGGCCGTGTTGAATGGCCACGACCCGCCGGGTGGTGAAGGACCGGCCGTCCCGAATCCGGTCAACCTCGTAAAGGATGGGGACCTGCGGGTCGCCCGGGCGCAGGAAATACGAGTGGAGGGAGTGGACCCGGCCGTGCTCGACCGTGCGGCCGGCGGCGATCAAGGCTTGCCCTGCCACCTGTCCGCCGAAGACCCGTTGGCGCTCCTCATTGGGCTGAATGCCACGGAAGATGTTCACCTCAATGGGCTCGAGGTCGAGCAGGTTCACCAGGAAATCGAGGGACGCACTCATGGCGCCACGATCATCGCAGGCCGCGGTGCCCGCCGTCGCCCGGGCGCGCCGGGCCTGCGACCCGGTACCCTGCGGCGGCATGACGAGCACGCACGGACGAACGACGGCCCCGCGCCTGGTGTTCCCGCCGGGGTTTGTCTGGGGTGTGGCCACGGCGGCGCACCAGATCGAGGGGGGCAACGTCAACAACGACTGGTGGGCGTGGGAGCACAATCCCGATTCGGGAACCGTCGCGTCCAGTGGCGACGCCTGCGATTCCTTCCATCGCTGGCGTGAGGACGTGGATCTCGTCGGTGAGCTCGGCCTTTCTGCCTATCGCTTCTCACTCGAGTGGAGCAGGATCGAGCCGGCAGAGGGGGAATTCTCCGTGGCTGCGCTCGAGCACTACCGGCGGATCTGCGCCGCATGCCGGGGACGAGGGGTCCTTCCGGTTGTCACCTTTCACCACTTCACGAGTCCGCGTTGGTTCGCGGCCCGCGGGGGGTGGGAGGCCGCCGACGCGCCCGACCTCTTCGCCCGTTTCGTGACCCGCGCCGCGGCTCATCTGGGCGATCTCATCGGATGGGCCTGCACGCTCAACGAGCCCAACGTGGTCGCGGTGATGGGCTACTTCCAGGGGCAGTACCCGCCGGGCGTGAAGGAGGACTTCGCCCGCTATGCCGCCGTCAACGAGAACATGGTGCGGGCCCACACGCTGGCGGCGGAAGCGTTGCGGGCGGGACCTGGCGACTACCCGGTCGGTCTCACGTTGTCGATGGCGGAGATCACGGCCGACGAGGGGGGTGAGTCCCTTCGTGACGCCGCCGAGGAGATGCTGGAAAACGTGTTCCTGCGGGCGACGACCGACGACGACTTCGTGGGCGTGCAGTGCTACACCCGGATGCATTTCGGCCCCGAGGGTGTGGCCCCCAACGACCCCGAGGTACCCCTCACCCAGATGGGGGACGAGCTCTGGCCCCAGGCGGTCGAGCACACCGTCCGCCGGGCCGCCTCGGTCAGCGGTCGACCGGTGGTCGTCACCGAGAATGGCATCGCCACCGACGACGATGCCGAGAGGATCGCGTTCCTGCGCGACGCGCTCGAGAGCGCCCATCGCTGCATCGACGAAGGCATCGACCTGCGGGGCTACTTCGTCTGGAGCCTGCTCGATAATTTCGAGTGGCACCTGGGGTATGGGCCGAAGTTCGGCATCGTGGCCGTGACGCCCGACACCTTCGAACGGCGCCCGAAACCGAGCGCCTACTGGTTCGGCGAGGTGGCTCGATCCAATGCAGTGGTCCCCGCGAGCACAGCAGGCCCACATGGTGAACAAATAGCGCCCGAATAGTCACTGCTGCCAGGGATTCCATCGGCCCCCCCGGCTAAGGTGGCATCGTGCTGTCGCGCCTAAAGGCCTTTTACACCTGGCTCCACACGCACGAAGGACGCAAGATCTTTCGCTACACGATGGTCTCGGTCATTTCGACCGGGGTCTCGGCCATCGTCATCGTCCTGGTCTACGGCGTATTTCATGTATGGACGGAAGTACCGAGCACCATCTTCGGCAACTTCGTGGCGGCGTTCCCCTCCTACTGGTTGAACCGCAAGTGGGCGTGGGGCAAGCACGGTCGGTCCCATCTGGTCAAAGAAGTCCTCCCGTTCTGGACCATGGCCGCCCTGGGCATCGCCTTCTCCATCATCGGGGCGGCGTTGGCCCGTGACGTCGGCATCCACTTCAAGCTGTCCCACATCGACCAGACCGTCCTCGTCCTGGTGGCCAATTTCTTGTCATTCGCCATCTTCTGGGTGGTCAAGCTCCTCGTGTTCAACCGCATGTTCAAGGTCGTTCTGGAGGAATTCGACGAGCACTTGACCATTGAGGAGTCGATGGAAGGTTCGGTCGAAAGCTCCGGCGTCCACTAGAGAACCTTGGTTCCGGCCGT
>PLZB01000044.1 GCA_003151955.1 Acidimicrobiaceae bacterium
CGTTCGGGACAGCCTCCCCATGGGTAGCCACCACCGTCACACTGAACGTCGAGGACCCCTCGTTCCCGTACGTCGCCGACGTCGGCGACACCGACACCGTCGTCGTGGTGGTGTCCTTCGAGACCGTCAACCCGGTCCCGGCGTTCCCGGTCGAGGTCACGAGATTGGCATCACCGCCATAGGTCGCCGCCACCGTGTACGGACCACCCACCGGCAACCCGGTGTTGGCGATGGCGCACGTCCCCGCCCCGGCAGCCAGGGTCACGGTGCAGGTCGCCGACCCACCGTTGACCGACACCAGGACCGTCTCCCCGTTCGGGACAGCCTCCCCATGGGTGGCCACCACCGTCACACTGAACGTCGACGACCCCTCGTTCCCGTACGTCGCCGACGTCGGCGACACCGACACCGTCGTCGTCGTCGCGTCCTGCGAGACGTTCTGGTTCACGGTGTTCGAGGTCGACCCCAGGTAGATGCCGTTGGCGCCGTAGGTGGCGGTCACGGCGTGGGGCGACCCGGCAACGTTGAATTGGGTGGCGGTGATAGTGCAGGTGGCCACCCCACCGGCGTTGGTGGCCACGTTGTTGCAGATGCCACCCACGCCGCCGAAGGTCACGGTGCCCCCGACGGCGGGCGCGCCGCCGCCGTTCGAGTCGACCACGGTGGCGGTGAAGGTGACCGTGTTCCCGTAGACGGATGGGTTGGCCGAGGACACCAGGGTGGTGGTGGTGGCGTCGAAGCCGGTTCCCGGGTCGAGGGTGGTGGCCTGCACGGCGTCGTCGGCGAGGACCTCGGCCTTGGTCGTGAGCGCGCCCGAAGCGGTCGACGCCCCAGCCGTCACGGTGGCGGGCACGCTGATGGCGTTCATGGGGCCGATGGGGACAGGCCCGGGAGTCGAGCAGGTGACGACCTGGCCGGCGGTGGAGCAGGCCCAGCCCGTCCCGGAGGCCGACCCGGGGGTCACCCCGGCCGGGAAGGTGTCGCTGACGCTCACGGTGCCGGCCTCGGCGACCGTGGCCAACGACGGGGTCAGGGTGTAGGTGACGGGGCCGCCCCGTTGGAGGAGCCCGCCCAGGTTGTCGGTGTTGGTGAGGGAGAAGCTCGGCTGGGAGACCCCGTTGATGTTGTCCACGATCACGTTCTGGATCTCGTGGTTGTCGGTACTCCCGCCGGTCGAGGCGACGAATCCGAAGTTCATGCGCTTGGGGACGTTGACACCGTCGAGCCATCCGGCGGGCTCGAACCCGGCGGCCGAGGGCAGGAGGCCGGTCACATTGTGGACGGTGGGAGTGGTGTCCGTCACCTGGGCCCAGTAGCTGTCGGCCGGGACGGTGATGGTCCCGTTCGTGAGCGAAGAACCGGTCGGGTTGATGAGGATCTCGGTGTGGGTGAGCCCGCCGGACCGGGTGGCGGTGTGCATGACGGCGCTGGAACCGCCGTTGGCGGTGCCGTTCACCATGCAGTAGCCGGCCGTGCCGGATCCGGGACCGCGGATGGTGACCTGGTTGGGGTCGGCCCCCGGGTCCCAGCCCGGGTCGACGCAACCTGTGCCGTCGGCGATGGAGCCGTTCATGAAGTTACCGAAGACGTCGAGGCCGATCCCCAGGTAGCCGCTGACCATGCCCGGATCGACCTGGTTCCGGGGGGCGTAGCCGAGCGATCCTCCCGGCTCGCCGATGGCGAGCGGCGTCTGGGGGTTGGTCGGGTCGGCACCGGTGAGGACGAAGGTGATCCCGTCGGCGGCCGTGCCGCCCCACTGGTAGCTGTCGAAGCTGATGTCGAGGCCCTGGGTGTTGGGGAAGCTCGACTGGGCGAACGTGCCCCCCTCCAGGCTGCCGCCGACGCCGGTGAGCCGGAGGAAGCCGCTGCCTGGCGAGTCGATGGGCCCGGGACCGCATCCCGGGATCGGCGTCTGCGAGACGTTGGTCGACGCGGTGAGGCAGGCCACGTTGGAGCCGCCCGGCGCCGTGGGGTCGACCATCTCGCTCAGGGGGACCGACGCCCCGGTGAACGGCTCGTTCAGGAACGAGAACAAGGCGAATGCCGGTGCGGTCATCATGCCGCAGAGGACGACGGCGGCAACGCCCGCCACTGGCGACCCCATCGCCCCCATCCGGACGTAACGTCCCACGCGCCCAGCCCAGCCTACGCCGCCGCGATTTCCCATTGTCGTTCCTCCCACCCCGGAACTCGTCCCCACCGTGGAACGCCGTCGTCGACGACGACGCTACCGCCCGGGTCGACCCACGACAAGGATCCGGCCGAACCTTCCGATTCGGCGCGCCGACTGAACCGGAGCGATCGTTCCAGCTCCCGAGGGACTCAGCCCTTCCCCCCCAAAAGCGGGTGGGCCGGCATCCCTACGGGCTGGAGGTGCTGACCGAGGACCTCGTGGAAGTGCTCGGCCACCTCGGCCGGGGTCCAACCCCCCTCCTTCCACATGGTGGCCACCTGGCGGGGGGTCTGGAAGAGGGTGTACCCGAAGCCCGTCCGGCCCAGGACCTGGCCGTTCACGTAGGAGGCGGTGTCGGAGGCCAGGAAGGCCACCAGGGGGGCGTTCAGGGCGGGGTCCTGGTCGGGGGGGGCCTCGGCCCCGGCGAAGAGGTTCTCGGTCATCCGGGTCAGGCCGGCCGGGGCGACGGCGTTGACGGTGATCCCGTACCGGGCCAGCTCGACGGCCCAGACGAAGGTCATCCCCATGACGGCGGCCTTGGCCGCCCCGTAGTTGGTCTGGCCGAAGTTCCCCCGGAGTCCGGCCGAGGAGGTGATGTTGACGATCCGGCCGTAGCCGGCCTCCTTCATGACGGGGGCGGCGTGGCGGGCGCAGTTGAATGTGCCCTTCTGGTGGACGGCGACGACGGCGTCGTAGTCGGCCTCGTCCATCTTGAGGAGGCTCCGGTCCCGGACGATCCCGGCGTTGTTGACGAGGATGTCGAGCCGGCCGTAGGTGTCGACGGCCTGGGCCACCAGCCGGCCTGCCCCGGCGAAATCGCTGACCGATTCCGGGTTGGCCACGGCCCGACCCCCGGCGGCCTCGATCAGGCCCACCGTCTCGGCGGCGGGGTCCTCGGCGGTGTGGGATCCGTCCAGGCCGGAACCGAGGTCGTTGACGACGACGGCCGCGCCCTCGGTGGCCAGGCAGAGGGCGATCTCCCGGCCGATGCCCCGGCCCGCTCCGGTGACGACGGCGACCCGCCCGTCCAACAGTCCCATGGTCCTCAGTTCTCCTCGTGCTCGGTCGGGGCCGGGCCCGGGTCGACGGCGCCGTGGCCGCCCAGGATGGCGTCCATGGCCGCGGCCGCCTCACCGGAGAGGCCACTCCAGGCCACCGATCCCTTGGCCAGGAGGACGGCCTCGTCGGCCAAGCCCAGGGCCCGGTCGATCTGCTGCTCGACGATCAGGATGGAGCTGCCGGCGTCGCGGATGGCGGCCAGGCCGTCGTAGACGGCGTCGACGATGACGGGGGCGAGGCCCAGGGAGAGCTCGTCGACGATGAGGAGCCGGGGCGGGAGGGCCAGGACCTTGGCCAGGGAGAGGATCCGCTGCTGGCCCCCGGAGAGGGTCCCGGCCCGCTGCTGGCGGCGCTCGGCCAGGATGGGGAAGGCCAGGTAGGCCCGGCCCAGGAGGTCCTTGATCCTCTTCCGCCCGGCGGCCCGCCGGAAGGCCAGGGTCAGGTTCTCCTCGACGGTGAGCGAGGAGAAGATGGCCCGGCCCTCGGGGACGTGGCTCAGCCCCTGCCCGGCGATCCGGTTGGCCGCCATCCGGGTGATGTCGGTCCCGGCCAGGTGGACCGTCCCCGCCGTGGAGGGGACGAGCCCGCTCACCACCCGGGCCACCGTCGATTTCCCGGCCCCGTTGGAGCCGAGGAGGGCGACCACGGCTCCGTCAGGGACCCGGAAGGACACGTCGAAGAGGGCCCGGAAGGTCCCGTAGGAGGCGGAGAGGCCGGCGACGTCGAGGATGGGGACGGCGGCGGGCCCGGCCGCGGGATCGGTCATGCCGTCCTCCCGAGATAGGCCCGGCGGACGACAGGGTCGGCGATGACCTGGCTCAGCGGCCCGGCTGCGATGACGTGGCCGCTGTCGAGGACGACGGCCCGGTCGACGACCTCGGCCACCATGTCGAGGTCGTGCTCGACGAGGACGATGGTGACGCCCTCGTCGCGCTGGACGGCCCGGAGGACGGCGGCCAGCTCGGCCGTCTCGGTCACGTCGAGGCCGGAGGAGGGCTCGTCGGCCAGGAGGAGCCGGGGTCTGCCGGCCAGGGCCCGGCCCAGTTCCACCAGCCGGCACCGGCCCAGGGTCAGGGCGGCCACGGGGGTGTCGAGGGCGTCGGGGAGGCCCACGACGCCGGCCACCCGGACGGCGGCCTCGAGCTCCGCGGTCGTGGGGCGGCCCATGTTGAGGAGGTCCCTCCAGAGCCGTCCGTCGCCGCGGCTGACCCGGTCGGCCACCAGGAAGTGGTCCCGGACGGTGAGCTCGGGGAAGACCTCGAGGCGCTGGAAGGTCCGCTTGATCCCGAGCCGGGCCCGCCGGGCCGCCGAGAGGTGGTCGATGGGGTGGCCGTCGAGCCGGACGCTCCCGGTGTCGGGCCGGCTGACCCCGGAGATGCAGTTGAACACGGTTGTCTTCCCGGCCCCGTTCGGTCCCACCAGGGCCACGGCCTCCCCCGGGGCGACCTGGAAGGAGACGTCGGCCAGGGCCTGGATCCCCCCGAAGTGGATGGAGATGGAGCGGACCTCGAGGAGGGGTCGTTCCCCGTCGGGCTCAGGCACCGGAGATGTCACCCCCCACCGTGGCCGGCTGGGGGCCGGCCGGATCGGGCCCGGCCGTCCGGGCCCTTCGGGCGTCGAGGGCCTGGAGGGCCCGGGCCACCCGGTTGAGCCAGCGGGTCTTCTGGTACTCGACGATCCCCTCGGGGTGGGCGGCGTAGGTCATGGCCCCGAAGGCGAAGAGGATCGGCTCCAGCCCGGTGTAGTGGGGGAAGTAGGTCTGGAGGATGAGGAGAAGGACGGCGTAGGACATGCCGGCGTTGACGGCGCCCTCCACCGACCGGGACCCGGTGGTGATGACGACGACCACGAAGGCCAGGGAGTAGACGTAGAGGTAGCTGAGGGAGGAGACCCGGACCAGGAGGGAGCCGTAGAGGGCGCCGCCCAGGCCGGCCATCCCGGCCGAGAGGGTGAAGATGATGACCCGCTGGCGGAGCATGCTGATCCCCAGGCTGGCCGCGGCGGTCGGGCTGCCCCGGAGGGCGGCCAGGACCATGCCTGTCGTTCCCCGCTGGATGAGCTTGACGAGAATGGCGCAAACGACGAGGACGACGAAGGCCAGTCCCAGGAAGTTCCGGTCACCGCGGGAGAAGTCGACGGGCCCGATCTGGGGCCGGGGCACGACCACCGTGTTGCCCCCGCCCAACCAGCTCAGGTTGAACAGGAGCCCGTCGGCGAAGAGGGCGAAGGCCAGGGTGAACAGCGCCAGGAGGAGGCCGGACAGCCGGGCCGCCACCAGGGCGATCACGGCGCCGGTGGTGGCGGCGGCCAGGGCCCCCACCAGCGCCCCGAGGAGGACGGGGAGATTGAGATGCGCAGCCAGCTCCCCGGCCGTGAAGGCCCCCAGCCCGGCGAACGAGGCCTGGCAGAGCGACAGCCAGCCCCCCATCCCGGTGATGAGGGTGATGGAGAGGAAGATGACGGAGAGGACCAGCCCGGAGGCCAGGGCCGTGACCCAGTAGTCGGGGACCCAGGTGGCCGCCGACACCAGGAACCCCACCACCACCAGCCGGAACCCCCAGGTCATGGGAACGCTGAGGCGGGGGTCCCGGATGGCCACAGCCGGCAGGGGCGGGGGTGGATCGCAGGCGGCCAGCGGGTCGGAGCTGACCTCGATGGTCCGGAGCTCCCGGTTGAAGAGGAGGACGCCGGCCAGGACGGCGAAGGGGAGGGCCTCCTTCACGTTCTGGGCCGAGAGGATGCTCGAGTTGGGGAGGTAGCCGGTGATGAGGTTCTGGAGGATCCCCAGGCCGATCCCGGCCACCAGGGCGATGGGGATGCTCCGGACGCTGGCGACGGCGGCGGCGGTGAGCCCGAAGACGAGGAGGGTCGTGAACTGGAGGGGCTGGCTCGGCACCAGGTTGCCCCCCGAGAGGGGGAGCATCAGGACCCCGGCCAGGCCGGCCAGGACGCTGGAGAGCACCCAGGCCCAGGCGGCGGTCCGCTTCGAGTTGATGCCCTCGAGCTGGGCCAGCCGGCGGCTCTCGACCACGGCCCGCATCTCGAGACCGAAGGCCGTGAACCGGAGCATCGCCACCAGGGCGGCGGCCACGGCCAGGGTGACGACGGTGGTGGAGAGCTGGCCGCCGTTGACGGGGGAGCCGGCCAGGTTCAGGTAGACGTGGCCGGGGTCGAGCCAGAAGCCGGTGGTCTGGAGGGAGGTGGTGTTCCGGAAGATGATCGGGATGGCCTGGGGGATGGCGATGAGGAGGCCGAGGGCGGTCACCACCTTGGCCGTGGTCGAGGCGGTGGGGATGACCCGGAAGAGGAATCGGTCGAAGGCCAGGCCCAGGAGGGGGGAGACGACGAGGACGGCCACCATGAAGGCAACCCACTGGTTGACGTGGTGGGCCGTCACGAGGAGGTCGAAGATGAAGGCTCCGGTGAAAGCCTGGGCCCCGAAGGCCAGGTTGAAGACCCCGGTGGCCCGGAAGGTGAGGACGAGCCCGACAGCCATCAGGGCGAAGTCGCATCCGTAGGGGACGCCGGGGATGGCGTAGTCGAGGAAGTGGCTCACCGCCGCCCCGGGTCAGCTACCCGGCGTGCCGGCCGGTGCGGCCACGGGCGTGGCACTGGTGAGGGTGAAGCACCGGAAGACCTGGTTTCCGTTGGTGAAGGCCAGGGTGAACTTCGATCCGGACACGCCCACGACGGCGGCACAGTAGGGACCGGGGCCGGCCGAGGTGTGGTCGACGGTCCAGTTGGTGGGGGTG
The DNA here is from genome assembly GCA_003151955.1 of Acidimicrobiaceae bacterium. Classification (GTDB taxonomy): domain Bacteria; phylum Actinomycetota; class Acidimicrobiia; order Acidimicrobiales; family UBA8190; genus PALSA-743. The sequence continues at coordinate 6,985 of PLZB01000044.1, forward strand.
GTGAGCCCGTCACCGGTGAAGGCGGTCTCCGAGTTGATGGCGTCGATCAGGGCCTTCTGGGTCAGGTCGGGGCCGACCGCCTTCAGGCCGGTGACGAATTGGTCGGCGGAGACCCAACCGGCCAGGGCCGACTCGTTGTAGGTGTCGGCGGGCTGGTACTTGGCCATGGCGGTGAGGTAGCTCTGGAGCCCGGGGTAGGACCCGGCCAGGGAGGCCGCCTCGAAGGGGACGTGCTGGACGGAGAAGTAGACGCCCTTCATGTACTGGCTGTCCTGCTGGAGGGTGGTCCGGTCGTAGCCGTTCAGCCAGATCTGGTTGACCGTCCCCAGGGAGTTCTGGGCGATCGACCGGGCGAAGGCCACGTTGCCGGAGACGTCGAGGCAGCTGAAGACCATGTCGACGTGGTGGGCCTTCATCTGGAGCACGTCGGCGGTCGGGTCGGTCCCGAAGAAGAGCTTGGTGTCGACGAAGGAGACGTTGACGCCCAGCTTCCGCAGCCCCGTGTCGGCCGCCTCGCAGGCCGCCGCCGACTGGGGGACGGCGTAGGCCAGGATGGCCACCGAGGTGCTCTTGAGCTGGTTTGCGATGTAGGCATACCCGGGGACGGCGGTGTCGAAGCCCAGGTAGGAGCCGTAGGAGCCGAAGAGGTTCGTCCCGGGGGCCCAGTCGGTGGACACGGCGTAGCCGAAGGTGGGGGTGCCCTGCTGGGTCAGGAAGGTGGCCCCGCTGAAGAAGGGGCTGGCCACGCCGACGACGGCGAAGACGCTCTTCTGCTGGACGAGCTCCTGGGCCGCGGTGGTATCCCCGGTGGGAAGCCCGCCGTCGTCGAGGATGTTGGAGGAGGGGAGGCTCAGCTTCCGGCCGTTCACCCCGCCCTGGGCGTTGACGGTCGAGAAGTAGGCCTGGACTCCCGAGGCGATGGCGGAGAAGTCGCTGGAGTCGATCCCGCTCTTGTCGACGATGCTGCCCACCGTGATGGAGGTGGCCGTGACCCCGGGTGCGGTGGACCCCCCGTTGCTCCCCGAGGAGCTGGTGCTCTTGGCGTTGCCGCAGGCGGCGGCCAGGAGGCTGAGCCCGGCGACCGCCGTGGCGCCCAGGAGGATCGTCCGACGTGCTCCCATTGCTCCGCTCCCCGTTCTCGCCTGGCTTCGACCGGTAGCCGTCGGACCCACCCCCCTGGCGGCCCCCGAAGCCTGACGCTCATGTCAGGTCAAGTGCCGTCACTGTAGTCTTATCGCGCAGGGCGCGCCGGTGGTGTCGGAGCGGGCTGTCGAGGGACCAGGGGTCCGTGGAGGTGTCGGGAATGACTGTCCGATTCGTGGAGGACGCCCGCCGGGCCGTGCTCGAGACGGCCCAGGAGCTCCTGGCCAAGGGCCTGGTGGAGGGGACCTCGGGGAACGTCTCGGCCCGGATGGCCGACGGGAACATCTGCATCACCCCGTCCTCGGTCGACTACCGGGTCATGACCCTGGAGGACCTCGTCGTCATCACCCCCGGGGCCGAGGTGGTCGAGGGGGAGCGTCAACCCTCCTCGGAGAAGCACCTCCACCTGGCCTGCTACGCCGCCTTCGAGGAGGTGGGCGGGGTCATCCACTCCCACGCCGTCCACGCCACCATGTTCGCCGTGGCCCGCAAGCCCCTCCCGGCCGCCATCGACGAGTTCACCGTCTACGTAGGGGGGGACGTGGCCGTCACCGAGTACACCCCGTCCGGGAGCGTCGAGATGGGGGTGGCCGCGGTGAAGTGCCTGGCCGACCGGGGGGCGGCCCTGCTGGCCAGCCACGGGATGGTGGCCATCGGGAAGTCCCCGGCCGACGCCCTCCACATCACCGCCGTGGTGGAGCGGACGGCCGAGATCGTCCAGGGGTCGATGGCCCTGGGAGGACCCAACCCCCTCCCCTACAAGCAGAACCGGGACTTCGCCGGCGTCTACCAGTACATGCGGACCGCTTGACCGTCCCCGCCGGTCAGCCGCCGGTGGGCGGGAGGGAGAAGGCGTAGAGGTTCCCGTCCCAGCACGAGGCGTAGAGGACGCCGTTGGTGACGGTGAGTCGGGTGAAGACGGGACCGGGGAGCTGGTGGCTCCAGAGGACCGACCCGGTGGCTCCGTCGAGGGCGTAGACGGTGTCCCCGGCGCCGTCGGCGTAGTAGACGACGCCGGCGGCCACGATGGGCGGGGAGACGACGCTGGCGGCCGGTCCGAGCTGGGCCTGCCAGCGGGGGGTCAGCCGGCAGCCGGCGTCGAGGCCGAAGGCCAGCATCCCGTTGGGGAAGCCGACGGAGGCCGACGAGTTCGAGACGTAGAGGGTCCCGGTCGATCCGTCCCAGGCCGGGTCGCCGATGAAGTCGTCAGGGGTGGGGTCGGCCAGCTGGAGAGTCTGGAGAGGTCCGGCTCCGAGGTCGTCCTGCTGGTACAGGAAGAGGGAGCCGTCCTTGGCCTCGACGGCCAGCTCGGCCGGGCAGCCGGTGCCCTGGAAGAGGACGGGGGTTCCGCTCAGGTCCTGGTCCCCCTGGGGGATGGAGGGGAGGTCGGAGCCGACCACGCTCAGGTCGGTGGCCGAGAGCTCGACGACGTGGTCGGCGTAGCCGGCGTTGGAGTCGGGGCCGAGGGCGTTGCCGGGGGCCACGTAGAGGTCGGTCCCGGCCGGGTTCACGCTGGCTCCGCCCCAGCCCCAGATGCCCCCGCCGTCGGGACCGGCCGGGTCCTCGACATCGAAGGTGCCGGTGACCTGAACCGTGGACGTGTCGACGGCCACGAGCCGGCCCCGGTAGGGGGGATTGTCGCAGTCACTGGCCACGGCCACGTAGAGGACGCCCCCGGACAGGGTCAGTCCGCTCCAGACGTGCTCGGACCCGGGGTCGGTCGAGAGGGCCAGGGGCCAGCCCGGGACCGGGGCCCCGCTGGCCAGGTCGAAGGCGGAGAGCTCGTCGTCGCCGTCGACGACGTAGATCCGGCCGGTGGTCGGATCGATGACAGGGGTCGAGGTCACCCCGAAGGGGCTCTGGGCACAGCCCGGGTTGTTGGGCCCGCCGAGGTGGGAGCCGAGCTGGTGGTGCCAGACGACGGCCCCGGTGGCGGTGTCGACGGCTTCGAAGTCCCCGGCCTCGTCCCCCACGTAGGCGTAGGTCTTGATGGTGCCGTCGGGCAGGATGTCGGAGGCGACGACCGGTGAGGTGTTGACGTAGGAGCCGACCGGGGCGGCCCACTCCTCCTGGAGACCGGCCACCGTGGCCGGGGTGAGGGTGGTCTCGAGGGGATTGTCACCGGTCCGTTGGAGGTCGAAGCCGACGGTGGACCAGTCGGCCTGGCAGGCCCCCAGGAGGAGGACGGCCACGAGCCCGGCCAGGATGGTCTTGACGCGTCTGGTGTCGCCCACGGCTCAGCCCCCCGGCTCTGGATGATGTTCCCCCTGCCGGCTGCACCCCCCGGGAGCTGACCCGTCCGATGGTATATGCAAGGACCGGGGGGCGCCGGGCCGGACCTCTAGGAGAGAAAGAGGCGCTGGGGGTCGAACCGGCGGAGGGCGAGGACCTCCTCCCCGGTGACGGGGTCGAGCTCCTCCACCTCGGGGGCGACCTCGACATCCCAACCGCAGCCGGCGACGAGGGCCCGGATCCGGTCGGCCCGGGGCTCGGGGCCGGCCACCACCGCCGCCACCTGGAGCCTCCCGTCGAGGCGGCGGAGGATCCCGAGGTCGGTGACGACGCTCGCCACCCGGGCCCCGGGGCTGGTGACGTAGCCGATCTCCTCCACCAGCCGGGCGGGGTTGGCCAGGGCGACGACCACACAGGCCTCGGCCCGGCTGGCCACGTCGTTGGCCCCGCCCGAGCCGACCAGGAAGGGGCCGCCGGGGATGGTGGTCGAGTTGAGGTTCCCGTGGCGGTCGACCTGGGCCGCCCCGAGACAGCCGACCGTTCTCGTCCCGGGGCCGCCGACGACCATCCCGAGGACGGTGGAGGCGTCGGAGAGCATGGGGGTGGCAGGGAAGACCCGGTGGTTGAAGATGTAGGGGTCGGCCGGGGTGGGGTCGTAGCCGAGCATCCCGAGCTCGGCGGTGAGGCTGACGGGGCTCCCGGCGGCCCGGGCCCGGGCCACGGCCACCCAGGCGGCCAGGTTGGCCACCCCGGCCCCGGCCAGGACGGCATCGGCGCCGATGCTGTCCACCACCCGCTCGACCTCCCGGGCCCCGTGGGCGGCGGCCCGCTCCCAGGCCGAGACGGGGGCGTCGGCGTCGACGGGGTGGGCCTCGGCGTCGGCTCGCCAGGACTCCGGATCGGTCCGGGCCCGGAGGCGGTCGAGACGGGCCGGGCCCAGCTTGGCCAGGTAGGCCTCCTGAGTGGCCGGGCCGAGGACCCAGTCCCGGGCGTAGCCCTCGATGTCGGCCCGGGTCCCCTCCCGGGCCCCGACCCAGAAGTCGATGTCCTCGCCGTAGGAGGCGACGGGGAGCCCGGGGGCGTAGAGGCCGCCGGGATGGGCCCCGAAGGGGACCTCGGCCACGGCCAGGACCCGGTGGGCCGGGATCCGGACCCGGTGGCCGAGGTCGTCGAGGGAGTCGACGACGGCCTCGACGGTGGCCACCACCCCGCGGCGGGCGGCCCAGGCCCCCCAGACCCCCTCCAACAGCGGTTCGGAGAGGGCCAGGTTCCCGGCCCGGTCAGCCACAGCGGCGTGGACGAGGCAGACGTCGGGGGAGAGGGGGGCGACGAGGCCGACGGTCCCGAAGGGGGACTCGACGGTGGCGAAGGCCTCGTTGGCGGCCATGGAGGAGCCGGCCAGGGACCCGGTGACGAGGGCGGGGAGGCCACGGGCGGCGGCCTCGAGTCGTTGGACGAAGGTGAGGATCGACCAGTGCTCGACCTCGACGGCGCCTGACGAGTAGGCGGCCTGGAAGACGGGGTTGGGGGTGTAGGTGGGGAAGCTGTCCCCGGAGTAGGTGGTGACGACCTTCCGGACGAGGCCGCCCTGGACGAAGAGGGCCCCGAGGGAGCTGAGGCTCACCATGACCAGGGTGAAGCCGGGGTCCCGACCCCAGTGCTGACGGATGAGCTCCCGGGCCGCCGCCGTCCAGCGGCTGTGGCCGGTGAGGACCTGGACGGTGTCGCCGGGCCGGACGTGGCGGGCGACGGCCTCCTCCAGGGTGCAGTGCTCCATCGTCTCAGCCCCCGGCCCGGATCAGTGCCCGGTCCAGACGGGAGGGCGCTTCTGGGCGAAGGCGGCCGGGCCCTCCTTGGCGTCGTCGGAGGCGAAGACCTCCTTGGCGATGTCGGACTCGATCCGGTAGGCCTGCTTCATGTCGACGGCGAGGCCCCGGAGGACGCTCTCCTTGGTCTTGCGGACGGCGAGGGGACCGTTGGCGGTGATCCGGGCCGCATAGTCCTCGGCTCTCGACCGGAGATCGGCGGCGGGGACGACGGCGTTCAGGAGGCCGAAGGTGAGGGCCTGGTCGGCGGGGATGCGGTCGGCGCAGAGGAGGAACTCCATGGCGGCGGGATAGGGGATCTGCCGGGGGAGCCGGACGGTGGTCCCCCCGCCGGCGAAGAGGCCCCGTTTCGGCTCGAGAACCCCGAAGGTGGCCTCGGTGGCGGCCACCCGGAGGTCGCAGCCCCCGAGCATCTCCATCCCTCCGGCCACGCAGACCCCGTTGACGGCGGCGACGATCGGCTTGTAGAGCTTCACCCCCCGGAGGACGGCCCGGACACCGTCGTCGAGGCGGTAGCCGTCGATCTCGGTGACGTCGGATCCGGCGATCTCCTTGGAGAGGCGGGTGATCTCGGGGATGTAGGTCTTGAGGTCGGCGCCCGTGCAGAAGGCGTCCCCGACGCCGGTGACGATGGCGACCCAGGCCTCGTCCTCCTCCCCGAAGCGGTCCCAGGCCCGTCTGAGCTGGGCGAAGTGCTCCATGTCGAGGCTGTTGCGGGCCTCGGGCCGGTCGATGGTTATCCAGACGACGTGGTCGCCGCCGAGCTCGTAGTGGACGGGCATCAGCCTCTCCTTTCCCGGGGGAGTCCCAGGATCCGCTCCCCGATGATGTTCCGTTGGATCTCCGAGGTCCCCCCGGCGATCGAGGCCGACCGGCTCCAGAGCCACTGCCGGGACCAGAATCCCTCCAGGGTCGCCCCCGGGCCCTCGACGGCCAGGGCGGCGATGGAGAGGGCCTGGGTCATGTCCGACCAGGTCAGCTTGACCCAGGAGGACTCGGCCCCGGGCTCCCCGCCCCGGGCCAGGTCGGAGAGGGTCCGCCAGTTGTGGGTCCGCAGGACGGTCAGGGCCACGTAGGCGTCGGCCAGGGCGTCGGCCACCTCGGGCTCGTCGAGGGTCCCGTTGGCGGCGGCCTCGGCCAGAAGGCGGGCCAGGTAGCCCTCGTGGACGACCTCCTCCTTGAAGGGGAAGTTCGTCCCCCGCTCGTGGGCCAGGGTGGTCGAGGCCACGGCCCAGCCCTGGCCGGCCTGGCCGACGAGCTGGTCCCGGGGGACGTAGACGCCGTCGAGGAAGACCTCGTTGAATTCGGCCTCCCCGGTGATCTGGACCAGGGGCCGGATCTCGATCCCGTCGGCCTCCATGTCGACCACCAGGAGGGAGAGCCCCCGGGCCCCCCGGCTCCCGGAAACGCTGCGGGCCAGGCAGAGGCCCCAGCGGGCGAACTGGGCGTAGGAGGTCCAGACCTTCTGGCCGGTGAGGACCCAGCCCCCCTCGACCTCCTCGGCCCGGGTGGTGAGCCCGGCCAGGTCGGACCCGGACCCGGGCTCGCTGAAGAGCTGGCACCAGATCTCGTCGGCGGAGGCGATGGCGGGGAGCCAGCGGTGGCACTGCTCCGGGGTCCCGTGGGCCAGGAGGGTGGGGCCGGCCAGGTTGATCCCGACCCGGTTGACGGGCTGGGGGGCGCCGCTGCGGGCGTACTCGGTGTTGAAGATGGCCACTTCGATCGGTCCGGCCCCCCGGCCGCCGTAGTCGGCGGGCCAGCTGATCCCGATCCAGCCCCCGGCGGCCAGGGCGGCCTGCCAGGCCCGGCCCCGGGCGATGCCGGCGGCCAGGTCCTCCCCAGGGGCCGGGCCGGCCGGAGGGGGATTGGCCTCGAGCCAGGCCCGGACCTCGGCCGCGAAGGCCTCCTCCCCGGCGGTGAGCGAGAGGTCCATCCTCAGAGGTCCCAGCTGGCCTGCCGGCCGGCGGCCTCGAAGCCGTCGTGGAGGTCGTCCTCCTCGGTCGGGCCGAAGGGCTCGTAGCGGTCCCGGCCCCGGTCCCGGATCCAGAGGGGGTCCCCCCCGGTCCGGTCAGAGCGGAACTTCTGGTGGACGAGGGTCCGGGTCAGGACCTTGTTGGTCGGGGTGGAGGGGAGGGCCGGGCAGATCCGGACGTAGCGGGGCCGCCACTTGGGGCTCATCGTGGCCTGGTCGTCGACCCAGGCCGCGAAGCCGGCCGGGTCGAACCGGGACCCCTTGGTCAGGACGAGGGCGGCCATGACCTGGTCCCCGGAGTCGACGTCGGGGACCCCGTAGGCGGCAGCCAGGACGACGTCGGGGTGACGGGCCAGGACGGCCTCGACGGGAGCGGCGGGGAAGTTCTCCCCGTCGACCCGGAGCCAGTCGGAGGTCCGGCCGGCGAAGAAGACCCAGCCCTCCCCGTCGACGTAGCCGAGGTCTCCGCTCCAGTACCAGCCTCCCCGGGTCGTCCGGGCCATGGCCTCGTCGTTGCGGTAGTAGCCCTCGAAGGGGCCGGGACCCGAGGTGCAGACGATCTCCCCGACGCAGGCCTCGGTGACGACGAGGTTCCCGGCCGGGTCGGGTCGGGCCCGCTCCACCTCGTTCCCGTCCGGGTCGACGATCTTGATGTCGGGGCGGAGCCGGCCGATCGATCCCCGGGGGGGCTGGCCGGTCCGGTCGAGGGCGATGGCCCCCTCGGTCGAGCCGAAGACGTCGACGACGGTGATCCCGAACCGCTCGGCCACCGCCTCGACGACGTGGGGGGAGCCCTCGTTGCCGTAGGCGAGGACGAGGCTGTTCTCGGCGTCGTCGGGTCGGGCCGGGGTGGCCAGGAGGTAGGCCAGGGGCTTCCCGGTGTAGTTGAACCAGGTGGCCCGATAGCGGCGGACGTCGTCGAGGAACCGGGAGGCGGAGAACCGACGGGCCAGGCCCACCGAGGCCCCGGCCACCAGGGCCGGGGCCAGGCCGACCATGAGGGCGTTGGAGTGGAAGAGGGGCATGGCCACGTAACCGGTGTCCTCGGGGCCGATACCGAGGACGTCGCTCATCCGGTTCCCGGTGGAGAGGAGCCGGCGCTGGGTGACCCGGACCGCCTTGGGGGCGGCGGAGGTCCCCGAGGTGAAGAGGAGGATCCAGAGGGTCTCGACGTCGACGGCGGCTTCCTCGAGGGCCGGCCCGGCCACCGCGTCGAGGGCGTCCTCCAGGGAGTCCCGGCCGGACGTGACGGGGTCGTCCCCGTCGGTGAAGCGGCCCGAGAGGAGGAGGCCTCCGGGGAGGTCGAGGTCCCTGAGGACGGGTTCGAGGAGGGGGAGGTGGCGGGGCTCGGTGACGAGGAGCTGGGTGTCGGTGAAGCTCACGTCCCGGGCCAGGTGCCCGTCCCGGCGGGTGGTGTTGAGGCCGACGACGCAGGCCCCGGCCAGGCCGGCCCCGCAGAGGGCGAAGACGTAGTCGGGGGTGTTGTCGAGGAGGACGGCGACGTGGGGGGGTCGGTCGGGGTCGAGGCGGGACCGGAAGAGACGGGCGAAGCGGTCGGCCTCGTCGAGGAGGTCCCGATGGGTCCAGACCCGGTCCCCGAAGCGGAGGGCGGGCCGGTCGGCCCGGTCGGGGTCGGCGGCGTTGGCCCGGAGGAGGGCCCCGACGTCGGCGGCGGGGAGGGGAGCCTCGGCTGGACGGGCCGCGGCCGAGACTGCTCCCGCCGATCCTCCCGCCCCGCCGCGTTCTCTGACCACCGTGTCAGGTTAGTCAGTGGTGGCGGCGGTAGCGTGGGCCGCGATGGCCCCGTCGCGACCCCTCCTCCGGCCGACGGCCGTCGTCGCCGGGGCCGGCCGCTACGTCCGGCCCGGGGGCCCCTGGGACCGGGGGTCCCTCGAGTCGGGCTTCCCCCCCAGCGCGGCCCGGGCCGTGGTCGACGACGACGGCCGGCTGGCCGGGGCGGACCTCGACCACCGGATCGGGGCCCTGGCCGGCCGTCTCCGGGCCGCCGGGGTGGGCCGGGGGACGGTGGTGGCCTGGCAGCTCCAGAACGGGGCCGCCGCCCTCCTCCTCTACCGGGCCTGCTGGCGGCTGGGGGCGGTGGCCGCCCCCCTCCACCACCGGCTGGGGCCGGCCGAGGTCGAGGCCGCCCTGGGCCAGGTCGACCCGGTCCTGGTCCTGGCCGGGCCCGACCTCCCCGCGGCCGAGCGCCACGGGACGCTGACCCTGGGGGGAGCGGCCGGACCCGACGACCTGGCCGACCTCCTCCCCCCCGGCCCCCCCGTGGACATGGCCGACTCGCCGGCCCAGGGGACGGACCTGGCGGTCGTCCTCTTCACCTCGGGCTCGACGGGGACCCCCAAGGCCGTCCTCCACACCCAGCGGGGCCTGGGCTACAAGGCCGCCCTGATGGTGGAGGCCCACGGTCTCGACCGGTCCGACGCCGTCCTGATGCCGGCCCCCCTGGCCCACATCTCGGGACTCTTGAACGGGGTCCTCCTCCCCGCCGCGGCGGGGATCCCCACCGTCCTCATGGCCGGCTGGGACCCCGACCGGGCTCTGGGGCTCATCGGGTCGGAGGGGGTCACCTTCATGGGGGCACCCCCGGTCTTCTTCTCCCAGATGGCCGCCTCGGAGCGGTTCAGGCCGGAGACGGTGGCGAGCCTCCGGCTGGTCTCGACCGGAGGTGCCTCGGTCAGCCCGGCCTTCGTGACGTCGACGGCGGAGACCTTCGGCTGCCGGGTCAAGCGGACCTACGGCTCGACCGAGGCCCCCACCGTCACCACCTCGGGACCCGACGACCCCCTGGACCGGGCCCGGGACAGCGACGGCAGAGCCGTCGGGGAGGTCGAGCTCGTCATCCGCGACCCGGCCACGGGAGCGGAGATCCCGACCGGGGAGCCGGGGGAGATCTGGATCCGGGGCCCCGAGCTCTTCGTCGGCTACGCGGAGCGGGCCGCCACCGAGCAGGCCATGGCCCAGCCGGGGGGCTGGTTCAAAACCGGGGACCTCGGGGTCCTCGACCGCGAGGGCTGGCTCAAGGTGGTGGGCCGGCTCTCGGACATCATCATCCGGGCCGGGGAGAATATCTCGGCCTCTGAGGTCGAGGCCGTCCTCGAGGCCCACCCGGCCGTCCGGCACGCCGTGGCCGTCCCCGTCCCCGACGAGGCCCTGGGGGAGCGGGTGGCCGCCTACGTGGAGACGACAGAGGCCTTCGACCTGGAGACCTGCCGGGCCTGGTTCACCGAGCAGGGGGTGACCCGGTTCAAGACCCCGGAGTTCGTCGTCCGGGTCGACGCCATCCCGGTGCTGGCCGCCGGGAAGCCGGACCGGGCCGCCCTCCGGAGGGCGGCGGCCGAGCTGACGGCGACGCCGTAGATCAGGGGTAATATTGAGTTGACTCGATAGTGAGACAGCTCTATATTGTCGACGTGTGGCGATACCCCGACATCCCCAGGTGGTTGAGTGGTTCGGCGACCTGAAGGACGATGAGAGGGTCGAAGTGGACGGGAGCCTGAAGTCACCTCAAGGAACACGGACGTGCCGCTGCGATGCCGGACGTTCGTCATCGGATCGTGACCTCGAGGCACCACCCCCACATGAGTGAGGTTCGGATTGACCTGGATGACCGCCGGGTCTTCCGCGTCCTCGTTGGTTTCGGGGAGGATGACCGCCCCGCACTGCTCTTGGCGGGGAACAAGGCCGGACTGGGCAATGCGTGGTACCAGAAGAACGTGCCGGTAGCCGACAATCGGTTCGATGACTACCTCACAGCCGTGAAGCAGGCGAATGAGAAGCAGCGATGAGCGATCTTCCCGAAGGATGGGACCTCTACGATCCGGACGACCACGAGCTCAGCAGAGACGCCGACTACCAACGCGCCCGGCAGGCTGCCGCCGAGCGGGCCGAGCGACGTCGTGGCGAATACGGAAAGGCACTGGCTGCTATGCGACGGGCACGCTCACTCACCCAGGTGGCGCTGGCGTCGCAGCTCGGGGTCGCCCAGGGCGAAGTTTCGCGCATCGAGCACCAGAACGACCTCCTCATTTCGACCCTGGCCCGGTACGTGGCCGGGGCGGGCGGCACGCTCTCCATCTCGGCGCGATTCACCGACGAGACGATCGAGCTGGACGGGACAGAGCAGGACTTCGACGACGACGGGAACCTGGTCGACGCTGTCATTGCTTCGGACCCTGCGGTGGTTGCCGAGCTCGGCGCGCTGCTGGGTCGGTACGACGCACAGGAAGTGAGGTTTCGTGCTGCTGCCGCCTGACATCGCCACCCCGTTTCGGAATTCCGAAGAGAGGGCAAAGGCACGCGATCGCCTGGAGGCTCGAGATCAGACCATCCGGGCCATCGCAGATCTGGCGTCCATCTCGCCGGATCGTTGGACTTCAGCCACCCACGCTGTCTTTCCCGACAGGTTCAACGGAGTCCCTGATCCTGCCTCCGACCGTCTGAACCGTTGGATGAATCTCTTCTCCGAGGAGATTGACGAGGTCCATCACATCGCCACATGCGAGCATCCCCTGGGTGATGTCGAGGTCAAGCAGGCCTTGTATCTCGCAGCGAGGCTTCTCGCCACCGTGACCGACCGGACCATCGACGACGTCGACAAGATCGATCTGGACGATGAGGGCCTTCCCCATTGAACTCGTTGCAAGGGTGGGCCCCGCCCCGGGCCCGATTCCGGGATTGCCGTACGGGGATCCCGCTACTCGTCTCAGGCTTTCTCTAGCTGTATATGATCGGAGCACATACACCCGTATAGAGTCTGAGTGATGGATCCGATCCGCAATCCGTTCGCCCCCGGGGCCGGCCGCCGACCTCCCGAGCTGGCCGGCCGGGACGCCGATCTGAGCCGCTTCGAGGTGCTCCTGGAGCGAGCCGAACGGGGGCACTGCGACCGGGGCATCATCCACACCGGCCTCCGGGGTGTCGGCAAGACGGTGCTCCTCAACGAGTACCGACGCGCCGCCGAGGAACGGGACTGGATCGTGGCCAAGATCGAGGCCGGGGCCGGGCGGTCCTTCCGGCAACTGGCCGCCCAGGCCCTGGGGCCGCCGCTGCGGGCAGCCGGGAGCCGCTTCGGGATCCACCGGCTCGGGGGACTGCTGGCCGTGTTCAAGGCCTTCACCCTCCAGGCGGCCCCGGACGGGAGCCTGGCCCTCGGGATCGACGTCACTGCCGACCCGAGCCGGGCCGCCACCGGCGACCTCGAGATCGACCTCACCGAGCTGCTCCTGGACCTCGGAGCCGCCGCCGCCGAGCTGGGATCGGGAGCGCTCCTCCTCATCGACGAGATGCAGGATCTCGGCGGCAGCGAGCGGGAGGCGGTGGCCGGAGCCTGCCACCAGCTCAACCAGCGAAACCTCCCCGTCGTGGTCGTCGGAGCCGGCCTTCCCAACCTCCCGGCCGCCCTCGCCGAGGCCCGGTCCTATGCCGAGCGGCTCTTCGAGTACCGGATGGTCGGTGCCCTCGATCCCGCCTCGGCCCGGGTCGCCCTGACCCGGCCCACCCAGGCCCTCGGCGTCAGGTGGCGGGCCGACGCCCTCGACACGATTCTCGACGTCACCCAGGGCTACCCCTACTTCCTCCAGGTCTACGGACGGATGACCTGGGAGTACTGCACCAGCAACCCCATCGACATTCGGGGCGTGACGACCGGCATCAAGGCGGCACGCTACGAGCTCGACAACGGCTTCTACGGCAGCCGCTGGGAGCGGGCCACCACCCGCCAGCGGGACTACCTGCGGGCCATGGCCGAGATCGGCGGCGAGGAGCCGGTGGCCACCAAGGCCGTCGCCGAGCACCTCGACAGCGGACCGACCAAGCTCAGCGTCCCCCGGGACCAGCTCATCCGGAAGGGTCTCCTCTACGCCCCCGAGCGTGGGCTGATCGGCTACACCGTCCCCGGCATGGCCGAGTTCATCCTCCGCCAGCCCGAGCTGACCTGACCCGGCTCAGTCGGCTTCGGCCCGGGCCACCGCCTCGGCCGGGTCGGCGTCGCCGTAGAGGACGGTCATCAGCGCCGGGAGGTAGCGGTCGACGTTGGCGACGTTCACGTAGACGACCTGGCGGATCATCCCGGCCAGCACGCCGGAGGCGGCCAGGGGGGCGGGGTCGACGCCGGTGAAGTCGACGCTGGTGCAGAACCGGACCTCCCCGTCATCGAGCTCCAGCTCGAAGGCGCCCAGGAGCATCCCGAAGTTGGCCCGGGCCACGAACTCGGCCATCCTCGGGCGGCGCTCGGGGGGGACGAAGGCGGGGATCACCGAGGTGAAGAGGACGAGGTCCCGGTCGGGGGGGACCTGGGCCACGCAGAGCCACCGGCCGTTGTTCCCCTCGACGGCCATGGCCAGGGCCCGGTCACCGGCGTCCTCCTCGGCCAGGGGCCAGCCGTCGTCGCGGAGGAACTGCTCGAGGGTGCCCAGGAGGACCTGGCCTGCCTCGGACAACTCGTCGGACCCTTCACCCGTGGGCGCCGAAGCCGGCTTCAGCGGCTTCCGGCCGGTCCCCGCCTTGGCCGACGGCACCTAGGCGGTCCGGCCCAGGGCCTGGGCCGCCATCAGCTCGAGCTTCTCCCGGAAGGCGGCCACATAGGCGTCCCAGACCGGGTCGGGGTAGACCCGCTCGTCGGGGGAGCCGTCCACCCCGGTCTTGTTGAACTTCCCACCGTGCATGATCACGCTCAGGGCGCCGAAGCTCATCTGGCGGGCGGCGGCCAGGGTGTCGGGGTCCATGACCCCGGAGATCTCAGGATGGGGCCGGGAGGCCTCGGCCTTCTGCTGGGCGGCGGCCTGCCGGCGCGTCTCCTCGGGACGGAGCTTCTCGAGGAGATCCCGCTTGGTCCCCTCGTCGTAAGCCCCGGTGTTGATCTGCTTCATGGTGGCGTTGACGAGGCCCTGGTAGTCGGTGTCCCCCTTGAAGAGCTTCCGGAAGGCCCAGCCCCCGCCCCGGCTGTCCCCGCCCTTGCCACTGAAGGCGATCTGGTTCCGGACCTCGGAGAGCCGCTTGGCGTCGCGCCAGCGGTCCCGCATGTTCCCCGGGGTGTTCCCGATGGTGGTGAAGACCCCCTTGAACTTGTCCAGGAGGGTCTTGGGGGTGTCCTCCTCCACCAGGGCCTTCATCAGGCGGGTGTGGGCCTCGCCGTAGGAGTGGGTGGCGGCCGGGTCGTAGTGGAGGAACTCCTCGGTCATGGCCTTGTGGGTCTCCGACCCGGGCCGGGTCTCCATCACGCCGGTGGAGGGCATCTGGCCGGGGAGCAGGGGCTGGATGTCGATGTTGTAGGCGCCCAGGAGGGCCTTGGCCTGGGGGTCGCCCTCCAGAGCCCGGGTGATGATGGAGTCGGCCGCGGCCGAGGGGTCGTTCCGGATGAGCTTCTCGGCCGAGCCCGACTTGTGGGCCCCGAAGTAGTCGGTCCGGGACTTCTTGGTGGCCCCGGCCCGGATGCTGTCGGCGATGGCGTGGCCGAGGCTGTGGAGGGCCCCGACCCCGGACATGACGATGCTGGCGGCCCGGGGGATCCCGAACCCGCCGGCGGAGGCCACCTCGGCCAGGGCCAGCCCGGCGTTGGTGAGGGACTTGGCCACGTTGAAGGACTCCGACTCGACCTGTTGGCCGGCCCGGACCCAGAGCTTCTCGATGGCCAGGGAGAGGTCCTCCTTGGCCTTCACGCTCTTGACCTTGGCCCCCTCCCGCCGGGTGGCGTCGAGCTGGATGGCCCGGGGGACGAGGGCCAGGGCCGACTTCAGGGCGCTGAAGCCGTTGGAGAAGATGCTAAGACCGGGGACCCAGTGGAACAGCTGGGTGGTGACCTGCGAGCCCTGGGCGTTCTCGACCACCTCCATGACGGACTGGGCCGTCGAGGTCAGGGCCGAGGCCGATCCGGCCCCCTTCTCCGCCACCTCGGTCTTCCCGGCCTTCTCGTCCTTGATGGACTTGACGAAGGCGGCCACCCCGCTGACGACGCCGGCGGCCTGGGTGATGATGCCGAGGATGCCCGAGGCCCAGTCCGACTTCGACTTCATGGAGGGGGCGCTGTAAAGGGCGTCGCCCTTCTTGTTGTAGCCGGTGTCGAGCTCCTGCTTGACGATGGACATCCCCTTGGACCCGGGGAGCTTGGGGTCCTGGAAGTGCTGACCGATGGCGGAGCCCCCGCCGGCGATCTGGCTGGTGACGCCAGCGCCGGTCCCGATGTCGGAGACGGTCTCCTCGATGGTGGAGCCGCCGCCCTTCTCCTTGGTGTGGCCGACGGGGGTCGCCGTTCTCCCCTGGGCCACGCTCTCGTCGAAGAGGGCCTTCACGGCCCGGGCCATGTTCCAGCGCTTGACCTTCACCAACCGCCGCTCGGAGGGGGTGAAGAGGAGGGGCTTGAAGTCCTTGAGGGCGATGACCTTCCCGGCCACGGTGACGCTGCCGGTGGTCCAGTAGGTCTCGAGGAGGGCCAGGGCCCCTTCCTCGTCGCCGGCCCGCCGGAGAACCTCGGCCGACTTCATGGCGTCGGAGCTGAGGACGGCGTTCTGGACGGCCTGGGCCTCGGTCGGCGTGAGGGCCGCCTGGACCGGCGCCTTCTTCTTCCCGAAGGACCACCGCTGCACGGCGGGGGCGGTCGGCTTCGTGACGAGTGAGGCGGTGGCCCGGTTCCCGGCCGTCCGCTGGAGGGCCAGCACGTCCGCGACCGAGCCCACCCCGGCGACAACGGCGCCCGCCGACCGGGATGGAGGGACCCGACCCGGGGTGGACCGCGCTCCGGGCTGGCCACCTCGGGGGCCGGGACGGCGCCGTGCTCTCGTGTTCCCCACTCGGGTCCTCGCTTCGTGGACCAGCCTCGACTCTCGACCCCGATGGTAGTCCGCGAGCACGGACCGCTGTCGGGTCGGGACCCCCGTCGGCCGGGGGCTTCAGAGGATGGGGAGTCCGGCCTCGACCCGGCCCCGGAGGAGGCCGATCAGCCGGCGGCGGTGGTGGGCGGCGTCGCCGAAGCTGACCTGGTCGAGCTGAGCCCGCTTCAGGTAGAGGTGGAGGTCGTGCTCCCAGGTGAACCCGATCCCGCCGTGAACCTGGAGGGCCGAGGCCATGACCCGCCGGCTGGCATCGGAGCACCAGATCTTGGCCGCTGAGGCCGCCGCGGCGGCATCGGGATCACCTGATCCCACGGCCCAGGCCGCGTAGTAGGCCGAGGACCGCATCCCCTCCACGTCGACGAGCATGTCGGCGCAGCGGTGCTTGACGGCCTGGAAGCTCCCGATGGGCCGACCGAACTGCTCCCGGACCCGGGCGTAGTCGACGGTGAGCTCCAGGACCCGGGCCGCCGCGCCCAGCATCTCGGCCGAGACGACGGTGGCGGCCCGATCGAGGAGAGCCCCGGCCGCGTCGGCCCCGCCAAGGCGGAGGGCGGGGACGTCGTCGAGGTCGAGCCAGCCCAGGCTCCGGGTGATGTCGAGGGCCGGCTCCCGGGCGGGACGACGGTCGGTCGGGGGGGCCAGGGCGTAGAGGGCCGGCCCCGACCCTCCCGGCGCCTCCTCGGTGGTGAAGACGACGATCAGGTCGGCGGCGGGTCCGAAGACGACGGGGTCGCCCCGACCCCGGAGCCGCCAGCCCCCACCCGGGGCCGGTCGGGCCCCCACCGCATCGGGGCGACCCGACCAGGAGACGGCCCCCAGGGCCGACCCGTCGGCCAGACGATCGAGCCAGGTCTCGACGGGGACGTCACCGAGGAGGTCCCCGGGCCCGACCGTCCCCTTCCCGAGCGCGGCGGCCAGGGCGGCCCGGGCGTTGACGGTCCCGGCGAAGGGAACGGGGGCCAGGTGACGTCCGAGGGTCTCGGCCAGGACCACCACCTCGACGAACCCGAGGCCGAGTCCCCCGGCGTCCGCGTCGTCGGTCTCGACGGCGGGCCAGCCCTGGTCGGCCATGGCGACCCAGAGGTCCCGGTCGAGGTGGTCCTCCGAATCGGCCACTTCCCGGACCCGGCTGAGCGGGGACCGTCCCTCGAGGAGGTCAGCGGCGGCCTGGCGGAGGGCGGCCTGGTCGTCGGAGAGCTCGAAGTCCACGGGGGTCAGCCTATCCAGCGGACCGACGAGAAGCCTGACGCATGTGTCATGCTTCTGGAGGGCATGGACCTCACCGCGACGCCGGACCAGGAGCATCTCCGCCGCCAGTTCCGGGGGTGGCTCCAGAGCAACCTCCCCTGGGAGTACGGGGTGGGCCTCCCGCCGCGCTTCGAGGACCTCGTCGAGGAGGTGGCCTTCCTCCGGCGGTGGCAGGCGGCCCTGGCCGGGGCCGGCTGGGTGGGGGTGACCTGGCCGGCCGCCTACGGGGGTCGGGACCTGGGTCCGGCCGAGCAGTTCGTCGTCTCGGAGGAGCTGGCCCGGGCCCGGGCCCCGGAGCTCGTGGGACGGATCGGGATCAACCTGGCCGGGCCCACCCTCCTGGCCCACGGGACCGACGCCCAGAAGGCCCGCTGGCTCCCCGCCATCCTCCCGGCCACCGAGCTCTGGTGCCAGCTCTTCAGCGAACCCGACGCCGGTTCCGACCTGGCCGCCGTCCGGACAACGGCCCGGACCGTCCCGGGAGGCTGGGTCCTCGACGGCCGGAAGGTCTGGACCTCCTACGCCCAGTTCGCCGACTGGGGGATCTGCCTGGCCCGGAGCGATCCCGACGCCCCCAAGCACCGGGGCCTCTCCTTCTTCGTCGTCGACATGCACGCCCCCGGGGTCGAGGTCCGACCCCTGGTCCAACTGACGGGGGAGGCCGAGTTCAACGAGGTCCTCCTCGACGGTGTCCGGGTCCCCGAGGACCAGCTCGTGGGGGCGCTGGGGGCGGGCTGGACGGTAGCGGGCTCCACCCTCTCCAACGAGCGGGGGGTCAATCCCCGGCAGCTCGTCATCCACCTCCAGCACCTCGAGGAGCTCCTCCGGACGGCGGCCGGGCTGGGGGCCTTCGACGACGACCGGCTCGGGCCCCGGCTGGCCCAGGCCTACGTCGAGGTCCGGCTCTTCCAGCTCCACAACTGGCGATCCCTCTCCAGACTGGAGCGGGGCCTCGAGCCCGGGCCCGAGGGGAGCATCCTCAAGCTCTACTGGAGCGAGATGAGCCAGCGCCTCCACCAGCTCGCCCTCGACGTCCTGGGTCCGGCCGCCCCGCTCGGCCGGGACGCGGCCGGGAACCCCGGCGGGGGGGAATGGCAGCGGGCCTGGCTCTACTATCTGGCCGCCTCCATCTTCGGAGGGACCAACGAGATCCAACGGAACGTGATCAGCGAGCGGGTCCTCGGTCTCCCCCGGGAGCCCTCCGCCGGCACCACCGTGGCCGAGCCGAAGGAGGTTGCCCGTGCCGACCGATGAGCCCGCCGTCCGCTACGAGGTCGACGGGGCCGTGGCCACCGTCACCATGAACCGGCCCGAGGTGGCCAACGCCCAGAACACGGCGATGATCGACGGGATCGACGCCGCGTTCGACCGGGCCGATGCCGACGACGCCGTCCGGGTCGTGATCCTGGCCGGGGCGGGCCGGCACTTCAGCTCCGGCCACGACCTCAAGGCCATCGTCGGGGCGGAGGCCCCCGACGAGTGGGTCCGGATGCGGGACACCCCGGAGGGGAAGTTCCGCCACGAGCAGGTCATGTACGTGGAGCGCTGCCGGCGGATCCACGACTTCCGGAAGCCCACCATCGCCGCCGTGCAGGGGAAGTGCATTGCGGCCGGTCTGATGCTGGCCTGCATGTGCGACCTCATCGTGGCCGCCGACGACGCCTCCTTCTCGAACCCCGTCCTCCGGATGTCCGGGGCCGGGGTCGAGCTCCTGGTCGAGCCGTGGGAGCTCGGGATCCGCAAGGCCAAGGAGTTCCTCCTGGCCGGCGCCGAGCTCAGCGCCGAGGAGGCCTGCCGGCTGGGGATGGTCAACGTGGTCGTCCCCGCTGCTGACCTCGCCGACCGGGCCCGGGAGATGGCCGACCGGGTGGCCCTCGTCCCCCCGGTCACGGCCCAGGTCGTGAAGGACTCCCTCAACCACGTGGGGGAGCTCATGGGGAAGGGGGCCTCCTGGAAGTACCACTTCATGGCCCACCAGTGGACCCACAACACCGCCACCGCCCAGGCCGGCCTCCGGGAGCGGCAGCAGATGGGGTCGATGGACGAGGTCTTCGCGGCCCGGGACCGGGGCCAGCCCCCGGCGGACTCGGACTGAGGGCCCGGTGCCCGGACCTCTGAGCGGCCTCCGGGTCGTCGACGTCGGCACCCGGATCGGGGCGCCCTTCTGCGCCGGGCTCCTCGGGGAGTGGGGCGCCGAGGTCGTGAAGGTCGAGCAGCCCGGCTCGGGGGACTTCATGCGGGGCATCGGCCCCTTCGCCGAGGCCCCCGGGGAACCGGCCTACTCCCTGTTCTGGGCCGTCGAGGGCCGGGGACGGCGGAGCGCCACCTGCGACCTCCGGACCCCGGAGGGTCAGGATCTCTTCCGCCGCCTGGCCGCCACCGCCGACGTCGTCTGCGAGAACTTCCGACCCGGGACCTTGGAGGGCTGGGGCATCGGGCCGGCCGACCTCGACCCCCGGCTCGTGACGGTCCGGATCAGCGCCTTCGGCCAGGACGGGCCCTACTCCCAGCGTCCCGGCCTCGACCGGCTGGGGGTGGCCTTCGGGGGCCTCCTCCACCTGACCGGGGAGGCCGACCGGCCCCCGGTCCGACCCGGGCTGATGGTGGCCGACTACCTCACGGGTGTCTTCGCGGCCGAGGCGGCCCTGGCCGCCCTGTACCGCCGGGACGCCGGCCGGGGAGAGGGGGCCGGGCAGGGGGCCGTCGTCGACGCCGCCCTCTACGGCTCTGTGCTGCGGATCATGGAGTGGACCCTGGCCGGCTACGACCGGCTCGGGGTGGTCCGGGGCCGGGAGGGGAACCGGCTGGCCAACTCCGCCCCGCTCGACAACTTCCCCACCGACGACGGCCGGTTCGTCTGCATCGTGGCCGCCGCCGACGCCAACTTCGCCCGGCTCTGCCGGGCCATGGACCGTCCCGACCTCCTGGCCGACCCCCGCTTCGCCACCCTGGCCGACCGGGCCGACCACGGCGACGTCCTCAACGACCTGGTGGCCGACTGGACCCGGGCCAGGACGGCGGGCGAGGTGGAGCGGGCCTGCCTCGACCAGGGCGTCCCGGTGGCGACCGCCTTCACCGCCGCCGAGATTGCCGTCGACCCCCACATGAGGGCCCGGGGGGATCTCGTGGCCGTGGAGGACCCCGTCCTCGGACCCCTCCGCCAGCAGGCCCCCTACCCCCGGTTGGTGGGGGAGGACCGGCCCGTCCCGGCCGGCGCCCCCCGGCTCGGGGCCGACAACGAGGAGGTCTGGTGCGGCCTGGTCGGCCTGACCGTGGAGGAGCTCGGGGAGCTCCGGGACAAGGGCATCGTGTGACCGGGCCGGAGCCGACCCGAGTGGCCCTCGTGACCGGTGCCTCCTCCGGGATCGGGGCCGCCACCGCCCGGCACCTGGCCCGGGCCGGGACCACCGTGGGCCTCGTGGCCCGCCGTCGGGACCGGCTGGAGGCGGTCCTGACCGACTGCCTTCCCGACGCGCCGGGCTCCCGGCTCTGGGCCGCCGACCTGTCCGATCCCGACGCCGCCGCCGAGCTGGCCCTGGCCGCCTGGGACGCCCTCGGTGGGATCGACGTCCTCGTCAACAACGCCGCCGTCCCCATGCGGAGGCCGCTCCAGCGGCTCACCCCGGCCGACGTGGAGCGGACCATGCGGATCAACTTCTTCTCGCCGGTGTCCATGACGCTGGCCGTCCTGCCCCGGATGGTCGAGCGGGGCCGGGGCACGATCGTGAACGTCTCCAGCCTCGGGGGCCGGCTCGGGATCGCCACCGAGGCCGCCTACTGCGCCTCCAAGTTCGCCCTGGCCGGGTGGAGCGAGTCCATGGCCCTCGATCTCGACGGGACCGGGGTTGCCGTCCGGCTCATCCTCCCCGGGGCCATCGACACCGAGATCTGGGACCAGCCCGACAACGACCCCCCGCTCTACGTCGACACCCTGGCCTCGCCCGACGTGGTGGCAGCCGGGATCCTGGCCGCCATCGACGGGGACCGGGTCGAGCACTACCTGCCCGACATGTCGGGGGTGGTGGAGATGAAGACCACCGACTACGACGGGTTCCTGGCCGGCATGCTCGACTTCACCCGCCAGGCCCTGGCCGCCAGGCCCAACGCCGACCCCGGGGGGGACCGGTGAAGGCGCTCGTCTTCGGGCAGGCACCCGATCGCGACGAGGGCCGGCCCCAGCCGGCCGACGCCCTGGAGGAAGAGCTCCTCCGCCAGCCCTTCGGCTTCCACCACCTCGACGACCCGAGGCTCCCCCGGCCGGACTGGGTCCTGACCCGACCCATCCTGTCCGGGATCTGCGGGTCCGACTCCAAGCTTGTCCTGGGGGACTTCGCCAGCGGGGACGTCGACAACCCCATGGCCGCCTTCTCCTCCCTCCCCCACGTCCCCGGCCACGAGGTGGTGGCCGAGGTCGTCGAGCTGGGCCCCGATGCCGAGGGACTCGAGCTGGGCCAGCGGGTCGTCCTGAACCCCTGGCTCTCCTGCGCCCCCCGGGGGGTCACCCCCCTCTGCCCGGCCTGCCGGCGGGGGGATCTCAGCCTGTGCCGGAGCTTCACCAGCGGCGCCTTCGGGCCGGGGGTCCACGTCGGGGTGGCCACCGACGCCCCGGGTGGATGGGCCGAGCTCCTGGTGGCCCACGACTCGATGCTCATCCCCGTTCCCGACACCGTCAGCGACGAGGCCGCCGTCCTGGCCGACCCCTTCGCCGTCTCCCTCCATGCCGTCCTCCACCACCCCCCGCCGCCGGGAGCCCGGGTCCTCGTCTACGGCGCCGGCGCCCTCGGGGCCACCACCGTCGCCGTCCTCGGGGCCCTCTACCCCGGGAGGGAGATCGGGGTGGTGGCCCGCTTCCCGGCCCAGGCCGACCTGGCCCGCCGGCTGGGGGCGACCCGGGTCTTCGACCACGAGCCCCGACTGGCCCTGGTCGAGGCGCTGGCCGACTGGTCGGGGGGGATCCTCCACCAGCCCTTCGACGGCCTCCCCATGACCCAGCCCGGCGGGATCGACGTCGTCTACGACACCATCGGCAAGGGGGAGACCATGGAGGTCGGGACCCGGGTCCTGGCCGAGCGGGGCACCCTGGTCCTGAGCGGGGTCCACACCCCGGAGCGCTGGGAGTCCACCCCGATCTACTTCAAGGAGCTGACCCTGGCCGGCTCGAACGCCTTCGGGATCGAGGAGATCGAAGGGGTCCGGAAGCACGCCCTGGCCCACTATCTCGACCTGGTGGCGGCGGGCCGGGTCGACCTGACGGGGATGCTCACCCACCGCTTCCCCCTCGACGACTGGTGGGAGGCCCTCCGGGTCCTCGCCCGCCAGGACCGCAGCGGGGCCGTCAAGGTGGCCTTCGAGCCGACCGCCGCCGGGTCCGGAACTGGGGCCCCGTGAAAGGAACCGGTACGATGCCAGCCCTATGGAACCCGTCCGAACCCTTCCGGGTTCCTGGGACCAGGCCGACATGACGGCCCGGACCCCGGGCCGGAAGACGGCCACGCCCGAGGCCGGCCCGCCATCGGCCCAGCCGACGGGCGAGCCGGCCAGCAAGCGGGCGCTGCGGAGCCAGGGCCGCAGGACCATGCGGAAGCTCCTCGACGCCGCCATGGTCGTCTTCGCCCGCCGGGGCTATCACGCCGCCCGGGTCGACGACATCGTCAAGGAGGCCCGGACCTCCCACGGCACCTTCTACCTCTACTTCTCCAACAAGGAGGACCTCCTCCGGGCCCTGGCCCGGGAGGCCGGCGACGTGGTCGAGTCCCTCCACGCCCAGCTCGGCCCGGTCGATCCCGGACCGGACGGCTGGCAGAGCCTCCGGACCTGGATCGAGCAGTTCTCCGACGCCTGGCAGCGCTACGCCCCGGTGCTGCGGGCCTGGACCGACCTGGCCATGACCGACCCCGAGCTCCTCGAGCTCGGGCAGCACGCCACCACCGGGGTGGTCGGCCTCCTGGCCCGCCGGATCCGGGAGTCCGGCCCGCCTCCGTCGCTCGACCCCCACGTGGCCGCCGAGGCCCTCGTGGCCATGGTCGACCGCTTCCACCACCTCCGGGAGTTCGCCGGCCGGCCCGTCGACACCGTCGCCCTCGACACCCTCACCACCATGGTCCATCGGGGCCTCTTCGGCGGGTCCGGCCCGGAGCCGGTCAAGGCCGCCCGGGCCCGGAAGCCCGCCGCCAAGACTGCTCGCTGACCCGGTCCGGCGACTACCCGGCCTTCGCCCCCTGCGGCCACTCTTCCTCCGCCCTCTTCAGACCGTGGCGGAAGCCGGTTCCCGATCGAGGACGACCAGGGAGGCGAGTTCTTCCTCGACCAGCTTCTCCCGGGCCTCGAGGTCGGCCTTGGCTGCTTTCGGGCTCCAGCGTCCCTTCATCGTGAAGACGAGGAGGAGGAAGACGACCTGGCCGCCGAGGCAGACCCACCACCATGTCTTCCACTCGTTCGGGGATTTCTTCTGGGCCGGGATGAGCTTCTCGCCGGCGGTGACGAGCGGGGCGAGCTCGTTCGGGGACGTGGCCTGGAGGGTGGCGAGGTCCTTGGGGTCGGGGCTCTGACCGGCCTGGACGGCGCCGAGGGCTCGTTGGAGGGCGGGAAGGGCGGCGGTGGCCAGGGTCTTCTGCGCTGGGGTCAAGGCTCCGAGCGCACCGAGGAGTCGGGACCCGTTGGAGCCGGCCGGGGTTCTGTCGTAGGCCTGGACGAGGGCGGCGGTGGTTTCGGCGCCGGGTTGGTGGGTGGCGTTGAGCTGGGCCACGACGCTGGCCGGGATCGGCGCCGAGCTGGGTGGGGCCGCGGTCAGCGAGGGGGAGTAGGGCTGGGCGGCCTGGAAGGCCTGGAGCTCGGCGCCCTGGGTCTGGTTGTCGACGAGGGTGGTGGCCGTCGTGATGACGAGGGGGAGGATCAGGAACGACCCGGCCACCACGATCCGCAGGACCCAGCCCCAGATGGCCAATCCCGTGGCGGTCAGGGCCGGGTTGTGGGCCTCGACCGCCTCGGTGTAGGCGGCCATCCAGGGGGTGTAGGTCACCCCGATGGCGACGCCGAGGAGGGCGACGACGAGGACGTCGGAGTAGTAGCCGGTGGTGGGATAACCGGCCTGGACGATCAGGACGATGGTCATCACGATGGTCATGGCGGCGCCGGCCACCATGAAGGGCTTCCGGACCCGGAGCCGGTCGGAGAGGACCCCGACCACGATCAGCGTGATGGAGTCGGCCACCCAGTACCAGGTGTTGATCCCGTTGGCCTGGGACGCGGTCCGCTTGAAGACGACCACCCAGTAGACGGTGAGTAGATGAGGAGGAACACGGCCACGGCCACCGACGAGGCGAACAGGTCGAGCTTCATCATCGACCGCAGGGGATGGGCAACGGCGGCCTCGACGTCGATCCCGAGGGCCTTGGCCTCGACGAGGGCCCGGTCCTTTTCGGACACCATCAGCTGGTCCCTGAGCCCGGGGGAGAGCTCTCGGAGCCCGAGGAAGGCGATGACGACGACGACCATGCAGATGACCCCGGAGATCACGAACTGGGTCTTGAAGTCCGACGCCACCGGGTTGCTGGAGAGGGTGTGGTTGGCCATCAGGCTGGCCGCCAGGCTCCCGAGGACCGGGCCGAGGGCCCAGAACCCCATGGCCGGGGCCCTGCCCATCTGGGGTGAGAAGTCCCGGATCAACGCCGGGGTGGCGACCAGGATGATGCCCTCGACGAACCCGATCACGGTGTAGGCCACGGCGAACTGGAATTTCCCGCCGGCCGGGAGGGCGGGCACCACCACCAGTTGGACCAGCCCGACGATCAACGTCCCGAAGATGGTCAGGTTCCCCCGACCGATCCTGTCGGACAGTCCCCCGATGAACGCCGTGAACGCCCCCACCGCGTTGGAGACCACCAGCAAGTACAGGAAGTACTGGAAGGACATGTGGTAGGAGGGCAGCATCAGGGGAGTAACGGCCCCCTCCACGTAGTAGAGGTAGTAGAGGACGATCGTCGTCAGCACCACGATCCCGAGATAGAAGAACCGGGGTCCCCGAGCCGGATAATGCGGCAACTGCCGCCTCCACAGGGCGTCTCGCACCCCGGCTCCGCTCATCGCCGCTGTGGTGGCGGTCTCGGGCATCTGTGGCTCTTCCTTTCGTTCGGATCCCCTGGGATCCGGGTCGGGTCCGGGGGTGCTCATCGGTGACCCCGGCGCCACCTCGGTGGAGACGGGGGGCCGGCCCGAAGGCCGGCCCCCCGTCGCAGGCGCTGGGGGTAGCCCTGCGGGTGGTCAGACCCCCGGCCTGAAGCCCGAGGAGGTGCAGGGGGGCTGGAAGTTGGGGTCGTCGGCACCCAGGGCGTTCAGCGTGTCGGCCAGGGCCACCGAGTCGTAGGGGATCCCGATGTGGCCCACGCTGTCAGCCGAGCACTGGGTCTGGATGGTGATGTTCTGGACGCTCGGACCGGAGAGGAAGGCCGAGCTGTACGGGGTCACCACCTCGTCGTCCTTCGTCTCGATCACCACGTACTGCGGCCCCGGGACGGTGTCTCCCCCTGCGTTCAGGTTGGTGATGAACGGAGACCCGGCAGCCTGCTCGGCCAGGGCCGGACCGGCCAGGCCGCTCAGGACGGAGGTGATGTCGAGGCCGGCCGACTGGAGGGCGGTGCCCAGGGTGGCGATCCCGTCCAGGGTGGTTCCGTGGCTGGAGGGGGCCAGCCCGACCAGCGTGTGAACCTTGGAGGCCCCGCCCAGGAAGTCGAGGTAGTACCGGGGCATCATCCCGCCCTGGGAGTGGCCCACGATGTCGACCTGTCCGGCCCCCGTCTGGCCCAGGACGGTGTCGACCTCGGTCGACAGTTGGCCGGCCGACGCCGCGATGTCACCGAGACCGTCGAAGCTGCCGATGCCCCCCAGAACGCTCGACGTGTCCTGGCCGTAGTTGAAGGCATAGACGCAGTACCCGGCATTGGCCAGGGTGGGCGACAGAGCCCCCCAGTTGTCCGCCATGTTCTCCAGGGTCCCGTGGACCAGGATGACGGGATAGGGATGGGAGGCCGACGGCGTGCACGGCACGTTCGACCCCGGCGGCGCGGTGTTGGGCGATCCGAGCCCGGCCCCCCAGGCCTGACCGAACGACTCGACCGGCACGGTGGTCGAGGCCGGGAACGGCGTGGCCGTCGAACAGGCCGCGGCGAGCACGGGCACGGACAGCAAGAGACCAGCAGACTTCCAGGTGCGCTTCATGGTTCCCCCCCAAAGGGATTCGAGCTGCCCCCCGCCCCCCCGGGTGTCGGACAACATTCGGTTGTGTGCATCGACCATGACAGAACCGGATTTGCCCCGCCTGTCGTCCGACGCCAACGATTTGGCCAAACACGCAAACCGTGCCGCTGAGACCCTGCCCGCTTAGAATCCGGGCCGTGGAGGTCAATCGGGGGGGGTCGACGGTGCTGACCTCGTGGAGCGACACCCTGGTGCGGACGCTCAACGCCCGGGGTCTCGACGGGGAGGAGCTCGCCCGCCGGTGCGGAATCGACCCCGCCGACCTCCGGGACCCGGACCGTCGGATCCCCCATCTGGCCTGGACCAGGCTGTGGCGGGCCGCCGTCGACGCCACCGGGGACCCGGCCCTCGGACTCGACGTCTCCCACTACGTCCGACCCGGCACCTTCAATGCCCTCGGCCAGGCCGTCCTCACGAGTTCCACCCTCCACGACGCCCTGGAGCGCATCGCCCGCTTCAGCCACGTGGTGGCCGACTTCACCGTGGTCACGATGGTGGAGACACCGACCGAGGTCGGCGTGGTCATCACCTGGGACGACGCCGTCGCCAACCCCTCCGACGAGTCGATCGACGCCATCATGGCCAGCATCGTCCGGTCGGCCCGCTTCATGCTGAACCGTTCCGTGGCCCCGCTCCGCCTGGCGCTCCGGCGGCCCGAGCCCGCTGACCGCGGCCCGTTCGACCGGGTCTTCCAATGCCCCATCGAGTTCTCGGCCCCCCAGAACATTCTGGTCTTCGACCGGTCAACCGCCCAGCTCCCGGTCGCAGGAGGCAACGACCGGCTGGCGGAGAGCCACGACCGGGTGGCCGCCGCCTACCTGGCCAACCTCGACCCCGACACGACAGCCATCCACGTCCGCCGCGTCCTCCCCGGCCTTCTGCCGGGAGGGGAGCCCACCATCATCACCACCGCAGCCGCCATGGCCACGAGCGCCCGCACCCTGCAGCGCCACCTCCAGGACGAGGGCACCACCTTCCGGGAGGTCCTCCGGGACGTCCGCCACGGCCTCGCCGTCGACTACCTCCGGGCCGGGGGGCACACCGTCACCGAGATCGCCTACCTCCTGGGCTTCACCGAGGTGGCCACCTTCTCCCGGGCCTTCAAGCAGTGGACCGGCATCTCGCCATCCCACTTTCGCTGAGGGAGTCAGGTCATTGCGGGGCGGGATGCGGATCGGTCGCCGGCGCATGGCGCACGACTCGGTTCCGGCCCGTGCGCTTGGCCTCGTAGAGGGCGGCATCGGCCCGCTCGATCAGCGCCACTGCGGCTTCTGTCCCGTCCCACTCCGTCACCCCGATCGAGAGCGTGGGGCCGCCGTCCGCATCCTGGCGCAGCTTCTCCATGACGAACGCCGCACCGACCCCGTCGGTGTGACGTAGCGCGCCACCAGGTCAGAGGCCCTGACACTCGCGGCCATGGAAGCGGCCAGCGTCCGGAGGGCGGTGTCCCCGGCGACGTGGCCATTGGTGTCGTTGTACCGCTTGAACTCGTCGAGGTCGATCATGGCCAGGCTCAGGGGGCGGTGGATCCTGGTGGCACGGCCCATCTCGTCCTCCATGTGCTCGAGCAGCGCCCGACGGTTGGCCACCCCGGTCAGCGGATCCGTCCGACTCTCGCTCTGCAGCTTGGTAACAAACCCGGCTCGGTTGGTCATGGCCAGAAACGTCCCGGCCAGGGCTTCGGCCTTCTCCCGGATCGGGACATCCAAGTGGGCGGTGTCCCGGATCGGTCGGGTCACCATCAGGAGCTGGCGACCTCGGTCGGATCCGATCGGGATGACGCACCAGTCCCCGTCGATCTCGATCTTGCCCGTCGCCCGGCACTGGGCCAGGACCGGGAGGACACTGACGTACCCAAGGGGAACCTCCCCAGCCGGTGACGATGACGCCATCATCGAGAGTGTCCCCGACCTGTCCGCGGCCACGACGGCCAGGAGATCGACGGGGAACACCGCGGCGACGAGGGGGAGCCCGGCGGTGAGCGCGGCGTCGAGCGCCGCCGGCTACTCCGCCCCGTCGCCCTCCTCGATCATCTCCGTGCCCCGTTCCCAGCCCCGGCGGGCCGCCGGGAGCATCTCGACCACGGGGAGGATCCCGAAGGCCGGCTCGGTGAGGACCATGCTCCCGACGACGTCCTCCCAGCTGGCCCCGACCTCGGCCGCCAGCATGGCGTGCCGGGTGACCCCGACGGCGTTGCGGAGGATGACGCTGCAGACCATCCGGATCAGCTCGTGGGTCCGGCGGTCGGGGGCCCGGAGGGAGTCGATCTGGGCCAGCCAGCTGCTCTGGGCCTCCTGGAGTCCGGGGGCGACGGCGTGGAGGTCGGCCTCGAACGGGAAGGTCCAGACCGGCTCCCCCTCGGCTTCCCCGTCGACCTGCTCGCTCATGGTCCACCTCCCGGGACCCAGCATGGCAGAGCGGGTGGGCCCCCTTCAGGCCGGTGGGCTCAGGGCCAGGAACTGCCGGTAGCGACTGTCGGCGGCGGCCTGCCAGGCCGGGTCGGGCTCGATCCTGCTCCCGGTCCGGGCCCACCGGTCCGCTCCGGCCAGGGAGTCCTCGAGGCCGGCCGCCATCCGGGCCAGCCAGGCCGCCCCCAGGGCCGCCCCCTCGTGGACGGCGACCGTCTCGACCGGGAGGCCGGTGGCGTCGGCCAGGGCCTGCATCCAGGGGGTCGACCGGGTCCCGCCCCCGCTGGCCACGATCCGGTGGGCCCGAACCCCGGCCCGGTCGAGGATGTTCCGGATGACGAATCCACCGGCCTCGTGGGCGGCCCGCTCGAGGGCGGGCGGCCCGTGGGTGAGGTCGAGGTCGGCCAGAAGGGCCCGGAGGGAGGGGTCGTGGAAGGGGACCCGCTCGCCCCGGACATAGGGGAGCCAGACCGGTACCCGTTCAGGGTGTCCGGTCCGGGGGAGGTCCCCCGGGCTGGGGTGGGTCGACCCGGGGCGCCGACTGCCCTTGAGGAGGCTCCGGGCCCAGTCCACGAACAGGGCGCCGGCGTTGCTCGGGCCCCCGACGAGGACCCGGTCGGGGGTGGTGTGGGGGATGGTCCAGAGCCCGGGGACCTCGACCCAGTCGGCCACGACCACCCAGGTGATGAGGGTGGCCCCGCAGATGACCAGGACGTCCCCCACCCCGTCGGCCCCGGCGACGATCTGGTCGCACATGGCGTCGATGGTCCCCCCGGCCAGCACGGTCCCCGACCCGGGGAGCGTCCCGGCCGGTGCCCCCATGGGGACGATGGTGGGGAGCTGGTCGGGGCGCAGTCCCAGCCGGCCCAGCGCCTCGGCGTCCCACTGCCCCCAGTGGAGGAGCCCCATGAGAGTGGTGGAAAGGGCCGAGTCGATGGCGGGCACCCCGGCCAGGGCCTGGCCGGCCAGGGCCTGGGCCGGCCAGTAGCCGGCCGCCCCCGGGTGGGTGGCCGCCGCCCATCGGAGGAACCCCTCGGCGTCGGGGAGGGCGTCACCGGCCGGCGGGCCGTCCGGCCCCGGCACCAGCCGGCCCCGTTCGTCGCCGTAGAGGAGGCCGGGGCCGACGGGCCGGCCCCGGCCGTCCACCACCGTCAGGGATGGGACCATCCCGGCCACGCATACCCCGGCTACCTCCAGCCCGGCCGCCACCTCCGAGTAGGCCCGGACCGGACCACGCCGCCAGGCCCGGGCCGGGTCGTGCTCGAGGCGGTCCGCCCCTGTGCTCACCATCGGGTGGGGCACCCGGGACCGGGCCAGGACCGCCCCGTCGCGGTCGACCGCCACCGCCTTGACGGCGGTGGAGCCGATGTCGACGCCCACGGTGATCCCACCTGACACAGCTGTCATGATCAGCCAGTATTGGTCAACGGAGCCACCAGAGGGAGTCCAGATGCCCACCACCCGCCCCCGGGCGCTCGTCACCTCCCCCCTGCGGGGCCCCGGCTTCGACCTCCTCCGGGAGCTCCTCGACATCGTCTACGAACCCTGGATCGACCAGACCCCCCTCCGGATCTACAACGCCGATCAGCTGGCCGCCCGGGCCGAGGCGGAGGGGGCCACCGTCCTCATCGTCGAGACCGACCGCTGTGCCGGCCCCGTCTTCGACCTCCCCCTCCTGGCCGTGGCCAGCACCCGGGGGGACCCCAACAACGTCGACCTGGCCGCGGCCACGGCCGCGGGCGTCCCCGTCCTGAGCGCCGCCGGTCGCAACGCCGACGCCGTGGCCGAGCTGACCGTCGGTCTGATCCTGGCCGCCACCCGGGGACTCGTCGATGCCGACCGGGACGTCCGCCAGGGGGAGATCTACCGGGACGGGACCATCCCCTACCAGCGGTTCCGGGCCTGGCAGCTGGCCGGTCGGACGGCGGGCCTGGTCGGCCTGGGAGCGGTGGGCCGGGCCACCCGGTGGCGGCTCGAGGGCCTCGGCATGCGGGTCGTCGCCGCCGACCCCTACGCCCCCGAGGCCACCCACTCCCTCGACGGGCTCCTCGAGGTGGCCGACGTCGTCTCCCTCCACGCCCCCGTCACCCCCGAGACGACCGGCATGATCGGGGCGGCCCAGTTCGCGGCCATGAAACCCGGGGTCGTCTTCTGCAACCCGGCCCGGGCCCAGCTCCACGACACCGACGCCCTCGTCGAGGCCCTGCGGTCCGGCCAGGTGGCGGCGGCCGCCCTCGACCACTTCGCCGGTGAGCACCTCGATGCCGACCACCCCCTCACCACCCTCCCAAACGTCGTCCTCTCCCCCCACATCGGCGGCGCCACCTACGACACCGAGGTGAACCAGACCACCCTGGTCGCCGAAGGCCTCTGCCGGCTCCTGGCCGGCGCCACCCCGGGGAACTGCATCAACCCCGAGGTCCTCGCCGGAAGGGCAGACTGAGACCGTGGACTTCTCCTACACCGCCGAGGACGACGCCTTCCGGGCCGAGCTCCGGACCTGGCTCGACGCCCACCTCCCCGACTTCCTCGAGTCCGGCGAGATCGGCGACGAGACCGACGCCGACCGCCGGACCATGCTCCGCCGCCAGGCCTGGCAGCGACGACTCCACGAGGGCCGGTGGGCGGCCATCAACTGGCCCGTCGCCTGGGGGGGCCGCGAGGCCACCATCATGCAGAACGTGATCTACTCCGAGGAGATGGCCAAGGCCCGGACCCCGGGGATCTACAACACCAACGGGATCTGGCAGATCGGCCCCATGATCCTCCGCTGGGGCACCGAGGAGCAGCAGCAACGCTGGCTCCCCGGGATCCTCGACGCCACCGACCACTGGTGTCAGGGCTTCACCGAGCCGGGGGCCGGGTCCGACCTGGCCAACCTCCGAACACTGGCAGTGGCCGATGGATCCGATTATGTGGTCACCGGCGGGAAGATCTGGATCTCCACCGCCCACCTGGCCCGATGGGGCCTCTTCCTCGTCCGGACCGACCCCACCGCCATCGAGCGGGGGGCCAAGCACGAGGGGATCACCGCCCTCATCGTGGACATGGAGACCCCGGGCATCGAGGTCCGGGTCATCCGGGACCTCACCGGGGGGGGGCTCTTCTGCGAGGTCCTCTTCGACGGCGCCCGGATCCCCCGGACCGACCGCCTCGGGGCCGAGAACGAGGGCTGGAACGTCGCCATGGGGACCCTGGCCAGCGAGCGGGTCGGGACCGCCGGCCTCTCCGTCTCGATGGCCATCGAGCTCGACAACCTGATCGAGACGGCCCGCCGGGTCAACCCCCATGCCCTGGAAGATCCCGGTATCC
>PLZB01000010.1 GCA_003151955.1 Acidimicrobiaceae bacterium
TCCGGGCCACCCCGGCCCCGAGGGCGGGGTCCTCGAAGGTGGGGACAGCCATGGCCAGGCTGGGGTAGAGGACCATCCCGGCCATCCCGTCGGTGGCGGCGTCGGCCAGGATCCCCGCCGCCGACGACGGCGACACCGGCCCCGCCTCCGTCACCCCCCGGTCGGCCGGGCAGCCCGCCCCCGGGCCGTCCGGGTCGGGGTAGGGCCGGCCCTCGATGAGCAGGCCTGGGGTGCCGTCGGTCCGGACCCCGATCGACTCCGGGAACCGCTCCAGGAGGGCCACCACCAGCTCGACCCCCTCGACCACATGGCCGTCGGCGTCGATCACCTCGGGGAGGCCGCCATCCCCGGACGCGCTCACGTCGGGTCCCTCACCGGCTCCGGGCTCCCGCCGCGGTGACGGTCCGGGTGTCCCGCCCCGACCGCAGCACCGTCCCCGGTCTCTCCCCCGTGAACCGACCGCCCCGGACCAGCTCCACCCCGTTCACGAGGACGTGCTCCACGCCCTCAGCCTCGGCAGAGAGCCGGCTGGAACCGCCGGGGAGGTCGGCCCGGGTCCGGACCGGACCGGGACCGACCCGGTCGGGATCGAGGAGCACCAGGTCGGCCCAGTAGCCCTCCGCCACCCGGCCCCGGTCGACCAGGCCGTAGAGCCGGGCCGGGACGTCGGTGAGCTGGTGGACGGCGGACTCCCAGGAGAGGAGCCCCCGCTTCCGCCCTCCCTCGCCGAGCATCGCCGTCGAATAGACGGCCCCGCACATCACGTCGAGATGGGCCCCGGCGTCGGAGCCCCCCACCACGGCCCGGGGGTCCTCCCAGACCCGGGCCCGGGCCGCCCAGTCCTCCTCGAACTCCGGGATGGGCGGCTTGAGGCCGGTCCGGAGCCCGTCGGCCCCGACCACGTCGAGCATGGCGTCGAACGGGTCGACGCCCCGCTCGGCCGCCACCGCCCCCACCGTCCGACCCTCGGCCCCGGCCGTCTCCGGGGTGAAGGTCTCCTCGAAGATGAGGTGCTCCCACCGGGCCAGCGCCCCCAGGATCCCCGCCTCCGGGGACCGGGCCCCCTCGTCGAGCCGTCGCCGCACCTCCGGGTCGGCCAGGGCCCGCAGCCGCTCCTCCCTCGGGAGCCCGAAGATCGGACCCCAACCCGGGAGACCGTCGAGGATGGCCCCCGACTCGAACGAGAGCCGGAGGACCATGGTGTGGGGGAGGGTCAGGGCCACCACCGTCGCCCCCCGGGCCGCGGCCGCATCGGACGCCGCCAGCTGCCGGGCCGTCCCCTCCGGGTTGAAGGACGAGACGCCCAGGACGTTCCAGTTGAGGGGCCGATCGGCCCGGAGCGAGAGGGTTCCGAGCAGCTCCACCTCCTCCGGACTGAACCCGTTGATGCAGCCCGGGACGATCCCCTCGAGCGTGGTCCCCGGGTGGCGGCCCACCGCCGCGCACAGGGCCTCGAGCTCCCCCCGGCCCGCCGACCGGGACGGGACGGGCTCCCCCTCCCCGTCGTGGTGGGTCTGGGCCTGCGAGGTCGACAGCCCCAGGGCCCCCTCCTCCAGGCAGCGGTGGAGGAGGGCCATCATGGCCCCGACCTGGTCCGGTGACGCCTCGGTGCCCACCGCCGACTCCCCCATGACGGCCCGACGGAGCGTCGAGTGGCCGACCAGGAACCCGGCGTTCACACCGACCCCGCCCTCGAGCCGACCGAGCCAGTCCCCGAACGACGTCCAGTCCCAGTCCAGCCGGCTCAGGACCTCGAGCGGCATCCCTTCGACCCGGGCCATCATCCGGGCCAGGTAGCCGGCGTGCTCCGGGCCGGCCGGGGCCAGGGAGAAACCACAGTTCCCCCCCAGGACCGTCGTCACCCCGTGCAGGGGGGAGGGACTCGCCGTGGGGTCCCAGAAGAGCTGGGCGTCGTAGTGGGTGTGGAGGTCGACGAACCCCGGCGTGACGAGGAGCCCGTCGGCCTCGATCGTGGCCCGGGCCGGCTCCTCCACCTCCCCCACCACGACGACCCGGCCGTGACGGACCCCGACGTCGGCCCGCCGGGGGACCGCCCCCGTTCCGTCGACCACCGTCCCACCCCGGATCGTCAGGTCCAGCACGGTTCCCTCCCTACCGGCCCGGCCGGACCAGGACGGTCTTGGGCCGGGTGAAGGCCAGCATTCCCTCCGGGCCCAACTCGAGCCCGTAGCCCGACTCCTTCCAACCTCCCATGGGGGCCCGGTAGTCCATGGCCGAGGTCCCGTGCCCGTTCACGAAGACCGTCCCCGCCTCGAGGCGGCCCGCCACCGCCCGGGCCAGGTCCCCGTCCCCCGTCCACACCGAGGCGCACAGCCCGAACGGGCTGTCGTTGGCCTGGGCCACGGCGTCGTCGATGTCCCGGTAGCCGAGCACCGGGAGGGCGGGGGCGAACTGCTCCTCCCGGACGATGGCGGCACCGGGTCCGGCCCCCGAGACGATGGCCGGCGAGACCAGGTAGCCACCCTGGCCGGCGTCCTCCTCCCGGATCCGGGCCGGCCGGTGGACCTCGGCCCCGCCCGCCTCCGCCGAGGCCAGGAGGGCCTCCAGCCGGTCCCGGGCCGCGGCGGTGTGGACCGGCCCCATCGTCACCCCGTCCTCCAACCCGTCTCCGACCACCGTGGCGGCCAGGGCCGCCACCAGGGCCTCGACCAGCTCCCCCACCCGCCCCTCGTCGACGTAGACCCGCTTGACCGCCATGCAGACCTGCCCGCTCGTGATGAAGGCGGCGTCGAGGAGCCGACCGGCGAGAGCGGCGTCGATGGCGAGGTCGGGACCGACGACGGCCGGGTCGTTCCCTCCCAGCTCCAGGATGACCGGCTTCACCGCGGCCGAGGCCCCGGCCATCACCGACCGGCCCGCCGGAACCCCCCCGGTGAAGGAGACCATGTCGATCCCCGAGTGCCGGACCAGGGCCTGCCCCAGCTCAGGGCCAGGGCCGTTCACGGCGTTGACCACCCCGGGGGGGAGGGCCCCGGCCAGAGCGGCCGCCACGGCCAACACCGCCCCCGGACAGCTCGGCGGGGCCTTCATCACCACCGTGTTCCCCGTCAGGAGGGCCGGGATGACCTTGTTGGCCATGACCGACACCGGCCAGTTGAACGGGAGGATGGCGCCCACCACCCCGAAGGGCTCGTGCCGGACCGACGTCTCACCGCCTCCCAGACCGGGCAGGCTCCGACCGACCAGGGCCTCGACGGCCAGCGGGGCGTAGGCCGTCGCCATCCCCCCGATGGTGCCGGCGTCGAACTCCGCCTCCCACAGGACCTTTCCGTGCTCCCGGGTCAGGAGCCGGGCCAGCTCCCCCGCCGCCACCGCCCCGGCGGCCGCCCCGGCGGCGGCGCAGACCAGCCCGGCCCGCTCCTCCGGGTCGAGAGCGGCCCAAGCCGGCTGGGCCGCCCGGGCCGAGATCACCGCCACCTCCAGCTGGTCGGCCGAGGCCGCCGGAGCCTCGAAGACCACCTCGGCCGGCCGGACCGGGTTCCTCACCGGGTAGGGAGCCTCCTCCCCGCCCACCGCCTCCCCCCCGATGACCAGCCGAACGCCCACGGTCCCTCCCTGCGAGAATGCCCTTCTCCTGTGGAGGATAGTCTTGATTCGCGATGGGAGCCCTCCTCCTTCCCGACCCCGACCCCCGGCCCGTCCGGGTCCCCGTCATCTCCGTCGACGACCATCTCGTCGAGCCCCCCGACCTCTTCGAGGACCGCCTGCCCGCCGATCTGACCGACCGGGCCCCCCGGATCGTCGAGGACCCCGACGGCCAGCAGGCCTGGCTCTACGAGGACCGCCGTTACCCCAACATCGGACTCAACGCCGTCGTGGGCCGGCCCCGGGAGTCCTGGTCCATGGAGCCGGCCCGCTTCGACGAGATGCGGGCCGGCTGCTACGAGATCGGGGCCCGGATCGCCGACATGGACCGGGACGGGGTCTGGGCCTCCCTCTGCTTCCCCTCCCTGGTGGCCGGCTTCTGCGGTGCCGTCTTCTCCGGCTCCCAGGACCCCGCCCTCGGCCTGGCCTGCCTCCGGGCCTGGAACGACTGGCATCTCGAGGCCTGGGCCGGTCCCCACCCCGACCGGATCATCCCCCTCCAGCTCCCCTGGCTCCCCGATGTCGCCCGGGCCGCGGCTGAGATCCGCGCCAACGCCGCCAGGGGCTTCAAGGCGGTGAGCTTTCCCGAGTTCCCCGCCCAGCTCGGCCTCCCCTCCATCTTCTCCGGAGCCTGGGACCCCCTCTTCGCCGCCTGCGAGGAGACCTCCACCGTGGTCTGCCTCCACACCGGCGCCTCGGCCTGGGCCCCCCTCCCCTCCCCCGATCCACCCTTCGAGCTCCTCCCCACCGTCTTCCCCGTCAACGCC
Source organism: Acidimicrobiaceae bacterium (assembly GCA_003151955.1). Lineage (GTDB taxonomy): Bacteria > Actinomycetota > Acidimicrobiia > Acidimicrobiales > UBA8190 > PALSA-743. The sequence continues at coordinate 4,374 of PLZB01000010.1, forward strand.
CTCCTGGCCGCGGCCGAGTGGCTCTGGTCGGGGGTCCCCCTCCGCTTCCCCGACCTGGCCGTGGCCCTCTCCGAGGGGGGGATCGGCTGGGTCCCCATGCTCCTCGACCGGGTCGACTACGTCCTCCACCACTCCGCTTCCGGGACGGAGTCGACGGCCTGGCCCTCCGAACTCCTCCCCAGCGAGGTCCTCCGCCGGAACTTCTGGTTCTGCACCCTGGACGATCCCTCCACCATCGCCCTCCGCCACACCATCGGCGTCGACCACATCATGGTCGAGAGCGACTACCCCCACGCCGACTCCACCTGGCCCGACACCCAGCTCGTCCTGGACCGGACCCTGGCGACCCTCCCCGAGGACGAGCTCCGGGCCATCGCCGGGGGTAACGCCGCCCGCCTCTTCCGCCACCCCCTCCCCGACCGCGACGACTGGCGGGCCTGAGGCCCCGTCACGGCCGGTATCGTCGGGTCGACCACTGACCCCGGGGGCATCGATGAGACGCACGACGACCATCCGACCGGCCCTGCTCGGCGCGATCGCGGCCCTGGCCGTCCTCCTCCTGGGCGCCTGCGGCTCGACCACCTCCTCGTCCTCGTCCTCGCCGGCGCCGACGACGACCATTCCCACCGTCACCGCCGGGGCCACCGCCACGACCATGACGGCCTTCTACACGCCTCCCACCCCCCTGCCCCCGGGACCGGCCGGCTCCCTCATCCGAGCCGAGGTGGTGACGGGCGTGCCCGGCGTGCCGGCCGGGGCCACCGTCTGGCGGATCCTCTACCACTCCCGGTCGATCTACGGCGCCGACATCGCCGTCTCCGGCTACGTCCTGGCCCCGGGGGGAACGCCGCCGGCCGGAGGCTTCCCGGTGCTGGCCTGGGCCCACGGGACGACCGGGGTGGCCGACAGCTGCGCCCCCTCCCTCTTCCGGTCGGCCGGCTCGTCCGGCCCCTCCCTGGTGCCCGACCTGAGTCTCTACCTGACAGCCGGCTTCGTCGTGGCCGCCACCGACTACGAGGGTCTCGGCACCCCCGGCCTCCATCCCTACCTCCTGGGCCAGAGCGAGGGGCAGGGCGTCCTCGACGCCGCCCGGGCCGCCCGCCAGCTCCCGGCCCTCTCCACCAGCACCACCGTCCTGATCTACGGCCACTCCCAGGGCGGCCAGGCCGCCCTCTTCGCCGGGGAGCTCGCCGCCGGTTACGCCCCCGACCTCCACGTCGTCGGCGTGGTGGCGGCCGCCCCGGCCACCAACCTGAGCACGATCGTGGCCATCGCCGACAACCCGGCCGCCGGCGGCGTGGCCGGCTTCGAGCTGCTCGCCTCCTACACCTGGGCCGAGACCTACCGGGACCTCCCCCTCTCGAGCGTCCTCACCCCGGCCGGCCAGGCCTTCGCCGCCGCCCACGTCGACAGGGAATGCGCCAACCAGGTCGACTCCGACCGGAAGGCGGCCGGGCTGGGACCGACCACCCTGTTCCCGGCCTCGGCCGCCACCGACCCCGTGGTCCTGGCCCACGCCAAGCTGAACGACCCGGGCCGGGCCCGCACGGGGGCTCCCATCCTCGTCGTCCAGGGCACCGCCGACCAGACCGTCCCCCCGGCCCTGACCGACCTCTACGTGGCCTCCCAGGCCTGCCCCATCGGCGACACCGTCGACTACCTCCACGTCACCGGGGCCACCCACGGTACCGTCGTCACCCTGGCCGGCCCCACCATCGTGGCCTGGTTGACGGCCCGGCTGGCCGGGACGGCCCCACCCTCCACCTGCGGCCAGCCCGGGTCGGTCTCGACCCTGACCCCCTAGCGCCGACGCCGGGCCCGGCTCCTCCAACTCACCAGATGGTCCTCAGCAACCGCCTTGGGACTCCGGGTCCAGGGTGGCCAGGATCGACGCCGCCAGGGCGTCGGCCTCCCCGACGGGACCGTCCAGGTAGGCCTCCTCGGCCCAGTGGGCGAAGGCCATCTCGGCCAGCTCGGGGTCCCAACCGTCGCCGAACCCCGTGAGGGTGGGCCCGACGGCGATCCGGACAACCCGGAGCCAGGGCTCCTCGGCCTGGAGGCCCAGGCCCAGAACATCGAGGGCGGCCTTGCTGGCCTCGTAGGGGATGAGCCAGGGCCAGGGCCGGTCGACGGTGGCCGACGAGAGGAGGGCCACGGTGGGGACGGTCCCCCGCCGGAGATGGTCCAGCGCGGCCGCCACGACCAGAGAGGCCCCGACGACGTTGGTGGCCAGCATCCGGTGCCAGGCGGCCGCCCCGGTGGTGGCGATCCGACCCAGCGACGCAGCCCCGGTGGCGTAGACCACGGAGTCGAGACCCCCGAGAGCCGCGGCCGCCTCGTCCACCAACCGGCGGCAGGCCCCCTCGTCGGTCACGTCACAGACGAGGGCATGGGCGGCGAGCCCGGCCTCGGTCGCCACCGCCTCCAGGAGATCGGCCCGGCGGGCGGCCACGGCGACCCCGTTCCCGGCCCGCCCCGCCGCCACGGCCAGGGCCCGGCCGATCCCCGAGGAACCACCCACTACCAGGATCCGTCTCGGTGCCACCGCGCCGAAGCGTACTGCCCTCGCTGTCTGCCCTGACGTCCGTGTCAGGTCGGGTCCCGGTGACGTAGTGTCGGCGCATGATCGCCAGCGGTCCCGCCTTCCGACTCCTGCCCCGCCTGGACGAGGAGAACGGGTTCTTCTGGACCGGGGGTGCCGACGGCCTCCTGCGGTTCCAGCGGTGCACGGCCTGCCGCCGCTACGTCCACCCCCCGGGGCCCGTCTGCCCCTACTGCCTCGACGGCGACCTCGTCCCCGAGGCCGTCTCCGGCCGCGGCCTCGTCCACTCCTTCACCGTGAACCACCAGGAGTGGATCCCCGGTTCCGAGCCCTACGCCATCGGCCTCGTCACCATCGTCGAGCAGGACGACGTCCGTCTCACCACAAACCTCGTCGGCTTCGAGGCCGGAGACCTCCGGATCGGGGCCGAGGTCCGGGTCGTCTTCGAGCACCGCGACGACGTCTGGCTCCCCCTCTTCGAGCGGGTTCCCTCATGACCGGGGCGGAGGAGCCCCTGGAGCGGCGGGCCGTCATCTCCGGGATCGGCCAGTCCGCCGTCGGCCGCCGCCTGGGCCGCTCCGGCCTCGACCTCACCGTCGAGGGCTGCCTGGCCGCCATCGCCGACGCCGGCCTCACCCGGGACGACATCGACGGCATCGCCACCTACCCGGGCGGCGGCTTCGGTCCGGCCGGCTTCGGCGGCCCGGGGACGGCCGAGGTCCAGGACGCCCTCCGACTCAGGCTCAATTGGCACGACGGGGGCTCCGAGGGAGCGGCCCAGATCGGCGCCGTCTTCTCCGCCTGCCTGGCCGTCGCCGCCGGCCTGGCCCGAAACGTCCTCGTCTACCGGACCGTGACCGAGTCCACGGCCCAGGGCACCGGGGGTCGCCAGGGCATCGGAGGCGGCGGAGGAGGAGGAGGAGGAGGAGGAGGAGTCCCCCGGTTCTCGGGCTGGCTTCAGTGGACTCTCCCCTTCGGGGCCGTCTCCGCCGCCAACTGGCTGGCGCTCGTGGCCGAGCGACGGTTCCACGAGTTCGGCCTGACCCGGGAGCAACTCGGTCAGATCGCCCTCAACGGGCGCCGCAACGCGGCGATGAACCCGAAGGCTATCTACCGGGACCCGATGTCCCTGGACGACTACCTGGCCGCCCGGATGATCTCGACCCCACTCTGCCTCTACGACTGCGACGCCCCCTGTGACGGCGCCACCGTCGTCCTCGTCTCCCACCGGGACGATGCCCCCGACGCCCCCCGGGGCGTGGTCGGCGTCAACGCCATCGGGACGGCTCTGCGGGGCCGGCCCAGCTGGGACCAGTTCGACGACATGACGACCATGGCCGCCCGCGACGCCGCCGCGTCGATGTGGGAGCGGACCGACCTCACCCCCGCCGACGTGGACATGGCCCAGCTCTACGACGGCTTCAGCATCATCACCATGGTCTGGCTCGAGGCCCTCGGCTTCTGTGGTCGGGGCGAGAGCGGACCCTTCGTCGAGGGCGGGGCCCGGATCGCCCGTGACGGCTCCCTCCCCCTCAACACCGGCGGGGGCCAGCTCTCCGGGGGACGCCTCCACGGCTTCGGTCACCTCCACGAGGCCTGCCTCCAGCTCCGGGGCGAGGCCGGCGACCGCCAGGTGGCCGGCCACCCCGAGGTGGCCGTGGTGGCCGCCGGGGGCGGGCCCATCGCCGGCTCGATGCTGCTCACCCGAGGAGTCTCGTGAAGGTCGCCATCCTCGACGACACCTTCGACACCCTCAGGACCCTGCCCTGCTTCGCCAAGCTGGACGGGCACGACGTCACCGTCTGGAACGACCACACCCAGGACACCGACGTCCTGGCCGGACGACTGGCCGACACCGAGGCCCTGGTCCTGATCCGGGAGCGGACCCGGATCACCGCCGAGCTGCTGGACCGGCTCCCGGCCCTCCGCCTCATCAGCCAGCGCAGCGTCTACCCCCACATCGACATCGAGGCCTGCACCCGGCGGGGGGTGATCGTCTCCTCTTTCCAGCACCCCGGCGTCCCCTCCTACGCCGCCGCCGAGCTGACCTGGGGCCTGGTCCTGGCCGCGACCCGGCGGATCCCCCAGCAGATGGCCTCGCTCCGGGCCGGGAACTGGCAGAGCGGGGTGGGGAACGGCCTCCGGGGCCGGACCCTGGGGATCTTCGGCTACGGCCGTATCGGCCGGGCCGTGGCCGGCTACGGGACGGCCTTCGGGATGGACGTCCTGGTCTGGTCCCGCCCCGACTCCCTCGAGTCCGCCCGGGCCGACGGCCACGCCGTCGCCCCCGACCAGCGCGCCCTCTTCGCCACCGCCGACGTCGCCTCCCTCCATCTCCGCCTCGTCGACGCCACCCGGGGCATCGTGACGGCCGGGGACCTCGCCGCCATGAAACCCACCGGGCTCCTGGTCAACACCAGCCGGGCCGGCCTGGTCGAACCCGGGGCCCTGGTGGCCGCCCTCCGGGCCGGCCGCCCCGCCTTGGCCGCCGTCGACGTCTTCGAGGAGGAGCCACTGGTGGACCCGACCGATCCCCTCCTCCTGCTCGACAACGTCGTGGCCACCCCCCACATCGGCTACGTGACCGTCGACGAGTACGAGCTCCAGTTCTCCGACATCTTCGACCAGGTCGTCGGCTACGGGGCCGGAGCCCCCGTCAACATCGTCAACCCCGGCGTGCTCAGGGGCTGACCCCCGTCTCCTCCCGCTCGGCCTCGGCCCGGAGCCGGGGGAACAGGACCGCCTCGCCCAGGACCACGAATCCGATCACCATGACCAGCACCGCCAGGATGCCGGCGGCGGAACCGTGACGCTCCGACGCGACCCGGTCCACCACGACCAGGCCCAGGAGCATCAGGAGGTCGAAGACTCGGGAGATCCAGATGATGGTGGCGGCCCGCTTCCGGGTCATGGGCTTGGACGGCAGGCTGGCCACCTATGAATTCTTAGCCGGGCCCGGGGCCGCCGGCCTCCCCGTCCCGATGACTGACGCCGACGTCAGCATCCGGGCTACGATCGGCGCCGTGCGGCTGCACTACGACGAGGAGACCGAGGCCTTCCGGGCCGAGCTCCGCTCCTGGCTCGAGGACAATCTCCCCTCCCCGGAGGAGCGCTCGGAGCGGTCCCTCTCCTCGGCCCACATGCCGGCCTGGTCCCGGCGCTGGCAGCGGCTCCTGTTCGACAACGGCTGGCTGGTCCCGGGCTGGCCCCCGGAGTACGGCGGCCGCAACGCCACGTCGGTCCAGCAGATGGTCTACTTCGAGGAACTGGCCGGCCTGGGCGTCTCCCGCTCGGCCAACCCCCAGGGTCTCTCCATCATCACCCCCTCGATCTTGGACTGGGGAACCGAGGAGCAGAAGGAGCGCTATGCGCTCCCCACCCTGAAGGCCGAGCTGGCCTGGTGCCTCGGGATGAGCGAGCCCGACGCCGGGAGCGACCTGGCCGGCCTCCGGACCCGGGCCGAGCTCCACGGGGACCGGTTCGTGGTCAACGGCCAGAAGGTCTGGACTTCGGGCGCCCACCACGCCGACCTCTGCTTCTGCTTCGTCCGGACCGATCCCGAGGCCTCCAAGCACGCCGGGATCAGCGTCCTCATCATCGACATGACCACGCCGGGCATCGAGACCAGGCCCATCGCCGAGCTCACCGACCAGCACCACACCGACTTCAACGAGGTCTTCTTCACCGATGTCGAGGTGCCGGCCGACCGGCTCGTGGGGGAGCTCCACCACGGCTGGGCCATCGCCGGCGGGTCCCTGGCCCACGAGCGGGGCATGCTCTGGATCAACGAGGCCTCGGGGCTGGAGCGGATGCTGACCCGGGTCGTCGAGACCGCTTCGGTGGCGCTTCCCGGGGGGCGTCGCCTGGCCGACGACCCCCTGCTCCGTGACACCCTGGCCCGGGCCGCCATCGGGGCCCAGGCCCTCAAACTCCTCGGCTACCAGGGCTTCGCCAAGGTCCAGCGGGGGATGAAGGCCCCCGAGCACTCCGTCCTCAAGCTCCTCGGCAGCGAGCTCCGCCGGAACCTGGCGCTCGACCTGGCCGAGGCCCTCGGTCCCCATGGCGTCGACCTGGACCGCGACGACGCCCCCGCCATCGGCCGGGGCGGCGACGAGGCCTGGGTCGAGCACTGGCTCCAGTCCTTCGCCGGGACCATCGCCGGAGGCACCTCCGAGATCCAGCGGAACATCATCGCCGAGCGCGTCCTCCGGCTGCCCCGGAGCTGACGCCGGTCGACAGCCCGGCTCGGCCAGGCCTGGCCGGAGCGTCGCCGCCGACTCAGGAGGTCGGTCCGGTAGGCGGTGCAGGGGGCGGCGGGCCGTCCGCCGTGGCTGGACAGCCAGGCCAGCTGGTCACAGATCGAGGGACCCAGGACCTGGTCGTGGTTCAGCCCCGGGTAGACCTGCTCGGTGACGTCGGAGCCGAGTTGGTGGAGGTGGGCCACCAGGGCGGCCGTGACGGTGGCGGGGACATCGACGTCGTCGGCTCCCTGAACCACCAGCACCGGCCCCACCGTGGCGGCGACGTCGGGATCGTCGTCCCGGCCGAGCTCGGCATCGAGGGCGGCCAGGGCGGCGGGATCCAGGCTGAAGATCTGGGTCGGGTCGGTGCCGCTGAAGGCGGTGTCGGTCTGCTCGAGACACCCGGTGTCGAGTACGAGGGGGAGCTGGGCCCGGCCGGCCGGGCCGAAGACGGTGTGGAGATCGACGGCGGGGTCGACGGCGGACAGCCCGACCACCGCCTCGACGGCGTAGGACCGGTCGGAGGTGTCCCCCGGGCTGATCACGGCCGGCAGGATGAGGGAGACGGCGCTGGCCACGGTGGCCCCCAGGTGGAGCCCGGGGCCCGGGCCTGGGCCCGGGTGGCGAAGAGGGCGGCCTGGCCGCCCTGGGAGTGGCCGACGACGAACCAGGTGGCGGCCAACTGGGGCACGAGCCGACGGGCTGCGGTCACGATGTCGACCACGGCGTTGCCCTCGTCCACCCCCACGAGGTAGGAGGGTGCCCGGTGTCCCGAGCCCGGGGTAGTCGGTGGCAGCGACGACGTAGCCGGCGCCGAGGAAGGTCCGGACCTCCTGGGCGTACTCGTTGTAGTAGAGGTTGGCCAGCTCCGACGGTGCACAGCGGTCGGCCAGTCCGGTGGTTCCGTGGCCCCAGGAGACGACGGGCCGCCCGTCGGCGGGGGGAGCCCCGCCTGGGACGAACAGGGCCCCGCTCACAGCCACGTCCTGGTTGTCGAGGTTCGTCGAGTGGTAGAGCAGCTCCCACCGGGTGGCGCCGCCCACGGCGGCGTCGGGACCGAGTCGGGTGGCGGCGATCACCGCGCCGGGCGGCGCCCCGGGTCTGTCAGAGCCGGTTGACCACCAACCCGGCCACCCGGCGGACCAGGCTCCGGGGTCCGAGGCGGGGTGAGACGGCCACGACCTTGTTGACGAAGCCGGGGACGCAGACGGCGTGGTTGTGCTCCAGGGCGGCCAACCCGGCCGCCACCACCGGGCCGGCCTCGGCCCAAGCGAAGGAGGGCAGGGCCCTCGTCTCCACCCCGGCCCGGGCCTGGAAATTGGTCCGGGTGAAACCGGGGCACAGGGCGGTGACGTGGACCCCGCTCCGGGCCACCTCTTCGTGGAGGGCCTCGGTGAAGGAGGTCACGAAGGCCTTGGTGGCGGAGTAGGTGGCGCTGCCCGGGCCGGGGACGAACCCGGCCGTGGACGAGACGTTCAGGAGCCGGCCCGAGCGCCGCGGCACCATGACCGAGAGGGCGGCGTGGCTGAGGACGACCAGCGCCGTGACGTTGACGTCGACCTGGCCGGTCTCCCCCTCGACGGGGAGGTCCTGGAAGCGGCCGTAGCTGCCGAAGCCGGCACAGTTGACGAGCACGTCGACGGGGTCCCCGTCCCGGATCCGGGTCGCCACCAGCGCCAGCTCCCGGGGGTCGGCCAGGTCGGCGGGCAGTACCTCTGTAACGGTCGAGTGGGCGGCGGCGAGCTCGCTGGCCAGGCGCTCCAGGTTGTGGCGGTGGCGGGCCACCACCACCAGGTCGTGGCCGGTGGCGGCCAGATCCCGGGCGAAGCGCTCCCCGAGCCCGGAGGAGGCCCCGGTGACGAGGGCGACAGGGCGATCTGCCATGGCCGACCCTATCGTTCGGGGCCGGCCGACGGCCGGAGCGGCCGGCCCGCTCAGAGCCCCAGGAGGGTCGCCACCCGGGCCCGGTGCTCGGCCCCGGTGCCGAAGAGGGCGGCCGATGTCTTGAGCCGCTTCACGTAGAGGTGCATGTCGTGCTCCCAGGTGTAGCCGATACCTCCCAGGCACTGGATCCCCTCCTGGGCCACCAGCTTCTGGCAGTCGGCCACGGCGGCCTTGGCCATGGAGACGGCCATGGGGACCCGGTCGTCGTCCTCGTCGAGGGCGGCGGCGGCGAAGTAGGCCGTGGCCCGGGCCGATTCGACGGCCACGTACATGTTGGCCAGCTTGTGCTTCACGGCCTGGAAGGAGCCGATCTTCACCCCGAACTGCTCCCGCTCCCCGGCGTAGGCGAGGACGACCTCGAGGATGCCCTGGCACGTCCCCACCATCTCGGCGGCGAGGACCACGGTGGCCTCGTCGAGGGCCCGCTGGAGGGACTGACCGGCCGAGCCCGGCTCGCCCAGGACGTCGTCACCGCCGACCCGGACCCCGTCGAGGACGACGGTGGCGAGCCCCCTGGTGGCGTCGAGGGCCGAGGTGGGGACGACGGTGACGGCGTCGGTGGGAACGTCGAAGAGGGCGATCCCGTCGCCGCCGACCGTCCCCGCCAGCCGGGCCGCCACCACCAGTCTCCGGACCCGGCCCGCCTCCATCACGAAGCACTTCTTCCCGTCGAGCCGCCAGCCGTCCCCCTCGGCCGTGGCCGTCGCTTCGACCGATCCCACCTCGAAGGACCCCGCCGACTCGGCCACGGCCAGGCTCCCGGTGACCCCGTCGACGGCCACCGCTCCGAGGAGCCGCTTGCGCTGGGCCCCGGACCCAGCGGCCCGCACGGCCGGGGCGTACTGGGAGGCCGTAGCCAGATAGGGCCCCGGGGAGAGGACCCGGCCGAGCTGCTCGGCCACCACGACCAGCTCTACCACGCCGAAGCCCAGGCCACCGTCTTCGACCGGAACGGCCAGGGCGGTCCAGTCGAGCTCTACCATCCGGGCCCAGAGATCCTCCGCCCCCTCCCCCTCCTCGACCACCCGACGGGCCAGGGCGACGGGGGACTCGCGCTCGAGGACGGCCCGGACCGACTCCTGGAGCTCCTGCTGCTCCTCCGAGAGTTCCAGCTCCACCCCAGCCTCCAGCTCCCTCGGAGTTCTCTGACTTCTGCGTCAGGTTACACCGGGAGGGAAGCGGGTTCCCGCTGTGGGCGGGTCCCTCAGAAGCCCCGGAACTCCGGGTCCCGACGTTCGGCGAAGGCCCGGAGCCCCTCACCGGCGTCGACGCTGTGGACCACGAGGTCCTGGGCCATGGCCTCCTCGTCGAAGGCGGTCCGCCGGTCCGACTCGAACGAGCGGTTCAGCAGCCACTTGGCCGCCCCGATGGCCTTGGTGGGACCGGCGGCCAGCCGGGCCGCCAGCTCACCGGCCACCCCGATCAGTTCCTCCCGGGGCACCACCCGGTTGACGAGACCGATCCGGGCCGCCTCGGCGGCGGGGAGGTCGTCGCCGAAGAAGATGAGCTCCTTGGCCTTCTGGAGGCCCACCAGCCGGGGGAGGAGGTAGGCCCCGCCGGCGTCGGGGGAGATCCCCCGCCGGACGAAGACCTCGATGAACCGGGCCTCCTCGGCCGCCACCACCAGGTCGCAGGCGAAGGCCAGGTGGGCCCCCATCCCAGCCGCCGTCCCGTTCACGGCAGCGATCACCGGCTTCTCGCAGTCGAGGACGGCGGCGATGAGCCGCTGGGCGCCGGTCCGGATCATCCGGGCCGCGTCGCCGATGACCCGGTCGGGGGCTCCTTCGGGCTTAGGGGGAGGTGGCCGCTGTCCGGCCCGGAGGTCGGCTCCGGTGCAGAAGCGGTCGCCGGTGGCGGTGAGGACCACGGCCCGGACCAGGAGCGAGGCGCTGGCCTCCTCGAGGAGCTCGATCATCCGGTTCCGCTGGTCGGGCGTCACCGCGTTGGCCGCCTTCGGGCGGTTGAGGGTGATCCAGACCACCCCGTCCTCGACCCGGTGGAGGAGCTCCTCCTCGGGCGTCGGCTCTTCCGGTCCTTTCCCCGACGGCACCTCCGACACGGCCTCCCCCTTCCAACGCCCGGCGGGCGACCCTGCTTGCTACCCCGCCGGCCGCGCCGGCGTCAACGTCGGGCCAGTCCCCGGACCTGACGTGGACGTCAGGGGTCGGATACGCTCCCGGCGTGACCGAAGCCCCCCGCCGTGTCCCCGTCGTCGACTATCTCTCCCTCGACGGTGCCGGCGGCCCGGTCCTCCGGGCCAACGCCTGCACGGCCTGCGGGGCCCTCTTCTTCGACCGCCGCAACGCCTGCGCCCGGTGCGGGGCCCGGGAGTTCGAGCACCGCCCCCTCGGGACCACCGGCACCGTCCGGGCCTTCACCATCGTGAAGCGGGCCGCCCCCAACGTCCCCGTCCCCTACGTCTCGGCCGTGGTGGCCCTCGACGGGGGCGGGGTGGTCAAGGCCAACATCAGAGACGTCGAGCCCGACCCGGCCCAGGTCACCCTGGGGATGCGGGTGGCGCTCACCACCTTCACCTGCGGTACCGACGTCGAGGGCACCGAGGCCGTGGCCTTCGGCTTCGCCCCCGCCACCTGAACGGGAGAACCACCCCATGGCAGACGACCTCTGGATCATCGGGGCCTCGATGACCCCCTTCGGGCGGTTCCCCGACCGTGACGTCATCGACCTCGCCGCCACCGCCGCCCTCGACGCCCTCGACGACGCCTCGGCCACCATCGCCGAGATGCAGACCCTGGCCGTGGGCTGTCTCACCGAGGCCCCCAACATGCTGGGCCAGCGGCTCCAGAAGCAGATCGGCCAGACAGGAATCCCCGTCTACAACGTGGCCAACGCCTGCGCCACCGGCGCCACCGCTGTCCGGACCGCCCTCCTCACCCTGAAAGCCGGCGAGGCCGACATGGCCCTGGCCGTGGGGGTGGAGCAGATGGGCAAGATGGGCCTCCTGGGCAGCGCCGGCCGGGCCCGGCCCGAGCCGGCCGGCTACGAGCCCTCGGGCCGCTACGGGTCGGTGATGCCCGTGGAGGGGATCCTCGGCACCCAGCTCATGCCCGGGGTCTTCGCCCAGGCCGGGATGGAGTACGCCTACGAGCACGACGGGGTCGGCTTCGAGCAGTTCGCCAAGGTGGCCGAGAAGAACCACGCCCACTCCGCCCTGAACCCCCTGGCCCAGTACCGGAAGGTCTTCAGCCTGGAGGAGGTCATGGGGGCCGAGATGGTGGCCTACCCCAACACCCTCCTCATGTGCTGCCCCACCGGGGACGGGGCCGCCGCCGTGGTGGTCTGCACGGGGACGAAGCTCAAGACCCTCGACCCCGGGGTCCGGCGGCGGGCCGTGAAGATCTCGGCCTCGGTCCTCACCTCCGATCCCTACGTGGAGAGCGACACGGCCCAGCCCGACGTCAGCACCCTGACCAAGCGGGCCGCGGCCCAGGCCTACGAGCAGGCCGGGCTGGGGCCGTCCGACCTCGACCTGGTCGAGCTCCACGACTGCTTCGCCACCGCCGAGCTGATCCACTACGAGAACCTCCAGCTCTGCGAGCCGGGCGGGGCCGGCGACTTCATCGACCGGCGGGCCCCCTGGCGGGACGGGACCACCCCGGTCAACGTCTCCGGCGGCCTCATCTCGAAGGGCCATCCCATCGGGGCCACCGGCGTGGCCAACCTCTACGAGGTGGCCACCCACCTCCGGGGCGAGGCCGGGGACCGCCAGATCGAGGGGGCCCGGGTGGGCCTCACCCACGTCATCGGCCTCGGCTCGGCCTGCGGGGTCCACATCCTGGAGCGGGCCACCTCCTGACGCCGGCCGGGCCGGTCAGACGACGGCCCGGGCTGCCTCGACCAGGGCGGCCGCTCCCCCCAGGGACCGGAGCAGGTCGTTCAGGTGGGTGCAGGAGTCCGTCCGGGTCAGGGTGACGGGCACGGACTCAGGCAGCTCGGCCAGGTCCATCCCGGCCAGCCGGCCCACGGCACCGGCCGCCCCGGGGCACTCCAGGAAGGGGAGGACCCTGGGCTCGGCCACCACCGACTCCAGGGTGGTCCCGGTCCCCTCCACCGTCACGGCGTACTCGTGGAGGACGGCCTCGGAGCCGTCGGCCTCCCCGACCGTGTCCCGGAACATGGCCCAGACCGAGAACCGGCCGTCCGGGCCCAGCCCGACGTCGAGGAGGCGACGGCGGCGCATCCAGTCCGGGGCGAGCGGGCCGATCCGGTGCCAGCCGTCGGTGTCGGTGCCGACCAGATCGGTGGCGGGGGGGCAGTCCTGGAGGGGGACCCCGCCCCCGGCCCGGACGCTGTCCATGGCCGAACCGCCCTTGCGCCAGCCCGAGCAGAGGTCGTTCATCCGCTCCTCCATGTCCACCGGGACCAGGACGGAGGCGTCGATGCCGCTCCGCCGGGCCAGGCGCATCCAGGCGTAGCCCGAGATCAGCATGGCGGCGGGCAGGTCGTCGAGGACCTGACGGAGCAGCGAGCGGGCCTCGCCGGCGGGGGTGAGCCCGTCGAGGTGGCGCCGGAAGCCGCCCCCGGCCCGGGTCCCGACCAGTCCGGCGGCCCAGGCCGCGTCCGGGGTGGTCTCCAGCTGGACCAGGGTCCGGCCCTCGTCGAACCCGGCCGTCATGGCCACCTCGGCCAGGACCGTCGGGCCGCCGGGACCGGCCGGGGTCACCAGGTCCCGGGCGGCTCCGGCCATGGGCAGGGCCGACCCCGGACCGGGCCGGTGGCCGACGTCGATGTGCATGGTCCGGCGGATGGTCCCCTCCCGGCGGCCGGGGACCCCCGGCAGGGGATCGACGAGGAGCCCGGGAGGCGTCGGGCCGGGGGGGTCGTGTTCCACCCCGCCCACGGTAGCGGTCCCCGACCGTTCTCCGACACCGGCGTCAGGGTTCGGGAGGGACGGGGCTTCCGACACCGCAGGGCCCGGCCCGGTCAGACTGAACTGCCGTGCCCGCCGCAGACGGACCCCCCGCCCTCACGCTCCACCTCCACCGTTGGACCGACCGTGCCGTGGTGGGCGTGGCCCTGGTGGCCCTGGCCTCGGGCTTCGGCCAGTTCGGGATCGTGGCCGCCCTCGGGGACGTGGCCCGGGGCTTCGGCCACGTCGTCGGGGGGACCTCGGTGGCCGATCAGGCTGGGCTGTCGGGGACCCGGCTCGGCCTCGGCCTGGCCGTCATCCGGCTGGCCTCCCTGGGCGCCCTCCCCGTCGCCGGGCTGGCCGACCGCTACGGTCGGCGGCGCACCCTCCTGGCCACCTGCGCCGGGGGGCTGGCCCTCACCGTCCTGGCTGCGACCAGCCCGGGCTACTGGTGGTTCGTGGTCATCTTCGCCCTGGGCCGGCCCCTCCTCAGCGCCACCAACGCCCTGGCCGGCGTCTCGGCGGCCGAGCAGACCGGGTCGGGGGACCGGACCAGGGCCATGGCCCTGGTGGCGGCCGGCTATGCCGCCGGGGCCGGCCTGGCCGCCGTCCTCCACGGCGTCATCGCCGCCCTCGGCTTCCGGGGGCTGTTCGCCCTGGCCGCCCTCCCCCTGGCCGGCCTGGCCCTCCTCCGCTCCTGGGTGACCGAGCCCGACCGGTTCGCGCTGTCCGCCGGGGCCGGCGACCACGCCCGACCCGTCGTCGGAGCGGTGGCCGCCCCCTACCGGGCCCGCCTGGTCGTCGTCGGCCTCCTGGCCTTCGCCGTGAGCGTGGTCACCGGCCCGGCCAACAGCTACGTCTTCCTCTACGGCCAGGACGTCCTCCACCGCTCCGGACCGGTCCTGGCCGCCATGGTCGTCGCCGCCGGTGTCATCGGCCTGCCCGGCCTCCTCCTCGGGCGGGCCCTGGCCGACCGACTGGGCCGCCGGCCCACCTGTGCCGGAGCCGTCCTGGCCATGGCCGGGGGCGGCATCCTCATGTACAGCGGGTCGGTGGCCGCCTTCTTCGCCGGCTACCTCCTCGGCGTCCTGGCCGGATCGGTCTTCGCCCCCGGGGCCGGGGCCCTCCTGAACGAGCTCTTCCCCACCGCCGTCCGGGCCTCGGTCTCGGGCTGGCAGGTGGCCGCCGGGGTCCTCGGAGCTGCCACCGGCCTCGTCGTCTTCGGGGCCCTGGCCGACGCCGGCCGCTGGGGGGTGGCGGCCGGGATCACCTTCGCCCCGGCCGCGGTCTCGGCCCTGCTCTACCTCCTCCTTCCCGAGACCCGGGGCCGGGAGCCGGAGGACCTCTGGCCGACCCCGGCCCTCAGCCGGGCGGAACCTCGGCCCGGAGATGCCGTTCCCGGAGCCGGGTCTTGAGCACCTTCCCGTTGGGCTCCCGGGGGAGCTCGTCGACGAACTCCACGGTCCTCGGGGCCTTGAAGCCGGCCAGCCGGGTGGCCAGGCGCTCCAGGAGGGCCCCGGCGTCCCTGGCGGCCCCGGGTCGGACCTCGACGACGGCGTGGACGACGGCCCCCATCCGGTCGTCGGGGATCCCGTAGACGGCGGCGTCGACGACGGCGTCGTCCTCGATGAGGGCCGTCTCGACCTCGGCCGGGTAGATGTTGACGCCCCCCGAGATGATCAGGTCGGTCCGCCGGTCGGCCAGGAAGAGGTAGCCCTCGGCGTCGAGGGAGCCGAGGTCCCCCACGGTGAAGTGGGTCTCCTTCCAGGCCCCCTCGGTCTTCTCCGGGGCGTTGTGGTACTCGAAGCGGTGGCCGGGGAAGGCGGAGATGTAGATCTGGCCGATCTCCCCCGGGGGCCGCTCCCGGCCCTCCTCGTCGAGGATCTTCACCGAGAGCCCGGGGAAGGGCCGGCCCACCGTCCCGGGCCGGGCCAGCCAGTCCTCGGGGGAGGCCACCGAGGCCATCCCCTCGCTGGCCCCGTAGTACTCCCAGACCGTCCCGGCCGGGAAGACCTCGAGGATGCGCCGCTTCACCGGCACCGGGCAGGGGGCGGCGGCGTGGAGGATCCGCCGGACGCTCGACCGGTCGACAGCCTCCCAGTCGGCCTCGAGGATCCGGATGAAGTTGGCCGGGACCATGTGGGAGGTGGTGACCCCCTCCGATTCGATGAGCCGCAGGCACTCGGTGGCGTCCCACCTGGGCATGATCACGACCCGGCCCCCCTCGACCAGGGTCATCTGGGCGTAGGCGCCGGGGGCGGTGTGGTAAGCGGGTCCGCACAGGAGATGGACGTCGGTGGGGCCGAAGCCCCAGAAGGCGGCGAAGGGAGCCGTTGCGGCCTCCCGGGCCGGGGCCGGGGCGGCCCGGGCGATCCCCTTGGGCCGCCCCGTCGTCCCCGAGGTGTAGGTGAAGACGGTGACCGGGGAGCCTAGGAACTCCTCCCCGGGCGGGTCGTGTCGGGGGTCGGCCAGGGCCTCGTCGACGGTGAGGGCCGACCCCACCCCGGCGGCGGCCTCGAGGGCGGCCGGGGAGCCGTCGTGGACGAAGACGGTGGCACCGGAGTCGGCCAGGATGTAGGCGATCTCGGGGCTCGTCAGCCGGTAGGAGACCGGGACGACCAGGGCCCCCAGGCGGGCCACCCCGTTCCAGACGGCGAAGATCCCGGTGCCGTTGCCGGCCAGGACGGCGACCCGGTCCCCGGGCCCGACACCGGCCCCGGCCAGCCGGTGGGCCACGGCGTTGGCGGACGCGTCGAGGGCGCCGAAGGTCACCCGCTCCTCCCCGCAGACCAGGGCCACCCGGTCGGGATCGGCGGCGGCCACCCCGGCCACGCCGCGGGGAGGGTCCGACAGACTCATGGTGAGCGAGTCTACGACCGCCCCGACCCCGCTGCCTGACACCGATGTCAGGTATGATCACGGGGTTGTGACGGCCCGACCGGGGCCGGACGGAGGAGGGAACCGGTGCGCGCAGAGGACCTGATCCTCGTCAGTGTCGACGACCACGTCGTCGAGCCCCCCGACATGTTCGACCAGCACGTCCCGGCCAAGTGGCGGGACCGGGCCCCCCGGATCGTCCACAAGGAGGACGGGACCGACTTCTGGGTCTACGAGGGCAACGAGATCCCCAACGTCGGCCTGAACGCCGTGGTGGGCCGGCCCCCCGAGGAGTACGGGATCGAGCCGACCTCCTTCGAGGAGATGCGGCCCGGCTGCTACGACATCGACGAGCGGGTCCGGGACATGAGCGCCAACGGCGTCCTCGGGTCGATGTGCTTCCCCTCCTTCCCCCAGTTCTGCGGCCAGCTCTTCGCCCGGACCGAGGACAAGGAGCTGGGCCTGGCCATGCTCCGGGCCTACAACGACTGGCACGTCGACGAGTGGTGCGGGGCCTACCCGGGCCGGTTCATCCCCCTGGCCCTCCCCCCCATCTGGGACCCGGCCCTCATGGCGGCCGAGGTCAGGCGGATGGCGGCCAAGGGCTGTCATGCCGTGACCTTCTCCGAGAATCCCTCCAAGCTGGGCTGGCCCAGCTTCCACAGCGACCACTGGGACCCCTTCTGGACGGCCTGCTCCGAGACGGGGACGGTGGTCTGCCTCCACATCGGCTCCTCCTCCCAGCTGATGATCACCGCCCCCGACGCCCCCTTCGACGTCCTCATCAGCCTCCAGCCCATCAACATGATCCAGTGCGCGGCGGACATCCTCTGGTCCCCGGTCCTCCGGAAGTACCCCGACCTCCGGATCGCCATGTCCGAGGGGGGGATCGGCTGGATCCCCTACTTCCTGGAACGGGTCGACTACGTCTACGCCCACCACCAGGCCTGGACCGGTCAGAGCTTCGGGGACCGGCTCCCCAGCCAGGTCTTCAACGAGCAGATCGTCACCTGCTTCATCGACGACGCCTTCGGGATCGAGAGCCGCCGTCACCTCAACCTCGAGAACATCTGCTGGGAGTGCGACTACCCCCACTCCGACTCGACCTGGCCCCAGGCCCCCGAGATGGCCATGAAGTACCTGGCCGGGGTGCCCGACGACGAGGTCGACAAGATCACCCACGCCAACGCCATGCGGATCTTCCAGTTCGACCCCTTCTCCGTCCGGCCCCGGGAGCAGTGCACGGTGGGGGCCCTGCGGGCCGAGGCTGCCGACGTCGACACCGCCATCGTCTCCCGCCGCCGGGAGGGCGTCGGCCCCACCAAGCTGACCAAGGCCTCCGACCTCGGGATGATGGCCGGCTCCAAGGACTGACATGGCCGTCGACTGGACCCGGGTCCCCGTCCTCATCGGCGCCGGCCAGGTCACCAACCGGGTCGAGGACCCCGCCACCTCCCCCGACCCCTTCGCCCTGATGGAGGAGGCCACCCGGCTGGCCGCCCACGCCGCCCACGACCGCCGGGGCGGGGGGCTCATCCGCTCGCTCACCCACCTCTGGATGGTCCACTCCCTCTCGCTGCGTCACGGCGACCCGGCCGCCGAGCTGGCCCGGAGGCTCGGAGCCGACACGGCCACCAGCCGGTGCTCGGGGATGGGGGGATCCGTCCCCCAGTGGCTCGTCAACCGGGCGGCCGAGCTCGTCGTGGCCGGGGACCGGCCCCGGGTCCTCATCGCCGGGGCCGAGGCGCTGGCCACCCGGCGCCGGGCCAAGGCCGCCGGCCTCCGGCTCGACTGGCCCACCTCGGAGGGCTGGCCCGACACCTGGCCCCCCATCGAGCCGGACGTCGGGGTCCACCCCGTCGAACGGGCCAATGGTCTGGACCAGGCCACCACCATGTACGCCCTGGTGGAATCGGCCCTGGCCCACGCGGCCGGCCAGACCCCGGAGGAGCACACCCGGACCATGGGTGTGCTCATGGCCGGGCTCAACGCCGTGGCGGCCGGAAACCCCCACGCCTGGTTCCGGACCCTGCGCAGCGCCGCCGAGCTCGTCACCGTCACCCCCGACAACCGGATGGTGAACCTCCCCTACCCGAAGTACTGCAACGCCGTCATGGACGTCGACATGGGGGCGGCTGGCATCGTCACCGACGCCCGGACGGCCCGGGATCTCGGCCTCGACCCCGCCGACATCGCCTACCTCACCGGCTGGGCCGACGCCCACGAGGTCTGGAACCTCTCGGCCCGGCCCGCCGTCCACCGGGCCCCCGCCCTCGAGGCCTGTGGGGCGACGGCCCTGGCCATGGCCGGGACCTCCCTCGACGAGCTCGGCGCCTTCGACCTCTACGCCTGCTTCCCCAGCTCCATCGAGGTGGCCCGCGACAGCCTCGGTATCGCCCCCGACGACCCCCGCCCCCTCACCCTGACCGGCGGCCTCCCCTCCGCCGGCGGCCCCGGCTCCAACGCCGTCACCCATGCCATCGCCAACGCCCTCGACTGGCTCCGGGCCGGCCGGGGCCATGCCACCCTCGTCCAGGGCAACGGCTACTACCTGACCAAGCAGGCCTTGGGCGTCTACACGAACCACCCGCCGACCTCGAACCCCGAGCCGGTGCCAGGCCTCCAGGACCGGCTCGACGCCGGGGCCCGCCCCCTCGAGATCGTCCCCAGCCCCTCCGGCGGCGCCACCGTCGTTGCCGCCACCGTCCCCTACGGACGCGACGGGGAGCCCGGGGCCGGGATCGTCCTCGTCGACCTCGACGGGACTCCGGGGAGGCGCTCGGTGGCCCGGGCCGATCCCGTCCTCACCGCCGCCCTCGTCGCCGGGGACCCGGTGGGACAGGGCGTGACGATCACCCCGGGGGAGGGCGGCGGGCCGAACTGCGCCGCACCGGCCTGACCTGAGCCGGAGCGTTTCCTGACGCCAGCGTCATAGAAAACGGGTAGTGTTTGGGGCATGCCTGGCGGAGCCGCGAGCTACGACCCCGAGGCTGTCAGGGCCAGGTACCTGGCCGAGCGCGACAGGCGGCTGGTCCCCGGACGGGCCGACATCCGCGACCTCCGGACCGACGAGCACTTCGCCCGATACCGGGACGACCCCTTCACACCCTTCGTCGACCGGGACCCGGTCGCCGACAACGTCGATGTCGTGATCGTGGGCGGAGGGATCGCCGGGCTCCTGGCCGGGGCCCAGCTCCGGAAGGCGGGGGTGGAGCGGATCCGCATCGTCGACCAGGCGGGTGGCGTGGGCGGGACCTGGTACTGGAACCGCTACCCGGGGGTGATGTGCGACGTCGAGTCGACCATCTACCTCCCGATGCTCGAGGAGCTCGGCACCATCCCCACCCGCCGCTACGCCTTCGGCGGGGAGATCCTGGCCCACCTCGAGGCGGTCGCCGACCGGTTCGACCTCGGGACCGACGCCCTGTTCCACACCGGGGTGACCGGGGCCCGGTGGCAGGAGGACACGGCCCGGTGGCGGGTCCGCACCGACCGGGGCGACGAGCTCACCTGCCGGTGGTACGTGCTGGCGGTGGGGATCCTCAACCTCCTGAAGCTGCCCGCCATCGCCGGTATGGAGGACTTCGCCGGACCCTCGTTCCACACGGCCCGCTGGGACTACGGGACTACGGGCGGCGGGCCGGACGAGCCCCTCACGGGCCTGGCCGACAAGGTCGTCGGGCTCATCGGCACCGGGGCGACCGGCATCCAGTGCGTGCCTCCCCTGGCCGCGTCGGCGAAGCACCTCTACGTGTTCCAGCGCACCCCGTCGGCCATCGGCGAGCGGGGCAACCGGCCCACCGATCCCGGCTTCGCGGCCGGGCTCGAGCCGGGCTGGCAGCGGGCCCGGATGGACAACTTCCAGGCCATCATGATGGGCCGGCCCACCGAGGTCGACCTGATCGACGACGGCTGGACGCACCACTACGCCGCGGTCCAGCACCCCCCCCGGGACGAGGGGATGACGACGGCCGAGTACCTCCGCCGCGCCGAGAAGCTCGACTACGCGGTCATGGAGGCCCACCGGCACCGGGTCGAGGAGCTGGTGTCCGACCGGGCCACGGCCGAGATCCTGAAGCCCTACTACCGGTACATCTGCAAGCGGCCCTGCTTCCACGACGAGTACCTCCAGGCCCTGAACAACCCCAACGTCACCCTGGTCGACTGCCCGGCCGGGATGGAGCGGATCACCGGACAGGGCCCCGTCGTCGACGGGAAGCAGTTCGAGGTCGACTGCCTCATCTACGGCACCGGCTTCCAGGCCGAGCTCACCCCCCTGTTCCGCCGGTCCGGCCACGACATCGTCGGCCGGGGCGGGGTCACCCTGGCCGGGAAGTGGGCCGACGGCGCCTCCAGCCTCTACGGCATGATGAGCCGTGGCTTTCCGAACCTCTTCGTCATGCCGGCCCCGGGCCAGCAGGCTGTGGTGACCGTCAACTACACCCAGCTGGCGGTGCTCGGGGCCGAGTTCGTCGGGGGCGCGATCGGACAGCTCGAGGCCCGGGGGGTGGAGGTCTTCGACGTGAGCGCCGAGGCCGAGGAGGCCTGGACGGAGAGGATCGTCGGCTCCTACGTCGACAGCAGCGCCGTCATGTCCGCCTGCACCCCGTCCCGGATCAACAACGAGGGCCACCCCGAGGCGATGAACCCCCGCAACGGCAACTACGGCCGGGGCCTCGGCGACTGGTTCGGCTACCGGGAGCTGCTCGAGGGGTGGCTCCGGGACGGCCGGTTCGAGGGCCTCGAGCTCGAGGTCCGGTCGACGGCGCCGTGAGCACACGGCAGCGGGTCGCCGTCGTGACGGGCGGCGGGGGCGGGATCGGCGGGGCCATCGCCGAGGAGCTGGGCCGGGACGGCTGGTTCGTCGTCACCGTCGACCCCCTCGTCACCCTCGACGGCGCCGAGCAGCTCCCCGAGCCGGAGGAGACGACGGCGGGACGGATCGTGGCCGCCGGGGGGTCGGCTCGGGCCTCCGCGGTGTCGGTCACCGACGCGGAGGCGGTCGGCGGCCTCTTCCGGGAGCTGGCCGAGGAGCACGGCGGGCTCGACGCCGTGGTCAACGTGGCCGGCATCACCCGGCAGACCTACTTCGCCTCCGGCACCGAGGAGGACTGGCTGGCCGTCCTGGCCGTCCACCTCGAAGGCTACCTGAACGTCCTCGACGCCGCCCTGCCCCTCATGGCCGCCGCCGGCCACGGCCGCATCCTCGGGGTCACGTCCGGCTCGGGATGGCGGGCCGCCGATGCCGGCGCCTACAGCTGCGCCAAGCGGGCCATCGCCGCCCTCACGTGGGAGCTGGGCCGCCAGGCCCCCCCGGGTGTGGCCGTGAACGCCGTCTCGCCCATCGCCGCCACCAGGATGGTGGCCGCCGCCCTGGAGCGGGCCCGGCAGATGGGCGGGGCCTCCCGTGGGGGCGGGCTCTCCCTCTTCAGCACCATGCCCGGTCCCGAGCACCTGGGGCCCCTGGGCGCCCACCTGGTCGGTGACGGCTTCGGCTGGTGCCGGGGCCGGGTCCTCTTCGCCGGCGGCCCCGAGGTGGCCGTGATCGACGAGCCCCACCTCCTCGAGGTGGTCCGCACCGACGGGGTCGTCTCCCTGGCCCGGGTCCTCGAGGCCGTCGTCCCCCGGGCCTTCGCCACGGCCGAGGCCAACCAGGCCAGCGACGGGGCCAGCAACCCCCGGTTCGGACCCATCTTCGACGAGCCGGCCTCCGCCGAGCCCACATCTTCCCCGGTCCGCTCCTGTGCCGTCGTCAGCGACCGGCCCCTCCTGGCCGCCTCGGTCAGCGCCGCCCTCGAGGCCCGGTCCCTCAGCTGCCACCCGGTCGAGGTCACCCGGGGCTTCGCCGATGCCGCCGCCGCCCTGGGGGCCCTGGTGGAGGCGACCGGCCCCATCGACGCCGTCGTCGTCGCCCCCGCCGGCCACGGGCCGGCCGCCGCCGCGACCGGCGGGTGGAAGGGCGTCCTGGCCGAGCACGGGGGGATCGTGGAGGACATCCATGCCGACGCCGGCTGGGCCCGGGCCGTGGCCGACTACGCCGCCGCCTCGGGCCGCACCGTCGCACTCGTGACCCTGACGGACGCCACCACGGCCGGGGGCCGGAGCCGGGCCCAGGCCTCGACCCAGCTGGCCCGGGCCGCGGCCGGGGCCACCGAGGGCCGGGTCACCGCCTTCACCGCCGGCATCGAGGCCTCCGAGGACGACGCCGCCCGTCCCGTCGGTGCGCTCGTCGCCCACCTGCTCGGCCACCCCGAGGCCACCGCCCTGGCCGGGGCCGAGCTGGTGGTGGGCGCCGGCTGGCTCGGGCTCCGGAGCCACCCCCGACCCATCGGGACCGTCACCTACGGGGGTCCCGCCGTCCCCGACTGGCTCGACACCACTCTCCAGCAGGTCGTCGGGGCCCGATGACGGCCCGGCCCAGCCGCATCGTCGACGCCCACGTCCATCTCTGGGACCCGGCCCGGACCGACTGGTACCCCTACCTGGCCCGGCCGGCCGACCACGTCGCCGGGGGTGACGGCGCGAGGATGGCCCGGCGGTTCGACGTCGACACCTACCGGGCCGAGACGGCGGGCTGGAACGTCGAGAAGTTCGTCAACGTCGCCGCCGCCACCGGCGGCCACTCGGTCGAGGAGACCCTCGAGCTCGATGCCGCCGCCGAGACCCGGGGCGGTCCCGACGCAATCATCGGCGGCCTCCCCCCAACGGCCTCGGTGGCCGAGGCCGTCGAGCTCATCGACCGGCAGATGACCGCCCCCCGGTTCCGGGGGGTCCGCCCCATGGGCGCCAACCTCGGTCCGGTCCCCGACACTGCCGTGCTGCGGGCGCTGGCCGAGCGGGACCTGGTCTTCGAGCTGCTGGCCCATCCCGACCAGCTCACCGGGGCGGCGGCCCGGCTGGCCGGCTTCGACGACCTGACCGTCGTGATCGAGCACGCCGGCTGGCCCCGGTCGGACTCGGAGGAGGAGCGGGCCCTCTGGCAGGCCGGCATCGAGGCGCTGGCCGGCCTCGGCGACCATGTCGTCTGCAAGCTCTCGGGCCTGGCCATGCCGCTGCGGTCGATGGCCGTCGACGCCCTGGCCCCCTGGCTCGAGGCCGCCATCGAGGCCTTCGAGGTCGACCGCTGCATGTTCGCCAGCAACTTCCCCGTGGACTCCGCCCACGGCAGCTTCGACGACCTCTACGACACCTTCAGCACCGTCACCGCCGGGCTCGGGGACGCCTCCCGGGACAAGCTCTTCGCCGGGAACGCCGAGCGGGTCTACCGCTGCTAGGTGTCGACCAGAAAGGCCAGGATGGCCGCCGGGACGGCCCAGGTGGAATCCGGGTTCTTGCAATCGAGAACGCTCCGGGTGGCCAGGATGCCCGTGAAATCCGAGGCTTCGACGGTGGCGGCTTCTGCTCGCCACTTCCCCCGGTCGACATACTTGCCCTCGACGGCGGTCCCGCAGAGAGATTCGGAGACGAAGTCGATCTCCTTCCGGTTGGGGGTCCGGAGGTAGAAGAGGGGTTCCTCGGCGGTCCAGGGCAGGCCCGAGGCGGCCGCCGATCTCCGGAGCGCCATTCCGATCTGCATCTCGGCCAGGACCGTGGTGTCGATGTCAGGACGGGCCGGGTTCCGGAGATGGGCCAGACGGGCGACGATCGGGTCGATGGCGTAGAGCTTGTCCTGAGCCCGTTCCCGGGCCACCCAGCCCTTGTCGGCCTTCTGGGGGCAGGCCCACAACAGGTACGCGTCGCGGAGAGAGGCCACGTGCTGAGCGACCGCCTCGTGAGAGACGTCG
Organism: Acidimicrobiaceae bacterium; assembly: GCA_003151955.1. Classification (GTDB taxonomy): domain Bacteria; phylum Actinomycetota; class Acidimicrobiia; order Acidimicrobiales; family UBA8190; genus PALSA-743. Next base: position 28,632 of record PLZB01000010.1, read on the forward strand.
ACGTCCCGGGCAATGTTGGCCATGTTCACCGGAGACGACATCGACTCCCACAGACGGGCCACCAGTGCCGAGGTCTGCGACTCGTTCAGTCGACTGGAGGCGAAGGCGTCCTCGTGGATCACAGGAAGATGTCGTTCACGAACCATTGGGGAACGGGTTGCGCGGCGTGAACGGCAGCGACCGAGGCGGGGAAGCCTCCATAGAGGAGATCGTGCTCCCACAGTCGCACCAGGTCATCGAGCCACGGGATCAGGGCCTCATAGGCGTTGCGGCCCACCTGGGTGCGGAGGTCGCCGATGGCGAGACGTGGCAGAGCATCGAGCTCCGGTTGGAGGATCTGGCAGAACGTCCGTCGCTGTCCATCCCGTGCCGCGCCACCACGGATTTGACCTGGTCAACTCCCGGCCAGCCTGTCCCAGACGTGTGCTCACTGAGCCATCATATCCAGAGGAATGTAGCCCCTTGAGCCACTTCCACCCGGAGGAATGTAGCCCTTTTGGCCACCTTCACCCGCAGGAATGCAGGCCTACGAGCCCGGGCGGTCGCTCAGTCCTCGAGGGTCAGCGCCTGCTCCGGGCAGTTGAGGACGCCGGTGCGGGCCGCCTCCTCCTCCCCGTCGGGGACGTCCTCGGCCAGGAGGATGCAGTGGCCCTGGTCGTCGGCGTCGAAGAGGCCGGGGGCGAGGGTGTAGCAGCGGCCGTGGCCCTGGCAGAGGTCGGGGTCGAGGTGGATCCGCACGGTCAGGGGACGTCGAAGACGAGGGGGAGGTGGTGGAGGGAGCGGAGGCCGGAGGTGTACTCGAGGACGGTGTCGGGGGCGAGGCGGTAGTCGGGGATGCGGCGGTGGAACTCCCGGATGGCCACCCGGAGCTCGAGGCGGGCCAGGTGGGAGCCGAGGCAGCGGTGGACGCCCCCGCCGAAGGAGAGGTGGGGGTTGGGGTTCCGGCGGAGGTCGACGGCGTCGGCCCCGGGGTGGAGGGAGTCGTCGGTGTTGGCCGAGGCCAGGAGGAGCATGACCTGCTCCCCGGCCGAGATGGGGCAGCCCTCGATCTCCATGTCCTGCGTGGCCACCCGGGCCACGGCCGGGACGGGGGACTCCCAGCGGAGGAGCTCCTCGATGGCGCTCGGGATGACCGTCTCGTCCTCGACGAGAAGCCGGAGCTCGTCGGGCTCCTGGGCCAGGTAGGCGAAGATGCAGTCGAGGGTGTCGGTCACGGTGTCGAGGCCGGCGATGATGAAGAGGTACATGACGTCGAGGATCTCCTCGTCGGTCAGCCGGGTCCCGTCGATCTCGCAGGCCATGATCCGGGCCAGGAGGTCGTCGGTGGGCTCGACCCGGCGCTGGGCCAGGACCTCCTCGAAGTAGTCGTAGATGTCCTGGCCGGCCTGGGTCCGGGCCGGGGCCTGCTCCTCCATGGTGGCCCCCGGGGGCCGGATGATCCCGTCCTTCATGGCCAGGAACCGGTCGAGGTCCCCGTAGGGGAGGCCCATGAGCTCGAGGAAGACGGCGCAGGGGAGGGGGACGGCGAAGTCCTCGTGGAAGTCGCAGCTCCCCCTGGCGGCGAAGTCGTCGATGACGGCGTTGACCCGGGCCGCCACCTTGGCGTCGAGGGCGGCCATGTCCCGGGGGGCGAAGAGGGGATCGAGGACCCGGCGGTACTTCACGTGCTTGGGGGGGTCGATCTGGAGGGGGATGAGAGGGCGGATGTTCCCGAGGTTCACGGCCTCGGCCCCCGAGGAGAAGACGGCCGGCTTCCGGAGCGCCAGCTCGACGTCCTGGCGGCGGGTGACGAGACAGAAGTCCTCCCCGACACGGAAGACGGGCTGCTCCCGGAGCATCGCCGCCATGGCCCGGGGATCGTCCGAGGACGCCAGATCGACATCGGCGGAGAACGTCACTTCCTCGGCGGCCATCGGCCCCCCTTTCGTCGCGGCAACCCCACCCTCCCCCGGGTCCCCGCCGCAGGATAGCGTTTCCTGACGTTCATGTCAGCCCCGGGCCGGAGGTGAGGGTGGGGACGGCACCGGCCTCCTCCCGGTCGGGCCGGCAGATCCCGCAGGGCTCCATGGTGCCGAGGTCCCCCGGTCGGAGCGCCCGGAGGTGGTCCCGGTGGTGGGCCACGACGGGGCAGTCGGGGTCGTGGAAGACGGTCCCGGTGGCGGTGGCCACCAGCCGGGTGGGACCTCCCCCGCCGGCCGGAGGGGCCAGCCGGTCGACGATGGCCAGGAGGGCACCCTCCATGACCCGGAGCTCCTCCTCGTGGTGGAGGTCGGCCTGGTCGTAGAGGCGGTAGAGCCAGTGGGCCCAGTAGAGGAGCCCCCCCAGGATCATGCAGCCCAGGCCGATGAAGGAGCCGCTCACCAGGTAGGGGATCTGCTGCTGGAGGTAGGGGGTGTGGGCCGACCCGTACCAGGCCAGGAGGATGATCACCACCCCGACGGGGACGAGGAGGGAGCCGGCCACGACCTGCCAGCTGTTGCGGAGGTCGGGCCGGCCGGGACCGTGCCGATCAGGTGAGGCCTCGGGCATCATCGTCTCCTTCCGAGGAACTGCCAGCGGGCCGCCAGCAGGAGGGGATAGGCGCAGAGCAGGCAGAGGAGGAGTCCGAGAACGACCCAGCCGACCGGGACGGGGAGCCCGAGGCCGGGCAGCCGGCCCAGGCTGGCCACCAGACCCGGGGTGACCGGGGAGGTGGTGGAGGCCGTGGTCCCCGGCCCGGTGGGGGCGATGGTGGTGGCGACGGTCCCGCCCCCCCCGAAGCCGACGGCCGGGAGGGCACCGCTGTCGGGGAGGGTGCCGGTGTCGGTCGGGGCACCGCCGTCGGGGAGGAGGGTCCCGGAGGCGGCCGCCGTGGCCCCGTCGACGAAGGAGGGGGCGACGGCGGCGCTGACGTCGGTGGCGGCCGACCCCAGGGTGATCTGGGAGGTCACCGTGTAGGTCCCGGCCGGGAGCCCCTGGTTCCCGAGGACCGGCACCGGGATGTTCGGGACCCCGGGGACGACGGGGACGTAGATCTGCCGGCTCGAGCTGACCACGAGCCCACCGGAGTCGGCCACGGCCTCGGCCCCCTTGACGGTGGTGGAGGGGTCGGCCAGCCGGATGCTGATGCCGTCGGCGGCCAGGACCCCGTTCAGGACGGCCGAGGCCTGTTGGGCGGTGATCCCGGCCGTCCCCGTTCCCAGGGTGGCCAGGTGGATCCCGTCCCTGTCGATGGAGGCGGGGATGCCCGCCACGGTGACCTGGCCCACCTTGAGCGATGCGGTGGGGGTCCCGGTCGTCCCGTCCGAGGTCGATCCGGCCGAGCTGGTCAGCCCGGCGATCTCGACCACCCCGGCCAGGGTGATCCCCTTGAGCTCGGACCCGGCCGTGGCCGTCACCGAGGAGGCCCCGACGGCGACGCTGTCTGTGGACCGGGCCGAGGCCACCACTACGGGACCGGCCGGGGCCAGGGCCCCGAGGACGCCGGCCAGGGGCGCCGGGGCTCCCCCGGTGGCGGGGCCGGCGCTGAGCCGGGCGATGCTGGCCGTCACGGTCGAGCCCTCCGGCCCGGCGTGGGCGACGGCACTGGCCCCGGCCGGGGAGACCCCGGAACCGGTCGGGGGGTTCGGGCCGAAGCTGGCGTCGGTGCCCCTCCCCGGTGAGGTCGGGAAGCCGGCCCGGGCCAGGAGGGGGTCGTTGGGGACGGCCGAGGTGGCCCCGAACGTCTCGAGGAGGGTCCCGACGTTGGCGGCCAGGTCCCCCGGGTACCAGGGCGCCCCCAGGGCGGCCACCACCGGACCGCTGCTGACGGTGGACCGGGCCAGGGCCAGGTCGTCCTCGACGAGGTTCCCGCTGACGGGGACGAGGCCGGGGACGTCTACGCCGAACTGGGCCCCGAAGGCCTGGGCCTCGGCGTCGTAGCCGGCCAGGCCGGCACCGGGGGCCGGATCGGCCCCGGCCGGGACGGCCCCGCCGACGGCGACCCCGGCCAGGGCCAGGAGGACGGCGGCGGAGAGCGGGCGGAGCGGACGGAGTGGTCGGGCCATGGTCGGCTCCTCAGTTCCCGAGGTAGGCGCCGAGGAGGCCGCCCCGGCGGATGTCGGCCGGTTCGCCGACGTCGACGACCCGGCCCTTGTCGAGGACGTAGACGAAGTCGGCCAGCTCCAGGGCGGCCTCGACGTACTGCTCGACGAGCAGGATCGGTGTCCCCGCCGCGGCCCGGTCCCGGAGGGCCTCGAAGAGCCGGTCCACCACCAGGGGGGCGAGGCCCATGGAGATCTCGTCGACGAGGAGGAGCCGGGGCCGGCAGAGGAGGGCCCGGGCCAGGGCCAGCATCTGCTGCTCCCCCCCCGAGAGGCTCCCCGCCGTCTGCCGGAGCCGGGACCCGAGGACGGGAAAGAGCTCGACGGCGCCCCCGACGGGGTCGACACCGCCGGCGACGGCGGTCCGGACCATCTCCAGGTTCTCCGCCACCGTCAGGCTGGGGAAGACCCCCCGGCCCTCGGGGACGTGGACCACCCCGAGCCGGGCCACGGCGTGGGGGGGCCGGCGGTCCACCCGGATCCCGCCCACCCTGATCTGGCCGGCCTCGCTCCGGACCAGTCCCGAGACGGCCCGGAGGGTGGTGCTCTTCCCGGCCCCGTTGGGCCCGAGGAGGGCCACGACGGCCCCGGCCGGGACGACCAGGGACACCCCGGACAGGGCCCGGAGCCCCCCGTAGGAGACGGTGAGCCCCTCGAGCTCGAGGGCCGGCTCAGGCGACACCGGCGGTTCAGGCGACACTGGTCTCTCCCAGGTAGGCGGCCCGGACGGCCGGGTCGGCCCGGACCCCGGCCGGGGTCCCCTCGGCGATCCGCTCCCCGAAGTCGAGGACGGTGATCCGGTCGCAGACCTCCATGACCAGGGCCATGTCGTGCTCGACCAGGAGGACGGCCGGTCCCCCGCCGGCACCGACCACCTCGAGGAGGACGTCCCGGAACCGGGCCGTCTCGGCCCCGTCGAGGCCGGAGCTGGGCTCGTCGAGGAGGAGGACCCGGGGACCGGTGCAGAGGGCCCGGCCCAGCTCCACCATCCGGCCCTGCCCGGTGGAGAGCTCCCCGGCGCGGCGGCCCAGGAGGGGGCCGAGCTCGAGGAGCTCCACCACCTCGGCCACCCGCCGGATCCGGTCCCGGCGGCCCCGGCCAAGGACGGCCCAGGGCCGGGCCGACTCCCAGGCCGCCGTCAGGTTGTCCTCCACCGTCATCCGGGCGAAGAGCTCGAGCCGCTGGAAGGTCCGGGCCAGCCCGGCCCGGCCCCGGCGGTGCGGCGGCCAGCCCGTCACATCGACCCCGCCCAGCTCGACCCGCCCGGTGGTGGGGACCTGGAGGCCGGTCAGGACGTTGAAGCAGGTTGTCTTCCCGGCCCCGTTCGGTCCGATGAGGCCGGTGATCTCCCCGGTCGGGACGGTCAGGTCGATCCCCGAGAGGGCCTGGAGCCCCCCGAAGCGGACCGACACCCCGACGGCGGCCAGGGCCGGCTCAGGCCCCACCCGACACCCCCTCGGCCAGCTGGAGGGGGAGGGCGGCCGGCGGGGGGCCGGGGAGCCGGCGGAGGACCGAGAGGCACCGTCGGGTCTCCCGGCGGACCTGGGCCAGGGTCCCCTCGGGCTCCTGGATCAGGGAGAGGACCCCGAGGGCGATCCCGAGGGGGATGAACCGGGCCACCCCGGCCGGGATGGGGAGGAGCTGGACCCCGTAGGCGGCGCCGGCCAGGACGGCCCCGCTCACGAGGGACCGACCACCGAGGACGACGAGGAGGAGGAGCTCGAGGGAGGCGGCGAAGCTGAAGTCCTGGGGAGTGACCGACTGCTGGAGGGCCCCGTAGAGGGAACCTCCCAGGGCGGCCACCGCCCCGCAGACCACGAAGGTGACGAGCTTGGTGGTGGTGAGGTTCACCCCCAGGGTCGAGGCGGCCAGCGGGGAGTCCCGGAGGATCTGGAGCCGCCGGCCCACCGGGCCCCGGAAGAGGAGGAGGGCCCCGAGGCCGACGGTCCCGAGGACGGCCACCACCAGCTCGTAGAACCCGACCCGGCCGGCCAGGGAGAGCCCGAGGATCTCGGGCCGGGGCACCGTCACCCCGGTCAGCCCCCCGCTCACGTCACTCCGGTTGAAGACGAGGTTGTCCATGAGGAGGGCGAAGGCCATGGTCACGAGGGCCAGGAAGAGCCCCGAGAGCCGGAGGGAGAGGAAGCCGACGACGAGGCCGAGGGGGACGGCCAGGGCCATCCCGACCAGGGCGGCCAGGAGGAAGTGCCGGCCCCCGGATCCGGCCAGGTGGGCGGCGGTGAAGGCCCCGACCCCGGCGAAGCTGAACTGGGCCAGCGAGATCTGCCCGGCCCAGCCGGAGAGGACCACCAGGGTGAGGGCGATCAGGGCGTAGACGGCCCCGGCGGTGACGTCGTGGAGCCGGGGGCCCGAGACGACCAGGGGGACGGCCGCGGCGGCGACCAGGGCCCCGGTCCCGAGGGCCACCCGCCGGTCGAGGAGCCTCCGGGTGGTCGGGGCCGGGCTCCCGGACCCGGAGGCGACGGGCCGGACCGTCGTCCCGGCCTCCTTCAGGCCCCGGCCCATGAAGACCAGGAGCAGGAGGAGCGCCAGGTAGGGAAGGGCGGCCTCGACGTCGGCGACGCTGCCCGAGGCCCCCCACTTCGACAGGACGCTCTGGGTCACCCCCAGGAGGACCCCGCCCCCGTAGGCCCAGGGCAGGCTCACCAACCGGCCCAGCACGGCTGGGGCGAAGGCGTAGATGACGACCACGGTGAGCTGGTAGACGTCGAGGCCCTGGGAAGGGCTCAGGAGGATCCCGACCAGGGCGGCGAAGATGGAGGAGACGACCCAGGCGGCTCTCCGGATCCGGGCCCCGTTGACCCCGATCATCCCGGCCAGGTCCCGGTTGTCGACCACGGCCCGGGTGGCTGTCCCGAACCGGGTCCGCCGCAGCAGCCACCACAGGGCCGCCCCCGAGGCCAGGGTGATGAGGAGCATGGCCAGCTGGTCCTCCCCGACGTGGAGCCGGTTCCCGACCAGGACGGTGCTCCGGGGGAAGATGTCCCGGAGGGCCCGGTCCTGGGTGCCGAAGAGGATCGGGGCCAGGGCCTCGAGGGCGGCCAGGACGGCCAGGGAGGCCACGATCTGGACCTCGGCGCTCAGGCCGGCCAGGGGGCTGAAGAGCCGTTCCAGGAGGAGCCCGAGGAGGGGTGCGACCACCAGGAGGAGCAGGGGGAGCGCCACCGGGGCGGGAAGGTGCCAGGCGTCGTGGAGCTGCCAGTAGGTGTAGGCGCAGAACATGGCCACGGCCCCGTAGGCGAAGTTGAAGACCCCGGCCGTCTTGTAGGTCAGGACCACCCCCATGGCGGCCAGCCCGTAGACGCTGCCGCTGAAGATCCCGAGGACCAGGAAGGGCCAGAGGGCACTCACGGTCGACCCCTCCCGGTCACGGCCCGGCCGGGACCAGGTTGCCGGAGCAGAAGAGGCCCGAGGAGGGGGCCTTCCGGACGAAGGCGCTCCCCTGGACGACCACGTCGACGTCGCAGTTCGAGACGCTATGGGTCGCCGGCGTGTAGGGCCCGAGCGCCCCGCCCCCGTCCCAGTTCTGGAGGGCCCCGAAGATCTTCGTGACCGAGGCCCGGGTGGGGTTGTGGCCGGCCGAGACCAGGGCGTAGACGAGCATCTGGGCCGACTCCCAGGCCAGGAACCCGAAGCCGCTGGGCTCCTTCCCCGGCTCGTAGGTGGCCAGCTGGCGGAGGTAGAGCTGGACGGTGGGGTTGGGCTCGTCGAGGGGGACGAAGGGCAGCCCCACCAGCAGCCCCTGGGCGGCCTGGGTCCCGGCCGAGGTGATCTGGGCCGGGGTGTAGCCGTCGAAGGTCGTGGCCACGTAGGCCGGGTGATAGGACTGCTGGGCCATGGCCTGGAGGAGCTTCGCCATCCCCGTCACGTCCAGGGCGGTGTCCACCCCCTGGCAGTGGTTGTTCTCCATCTGGACCACGTCCGAGGCCAGCGAGGCCGTGGCCGGGGAGACGGAGTAGTCCGTATAGCAGACCGTCCCCCCCAGCTCCTGGTACTCGTAGGCGAACTCCTGGGCGGCCTGGGCGCTGATGGCGATGCTGTAGGAGATGAAGGCCATCCGGCTCGGGAAGTATCCCTGGGCCTTGGCCAGGGCGAACCCGGAGTCGTAGATGTAGGGCCGGCCGCTCCGCTCGTAGCAGCTCCCCCCGGCCGCCGACCAGTAGTCCGGGGACTGGCTCCGGTTGCAGTTGATGGCGAAGCCGACGTCGGGGACGCCCGCCTGGGTGATCTGGGGGACCCCCCCGTTGTCGCCGTCGGAGGTCGACCCGACGAAGGCGAAGGCCTTGGGGATGAGGTCCCCGACGTCGGCGGCGTTGTTGGAGGCGTTCTGGCCGTCGTCCTCGGTGGTGAGCCTGAGCTGCCGGCCGCAGATCCCCCCGGCCCCGTCAACGGCGGCGAAGAGGGCCTGGACCCCCTCGGCCCCCTGGTTGAAGCTGTTGGCCAGCGGCCCGGTGAGGCCGCTCACGTTCCCCAGGGTGATCGTGGCCGGGGTGACCCCGACGTCTGAGGCCGTGTTCCCGGCGTTCCCCGGGCAGGCCGCCGCCTCGGCCTGGGGCTGGAAGCTGAACCCCGCCGCCGCAGGGGCGGCGGTAGGGGCCGGCGACCCAGCCGTGGCGGCGCCGACCACCGGTCCGCTCCCCCCGGCCGGGGCCGTGACCCCCGGGGACGAACCGACCGAACCGGCCGGGACTCCCCCGGCCGCCGTCGTGGTCGGGGAGGTTCCCCCGGGGAGGGCGCCCGATCCGGTCGAGCCGCCGACCCCGGCCGTGGCGGGACCCACCCCGGTGCCCGAGGCCGCCCCCAGGTAGGGGGCCACCCGGGCTCCGCAGCCGGCGACCAGGAGGCCGGCGACCACGATCGCCCCGATCCCCTTCCTCCCCTTCCCCACCCGGCGAACCACCTTCCCGGCCCGGCGACCCCATCTCGGAGACCGCTCCGGAAGGAGAACCGGGTCCCCCTCCGGGCCTTGCGGCAGGGCCCCGAGAGGCGCGACGGGGGAGCCCTCCGGTACCGTGCCGGCAAGGACAGGGAACGGAGGGGACCATGACGACCCAGGTGTCGGTCGACGTCGGCGAGGGGGCCCTCGTCGAGGGAGAGGTCGGGGAGGGCTTCGAGGCCGTCTCCGAGGCCTTCGTCCGGAACTTCACCGAGCTCGGGGACCTCGGGGCCTCCCTGGCCGTCTACCGCCACGGCCGTCCCGTCGTCGACCTCCGGGGGGGCTGGGCCCGCCGGTCGACGGCCGCCCCCTACGGGCCCGACACCCTCCAGCTCGTCTTCTCCACCACCAAGGGGGCCACCGCCCTCTGCGCCAACCTCCTCGTCCAACGGGGACTGCTCGACCTCGACGCCCCCGTGACCGACTACTGGCCCGAATTCGGCGCCGCCGGGAAGCAGGACGTCCCCGTCCGCTGGCTCCTGACCCACCAGGTCGGCCTCCCCACCGTCGACGCCGAGCTCACCGTCGAGGAGGTCCTGGCCTGGGACCCCCTCATCGAGGCCCTGGCCGCCCAGGCCCCCTTCTGGGAGCCCGGCACGGCCCACGGCTACCACGCCATCACCTTCGGCTACCTCGTCGGGGAGGTCGTCCGCCGGGTCACCGGCCTGAGCCTGGGCACCTTCTTCGCCCGGGAGGTGGCCGGACCCCTCGGCCTCGACTTCTGGATCGGCCTCCCCGCCGACGAGGAGCCCCGGGTGGCCCCCCTCCGGATGGCCCGGGGCCTTCCCGCCGAGGCCCCGGCCCAGCTCGACGCCAAGACCATCGAGGTCTACGCGGCCATGCTCCAGCCCGGAGCCCTGGCCCTCCGGGCCCTCTCCCTCAACGGGGCCCTCGGGGCCTTCGGAGGCGCCGGCGGCCCCTTCAACAGCCCCGAGCTCCACGCCGCCGAGGTCCCCGCCGCCAACGGCATCACCAACGCCCCCTCCCTGGCCCGGATGTACGCGGCGATGATCGGGGAGGTCGACGGGGTACGCCTCCTCGACCCGGACCAGCTCGAGGCGGCCCGGACCCTGGCCGTCGCCGGCCCCGACCGGGTCCTCATCGTCGACAGCTCCTTCGGCCTCGGCTTCATGACCCACTCCGACTACCAGCTCCTCCTCGGACCCGGATCCTTCGGCCATCCCGGGGCGGGAGGATCCCTCGGATTCGCCGACCCCGACTCCGGGATCGCCTTCGGCTACGTCATGAACCAGATGCGCTTCGGGCTGTCCGGGGACAAGCGGACGACCCACCTCATCGCCGCCCTCCGCTCCTGTCTCTGACCGGCCCCGGACCCTGAAAACCCACCCTGACCCGGCACCGGACGGGGCCCCGGACGCTGTAGCCTTTCTGGGCGAGGTGTCTGGAGGAAGACGTGGCAACCGGAGGCGGCCAGAGGGGTGGACGGCGCCGGCGCAGCCGGACCCCTGACCCGTCCTCGCTCGAGGAGATGGCCCTCGCCCTCGGCCAGGCCCGGGCGGCATCGGGCCTCTCCCTGGACGACGTCCAGCGCCGGACCGGCGTCCCCCTCCGCCATCTCGAGGCCCTCGAAGCCGGGGACCTGACCCACTTCCTCGACGGCAAGACCGCTGCCGCCTCAGTCCGCCGCTTCGCCGATGTCGTCGGCCTCGACGTCGACGTCATGGTGGCCGTCGTCGAGGTCTACTGGAAGGAGGGGGCCCTCGTCCCCACCGGTCCCGGCCCGTCCCCCACCGCCGCCCCCGACGACCCTCCCACCACCGTCGTCCCCGCCGTGACCCGGACCGCCCCCCCGGTGGCCGTCGTGGCCCCCCTGGCCCCGGTCGAGGATCCCCCCACCACCGTCGTCCCGGTCGTGGCCCCCCTCCAGGCCGACGAGGCCGCCTTCACCACCACGGCCGAGATCCCCGTCGTGGCACCGGTGGCCACCCCGTCCCCGGCCCCGGCCCCGGCCGCCGACACCACGGGCACCATGGCCGTCCCGGCCAGCCCCGCCCTCTTCGCCCCGGTCCCCGGAGAGGAGGCCCCGCCGGCCCGACCCGGGCGAACCCCCCGGGCCGAGCGTGAGCCGGCCCCTCCGAAGCCCCCGAAACCGCCGAAGCCCCAGAAGCCGTCCCGGCCTAAGTCGCGGGTCCCCCTCCCCCTCCGGGTCGGGGTCTGGGCCACGGCCACCCTCCTCCTGGCCGGGCTCCTCGTCCTGGGGCTCCACCGCCAGGTCCCCCGCTGGTGGGCCGACCTGAACCGGCCCGACCCCACCACCACCTCGACCTCGACCACGACCACCACACCCGGAGTCCACGCCACCCAGACCTCGACCGGGGGCAGCTCGGCCACCGTGGCCGTCTCGAGCCCCGACTACCAGCTCGTCGTCCACGTCCTGTCCCGGACCTGGATCTTCGTCAACAGCGACGACCCCTCCCAGGCCGCCGCCGATCCCAGTATGGGGACGACGCCCCGGATCTTCGAGGGGATCCTCGACACGGGTCCCGACCAGACCTACACCCCGGTCAAGGGAAATCTCACCGTCCAGATGGGGGCCTCCGGTGTCGTCCTGGGCCTCGAGGTGAACGGCAAGGTCGTTCCCAACTGGCTCTTCACCCCCCAGGTGGCCCCCTTCACCCTGTCCATCACCTCGGGATCGGGCTGAGGCTCCCCCGGATCCCATGGCGACGACCCATCACTACCGGGCCGGCTGCCGCTGGGAGGGATCGACGGGGTCCGGCTACCGGGACTACGACCGGAGCAACTCCGGTCGGTGCCCCCCCGCCGACCACGAGCTCCCCCTCTCGGCCGGAGCCGCCTTCCGGGGGGACGAGAGCAGGATCAACCCCGAGCAGCTTCTGGTCCTGGCTGCCTCCTCCTGCCAGCTCCTCTCCTTCCTGGCCCTCGCCGCCCGCAATGGTCTCGACGTCCTCGCCTACGCCGACGACGCCACGGCGGCCATGCCCGTCCAGGCCGGCCCCATGAGCCTGGCCTCCATCGAGCTCCGCCCCGTCGTCACCGTGGCCCCCGGGACCGACCCCGACCGGGTCCTGGCCCTCGTCGACCGGGCCCACCACGAGTGCTACGTGGCCAACACCCTGGCCTGCCCGGTCATCGTGGAGGCGACCGTCGTGGTGGTGGTGGGGTAACTGGTCAGTCCGGCTGGTCCCCGGACGAGACCTCGGGCTCGTCTTCGCCGCCACCCGCCTCATCGCTGTTCCCGTCCGGCTTCCGGCGCCGGGCCCGCAGGGCCAGGGCCACCCCACCGGCCACCAACGCCGCGGCTCCGGCCACCCCGGCGATGATCGGCCCCGAGGAGGAGCCTGTGGTCTTGGCGGGGGTCGCCGGCGTACCCGCCGGGGACACGAACCTCTGGAGATGGGCGGCCAGGAGGCTGTCGGCGTTGGGGGGCTTGGCCGCCAGCTTGTTGGCGACGGGGGGCAGCGAGCCGGCCGGGAGCTTGGCGCAGATCTGGTGGAAGCCGGGGTCGTTCTCGTTCTTCAGGGAGCCGGCGGGCAGACTGGCTGGGCCGTTGAAGGGGTTCCGGGGAGCGGCCAGCCTGGGGGGCTCGGCGAAGGCGGGAGTTGCACCGGTCAGGTCGAGGAAGTCGAGCATGTTGTTGGCGTTGGCGTCCCGGAAGGTGAGGGCCGGGAGGTTCCACTTGGTCTCGACCAGCTTGAGCACCGAGGTGTGGTCGTAGACGACGTGGGAGACGTAGTCCTTCTTGGCGAAGGGGGAGACGACGCAGCAGGGGACCCGGAAGCCGGTGTAGTCGTAGGCGGCCTGGAAGTCGGACGACTGGATTTCCGGGGCGATGTTGTCGGGCTTGACGGCGGGCACGGGGGGGACGTGGTCGTACCAGCCCCCGTACTCGTCGTAGATCCAGACCAGCATGGTGGTGGACCAGTTGGGGGAGGCCATCACGGCGTTCACGACCAGGGAGGCGAAGGCCTCGCCGATGGTGATGTCGTTGTCCTCCTCGGAGTACTGGGTGTAGGGCTCGACCAGGCAGAACGAGGGGAGGGTCCCGGCGGCGGCGTCGGTGAAGAACTGCTGCATCCCGGCCATGTGGGAGCCGTTCCCGGCGAAGTTCGGGAGGAAGAGGGCGGCGGTCGGGATGTCGGGGTAGTAGTCCTTCCAGGAGATCCCGTACTGGTTCAGCCGGTCGAAGACGGTCCCGTTGGGGGCGTCGGTGGCCGAGACCCCCGACGCGTTGGTGGAGACGTTCCCGTAGGCGGAGCCGGCGATCAGAAACCGCCGGTTCGGGTAGGTCTGGGCCATGACCGAGGAGAAGTAGCGGTCCCCGATGGGGAACTGGCCGGCCATCGAGTAGTAGAAGGGGAGGTCCTCCCCGGTCCAGTAGCCCATGGCTGCCCCGGAGCACCCCTTGACGAATCCCATGTTCGTCCCGTTGTCCCAGCAGATGTGGGAGGTGTTCCACCCCTGGGAGATGTGGGAGTCGGTCTCGCCGCAGGTGTTTGGGTTGTGGAACGACGACACGAAGCCTCCGGCCGGGTCGGGGTTGTAGTTCACCGGGAGGCCGTTGGCCCCCAGGGTGAGCCCGTCGCCGCGTCCGAGCATGCCGAGATGGTCGTCGAAGGAGTGGTTCTCCATCATGAGGACCACGATGTGCTCGATCTGGGGGATCGTGTCCGTCCCGGCCGGCAGGGCTGGGTTGGGCCTGGTCTCCGGAGGGAGGATCGATCCGCCCGGGCCCAGACCCTTGGCCGGGGTCGTCGCCGCGTAGGCCTCACTCCCGACGGCAAAGCCACCGCCGAGAGCGGCCAGTCCGCCGGCAGCCCCGCCCAGGAGCAGGGACCGCCGGGGCACCCTCGGAGTGAAGAACGGCTGGGGTCGCGCTGGCTCGGTCATCACCCGGCACGCTACTCACGATGACCGCAGGAACCCCGCATGACCGGACTCGATGGGCGCGTCAACCAGTCCCCCGGTCCCTCCCGGGACCGGGGGACAGCTGGCGAACGTCAGGCGGCCGGGGTCGGGCCGAGCTTGCCGGGGAGCAGGAAGAACCAGGGCACGTAGTAGAGGAGGGGGGCGGCCTGGCCCTCGGCGATCGAGACCGTCATTGTCGCCTTGTTGACGGGCAGGACCCAGTAGAGCTTCCAGGAGACCGTGACCGTGTGGCTGCCCGGAGCGACCGGGTAGACCTGCTTCCCCCACTTGCCCTTGATGTCCGTCCCGTCGACGTTGATCGTCAAGGGGAAGATGACGCAGAGGAAGCTCAGGATGAAGTACTTGGTGGTCAACTCAATGCCCATAGATGTTCGTCTCCTTGGCGTGCGGGCGCCGCTCCGCCGTGTGGGCGCGGCCCGAGTGTAGGTGCCCGCAGACGGCGCGTGTCGGACCGAAACCTCCGCCGCCGTTAGCCTTTGCCGGGGAGGCAGAAGACCTCATGCTCATGGACTCCACAGCCCCGGGTGCCGACACCCTTGCCGGCCGGCATCTGGAACGCGATGAGACGTTGGACGTCGCCGTTCGCTGCCGGTATTCGATGTTCCGCAGCGACGGCGGTGAGGCGCCGGCGATCGTGGCCGTCACCGACCGGCGGGTCGTGGTGATCGCCAACGGTCTGATCAGCGGCATCGTGGCGACGCTCAGTCCCGCCGGCCTCAGGTGCTCCGTCCAGCACTCGATGTTCGAGAGCTACCTGGAGCTGGCCGGCCCCTCCGGCTACGTCATGGTCTCGGCCACACCGGTCGAAGGGGATCGCATTGCCAGCGCCGTCGACCGGCTCCTCGCCTCGCGCCGGCATCAGACTGATGGCTCGTAGTCAGATCCACACCTGATCGCATCAGATCGAATCTGAGGAATCAGCAGGGTAGAGCGGGGCTCGCCGGGGCGGCCGAAGATTGGGTGGTCACGGCTGCGGACCTCGTCGGTGGCGGGTGGGTGGGCGGCGGGCGTCCGGATCGGTGAGACCTGGGCGGTCCGGTCCGGTTGGACACCGATACATCTGTAGTGCCTGAGAGCCCGTGAGTCAGCATGGAGGCGGAGGGCATCCACGAGAACCGTGGAATGTTGCCTTTGAGCACGAGCGTCAGACTTCCGATTTTTCTCGCCCTCCCCGGGCTGGGCGCATAGCAGCGACCGATGGTGAGAGAGGAGAAGGACATGGATGTGGTGCACGCCGTGTGCGCTGGTCTGGATGTCTCGAAACGAGACGCCAAGGTCTGCGTTCGGAAGCAGGAACCGGGCCGGAGTCGGGCTTCGTCGACGGTGACAACGTGGGGGGCGACAACTCCGAGGATCCTGGTGTTGCGGGACCATCTCATCGGCGAGGGGGTCACCCTCGTCGTGATGGAGGCCACCAGCGACTACTGGAAGCCGTTCTACTATGTGCTCGAGGACGGCCCGTTCGAGTTGATGCTCGTCAACGCCCGGCATGTGAAGAACCTCCCCGGCCGCAAGACCGACGTCTCCGACGCCGCCTGGCTCGCTCAGCTCGGCGCGCACGGCCTGGTACGCGGTTCGTTCGTCCCGCCTCAGCCGATCCGCCAGCTTCGGGACCTGACCCGGACACGGACGTCTGTCGTCCGCGAACGCGGCCGTGAGATCCAACGTCTGGAGAAGCTTCTCGAAGACGCCGGCATCAAGCTCTCGTCGGTCGCCTCCGACATCACCGGGGTGTCGGGCCGCGCCATGCTCGAAGCGCTCGCCGCCGGCGAACACGACCCCGTGGTCCTGGCCGAGCTGGCCCGACGGCGGCTTCGGTCCAAGATCCCCGAACTGACCGAAGCGTTGACCGGCCGGTTCAGCGACCATCACGCCTTTCTCGTCCGGGTCCACCTCGACCTGATCGACCAGCACACCCGGGGATCGCCACCACCGTCGCCGACATCATCATCGCCGAGACCGGAGCCGACATGAGCCGATTCCCGACCGCCGGCCACCTGGCCTCCTGGGCCGGGACCTGCCCGGGGTCGAACGAGTCGGCCGGCCGGGTCAAGTCAACCCGAACCCGCCTCGGGAACCCCCACCTCAAAGGCGCGCTCGGCATCGCCGCCATGGCCGCCGCCCGGACCAAAGGAACCTACTTTTCCGCCAAGTACCGGCGGATCGCCTCACGACGGGGACCCATCAAGGCCATCGTCGCCATCGAACACGCCATGCTCATCGCCATCTGGAACATGCTCACCGCCCAAGCCGACTACCGCGACCCCGGCGACGACTTCTACACCCAGCGGAACCCCGACAAAGCCAAACACCGGGCCGTCGACCAACTACGACACCTGGGATACGCCGTCACCCTGGAGCCCCTCCCCGCGACCGGTTAGGCAGCAATCTTCGCGTCAGATGTGGAACAGACAGAGCTCCCGACCCTGCTTGGCCAGATGCGCCGACCCGCTCCGTGCAACACGGGAGACCTTCTGACGATCCGCACCGGGCCAGTGTCCCTCACCAGTGAGGGTTATTAAACGATCATATCTGATCGTGAGATAGTAGGTTAGCGACATGATCTACCAGGCTCCCGTGCTGAAACCGCCCGACCTCGAGGCCCTGGCTGCGATCGAGGCGCTGCGGGGCGAGATGCGGCACTTCCTGGTCGAGCCCCGCCGCTGGTTCGGAACGCTGCGACGGACGGCGCTGGCGCGCGCCGTGCAAGGGTCCAACTCGATCGAGGGCTACCACGCCAGCGTCGAGGACGTCGCCGCCATCGTCGAAGGCGAGGAGCCCCTCGAGGTGAACGAGGAGACGAGGCTTGCCGTCGTCGGTTACCGGGACGCCATGACCTACGTGCTGCAACTGGCCCGACAACCGATCCGGATCGACGAAACGCTCCTGAAGTCGCTGCAATTCATGATGCTCAAGCACGACATGAGCAAGAACCCGGGGCAGTGGCGACCAGGCCCCATCTGGATCGAGGACCAGGACGGTCGAGTCGTCTACAACGCCCCGGACCGAGAGCTGGTGGAACCACTGATCGCGGAGCTGATCGGAACCCTCGAACGGGACGAGGAGACACGTCTGGTCGGGGCCGCCATGGCCCATCTGAACCTGGCGCTCATCCATCCGTCCTCGGACGGCAACGGCCGGATGGCCCGCTGCCTCCAGTCACTCGTCCTGGCTCGTGGGGGAATCCTCTCCCCGGAGTTCGCCAGCATCGAGGAGTACCTCGGACAGCACACCGACGACTACTACTCAGTGCTCGCCGAGGTCGCGGGGGGAAGCTGGACACCGGAGCGCACCGCTCGCCCCTGGATCGAGTTCTCCCTGACTGCGCATTTTCGCCAGGCCAGGACCGTCCTGCGCCGTATCCGGGAGATGGAGGAGCTCTGGGATCGCTGCGAGCAGCTCGCCGCCCGCCACAGGCTGGCGCCGCGTTGCGTCGGGGCCCTCTGCGACTCCTCCCGGGGGTGGAGAATCCGCCGGTCGCTCTACATCAAGGTGACCAGGTCCACCATCGGCGAGGACCTGACTCATGCCACCGCGACGAGAGACCTCCGAGCCCTCGCCGAGGCCGGACTCCTCGAGGCCCAGGGCGAGAAGCGGGGCCGGGTCTACCTGCCGACACCCGAGCTCCGGCAGGTCTGGGATGCCATCCGAGCCCGCCGGCCGGTACCTGCGGAGGAGAGCCCGTATCCCCCGGACGCGCAACTCCAACTGCCGGGCGTCGCCGGGTAACAACAAGCCCGGAAGCCCCGGGGTGGGACGGACCCGGCCAAGCCGACGGCTCCTTCGAGGAGGTCGACGTCGACGGGGTGGCGGTCGTTGCCAACTACCAGCTGAGTTCAGCTGCGGTCAACGCTGCCCCCATAAGTTGCGGTGCAGACTGGTGCAGAGACACGTCCGAGGACTTGGCCGGACAACAAGATCCGGTGGGGCTAGCTGGAATCGAACCAGCGACCTCAGCATTATCAGATCTGTACCGGCCCGCCCCTGACCAGGGTGTTTGGCAATATGGGCAGGTCAGGGGCCGCTTTTGCTGACCGCTCGTGACCGATACGGTCCGACGTTCCAGGTCGCTCGTGGTGTAGATGTGGTGCAGGCGGGGGGTGCCTCGATGACCGTCTGGTCGGAGACCACAACCCTACGGATCCAGTATGATGAGTGGTATGACCAGTACCAAGATCGCTGTGAGCCTGCCGTCCGAGCTCGTCGCCCAGGCGCAGCGCGCCGTGGCTGAAGGTCGCGCCGCGAGCGTCAGCGGCTATGTCGCACACGCGCTGGAGGAACAGGCGAAACTCGACGACCTCGCTTCCCTCCTCGACGAGATGCTCGCCGAGACGGGCGGTCCTCTCACGACCTCCGAGAAGAGGGACGCCGACCGGGCTCTCGGCCGATGAGCACGGCGATCCTCGACACGGGCGCCCTCATCGGGTTCGAACGCAACGACCGTCAGGTGGTGGCCATCGTGGCGCGGGCACTCGAACACCACGACTCCCTGCTCGTCCCTGCTGGTGTGGTGGCCCAGGCGTGGAGGGACGGCAGTCGCCAGGCTCGTCTGGCCCGACTCCTCGGCTCGCCGATCTGCACGGTTCTTCCCCTGGACGATCACGCCGCCCGGGCCGCCGGCCAGCTCTGCGGGATGGCCGGCAGCTCGGACATCGTCGACGCCTCCGTGGCGATCGCCGCACGGGACCGCCAGGCGCGAGTGATCACCTCCGACCCCGACGACATCCGTCGCCTCGACATCGTCCCCGTCTAGCAGCAAGGGGCGCCGAAGCCTTTCAGCCAGCGGGTAGATAACCGTACAAGGTTGCTCACTCAGCTCAGCTCAGCTCAGCTCCGCTCCTCGCCACGGACACCGGGGCGACCTGACGCTGGCGGCTCTTCGGAAAGAACCCGGGGACGGCACCTCGGCCGACAGCATGCTCGCGAAAGTTGCAAGCGCCCAGAACGGCCCTTCTGGGCTATCTCCACGGACTGACCCGACGCCCATGGCCAGAGATCAGCGCTGAGCGGCAGCAGCGCCATGTTGCGTAGCAGCCAATGCGTTGAACTGAGCCAGCAGCTCTTTTGATACTCGGTCGGGGAAGAACCGTAGCGGCGAGAGGCCGAATGTCTTTAACTGGCCGATACCTGTTGGCTGCAATAATGCATGGCACACCGTGGAGCCAGCGGAACTCGACGACCTCTGCCCAGCGGAAGGCGAGGCTTCGGCCGAAGTTGTGAATCGTCACCCCCTGCCTGTCTGCGATCACCCTGGCCAGCGCCAAGCGCCGGCCGATCCACGCCCACAGGGCGCCGAGGACCGGCACGATGGGCCGCCCTTCCGAGGCTGCCTGAGATCCACTCGCCACGACCACGCCGATCCCCAGAGCCAAAACCACGAGCCCGGCAACCAGGAAGATGCCCCCTATGTACAAGCGTCCTCGGATTCGGAAGACGCGCTTTCCGCTGGAACGGACCATTTCACCAGGCCGTGCTTCGTCCCTCATAGGCCCACATTTTCGCGCCGCTGTCCGGGCGCACCTACCCAGCCCCGATCGCCGGGTCGATGCGCACTCGCGATCGGCCAGGAACCGCTGGCACCGAACACCAGCGAGCAGCTCGACTCGGCGAAGGTACGTGGGCTCCGAAGCTTGCGCCGAGTTCCCTACCTTCTGACCAGTCCGCCCCAGGACCAGCGCGGGATGTCGAGGCCGTCCGGCACATCAGCCTCCGAGTCCGGGTACTGACCCATCGCGGCCGTGGTCGCCCAGGCGAAATAGTCGTGCAGAACAGCGCAGAGACGTTGATCGTCCACCAGGCCGACGTCCTCCAAGGCCTCGTCGAAGCAGGCAATGGCCTGACGGTCCATTTCCTCGTGCGGTCCTCCGTTGCCGCTGTGCATCCGCACCACCGACGACTCATCACCGTACGTCTCAGAGTAGGTGCAAGGACCGCCGAGCGCCTCGGTCCAGTACGCGGCGAGGCGCTCGGTGTGCTGCGGGTGGAACCCATGACTGAACGCGTGGCCGACCACGGAGTCCGCCATCACCCGGGCGCGCCACGCGCCGGCCAGCCGTAGCAGTCCCTCGCGTCCGCCGGCCGCCTCGTACACCGTGGGCACAGACCATGATGATACGGGAAGAGTGCGCTCGGACCGCCGAGGGTCCGTAACTCGTGATCGTGCGAACGAACCGGCATCACGTTGGAGAATTCGGCGCCACGGGTACGGGGGCCATGTCGCGAAATCCGCGATCTGCGCGTCGGAGATGCCCCCAAAATGTCGTCCAGGAGAGTCTCGAGTGACGCCGCCCCCCATCCCCGAACGCCGGGTCCTGAGCGTTCTCGAGGGGGCAGGCTGGCGCTTCCGGCGCTGTCCCCCGTGGCGGACGATGCCATCGGCTGCCTTGTATGCCTTTCTGGTGTACAATGCAGAGATGAGCGGCGTCGTGACAGCCAAGGTTTCCCAGCGGGGGCAGACGAGTCTCCCTGCTGAGCTGCGACACCGATGGGGCATCGCCGAAGGCGGCGACGTTGCCTTCATCGATCTCGGGGATGCCGCGTTGGTTCTGCCCGGCGGCATGGAGGCGGCAAGGGCCGAGGTGCGGCGAGTACTGGCGGCCGGTGCGTACGCTGACGGGCTGGCAGCCATCGACGACCCTGACCTTGCCCTCTAGGCCCCTCCTGCTCGACGACCGCGCCCTCGTCGCGCTCCTGGTCGGTGAGCGACTCCCGATCGCGAAGCGAGCTGAGCGCTTCACCACGACCTACTTCTACTTCCGAGCGTGCCGCGCCGTGGTGGCCGGCGCTGGCGGGCGCCTGTCAGGGCCGTTTGAGCACCTCGACCCGGGCCGCAGGGCCGCGGCCCTTGAACGCATGCTGGCGTTACCCGAGGACGTCGGCTTGCCCGAACCGAGACTCATCGTCCCGGTGATGGTCGACGTGCAACGTCGTCATCCGAGTCTGAACGTCTTGAACACCGAGGCCACGGCCGCTGCCTTGTTGTTGGGGGCAAAGATGGTCCTTAGCCCTCCGACGGCCCGAGGTCAGCTGGAGGCGGTCCTGCCGATCGAGCGCATTGCCTTCCAGACCGTCGACCTCCCGTAGGCCGGGCCCCTGTCCCCGAATCCCGCCGAGGACTATCCCCGAAGGTCCGGCGGGGTATCCCTTACCGCCGCCCAGTGGATGCTCGCACTTACGGCGGACGGCGGTAGCGCAGTCAGACACCAGCCCCGGGCCGGGGCGACCCCGAAGATCGTTGTCGCAGCACTGGGGCGCTCGACGATCGGCCACGGAAACGACCTGGCCGACCCACGAAGGGCCCTCGACCCGACGCGCACCACGACATGCTGAGGTACCACCTGCGTCGAGCACGACCACCCAACGGATGTGGTGCAGTGTGGTGCAGCACGACCAGCCAGGTCCGGTCCGGCGACAAAAGTCCTGGTCAGGAGTGGGGCTAGCAAGAATCGAACTTGCGACCTCAGCATTATCAGTGCACACCCCCACCATCCCGGGCAGGCTGCTGACCAGGGACGACGTGGCTTCGAGTGTCGTCGTCTCGCTGGTCGTGACCCGTACGTGACCCAACGGCGAGTGACTCGGGCTTCGATTCGAGCCTGCCCAGCTCTGCTTCGAGTTGGTCGACGAATGCCGGCAGGTCAGTCCCGAGCTCTCGGCAGATGGCCCGAAGCTCAATGACGTCCAAGCGGCGCTCGCCCGTCTCGACCTTGCTGACGAACGTCTGGAGCCGACCGAGGCGGGCAGCTAGATCGACCTGCCGGAGGCCTGCGTCTTCACGCTGCTGCCGGAGGAGGAGAAGCATGACCCCGTACTCGGGGCTGTGAATGGATTTCGCCACGACACCAGTACAGACTCCAGCTTGGGGTACCCCAAGCTGGGATACCCCATCTTTGGGTACACTTAGCACGTGGCCGCAGAGATCCCTCCCCATCCCGACGCCGGCATCAAGGAAGCTCGCCATGTCGTGATCTACGAGTGGACTCTCATCCTCGAGGGACCTTGGTCGCTGCCCGACCCTGTGGCAGTCGCCGCCGTCGATCAGGTGGAGAGGGGGCTCGGACCGTTCCTCGCCGACCTGCAGGTTGTGCTGAGCGCTGCATGCAGGACCCCGCTCGTCCTCCGGGCGGACGACTAGCAGCGGCCTCAGCCTTCAGATCAGTACCGGCACTCCCTTGACCAGGGCCTTTGGCAATACGGGCAGGTCAGGGGGCCCTTTCCCGACCGCTCGTGCCCGATTCGAACCGACGTTCCAGGGCGTCCTAGGCTCGCGGGATGGCGCACGACGGTCTCGTGGACGATCTCCGATCGCTGGTGGACATCGCAGAGGATGTCCGTGACGGCAGGCGCACCTCATTCCCGAAAGACGAAGTCGGGCGCTTGTGCACCGACCTTCGTCGGGCGATAGAGCGGCTCACAGACGCCGAGACCGCCGGGTAACCGGGTCTCCGCTGGGCCGGGTCGGGGACATCCAGGCGTTGTCAGCCGGCCATCGGGGAACCGAAGCGGGCACGTGAGAACAGGACAGGCCGGCCGTCGGCCTGCGGCAAGCGCGCCATGAGATCTCAACGGACCCTCAGGGCGAATCGCTCCAGCCACCCCCCGACTCTTCGAGTCTGCAACACTCACCT
Organism: Acidimicrobiaceae bacterium; assembly: GCA_003151955.1. GTDB lineage: Bacteria > Actinomycetota > Acidimicrobiia > Acidimicrobiales > UBA8190 > PALSA-743. Next base: position 51,188 of record PLZB01000010.1, read on the forward strand.
TGTGGCGCCCACCTTTCGAAGAGGCCCGGTCGAGCAACCGAAGTCCGAGAGCCCCGAGAGGCTCTTTGACGATCTGCCGCGAACCCGGGCCGGGGTTCCGAGCCTCTGGGCGCACCAAGCCGACATGCTTCGGGAGTACCACGACAACCACTTGAGCACGGCGGACGTCGCGTTTGAGCTCCCAACGGGAGCCGGCAAGACGCTTCCGGCATTGCTCGTGGCCGAGTGGCGACGTCGGAGCCTTGGCAACCGCGTTGCGTATGCCTGTCCGACCGTGCAACTTGCCCATCAGGTGCATGCTGAGGCGCTCCGTCAAGGCATCGACGCGGTGGCCCTCTTGGGTTCTCACCACGACTGGGAGACTGCCGACTCCTCGAAATACGACAGTGCTCAAGCGGTTGCTATCACTACCTACAACTCCATCTTCAACCTCAGCCCGAAACTTGCCCCACCGCAAACACTGCTCTTCGATGACGCTCACAACGGCGAGCAATTCGTTGCCCAGGCGTGGAGCATCGCGATCAGCCGTTACCATCAGCCGGACCTCTACCAGAGGGTGCTCGAGGTGATTGGCCCCGAGCTCAGCGGTCTCCGCGTTCAGAGACTCCAGGCGACCGACCCCGACCCCAGGATTCGAGGCGACGTCAACCTGCTTCCGCTGGGCGCGATGCGGCGCCGGGTCCAACACCTCGACCTTGTCCTTCGAGCCGCAGCAGACATCGATATCAAGTTTCGCTACGCCATGATCGGCTCGGCACTTGAGCACTGCCTCTTGTACTTCGGATGGGAGGGGTTTCTCATCCGCCCCTACATCGCCCCCACGGCCGAACACTCTCACTTCACGGAGGCGATCCAGAGGGTCTACATCTCAGCGACGCTTGGTGACGGCGGCGAGCTTGAGCGCGCCTTTGGCTGGGCCCCGATTCAGCGCCTCCCAGTACCCGCCGGGTGGGACCAACGGGCGTCAGGAAGAAGGTTCTTCGTCTTCCCAGAGCTCATCCGGAATTTCGAGCCACGCACGATCGCTAGAGCAATCATCGACGAAGCTGGTAAGGCCCTCGTCATCGCACCGAGCGATCGCCGACTCGACCGCAGCATCGTCGATCTTGTGCCCGAGGGCGTGGAGGTCTTTCGCAAGGGGCAAATTGAGAGATCTCTCGACGGCTTCCGCAGAGCGGAGCATGGGGTTCTCGCGTTGGCCAACAGATACGACGGGATCGACCTTGCCGACGAGTCCTGCCGGGTGACCGTTCTCGATGGACTTCCTACCGGCGAGCACCTCCAGGAGCGCTTCTTGATTCGCTCGCTTCGCGTCGGACGGGTCCTCGAAGAACGCCTCCGTACCCGAGTGGTCCAAGGCGCTGGGAGGTGCACTCGGGGCCTCAAGGACCATTCGGCCGTCATCGTCCTCGGTGATGACCTGACCCGATTCCTGCAGCGAACTGAGGTTCGCTCGGCGCTTCGACCCGAGACCCAGGCCGAGATCGCCTTTGGCATCTACAACAGCGACAACCTGGACCATCTCCGGGCATCCGTGAGTTCGTTCCTCGACCAGGACGACGATTGGCAGGACGACGCGGAGCCGGCAATTGCTGAACTCCGGCGGGAGTCCACGCGGAGCATGCCGCCAGGAACCGAAGCCCTCGCAGCGGCCGCCCCCGCCGAAGTGAAGGCCTGGGGACAGTTATGGCGAGGCGAGCACCTGGCTGCGAGTGAGACCGCTGTCGAAGTGGCGCGTCGCCTGGCTGACGAGTCCGTTCTATCTCCCTACAGGGCGCTCTGGCTGTACTTCGCCGCATCCTGGCAAGACGCCGCCGCCGAAGCGACTGGAGATCAGGCGCTGGCCGCAGGGGCTAGGGAGCTTCACCGGCGGGCCCACGCGACGGCGCGAGGAACGACCTGGCTCCGGGAGGTTGAGCCCCTTCCCGCTGGTGAATTGGTGCTCGACCCCGTAGACGAATTGGCCGTCGCCGCCGTCGCAAGACATCCAGCGCGGAAGATGTCAGGAAGCAAGTGGGCAGGCCTCGTGCAGGAACTAACCGAGGGCCTCAACGGAACCGAGGCTCCTCGCTACGAAAGGGCGCTCAGCGTCCTCGGGGGTTTGGTCGGTGCCGAGGCGGAGAAGCCAATAGGCAAAGGCCGTGCTGACTCCATCTGGATCTTCGGAGACCTCTGGTGGTTAACGTTGGAGGCCAAGAGCGACGTTGAGCCGACACGCCTTGTCAGCATGCAGGACATCCGCCAGGCCAATACCCAGTTGCGCAGCTTGGCCTCGGACCGTCAAACGGAAACCCCGGAGGGGAGTCTTTCCGTCGTCGTTACTCCATGTCGGTTGGTCGACCCAGACGCTGTCGTGATCGCAGAAGGCCACGTCCACCTCTGCTCGCCCGCAGCCATCTGGGGCCTGGCCGGCGACGCTGTCGAGGCATGGGGCGAGATCCGAGCAGCAGCCACGAACCTAGAAGGCGAAGAAGGCCGAGCTGTGATCGTGAAGCGTCTCATCGACCATCGCCTGTTGCCATCGGCGGTGCGAGAACGAATCGCCGACCGTCCCGCAGCTGGGTGAACCAATATTCCACGGTTTTAGGATCGGTCCAACCAAGTTGGAAGCCGCCAGCACGACACCCATTTCGACGAGGGCTGACTGATCATCGTCGTCTGGCCAACGTCACTGGGTCAGGGGCGGTGCAGTTCGAGGCGAGTTCTGGTGGGCCGGTCTCCCAAGACCCTCAGACCGCCTTGCTCGCCGAGGTACCGGCGGCGCAGCGTGGTCTCTTCCGTGGTGGCGATGTCAGCGACTTCGGCCACAGTGAGTCCATCGGCGAGCAGACTCTCGATCATCTTCCGGACGAGGGTCGGCTCTTCGGGCTTGAACTCCCCCGGTTCTCGTCGGCGACCGCCTGGTTGCTGTCCCAGTTCGACGTAGAGCCATTGGCGGCGGTGCGCGTCGATCAACCCGTGGTTGTAGGCCTGACGAATCAGAAATGCCACTGAGACCTGCCAGCGCTGTTTGAGCAGCAGAAGACGGCGGAGGTCAATTGTGCGGAGTTCGCGACGTGCGTCAGCCTCAGGGATGAGCAGTGCCGCCGCGAACTCGTCTGCTTCAGCCTCGAGGCGCTTCGCCTCGGTGTCGTCGGCCACGATCGCTCCGTCGTGGCCGAGGACGATGTGGCCCAGGTCATGGGCCAAGGTGAATCGGCGTCGGCTGGCAGGGTGCTGGGCGTTAAGGGCGATCATCCATTCGAACCATCGCCCCCGCTGTGAGGTAGCCGAGTGTTTCTCATGGAAGCTGTCGAGGAGCAGGACAGGGACGCCCGCTGCTTCGATCAGGGCGACGAGGTCCGGCATTGGCCCTGGGGGGACGCGCCAGGTTCGCCGGACCAGGTCTGCGGCATCGGCGGGCCCGACCCCGGGAGCAAGATGGGGAAGTTCCAGGGCCGGGATCACGTCGACCTCTGCAAAGAGACTGTCCACTTCGAGACACGCCAACTTCACTTGGGCGTTTGCCCTCTGGAACGGCTTCGTCGGCAAGGTCTTCATTCTTCGGTGGACCATTCCGGCGACGGTGTCGCTCATGGGTCCTTCGGTCCGGGCGAAGTACGACACCGGAACTTCACATGTCTGGGCCCAAAGGGGCAGAAGGTCTTTCGGGATGTCGCGCTCGCCCCGTTCGATCTGGGAAATGAAGGGCTGGGTCTTCCCGAGTTGCTTGGCCAGCGCGCCCTGCGTGAGCCCCGCCCCGATCCGGGCGAGTTCGATGAGCCTGGGGTCGGTCATCGCTGGTCGGAACCGCTCACGTCCTCGGCAGGGCGCCGCTTACGCATGATGGACGCGGCCGGAGTAAGGGGTGCGGTGGGAAGCAGCGGCATGGCCGGCGTGCCGGGCAAGAGACCCCCACTCGCGAGGTCGACGAGATCGACAACCCACTCGGCGACCTGCTTTCCCGTCCGGTCTGGGAAGTGCTTGACAACAACGTGTTCGATTGGGAGGCCAGTCCTGGGCGAGTACACCGTCCCCGCAGTGAGGTAGATGAGGGGGGGTAGGTTCTCAAGGCTCTGCTAGGCGCTGATCGCCGTCTGCTGGGCTGAGGGGTGGTTCGAGGAGGTATAGCCGCTGGCCAACTTCTTCACGCGCAGGGCGTAGGTGTCGTCGACGACCCACAGGATCTGTCCCTTCGAGCTCACTTTCCGGACGCCGGGCTGGGTATCGAATCGCCCGTCGAGGGCACCTGTAGCGAGATCGAATGCCACCGTCGGCTCGGTTCGTGCCTCCACGAACCCCTCTTTGGCGGCCACCTGGCGAGCCCGAGTGGTGGCGAGACCCAGGGCTTCCAATAGGACCTGGGCTCGATCCGTCCCCAGTGTCGCTCGAAAGTCCTGTTCAGAGCCCCTCATCGAAAATATAATAAGCACTGCCATAAGCTGCTGTCAACCTCTCGCTTCCGGTGGCCGGAGGGACGATGCCAGGGCCGGTCCTGGTCGTGCTCATCGAGGTCGAGGCCCCAGCGAGCGCCTGTCATGCCAGGAACCATCAGTTCGCCAGTGTCAAGGATGACGGCCCCCCGGCGTGAGCTGAGACCGTGCGTTCGATTCGGGCCGCCTCGCGAGAGAGTGCGGACCCTGTACTGCGACCAGTAGCGTCGAAGGTCATATCCAGGGGAGCCGGACGTGAGCAGCCACAGCGACAAGGTCAACTTCATCTGGTCGGTGAAGGAGGTCCTGCGGGATCATTACAAGCGCCACCAGTACGGCGAGGTGATCCTGCCGTTCTGCGTGCTTCGTCGCCTGGACTGCGTCCTGGAAGCCACGAAGGACAAGGTCCTGGCCAAGGCCGCATCGATCCCCGGAGACCTCGACGCCCACGCCGACCTGCTGGCCCACACGGCGGGGCAGCCCTTCTACAACTCGTCGAAGTTCACCTTTCCGGCGCTGCTCGGCGACCAGCACAACATCACCGCCAACATGCACGACTACGTCAACGGGTTCTCCCCGAACACCCGAGACGCGTTGGAGAAGTTCGGCCTGGCTCGCCACATCGACAAGATGGGCGCCGCCGGCATCCTGTATATGGTCGCCCAGCGCTTCGCCGAGATCGACCTGCACCCTGACAAGGTCTCCAACCTCGAAATGGGCTACATCTACGAGGAGCTGGTTCGGGTCACCGCCGACCTCTCGAACGAAGAGGCCGGCGAGCACTTCACGCCACGCGAAGTCATCCAGCTCATGGTGAATGTCCTGTTCGCCGACGAGGACCAGTTGCTTACCCCGGGCCGGATCGCCAAGGTTTACGACCCGGCGTGTGGGACTGGCGGCATGCTGTCGGAGGCCGAAGCCCACCTCCGGGAAATCAACCCGCAGGCCAAGCTCCACCTCTACGGCCAGGAGATCCAGCCCGAGTCCTACGCGGTCTGCCGCTCCGACATGCTCCTGAAAGGCCAGGACGCCTCCAAGATCGTCTTCGGAGACTCGTTCACGCAGGACGGCTTCCCCGGTGAACGCTTCGACTACATGCTCGCCAACCCTCCGTACGGGAAGGACTGGAAGACCATCGAGAAGGAGATCAAGGCTGAGCACACCAGCCTCGGGATGGCAGGCCGTTTCGGCGCCGGGATCCCGTCGACTACCGACGGTCAGATCCTGTTTCTCCAGCAGATGATCTCCAAGATGCGCCCCGTCGACGAGGGCGGGAGCCGCATCGCGGTGGTGCTCAACGGCTCCCCGCTGTTCTCCGGAGACGCCGGTTCTGGCTTGAGCGAGATCCGACGGTGGATCATCGAGAACGACTGGCTGGAAGCCATCGTTGGGCTGCCCGACCAGCTCTTTTACAACACCGGCATCAACACCTACGTGTGGGTCGTCACCAACCGGAAGCGCCCCGAACGTGCCGGATACGTGCAGCTCATCGACGCCCGGGATCTCTACTCGAAGATGCGCAAGAGCCTCGGCAACAAGCGCAACGAGCTCACTGCCGAGCACATCGCACAGATCATGCAGTGCTACGAGGACTTCCTCGACGGGGATCGGTCGAAGATCCTGGTCAACGAGGCTTTCGGGTACCGAAAGGTTACCGTCGAACGTCCCGTGCGGGTCCGCTACGAGATCACCGCCTCCGCCATCGAGACGCTCGCAGCGTCGAAGACGTTCGCGGGCCTCGACCCGGACGATGCGACGACTCTGCTCGACGGACTGCGGGCGCTGGACGGATCGACCTTCGCTGCCTTGGGAGATCTCGAACGGGTACTCCAACCGGTGTACGCGAAGGTCACCAAGGTCGCCGTACCCACCAAGAAAGCTGTCGCCGCGTCATTCACCGTGCGAGATCCAGCGGCTGCTCCTGTCACGAACGCCAAGGGTGAGCTACTCGCGGATGTCGAGCTCCGCGACACCGAGAACGTCCCTCTTGACGAGGCTGTTGAGGACTTCATCGCCCGAGAGGTGCTTCCCTTCGCACCGGACGCCTGGGTCGACGAGACAAAGACCAAGGTCGGGTACGAGATCCCGTTCACCCGCCAGTTCTACAAGTACGTGCCGCCTCGGCCCCTCGAAGAGATCGACTCCGAGATCAAAGCCAGCCAGCAGCGGATCCTGAAACTCCTCGAGAAGGTGACGGAATGATCGGCTTCGCCCTCGGCCACAAAAGGGAGAGGACCACGATCGCCAGGCTGAAAGACGTCACGACGTTCGTCAACCGTGGGATCGCTCCGTCGTACGTTGATGAGCCAACCGGTTGGGTCGCAATCAGCCAGAAGTGCGTGCGTCCGGACGGAACTGTTGCCCCAACTTTCGGAAGGCCCATGGATCAACCGGCTTCGGGCGCCGAGCCTGCCGTCCTGCGGGCCGGAGATGTC
>PLZB01000053.1 GCA_003151955.1 Acidimicrobiaceae bacterium
CGCGTTAAGTCAGAAACACCTCAGTGGATAGCACCGGGAACATCTGGTTCACCAACAACTTCAACAACGCCCTGTTCGAGGTCAACCCCAAGGCGTGGGACAAGTAGCGGCACCGTCGACGACATCGGCCGCCCTCGAACTTCCGTCGGATCCGGCAACATCGGCGGGTAACTCGGCTTCCGGCCGCCGCCCCGACGACCTGGGAGATCACATTGGTGGACGTTGGGCTTCCCCGACGAGTTGCAACCTTCTGTCGTCGTCGGGCGTGTAAGGGTCGTGTATTCAGTGGTCGAGCGACACGTCCCTCAGCGCAGCGTCCTCGTGCTCGCCGCAACCGACGAAGGGAGCCCGGGCGTCGTGGCCCAGCCTGATCCGGCCGAGTCATTCGACGCCTTCTTCGCGTCCGCGTTGCCCGGCCTTGTGGCTTACGGCTTCGTCCTCACTGCGGATCGTGCAGCAGCGGAGGATCTGGCCGCGGAAGCCCTTGTGCGAACCTGGGAACGTTGGGATCGGATCTCGGGATTCGACAACCCGGGAGCCTGGGCCCGGCGGGTGGTCCACAACCTGGCAATGAGCCGCTGGCGGGTCCGGCGCCGGCTGGTCTTCGGGAGCCACCCGGTGGACACCACGGTCGATCCTCCCAGGACAACTGAATACATTGCCGTCGCCCAGGCACTACGTTGCCTTCCGAGGAAGCAGCAGGTGGCGCTGGTCCTCCATGACGGCCTGGGCTACTCCGGCGCGGAGGTTGCCGCTGAGTTCGGCGTCCCCGTGGGAACCGTCAAGTCCTGGCTGCATCGGGGCCGGAGGGAACTGGCCACGCGCCTGGGCGACCAGGAGGTGAAGCCGTGAACGAAGATGTCGGCGACGACGTGGTCCGAGTCCTGCACCAGATGGCTACCGAGGCCGGCGCTCGGCCCTCCACGTTGGAGCCCGGCCCGGTCCGAGCCGCGGCCGAGCGGAGAGTGACCCGAAGGCGCCGCCTGCGCGTCGCCTCTTCTCTCGCGACCCTGGCGGTCGTGGGCGGGGTCGCGGCGTTTGCCTCGGCCCCTTGGTCCTCCACCCAGCGCCCCCAGAGTGTCTCCCCCGCCACGACGAGCAGCCCCGGCACGTTGGCCCCAGCCGTGGTGCCAACAACGACCCCCGTCACGCCGACGCAGGTATCCGTCCTGTTCCTGGGCCGGGGAGTCGGAATCGTCTCGGTCTACGTCCCTGGCGCGGGTTGCGGCACGGTCCTCATGACCACCGACTTCACCTCCTGGCAGGACGTGACCCCCATCCTCTCCACCCCCGCCAACGATCCGTGTGCCTACGGATGGCAGAGCGCCGCCTTCGTCTCCCCCAAGGAAGGATGGCTCCTCGGACGCAACGGGGGCAGCACGAACACCGTCCTTGAGCACACCGTGGACGGCGGCCGGACCTGGACCTCCCAACCCGGTGGATCCACAGGGAGCAACGGGGGGGACGAAGTCATCGGGTTCGTCGACTCCCAAGTGGGATGGCGCAAGCAGTTCGCCTACGGATCCAACGCCCCCTACACCCTCGAACTGACCCATGACGGAGGCATGACCTGGACACCAACCAGCCCTCCGGCAACCGCAGGCGGCTGCCAATACGCGACCGACGTCTTCGCGTCCCCGACTACCGGCTTCGCCTCCAGCCCGCTCCCGCCCCAAGGCCCCCCGACCCTGGAGTCCAATATCCCCTCGATCTGGCGAACCACCGACGGGGGCACCAGCTGGTCGACCATGACCGTGCCATTCCCGCCCACGGTCTCGGCCGGAGCCCAGGCCCTCTACGGCCAGCCGACATTCCTCGGAGCCGCCGGAACCCTCCCTGTTGTCTACCTCCAGGGATCGCAGGCCTGGGTGGCCTTCTACGAGACGGCCGACACGGGAACATCTTGGTCTCTCCTCGACCTGCTTCCCGTCCCCGGTAGCTTCCCAACGTCAGGAACACCCGGCCGCTGCGGCTCCGGGAACTCTCCTGCAGGCTCGTTCCCCTCGGTCGCCCTCGTGGACCCCAACACCTGGTGGGTCCTCGACCCGGCGACCGGAGGTCAGCCCCAGATCATGGTGACGAGCGACGAAGGAGCCCATTGGACCTCCACCCCGACGACAGGTCTCCCAGTGACCAGCCAACTGCCCGCTTCTCCATTTCAGGCCGTCGATGCCTCTCACGCCTTCCTCTCCATCGCTGGGAAGGCGGGCAGCCCCTCCGAGCTCTACGAGACAGCCGATGGTGGCCAAGCCTGGAAGCCGGCCGACCCGTCGACCAGCACCTCGCCAACCGCAGCCCCGCCGGCGATCGTCGGGGAGCTCCCGGCCACGGTTCCCGCCGGAGGGGTGCAGCTGGATCAGGTCAGCCCTCCCGGTCATCTCAACCGGGCCATGGCCTACCTCTACCCACCGACCCCCTCTGGCGGGGAGCTCGACCGAACCGCTGCAATCAAGGCGGTAGAGGTCCTCGGCTTCGGCAACGGCGCCACCGTCACCGCTGCGCTCCTCGCCGATGTGACTCTTCCGGGCACAGTCCCCTCGCCTGGGGAACCCGCCGGCGCAAACGTCACCTTTCACCGGGCCGCATGGGTGACGGTCTCGACCTATCCGGCCCCAATCCAGGTGCCGCTGGGCTGCGCCGCCCCCTGTACCGGCGCCGCCCCAACGATGACTGCGACCGAACTGGTCCAGGTGATCGACGCTCACACCGGCCAACTCCTCATCGGGTACTTCAGTAACTGATCTCGCGACCAAGTCGTGTGGGCTTCGACGACTGGCATTGGATCGCGACACACCCGGGGAGCCCCCCTGAGGCCAGAGGGAGGCCTGGAGTACCGCCGGAGCCATACGGTGGTCCTCGCGCATCCAATAGCATCAGTTCATGGAGTTCGACGAGCTGGAACGGCTGCTGGACGGCACGCCCCTGGACCTCGCCGCTGCTGTGCCGATGGGGGAGAAGTCCCGGGAGGATATCCGGACCTACGCCGGCGAGACCGTCCGTTCCGCTCGGGCTTTCTGGGGTCTGTCCCAGCGGGACCTGGCCCGGCGCAGCGGTGTCCCGCATTCCGTCATCGCCGAGATCGAATCGGCCCGCCGCCAGCCGTCGATTCCTACCCTGGCCCGGATCCTTCGGGGCGCCGGCTTCGACCTCCGCCTGGAGCTCGTGGCCTACGACCCCCACGACGACGACCTCGAGGCCGAAGAGGCGGCCATGACCGCCGATCTGCGACAGGCTGTGGAAAACCTGCGGCAGTAGCCACCGCAGTAGCCACCGGGGCAGACTGTGGGGGTGTCCAGGCGTCGGATTTGTCTCGTGGAGACTCGTGTGGACGCCTGTGGACTCTCGACCTTGTTCTTTGCAAGCAGGGGGTCGTGGGTTCGAGTCCCATCGTCTCCACCGGTGAGAAAGCCCAGGTCAGAGCCCCGAACGGGAGTGGCCGACGGCCCCCAAGTGGTCCGGCGGAGGCGCCGGCAGTGGCCACGATCCGACGATTCTGAACTCGGGTGGACTGAATGACCGGGCGTGGTCATCCGGCCACTGGGCGATGCTGGAGGCGCTCTGTGGAGTGCTGGTCGCCGACCCAACGTTGCTGAGCGGCCCGGCTCCGTGGCAACGGACGTCGTCGCGTGGCAGGCTCGACGCGGCCATTGGGACGGGCGGCATGCCCGGAGGGCCCAGGAGCGTGGAGTTGACGACGGAGAGGACGAGACCGTGAGCGATCAGGACGAACCGGAGGCGGTGCCCCAGGAGGTGGTGACCGCGGCGGAGAGGCTCGTGGCCGAGGAGGACTTCGTCCTGCTCTGGCAGGAGCAGTTCCTCTCGATCCGGAGCGAGCTCAAGGCCGTCATCGACACCCAGAAGACGTTCGAGACGGGCCTGAAGGGACTTGGGAGCAAGTTGCCCGAGCTGGTCGGGGAACTGCCCACCGAGCTCCTTCCCGAGATCCAGTCGAGCATCGGCGATGCCGAGTCGGCCGTCGAGGAGGTCCGACGGCACGAGGCGGAACTGGCCGAGCTGCGTACCCAGATCAAGGCCTGGGCCGAGCGGCTCAGGAAGAGCCCGATGGTTTTCAGCCAGGACATCGTCGACAGCATCCCGGTCCTGACCAACCAGGTCCAGAAGCTGCCCGACCTCCAGGGAACCTTCCCGGCCTTCATGGAGAAGATGCAGCAGGCCGATGCCTCCGCCGAAGCCATGCAGAAGGAGATCCTGGCCAAGGTCACGGAGGTGTGCCAGGCCGTGACCAAGCGGTTGGAGTTCGAGACGGACGGCACCGCCGAGTCGTACAAGAAGGTCAAGGAGCTGGCCGAGAAGACCGTCGAGAACGTCGGCTGGTTCCTCTCCAAGATCAGCTTCGGCCTGATCGGCGAGGAGCAGGTCACCATGGCCAAGGTGGGGGTCCAGACCCTGGCCAACGTCGTCAAGGAGAGCCATCTCCAGGTCAATATCGCCTGGGCCGAGGACCTCGGGATCAACGATCTGCTCGACAAGATGGGCCCCTTTGCCGTCTACCGGTCCAACCTCGTCAAGTTGAAGGACGCCCTCGGGGCTGGACTCGACGTGGCCGGCCTGACCGGGATGATCCCCGGGGTCGGTGAGGCTCTGGGCAAGACCATCGGGGTCGTCAAGACGGTGGTCACGAAGGCGGCCGACGGCCAGCTCGAGGAGACTGCCGCGCTCGAGGAGGAGCTCACCGACGCCTACGAGAAGCTGAAGCAGGGCGGGAAGGAGCCCACCAAGAAGGAGACCGAGGAGCTGAAGAAGAGGACGCTCTCGGTCGGGGGGAAGCTCGATCTGCTGTGGGCTTCGCTCAAAGACGAGGTCAAGGGGGTCCAGGACTCCTGGAACGACGAGGCCAGGGCCGTCTTCCGGGAGCTCTGCGACAAGGGGGTGACCGGAGTCACGACCTACATCCAGGAGAAGGCCATGGAGACCATCGCCGGGACCATCACCAGGGTCCTGGCCCAGTTGCTCCCCGACGAACGCCCGGAAGCCGTGTTCAACTTCGAGATCGCTGACATCCTGAAGACGCTCGTGGTCGAGAAGAGCAGCGACTTCACGACCGATGAGAAGGACGAGCTGGCCGCCCTCTCCGGGTAGCCGGCCTCCACCAGGGCCAGCTCTCATCCCGGGAATCCCCTCCAGCCGGTGCGCCGCATAGCCTGGCCCATGGACTGGCTCGGATTCACCACGGGAGGGAACCCATGCTCGGTCGGAAGGACTTCACCAGGGAGGAGATCGACCACTCCAGGGCATCGGTCGATGCGCAGGTGGCGGCCTACCGGACGCTGGCCGAGTCGGTGGCGGGCGGGAAGGCCGCCGAGGCCCTCGAGGCCCTTCGAGTCGTTGTTCTTCAACAACATGGTCCTCGTCCTCGACCGGCCCTTCGTCCACCGGGTCCGGATGGTCGCCGGGAAGGACGGGAACCCGTTGAACGAGGTCGAGCTCCTCTGCGACTCCCTGATGAACAACGGGGGGGTGCTCCGGGGGAACAACGTGCTCAAGCTGGTCCCGGAGGAGTCGGTGACGAAGATCGAGATCGGTGACCCGATTCGGCTCCGGGCCGGGGACTTCGAGCGTCTGGCCGCGGCGTTCTTCGCCGAACTGGGGCAGAAGTTCCTGCAGTGAACAGGCCGGGGTGACGTCCCAATGCGGGTCGGTCGTCGTACACTCTCAGATCTGTGAGCGACTCGCCGAGGGAAGCAGCTGAGGGCGGGGGGTCGACGCGGGCCGAGCAGAAGGCCCGGACCCGGCAGGCCATCCTGGACGCCGCCGCCGAGGCCTACGCCGAGAGCGGGTCGGGGGCGGGGATCATCACCATCGCCGAGCGGGCGGGGGTGCACCACTCGACGGTGCTCTTCCACTTCGGGACGGTCCATGGCCTCCAGATGGCGGTGCTCCAGGAGCGGGACCGGCACTTCTTCGCCGAGAACGTCGGGGAGGAGTGGACCGGGGGGGGATGGGCAGCCCTGCTGAACCTCCCGGCCGTGGCCCGGTGGGCCCTGGCCCATCCCCATCTGGCCAAGCTCTTCTGCGTCCTCGAGGTCGAGAACGCCGACGCCGCTCAGCCCCTCCACGACTACTTCCTCGGTCGGCAGCGGGTCATCCACGACCTCCTGGTGGCCATGATGGAGGGCGCCGTCGCCGACGGGGACATGCGGGAGGACGTCGACCTCGGGGCCAAGGCCGACGAGATCATCGCCTTCCAGACCGGGGCCCATGTCATGTGGGCCCTCGACCCCGAGCGGGTCCAGCTCCTCGACCTGTTCGAGTCCTACACCGGGAACCTCCGGGCCGAGCTGTCCCGGCCCCGGCGGAAGCGGGGCTGAGTCCTCAGGCCGTGGGGAGGCCGTAGGAGCCGATGACGGTGGCCTCGGCCGGGGTGGGACCCTCGACGCAGCGGTCCCCGATGCCGGCCTGGAAGGCGGCGAAGGCGGGGGAGGCCATGAGGGGATTCTCGCCCTCGAGGGTGACGACGTGGACGAAGCTGACCCCGTCGTCGAGGCGGAGGGCGGCATAGCCGATACCCTCGGGGTGGTTCTCGGCCAGCTCGGCGAAGACGGCCCGGATCAGGCCCTCGTTCTCGTCGGCCCGCTCCGGCTTGCTGGTGTATCTGATCACTCGGGTGACTGCCATGGATCGTCTCCGTCTGTCGGGGGTCAGGACCCGGGGAGGGCCCGGATCCGGTTGTTCCGGGGGTCGTGGGTCAGCTCCGCCAGGCCGAGGGCCTCGAGGAGCGGGGGGAGGTACATCCCGAAGCGGCCCCGGTAGCCGTTGCGGAGGCCGTACCAACCACCGACGGGGTTGTCGGCCGAGCGTCCCTAGGCCTCGACGGTGCCGAGGGTGACGTCCTTCTTCTCGTCGGCGGCACCGAGGTCGACCCAGGGGTCCTCCTTGGTGCCGGCCGCCATCAGCTCGCTCCTCTCGACGCCGGGTCCATGACGGCTTCACCCTAGGTGCCCCGGGGGGGCGGGGCTTCTAGGCTGCTGGCCGATCGGGCCGAGGCAAACTGGAGGTGGGCGATGACGGAGAAGGGACCGAGGATCACGCTCTCGACGGAGCAGGTCATGGTCTTCGACGACGTGCTCACCCCGGCGCAGTTCGCCGAGCTCCACGGCGCCGCCGGGGAGGCGAGCTACCGGATGGTCCACGACCGGTCCTGGCAGAAGGTCTGGCGACTCCACGACGGGATGCCGCTGGCCACGACGCCGGTGTGGCTGATGCCGGGGGCCCGGCGGGATGTGGCCACCTATCCGACCGGGGGGGCCGTCGACCCGCTCGTCGAGAGGATCGTGACCCTGAGCAGCGAGGCGGAGGGGTTGCTGGGGGCGGTGGGGAGGGACTGGGTCGGGTTCAACGTCCGGCACTGGGTCTATCCGGCCGGGTCGGGGCTCTCGCTCCACCGGGACAGCCGGGGCTACACGGGCTCCTACGTCTACTTCCTCCACCCGGAGTGGAACCTCCACTGGGGGGGACTCCTGATCGTCCTCGACCCGGGCACCCCGACGCCACCGCCCCGGGGGACGGCCGGGGTGGCCCCCTGGCTGGACGACTCGGTCGAGAACACCAGGGTCTGGGAGCCGGGGCTCGGGCTCTGCGTCATGGCGAAGCCGAACCGGCTGGTCTTCATCACCGGGGCGGCCGAGCACCTGATCACGAAGGTGGACGGAGCGGCGGGGACCCATCCCCGGGTGTCGGTGGCGGGGTTCTTCTACCGGGAGGTCCCCAGCCATGTGGTCGGGAGGCCTTCCGGCTGAAGATGCAGCAGGACCCCCGGTCCGGCTGTGGGGGCGCCGGGCCGGGGGCCCCGAAGACCTGCGACCGGACCGGAACGGCGCCCCGTCTTTACTGACGTGTCAGTAGATAGATATACGACGTCCCGGGCAATTGAGAAAGGGCAATTTCCGATTCTCCCGGGAATTCACCCGGTTGGCACATGGCGTTGGCATGGCGTTCACCGGGTACCCATACCCTGGGATGAACATTTGGTAGCCGGAGGTGAGCCGGACATGGCCAGGTCGGTCCTCGAGGTGCGGGAGCTCTGGGCGGAGGACGGGCGGGGTGGAGCCCTGGGCGGGGTGAGCCTGGAAGCGGCCGCCGGGCAGATCGTGGCCGTGGTCGGATCGGACGACGCCGACCGGGCCCTCCTGGTGGGCTGCCTCTCGCTCGAGGTGGCAGCCCGGGAGGGATCGATCCTCCTCCACGGGGTCGATGTCGCCGGGGCCGGGGAGAAGCGACGCCGGCAGCTGCGGTCCCGGGCCATCGGGCTGGTGGCCTCCCGGCCGGAGGCGACTCCGGGGCCGGGGATGCGGCAACGGATCCAGCTGGCCCGGGCCATCACCACCGAGCACGACCTCCTCCTGGTCGAGGAACCCGGTGTGGGAGTGGAGCCGGCGGGGAGGGCCCGGATCCTGGACCTGATCGTCCAGCTCCGGAAGGAGACGAAGACGGCGGTCGTGATCACCACGGGGGACGTGGACGTGGCCGGCTATCTGGCCGACCGGGTCGTGGTCCTCGACGGGGGGGAAGTGGTCGACACCGGGAGCAGCGCCCAGGTCCTCGGGGGCCTCCGGCTCGGTCGTCGCAGCGCCTGACCCCAATTGGAGGGGGCGGTGCCGCAGGGACGCTCCCCCGGGCCTCAGTCCAGGTAGCGGCGGGCGAAGGTGGTGAGGGCCTCGGGGACCTCCCGGGTCCGGGACCAGGGTCCGACGATGAGGCGGTCGACACCGGCGGCGGCGAAGGCCTCGATGTCGGCCTCGCTCCCGGGGGCGGCCCCGACGGTGACGGTGAAGCGGTCCCCGGCCCGACCGGCCTCGTGGCGGAGGCGGTGAAGGGTCTCGAGGGGGGCCCGGACCGTGTCGGGGGTGTGGCTGAGGCCGATCCAGCCGTCCCAGCGGGCCGCCCGGCGAAGGGCCGGAGCCGACTCCCCGCCGATGATGACGGGGGGATGGGGGCCCTGGGCCGGCTTGGGCTCGAAGGCGACCGGTCGGAAGTCGAAATGGGCGCCGTGGTGCTCCACCTCGGGCTCGGTCCAGAGCCGGCGGCAGATCTCGAGGGCCTCGTCGAGTCGGGCCCCCCGGCTGGCGAAGTCGAGGCCGGCGGCCTCCCACTCGCCCCGGAGCCAGCCGGCCCCGACGCCGAGCTCGAGGCGGCCCCCGGAGAGGAGGTCGAGGGTGGTGACGGCCCGGGCCGCCACGAAGGGGTGGCGGAGGGCGAGGTTGTAGACGTGGGTGCCGAGACGGAGACGGCTCGTCCGGGCGGCCAGGAAGGAGAGGTAGGCGAAGACGTCGTAGACGGGGGTGGTGGGGGGGATGGGGGGGTGGTCCTCGCCGGGGAAGGGGGAGCTCGACATGGCCAGGGGGAGGACGAGGTGCTCGGGGAACCAGACCGACTCGTAGCCGAGGTCCTCGGCCGCCTCGACGGCGGTCAGGAACATGGCCGGGTGCATGGCGCCGAGGGCGATCCCGAAGCGCACGGGGTCAGCCGGCCGGGTCGGGGCGGTGGAGGAGGAAGGTGGCGGTGGCCCGGCTGACGAGGCGGTCCTCGGCGTCCCGGACGGTGCCCTCGGCGTAGGCGACCTGGCGGGCCATCCGGACCACCTCGCCCCGGACGGTGAACGGGGCGCCGAGCTGGGCCGGCCGCATGGTCTCGGTCTTCATCTCCAGGGTTCCCCGGGTCCGGTCCCGGCCGGGCATCGCCGCGTTGATGGCGAAGTTCATGGCCGCGTCGAGGACGAGGGAGTGGATCCCGGCCTGGACGGTGCCGTGGGGGTTGCAGGCCAGGGCGGTCGGGGTCCAGGAGGCCAGGGCCCAGCCGAGGTCCTCACCGTCGACGCCGTAGTCCTCGAAGGAGGCGCCGACCGCTCCGATGATCTCCATCCCGCCGTTGCCGAGCCAGCGGTCCATGTCCTTCACACGCCTGGTCACGGCCGCCACCGTAGCCCCAGGGACCGGGGGCACCGGAGCCCGGGTTGACCGGTAGGCTGACCACGGATCAGAATCTTGACCGAACAGTCAGTTTTTGCCGGGAAGAACCTCCGCCGCCCGGGCGGGGCCACCGGACCTGGAAGGAGACCCCCATGATCAACGCCGTCATCGTCGACGCCGTCCGGACCCCCGGAGGGAAGCGCAACGGGAAGCTCAGCGGCTGGCACGCCGTCGACCTGGCCGCCGAGCCGTTGAAGGCCATCGTGGAGCGAAACAACCTCGACCCGGCCCTGATCGACGACGTGATCATGGGCTGCGTCATGCAGGTCGGGGAGCAGGCCCTGAACATCGGGCGGAACGCCGTGCTGGCGGCCGGCTTCCCGGAGTCGGTCCCCTCGACCACCATCGACCGACAGTGCGGCTCCTCTCAGCAGGCCCTCCACTTCGCGGCCCAGGGCGTCATGGCCGGGGCCTACGACGTGGTCATCGCCGCCGGGGTCGAGCACATGACCCACACCCCCATGGGGGCCTCGGTCGTCCGGGACCTGGGCTACCCCTTCGGGCCCCAGATGTTCGCCCGCTACGCCGAGGTCGGGGGGCTCGTCTCCCAGGGGATCGGGGCCGAGATGATCGCCGACCAGTGGGGGATCTCCCGGGAGGACCTCGACGAGTTCAGCGCCCGGAGCCAGCAGAACGCGGCCCGGGCCACCGAGGAGGGCCGGTTCGAGCGGGAGCTGATCCCGCTGGCCGTGAAGGACGCCGAGGGGAAGGCCACCGGCGAGATCCTCTCCGCCGACGAGGGGATCCGGCCCGGGACCACGGCCGAGGTCCTGGCCAACCTGAAGCCGGCCTTCAAGCCCGAGGTCGGGAAGGTCACGGCCGGGAACTCCTCCCAGATCTGCGACGGGGCCTCGGCCGTCCTCGTCATGAGCGAGGACCGGGCCAAGGCCCTGGGGCTCACCCCCCGGGCCCGGTTCCACGCCTTCGCCCTGGCCGGGGTGGACCCCGTGACCATGCTGACCGGCCCCATCCCGGCTACCCGGAAGGTACTGGAGAAGGCCGGGATGTCGATCGACGAGATCGACCTGGTCGAGATCAACGAGGCCTTCGCCTCGGTGGTCCTGGCCTGGGAGAAGGAGTTGAAGGCCGACATGGACCGGGTCAACGTGAACGGCGGGGCCATCGCCCTGGGCCACCCCCTGGGGGGATCCGGAGCCAAGCTCATGGCCACGCTCCTGAACGAGCTGGAGCGGACCGGGGGCCGGTGGGGCCTGGAGACGATGTGCGAGGGCGGCGGGATGGCCAACGCCACCATCATCGAGCGCCTGGGCTGATCTCCCCGGGCCGTCCGGCCCGACCTGGTTGGTGGAACACCCCCGGCCCGGCCGGGGGTGTTCCGCGTCCGGTCAGCGCCAGCGGGTGGCGGCGACGAAGCCGGCGGCGATCATGGCGATGCCGCCGAGGAGGTACCAGTTGGAGGGGGAGCCCGGGAGGACGTGGGCCAGGTAGTTCACGATGATGAGGAGGCCGCCGATGATCAGGAGGGCCAGGATGGCCGGTCCGAACCAGACGGGGCTGACCTTCTTGTCGCGGGGGATGGGCGGGGTGTAGCGGTCGCTGGGGGGCGGGGTCTTGACGGCCCGGCCCGTGGCCCGGCCCGTGGCCCGCCCCTTGCGGGAGGAACCACCCGGGCCCTTGTTCGGTCCACTCGCCATGGGACGACAATAGCCAGCTCCGGCCGGGGGGTCGGGCGGGGGGCGGTAGATTCGTCCCCGTGGCCGTCCGGGTGCTCCTCGTCGACAACTACGACTCCTTCACCTACAACCTCGTCCAGGAGCTCGGGGAGCTCGGGGCCGATCCGGTCGTCTTCCGGAACGACGTCATCACGGTGGACGGGATCCGGGCCGAGGGGCCCGACGCCGTCATCATCTCCCCCGGGCCGGGCCGGCCCGAGGACGGGGGGGTCAGCCTGGCCGTCATGGGGGAGCTGGCCGGGGAGCTCCCCGTCCTGGGGGTCTGCCTCGGCCACCAGTGCCTGGGCCAGGCCTTCGGGGGGAAGGTGGTGGCCGCCCCGGAGCTGATGCACGGCAAGACCTCGGCCATCTTCCACACCGGAGTGGGCGTCTTCGCCGATCTCCCCAACCCCTTCCAGGCCACCCGCTACCACTCCCTCGTCGTCGAACGGGAGTCCCTCCCGGCCCTCCTCGAGGTCACCGCCGAGACGGCCGACGGGGTGATCATGGGGCTACGGCACCGGGACCTCGGTGTGGAGGGGGTCCAGTTCCACCCGGAGTCGATCTTCACCCCGTCGGGGCCCGCCCTCCTGGCCAACTTCCTCCGGCTGGTCGAGGCCCCCCGGGAGACCGCCCCGGCCTGATCCGCTCCCGGGCCGGAGCGGACCCCGGCTACGGAGTGATGCCAACTGTTGTCGAGGCCGTCGACGCCGCGTAGTTCGCGTCCCCGGGGTAGGACGCCGTCACCTGGTCGAACCCCACCGGGAGGACCGAGGCCAACACGTTGCAGGTCCCCGATCCGTTGGTCAAGGTGATGGTGCAGAGAGTGGAGGCAGCTGACTTCACGGGTACAGCCCCAGTTGGAGATGGTCCCGATCCGCTCACGGTGACCGTGAACGTGAGAGACGTCGCCGCCGCCTGGGAGCCCGTATTTGGTTTCGCCGTGAGCGCAGTTGTCGACGTGGCTCCACAGGAGGTCGCCGACACGGTGATGTTGACAATGCTCCCCGAATTCACCGATGTCTGGTAAGCCGGGTTTTGAGAGGTCACGTCACCGACCCCAGCCGGGTTGGGTGTGCACGTCACCTGGGGGACGAGGTTGACCTGTTGGATGGCCGTCACAGCCTGAGCCTCGGTCAATCCGAAGAGGTTGGGCACTGAGACCTTCCCCGAGCCAGTCGAGACGACGAGGTTGACGGAGGAGCCGGTAGGGACCTGGGTGTTGACGGGAGGCTCGGTGCTGATGACGTAGCCGCTGGCCACAGTGGCACTGGCCTGGGGACTCGGGGTCCCGCACTGCAGCTTGGCCTGGCTGAGGATGTTGCAGGCGGCCGTCTCGGTCTGGTTGCTCACATCAGGGACGTTGACGGTGGGGGCCGGGGGCTGCTGGGTGAAGAGGGTGACGGTGCTGTTGGGCTGGACGGCCGTCCCCGTCTGGGGGCTCTGGGAGCAGACGACGTTCTGCTGGGTGCAGTTGGTGCTGAACTGAACCTGGGCCTGGAGCCCCTTCTTCTGGAGGTCGGCCTCGGCGGCGGTCACCGACTGGTTGGTGTAGTCGGCCACCGAGACGGTGTTGGTGGGGGGGAGGGTGGTCGGGGTACCGCTCCCGGAGTAGACGATGACGGTGTCGCCCTTGTGGGTGGTGGACCCGGCCGCGGGCTCGGTCCGGACCACCTGGGTGGTCGGGGCCGTGCTGCCGGGGTCGGCCTGGACGAGGACCTTGAGGCCGTCGTTCTGGAGGGTGGTCTGGGCCTTGGTGACGGTCTGGCCGGTCAGGGGGGGGATGACGACGGCGGTGTTGGTGCTGGACAGCTTCCACCAGTGGAGGGAATTGCCCAGGACGAGGACGACAGCGGCCAGCAGGGCCAGGAGGACCACGAGGGCGACCACGTACCAGCCGGTGTGGCTGGGGAGCTCCTCCTCGTCGAATCCGACGGTCTGGGTGGCCACGCCGGCCCCGACGGCGGTGACGGCCTTCCCGTCCCGGAACCGGAGGAGGTCGACCCGGAGGTCGTCGCCGGTGGCGTAGCGGTAGTCGGCCGACTTGGCCATGCACTTCAGGATGATGGCCTCGAAGTCGGGGGGGATGGAGGGGTTGAGGTCCCGGGGGTTGGGGGGGGTTTCCCGGACGTGCTTGGAGGCCACCGAGACGGGGGACTCCCCGAGGAAGGGGGGCCGGCCACAGACCATCTCGAAGAGGACGACTCCGAGGGAGTAGATGTCGCTGCGGGAGTCGACCCCGACCCCTTCGGCCTGCTCGGGGGAGAAGTAGGTGGCGGTGCCCATGACGGCGCCGGTCTGGGTCAGGCTCTCCTCGGTGTTGACAGCCCGGGCGATCCCGAAGTCGGTGACCTTGACGATGCCCTCGTCGGTGATGAGGACGTTGCCGGGCTTGACGTCGCGGTGGACGACCCCGTGGCGGTGGGCGTAGGCGAGGGCGCCGGCCACGTCGGCGCCGATCTCGGCGGCCCGGTCGGGATGGAGGGGGCCGGCGGTGCGGAGGATGGCCGAGAGGGGCCGGCCGTCGACGAATTCCATGACGATGAAGTAGGTGCCGCCGTCCTCGCCCCAGTCGAAGACGGGGACGATGTTGGGGTGGGAGAGGTTGGCGGCGGCCTGGGCCTCCCGGCGGAACCGCTCCACGAAGGACCGGTCGACGGAGAGCTCGGGAAAGAGGACCTTGAGGGCGACGGGACGGTCGAGGAGGCGGTCGTGGGCCCGGTAGACCTCGGCCATGCCACCCCGGGCCACCAGGTGGGCCAGCTCGTAGCGTCCCGAGAGGACCCTGGGTGTCTTGGTGGGCTCCATGGCGGTCAGAGCCTACGCCGCCGGGCTGAGGGCGCCGGAGCATCCATGGGGGTTCCTCCTCGGTGGGCGGGGGCCGCTGGGGGCGTCACTGGCCCAGTGCCGCCGTGATCATCTGCCGCATGACGGGACCCGCGTACTGGGCACCGGTCTGGTCGAGGGGGGAGTCGGGGATGACCACGGCCACGGCCACCTTGGGGTTGTTGGCGGGGGCGAAGGCGATCATCCAGGCGTCGATGGTGCCGTGTCCGGTCTGGGCCGTGCCGGTCTTGGCCGCCACGTTGTCGGCCGGGTTGAAGCCGACTGGATTGGCGGTGCCGCCGGTGACCACCGACTGCATCAGGCCGGTGAGAGCGGCGGCGGTGGCCGGGGAGGTGGCCCGGAGCCATTGGGCGGGGGAGTACTTGGACACGACGTTCCCGTCAGAGTCGTCGATCTCGGCCATGACGTGGGGGGTCATGATGACACCCCGGTTGGCGAAGGCCGAGGCCACCAGGGCCATCTGGAGGGGGGTGGCCTGAACGTCTTCCTGGCCGATGGCCGAGTAGGCCTGGAAGGGGATGTTCTGCTCCAAGGTCTTCTGGGTGGGAAAGATGGAGACCTGGAAGGTGCTGTGGGGAAGGTCGATGGGGGGCTGCTGGTTGAAGCCGAAGNNACCAGGGCGAAGCCGGTGTCGCAGGAAGGGGGGAGCATGGCCGCGATGGCCCCACCACAGCCGCTGTTGGGCGGGCTCGGGTATTGGATCCCGAAGTTGCAGAGGGGCTTGGTCGTCTCGGGGAGGACCGGGGGGGGCTGGCCGGCTGGTATGGCGGGGGGGGTGTNNCTTCGTGACCAGGCTGGGGTCGTGGTCGTAGGCGGCCGAGGCGGTGATGGTCTTCATGGTGGAGCCGGGGGGCCAGCTGTCCTGGTAGGCCATGTTGAGCCCGTTCAGCGGCGCCAGCTTCTGGAAGGGCTCGTAGGAGGGGTTGGTGGTGTTGTCGGCGGTCCAGGCCGCCTTCTCGGTGTCGAGGTTGAGCGCGGCCAGAGGGTTGGGGTCGAAGGTCGGGGTGGAGTACATGCCGAGGATGGCCCCGGTGGACGGGTTGAGGACGACGATGGCCCCGGTCTTGCTCCCGAGAGCGGCGACGGCGGCCTGCTGGATCTTGGGGACCACGGTGAGGGTGACCGCGTCGGTGAGGCTCCGGGTGACGAGAAGGTCCCGGACCGACTTGATGGGGGCGCTGTGGGTCTGGAGGAAGGAACCGTAGGAGGCCTCGACGCCGGTGGACTCGTAGCTGATGGAGTTGAATCCGACGATCTCGGCGTAGAGGCTGCCCTGGGGGTAGTTCCGGATGTATTTGTGCGTGGTGGCCCCGGTGGCACCGGTGGCGACGGAGTGGGCCAGGACGGTCCCGTCGGAGGCCAGGATGTCCCCTTCGGGCTCGTCGTACTTCTGCTGGTTCAGCTGGGCGACGTACCGGGGGTTCTTGGGATCGGTGGCGAGCTTGTGGGCCTGGACGATCTGGATGTTGTTGAGCTGGACGAAGAGGACCAGGAAGCAGAGCCCCATGACGGCGCCGAGCCACCCGATCCGGCGACCCATCTCAGGCCACCCCGGCCGGGAGAGGAGGCAGGAAGAGGCCCGCCGGCTTGGTCGGGAGGTTGGCCCCCTGCTGCTGGAGCCGCTTCACATAGGCGGTGGCGGCCTGGAGGGTGGGCTCCTCCACGCCGGTCTGGAGGTCGGCCACGTCGAACTGGGGCACCTGGGAGGTCGTGACCCCGGTGGCCACGGCCACCTTGGGCTTGATCCAGAGGAGTCCCCCGATCCGGCCCTGGTAGACGGTGATCTGGCCGGAGGGGGTGGCCTGGACGAAGTAGGAGTTGTCGTTGTACCAGCGGACGACGTAGAAGACGGCGTAGCTCAGGCCGACGAGGAGGCCGAGGAAGATCACGGTCCGGACGGTGATCCAGCTGGGCCCCTTCAGCCGGCGGGGGGCCTCGGGCCGGGGCGGGGACACCGGGACCTCAGGGCCGGTCGCGTCTGACTGGAGCGGGGCCACGGTCAGCTCGGTGACAGCCTCCTCGGGGACCGGGGGTCCGGGAGGGGGTGGGTCAGCGGCGGGGACGTCAGGGGCGGCCACCGGGCCGGGGGCGGCGGCCGGTGCTTCGGGTGCGGCCCCGGCCGGGGCGGGGGGGCCGGCGGTGGCGGTGAGGGGGACTTCACCGGATCGACCCGGGGTGTCCTCCCCGTCCCTGTCCCCGTCGCCGGCCACGACATCGACGACGACGACGGTGATGTTGTCGTTCCCGCCGTGCTCGTTGGCCATCCTGACGAGGGCCTCGGCCACGTCCTGGGGGTCGGCGGTCCGGGCCAGGGCCGTGGCGAGACGGTCGGCGGAGATCTCGTTGGTGAGGCCGTCGGAGGAGAGGAGGTAACGGTCGCCCTGGACGGGGTGGATCTCCCAGGCGTCCACCTCGACTTCGGGGCCGACACCGAGGGCCCTGGTCAGGATGTGACGGTGGGGGTGGACGGCCGCCTCGGCCTCGGTGAGCTCACCCCTGGCCACGAGCTCCTCGGCGACGGAGTGGTCGTTGGTCAGCTGGATGAGCTCACCTCCCCGGAACCGGTAGGCCCGGCTGTCGCCCACATTGGCCACGACGAGGCGGTCCCCCTCGGCGGTGCTGACGAGGGCGGCGGCGGTGAGGGTGGTCCCCATGCCCCGGACATCGGGGTCGGAGCGGCTCCGTTCCCAGACGGCCAGATTGGCCTGCTGGACGGCGGCGACAAGCCCCGGAGCGGACTGGTTCCGACTGAAGTCGCCCTGGAACGCGTCGACGGCCACCCGGGCCGCCACCTCGCCGCCGGCGTGGCCCCCCATCCCGTCGGCGACGGCGAAGAGGGTGGGGCTCTCGAGGGCGAGGTCCTCGTTGACCGACCGCACCCGCCCGACGTCGGTCGCCGATCCCGACCGGAGGACCGTCAAGGGTGCCGGCTCCGAGGCGGGGGGAGATATCCGGTCTGGGCGGGGCCGGTCACCGGGAGACCTCGAAGACGGTGCCGCCCACCTGGACCAGGTCGCCCTTCCCCAGCTTCATCGGGGCCGTGATCCGCTCGGCGTTGACCCAGGTCCCGTTAGTCGAGCCGAGGTCCTCCACCCAGAGGACCCCGTCCCTCCGGTGGATCCGGGCGTGGAGACTGGAGGTGAAGGCGTCGTCGACCTTGACCCCGCAGCCGGCGGCCCGCCCGACGGTGACCTCCCCGGGGATGTCGTAGAAGGTTCCCCGGCTCGCTTCGGGCTCGATGACCCGGAGGCGGTACTTGGTGGACCGCTCCTTCCGGCTCCCGGCGTCCACGTCGAGGGGGATCCCGCTGTCGAGGGTGGCGGAGATCCGGCGCCGGGAGGGGCGGGCCTCGACCATGACGGCCCGGATGACCCGGATGAAGAAGAGCCAGAGCAACGCCACCAGACCGAATTCCAGGGCCCGGAGGAGGTTCTGGTTGTCCGAGGCGGCGTTGACCAGGAGCACGGGCGTCTCAGGACATCTCGTAGCGGAGGGTGATGGCGCCCACCGAGACGACGTCCCCCGGGGCGAGGACCCGCTCTGTGACGGTCAGGCCGTTCACCTTGGTGCCGTTGGTCGATTGGAGATCCACCACCACCACCTCGTTCCCGCGCTGTCTGATCTCGGCGTGTCGCCGGCTCACGTTGGGGTCGCTCAGGACGACAGTGCATTCGGGGAGCCGGCCGATGACGACCGGCTGGTCTCCCAGCACGATACGGCTCCCGTCGTTGGCGATGAGGGACCGGGTCACGGTCCGGGGAGGCGGGGCCACCGCCTCGTGCATCTCGGAGGTGATCCGGAATCGTCCGGAGCGGAGGCGGGCGTTCCGGCGGATCTGGACCTCGATCGCCCCGAGGAACTCGTAGTTCTCGAGACGGCCGTGCTCCCGGGCCGCCTCGGCCAGCTCCCGGGTCAGGGCGTCCGAGATGGAGGCGAACCGGTCGGCGTCCTGAGGAGCGAGGTCGACCACGAAGGTATTGGGAGCGATGAGGCCGTTGACCCCGACCCGGCGCTGGAGGTCCATTTCCCGGGTGAGCCGACGGCCGATCTCCACGGGCTGGAGCCCGGCCCGAAACGCCTTCGAGAACGCGCCTTCCACCAGGCGCTCGAGGCGCTGCTCGAACTGCTGGAGTCCCATGGTGGAGAGTGAGCCTAGTGGGACGCCGGGACCCAGCGGAGCCGGGGTCACCGAGGGTGCCCGGCCCCTCTCCGGACCTGGTCGGGGGGTCTGTCCGGTCGGCTAACCTTCACCTCGTCGCTCGGGCGAGTGGCGGAATTGGCAGACGCGCAGGATTCAGGTTCCTGTGTCCGAAAGGATGTGGGGGTTCAAGTCCCCCCTCGCCCACGCCGTTGTGCTGCTTACAACGTTCTCCCTGGTCAGCAACGCATTCTCGGTTCCGGTCGCTCGGACACCTTGAGAGCCGTGTCCAAGCCCACGACAGCACGGGCGGCTGTGGGGACGGATCGTCCCCTCGTCACGGGGTCTCGGCTCGATCAGTCGAGAGCAACTGGTAGCACGCCTCCACGACGCTCTGGTCGACCTGCTCCCGGCTCCTGCCTGTGTATTTCAAGATGTCGTACTCGTCGTCGAGACCGAGGAACCTCTCCAACATGTCGTTCTGGCCATGTTGAAACGTTCGATGCATCCACTCGGCAAGCTCGCGTGGACCGAGCTTCACTCCGACACAACGGGTGGCGTATACCCTCGCAGCAGCGATCTCGCCGGCGGCTGATCCCCGCTCGAAGTGAGGGATACCCAACCCCTCCAAGGCGGGGGCAAGAAGGTCCTCAACGTCGTAGAGGGAGGTCGAGGGTGAAGCGGGAAGTCCCGCCAGCTCTCGAAGCGACTGGCCATCGAGACCGGCGGCCAGGGCATCGCAGGCGAGCACGATCACGGCCGTGGGCGAGATGCCCCCAACACTCCAGAGGCCAGCGGCGTCGGCGAGTGCCTGCCGTCCGTCCTCGGGCGTCACGACACCAGCATGCCTCAAGAAGCTCAGTCAAACGCCTGAGCCACCGCCTATCTTCATGTCTCTGTTGAATCTCGTGAGGAATGCATCGCTCGGAGTCCGATGAGAGCAACCTGGGCTGCCTCGGCGAGCTGATACAAGTGACCGCTGGATCGGATGCTGATGCCCCAGAAGTCGAGGGCCCGAACCAGATGGTGAGACGCGTATTCGGCGTATTCGCCCCAGCCATCGTCGAGGTCATTGAGAGCATCCCTGACGGCCGACAGCGACACCAACCTCGCCTCGTCGGTCCACCCGTCTGCCCGATCGTCGTCGCTCAGTGGTCGTTCAAGCTCGACCGCAAAAGCGCCAACAGCGGCGACGCCATCGGCGTGAGGCACTTGCCCATCATGCTTCGCATGGGCCAGGAGGGCAAACGACGTATCCGGGCACCCACATAGGCCCACCGTCTACTATAATCCGAGTGATGAAGAATGCAGTTCCTCGGCAAGTTCACCTAACTGGGCGAACGAGATCAATATGGCGGCTCATGCCCTCGAAGGGATCAGCTCGCTCGTGAGCCAATACCAAGCTGCGCTTGCTGCGAGTGCAGCTGGCGCGTCCGAGACGAGCGCACTTGCAACCCTTGCGGCGGAAGGGGCCGCGTTGCAGACTGACATTGCTGGTGGTGAGTGGATCTCAGCCGGACAGGGAGCAATGACTTGAGTATTCCCTCGGAGTGGAGCGTGTCGGATGCCAAGGGATCGGCAGTGAACTACGGTCTCGCTCGGTTTCCGCTTCCATCCATCAGGATACTTGATCCACTGAGGGTTATTCAGAACCCCTTCTT
>PLZB01000102.1 GCA_003151955.1 Acidimicrobiaceae bacterium
CCTTACCCGCCGATCCAGGTCAGAGGAACACCGACTGTGTACAGCGTCCGGGGGATTTTCCCCGGGAACCTCGGGGACCCCGGGGATAGGCTGGCAGGGACGGGCCCGAGGACGAGGGGGTAGTTGTGGATACGGACGTCCTCGAGGAGATCCGGAAGCTCAAGCACGCCTACTTCCGGCTCCTCGACACCAAGCACTTCCAGGAGCTCGGGGAGCTCTTCACCGAAGAGGCCACCACCGCCTACGAGTCCGGGAAGCTCTCCCAGGTGGGCCGGGCCGCCATCGTGGCCTTCCTCGAGGAGTCCCTGACCGACCCCGGGATCGTGACGATGCACCACGGCCACCATCCCGAGATCACCCTCGACGGCCCCGACCGGGCCCGGGGGACCTGGTACCTCGAGGACCGGGTCATCGTTCCCGCCTTCGACCTCGTCATCTCCGGGACGGCCCTCTACTCCGACCAGTACCGCCTCGAGGCCGGGGGCTGGCGGATCGCCCACACCGGCTACGAGCGGATCTTCGAGGAGCACCGGACCTACACCACCGGGGCCGCCGTCTCCTTCACCTCCCGCTTCGGGGCGCTCCGGATCGAGCCCCCGGCCTGAGCTCCGCCGTTTGGTAGCTCTTCAGCGCTTCGATGTGTATCCTATGCGCATGGCGCGAGTGAACATCACGGTGCCGGACGAGCTCTTCGACGAGGCCAAGCGCTCCCGGCTGAACATCTCCCATATCGCCCAGCAGGCCCTGGCGGCCGAGCTGACCCGTCTCGACAAGATCGCCATGCTCGACGCCTACCTCGCCGAGCTCGACGCCGAGCTTGGGCCGATCAGCGACACCGAGCGGGCCGAGGCCGCCACCTGGGCCGACCGGGTCCTGGGCCCGAGCAACCAGCGCAGGTCTGCTTGACGATTGTCCTCGACTCCGGGGGGCTGACGATATTGGCCGGGAGTCGACCCCTCCTGGACCAACTCCGTCGCCGGGGCCACTGGCCTCCGATCGTGCCGGCGGCAATCCTCACTGAAGCTCTCACAGGCGACCACCGTCGCGACTTCCACGAGAATCGCCTTCTGCGGATGTGCGAGATCATCCCAGTCGGGGGGGACCTGGCTCGGCACGCCGCTGTCCTCCGGTCACAGGTCAAGACCCGCCGGAGTCCCTCAGCTGTCGATGCCATCGTGGTGGCCGTGGCCGACAGGGCGGGTGGGGCCACGGTGCTCTCGAGCGACGTCGGAGACCTCCGAGCCCTCGCCGGCCACACCACCCACGAGGTGAGGGTCGAGTCAGCCTGATCCTCGACATCCTGAGCCCGTTCCATGGTGGGCATTTTCGCCATCACAGTCGGAATTCCGACCCTACTGTCGGTATTCCGACTTCACGCCTGGAGACCGATCGAAGGTCCACTGAGAACGGGCCGGTGACGATCGCAGCCACCAACGAGGTGAGGATCGAGTCAGCCCGACCCCCGCTGTCGGGCCCGCTCCGCCTGCCGCCGGCGCCGGCGCTCGTCGTTGGCGGCCCTTCTCCGGACCTCGGCCCGGGCGGCCCGGGCATTCTCGAGGTGGGCGGGCCGGTCCTCCCGCCAGTCACTCACCAGGCTGAGCCGCCAGCCCGAGTCGGGTCGGAGGGCGCCGACCAGCTCGACGGGGAGGGAGAGGGCCTCGGCCACCTCCTCGTCGGGGAGGAGGACGTCCCCGGCGTCGCCGACGGCCCGGGAGGCCGCCTCCTGCAGCTCGGGCCGAACCGCCAACGGTCGACGGGCTCCGGGGCCTTCAAGGGCCTCAGCTGCGGCGGCGACGACGAAATGGCCGGAGCCGACCAGGTCGTCGAGGTCGCCGGTCCGGACCGAGGGGACCCGCTCCCCGTACTTCCCCTGACCGGCCGCCCCTTCGACGAGGGCCCCGGATTCGAGGGCCTCCCGGACCTGCCCCACCGGGACGCCGGCCCGACGGGCGGCCTCGGGGACGGTGAGGAGCCGGCCCCGGTCGAGGACGACCCGGAATCCGGCTGGATCGGTCTCGGCCCGGTCCAGGGAGGCGGGCTCGAGGGAGCGGTCCCCCAACCGCCGGAGCAGGCCCAGCTCGACGGCCAGCTCGAGCTCCCGGGGGGAGACGGCCAGCCGGCGGCGGGCCTCGGTGGCGGGGATGCCGGTCGACCGGCGGCTCGGGGTGGGCACCCGGAGAGTCTCCCCGACGGGTGTGACGGTCCCGGGGGACCCTGCTCGGCTCCGCCCTCCTGGCCGGGGCGCTGGCGACCTGGCCCCCGGGCTACCCGCTGGCCTGGGTGACGACGACCCCCTCCCCGCCACCCTGACCGCCGGCGGCGGCGATGGTGCAGGTCCCGGGGACCGTCGAGGCCCGGTAGGTGGCCCGGACGGCGCCGCCGAGGTCGGTGGTGCCAGAAGCGGGGGAGATCGATCCGCAGGCCGCCCCGGAGAGGGTGAGGGTGAGGACCGCCCCGGCGATCCCGGAGCAGTCGGCGTAGTCCGCCGTCACCGCCGAGGTCGTCCTCCCGTCGGCGGGCAGCCGGGTCGGTTCGGCCGTCACGAAGACGAGGTTCTGCCTTCCGCATGTGGTGTGCCACTCCGTAGCCCCCGTGCCCCGGCTGGCGTCGGTGGCCCGGATGACACAGTACCCCGGCATCGGGAACTGGGGCAACTGGTAGTGGGTGACGGCGTGCCCGCCGGTATCGGTGCGGACCGATGAGGCCGAGAGCGACCCGCAGGAGGGCCCGGAGACGACGAGGGTCAGGTGGTCCCCGGACATCGGCAGCCCGGACGGGGAGACGACAGAAGCGGTGACGGGGAACGGGTCCGGGGAGCCGGGCGGCCCGGGCAGAAGGGCTGACCCTCAGGGTTGGCCGGGCCCCGGCCTCCGGCGGCTCCGGGCCCGCCGCCAGAGGACGGCCACCGCCACCGCTGCCGCCAGGGGCAGGGTGACCGCCGTGGCCAGGATGACCGACCAGGAGAGGGATCGTCCCCCGTCGGAGTGGGGACCCAGCGCCAGGTGGGGTGAGGTCGTCGAGGGGGACGATACGGTCGGGGACGGGGCGGGGACGGTTGGCGCCATCGCCGTCGTGGGGGCGCCGGCCGGGGGGGCGGAGGTCGTGGGGGCGGAGGTCGTGGGATCGGTGGGTTGGGGGGCAGGGCTGGCCGTGGGGGCCTGGACCTGGGCCGGCCGGGGGTAGAGGACCGGGGCGGGCCGGCTGACGGTGACGGTGAAGATCTGACGGGACGAGACCGGGGTGGAGGCGGCAGTCGTCTGGGCGGCGGTCACCGGGGCGGTCGGGGGGCGGGTGCTGTCGGGGACGACGACGAAGGTGGTGAAGCCGCCGGTGGCGTCGACGGGAACGCCGCTCTCGACGATGAGGCTCCCCACCGAGATGGTCACGGGGCTGCAGGGTGGGGGGCAGAAGCCGCCGCCGACCAGCTTGAGGGTCGTTCCCGGGGGCCCCGAGAGGGGATCGACGACCAGCCCGGGGGTGGCCCCGGCGGGCCCGCCGGCCAGGAGGACGGTGAGGACCGACGCCGCCAGGGTCCCCGCAGCCGGACCGCCCAGGAACCGCGGGATTGTTCCTGGGCGGACCCGGTTCCGGGAAGCTCCGGCGGCGTCGGACCGAGCCGTCACGGGCAGCCGTGGATGTCGCTCTCGGCGTGGGCGATGACGATGTCGTAGAGGCCGGGGACGGTCACGTGGAGGGCGTTCACGATCAAGCCCTTGTCGGCTCCGGCGATGGGGAGCTGCTCGTTGAAGGTGATGGTCATCGTCCCCAGCGTGATGGTCTGGTTGGGAGCCGTTCCCACCGCCACGCTGAAGCCTCCGATGCTGAAGGAGCTGAAGGTGGAGGTGCCGGTGGCCGCCGTGCAGGTGCTGGTGGAGCTCGAGGTCACCGAGTTGGCCTGGAGGACGGGGAGGAGGGGCAGCCCGATAGTGACTGTGGAAGTGGTGGCCGTCCCGGTCGAGGTCCCGGAGCCGGTCACGGCGGTGACGACGGGGGCCCCGGCGCTGAGGACCAGGGGGATGGTGACGGCCGCCCCGACGACCTGGGTGTTCGAGGCCAGGGAGGTGGAGACGGCCCCGGTGTCGACGAAGGTGTTGGGGGCCACCCCGAGGAGGCCGATGGCGAGGGCGTAGTCCCGACCGGTGTAGTAGAGGAGCTTGATCGTCGCCGACTTGCTCGAGGGGAGGTAGTAGATGTCCCCGGCGAAGCTGTCCCCGGCGGCAAGGGAGGTGGCGGTGGCGGGCTGGGCCACCGTGGTGATGGTGCAGGTGGCCACCCCGGCGGCGTTGGTGACCCCGCTGCACGTCTGGACGTTGACGCCGGAGCCGAGAGTGAAGTTCACGGTGCGACCCACCACGGGCTGACCGAGGTTGTCCTTCAGGGTTCCGGTCATGGTGGCCGAGGTCCCGTTGACGACCTGGAGGGGTCCGTCGAGGGTCAGGGAGGTGGGGACGGCCACGGGGAAGTCGATCTCCCACTCGCCCCGGCCGTTGGAGCCGGCGTAGGCCTTCCCGGTCTTGGCGTCGAAGAAGAAGCCGACTGACCGCTGGATGGCGACGGAGCCGTTCAGGAGGGCCCAGGTGACCCCTTTGTCCCCGGAGGCGAAGACCCCCTCGTCGACGGTCCCGACGAGGACCTTGTTGCTGGCCCCGTCGAGGGCGATGGCGGTCACGCCGGTGATGGCGTAGGTGCCGTTGGCGGTGACCAGGTTGGTGAGGGCGGTGTCCTGGGTCCAGGTGCCCCCACCGTTGGTGGACTTCATCATGGCCCCGGCGCTGTCGTCCCGGGCGTAGAGGAGGAGGGGGTTGGTGGGATTGACGGCGATGAGCCCGGGGGCGAGCAGGGTACCGCTCACGTTGGTGGAGACGGCGGTGCCGTTGAGAGCCCCCGAGAGCTTGGTGACGGTGCCGGCGCTCTGGTCCAGGATGTAAAAGGTCGGGGTGGCCGAGGGGCCCGAGGCCACGATCTGGGTCGGGTTGCTCCCGGCCGGGAGGTCGGCTCCCATCTCGGTCCAGGCCGTCCCGTTGTTGGTGGTGACGTAGACCCGCCAGGTGGTGACACCGGCCACGGTGGCGGGTGTGATCAGGGCGTAGCGCTGGTTGCCGAACTGGGCCCCGAGGATGTTCCCGAAGGCGGGGAGGATCCCGGGAGGCGCCGTCAGGTTGGCCTGGGCCGTCATCGCCTCGTTGTTGGTGAAGAGCTTGGCGAAGATGGGGCCGCCGGCGGTGGAGAAGCAGCACTCCTTGTAGAGGACCTGGGAGGGGGGGCCGTTCTGGTCGGCGAAGACTCCGTAGGCGTCGGGGCCGCCGGCCTTCCAGGTGGTCCCCCCGTCGCCGGTGTTCCAGATGCCGTTGTCCTGGGTGGTGAAGTAGAGGTCGGTGTGCCCGGCGTAGGAGCTCCCGGCCTCGCCGGTGACCTGGAGGGCGTGGAGGCCGACGTTGGCCTGGGTGAAGGTCGGGCTGGCGGCACAGCCGTTGGCCGTCTTGAAGACGCCCCCGTCACCGGACTCGAGGAAGGGGCAGCCGTTGGTGCCGAAAGCCAGGTCGGAGACATCGGGGCCGTTGTGGACGGCGGCGATGCTGTTGTCATAGACGGAGAAGGAGCCCCCGTTGGCGCCGTTGCCGACGACACAGGCCGTGGTGGGGACCGCTTTGGTCAGGTTGTTGGTGTCGCAGGTCTGGTGGAGCATCCGGGTGTCGTCGCCGAAGAAGACCTCGAAGTGGTTGGCCAGCCCGTCGAAGCCGGCGTGGGTGATGACGGTGGTGGCCCGGCCGTTGCCGTCGTTGGAGGCGTTCAGGTTGGTGAAGGTGGCCCCGCCGTTGTCCGACTCGAGGAGCTGGCCCTCGTTCAGGCCGATGGGGGCCACGATGGTCGACGCCGAGGAGACGAGAACGACGTTGGCGTTGCCCGGGGCGGTGGCGATCCGGCAGTTGCCGGCCCCTCCCCCGAGGAAGGCCCCGGCGTTGCGGGTCCAGATCGTCCCGCCGTTGGTGGACCGGAAGAACCCGCTCCCCCCGCAGGTGTCGACCGTGAAGTTGGGAGCCGTCCCCCGGACCTTCACGTCGTTGAACTGGGTGGAGAAGCCGCTGGGGGTGATGTCGGTCCAGGTCGTCCCGGAGTCGGTGCTCTTCACCAGGCCGCAGTCGGTCCCGACGAAGACGGTGAGATGGCCGACGGCCCCGGTGGAGATGGCGATGTGATGGGCGCTGCGACTCCCCCCACAGGTGGCGGTGTTGGCCCGGGTCCAGGTGGTCCCCCCGTCGGTCGAGACGTAGATCTCGCCGTTGACGGTGGAGGAGACCCCGTCGTACTGGCCGGTGGCGACCACCAGGTTGGCGTCGCTGGTGGCGTACTGGACGTCGTCCATGGCGGTGAGAGGAAGGCTGTCGACGTGGGCCCAGGAGCCGCCGGCGTTCGTCGACTTCCAGAGACCGCCGAACTCGCCCGAGGCGAGGACGATGGAGGCGTTGGCCGGGTCCACGGTGAGGTTCTGGGGCCGGCCCCCGAAGAGGGTGCCCGAGGTCAGGGCGTTCCCGCTGATGTCCTTCACCGAGGGTGTGGCCGCCGCGGCCGGGGTAGCCCCCATGAGCTGGGTGACAAGTGCGACGGGACCGAGGCCCATGAGGAGGGCCAGAGCGGCGGCCGAGGCCCGGCCCCGCTCCCGCAGGCGGCGAGTTCCGAGACGCGAGGTCGGTGCACCGGTCATGGGTGGTCCTTTCAACGGAGAACGGGCGGCTCTGTGGCCACCTCTCCATTGGGGGGGATCAGCCCGGCGGTGTCATCGGTAGGGAGCTACGGAGATCGTGGGGTCCTTGCACCATCGACTACTGAGATGGCGCAAATGGTCTACGGAGGCGCGACCTGCTCACCTCGAGTCGGCCAGGGCCTTCTGGGCTTCGGTCAGGACGGTCCGGAGGATGGACTCGATCTCGTCGAGCTCGGGGTCCCCGCAGAGGAGGACGGGGGCGAGCTGGATGACAGGGTCGACCCGGTCGTCGGCCCGGCAGATGAGGCCGGCCTCGAAGAGGCGGGGGGCGAGGAGTCCCCGGACGAGGGACTGCCGCTCGTGGGGACTGAACCGGACGGAGGGGTCCTCGGGGTCCTTCAGGAGCTCGAGGGCGAAGAAGAAGCCGTCCCCCCGGACGTCCCCGACGAGAGGGATGTCCCGGAGGCCCTCGAGGCGGGCCCGGAAACCGGCGCTGTGGGCGGCGACGTGGCCGAGGAGATCCTCCTCCGCGAGGATGGCGAGGTTGGCGAGGGCGACGGCGCAGGAGACGGGATGGCCCCCGAAGGTGATCCCGTGGGCGAAGGAGACGTCCCCGGTGAGGAAGGGCTCGGCCAGGAAGTCCCGGGCGATGACCCCCCCGAGGGGGGCGTAGCCGGAGGTGACCCCCTTGGCGAAGGTGATCATGTCGGGGTGGAAGCCGTAGTGGTCGGCGCCGAACCAGGCCCCGAGGCGGCCGAAGCCGCAGATGACCTCGTCGGAGACGAGGAGGACGCCGTGGCGGTCGCAGATCTCCCGGACCCGGGCGAAGTAGCCCGGAGGTGGGGGGAGGCATCCCCCGGTGTTCTGGAGAGGCTCGAGGAAGACGCAGGCGACCGTCCCGGGGCCCTCGGCCACGATGGCGTCCTCGATGGCCCCGGCGCAGGCCGCCGCGAAGGCCTCGTCGTCGTCTGCGACGGCGGGGGGGAAGGCGGGGCGGTAGCGGTTGGTGTTGGGGACGTGGACGGCGGAGGGGACGAGGGGGAGGTAGGGGTCCCGGATGGCGGGGAGGCCGGTGACGGTGAGGGCCCCCATGGTGGTCCCGTGGTAGGCGAGGTCCCGGGCCACGACCTTCGTCCGGTCGGGCTCCCCGACGGCCTTGAAGTAGGCCCGGGCCAGCTTCCAGGCCGATTCGACGGCCTCGGAACCGCCGGTGGTGAAGAAGACCCGGTTGAGGTCCCCGGGGGCGAGTCCGGCCAGGCGGTCGGCCAGGTCGACGGCGGCGGGATGGGCGGCGGACCAGACGGGGTAGTAGGCGAGCTCTGCGGCCTGGGCCCGGCCGGCCTCGGCCAGGACGGCCCGGCCGTGGCCGACCTGGACGGTGAAGAGGGCGGAGAGGCCGTCGAGATAGGTCCTCCCCCGGCTGTCGGTGAGCCGGACCCCCGATCCCGAGGTGAAGACGGGGATGTCCTGGTGGTCGAAGGCGGAGAGCCGGGAGAAGTGCATCCAGAGGTGGCGCCGGGCCCGCTCCTGGAGCTCGGTCTGGCGGGCGGGATTCAGCGGGTTCCCCACTGGTAGGTCTCCTTGTGGATGCGGAGGTAGAGGAAGGTCTCGGTGTCCCGGACCCCCTCGATGGACCGGATGGAGTCGTTCAGGAGGGCCAGGAGGTGCTCGTCGTCCTCGACGACGACCTCGACGAGGAGGTCGAAGGCCCCGGCGGTGAGGACGACGTACTCGACCTCGGTCAGGGCGGCCACGGCGTCAGCCACCAGACGGGTGTCCCCGGAGACCCGGACCCCGATCATGGCCTGGCGGCTGAAGCCGAGGACCCGGGGGTCGGCGACGGCGACGATCTGGATGACCCCGGTGTCGGTGAGGCGCTGGACCCGCTGACGGACGGCCGCCTCGGAGAGGCCGACGAGGGGGGCGAGCTGGGTGTAGGGCTTCCGGCCGTCGTGCTGGAGCTCCTCGATGATGGCCTTGTCGACGGCGTCGAGCTGGGGCCGGTCCGGGGGGGTCACGACCGGCCCCCCCGGCATGGGAAGGTGGCGACCTGATGGCCCCGGTTCCTCCCGCCCCCCTCTCCCCCGGCTACCGGTCGACCCCCTTTTGGTGGGACGGTGCCCCGGGTGGGTTTCCCGAGGCGGGGGAGGTCCCGGGAAAGCTGCCCGGCGAGGTCGACGTGGTGGTGGTGGGCGGGGGCTACACCGGCCTCGGGGTGGCGAGGGAGGTGGCGGCCCGGGGCCGGGAGGTGGTCGTCCTCGAGGCCGGCCCGGTGGCCGGGGGGGCGAGCAGCCGGAACGGGGGGATGGTCCACCCCGGGGGGAAGCACGACCTCCCCGAGCTCCTGGCCATGGCCGGGGGCCGGGAGATCTGGGAGGAGACGGTGGCCGCCTTCGAGGGGCTCGAGGCCCTGATCGGGGCGGAAAGGATCGACTGCGGCTGGCGCCGGACCGGCCATCTCGAACTGGCCCGGCACCCCCGGGCCGCCGCCCGGCTCAGGGAGGTGGCGGCCGCCTACAGGACCATCGGGGAGGAGGCCCGGTTCCTGACCGCCGGGGAGCTCGGCCCGGAGATCGGGTCGGAGGCGTTCTGCGGGGGACTCCTGGTGGCCCGGAGCGGGTCGGTCGACCCGGCCCGGCTGGCGGTGGGGCTGGCCGGGGCGGCGGTGACGGCTGGAGCCGACCTCCGGCCGGGGACCCCCGTCACCTCGGTGAGCCGGGCCGGGGCCGGTTTCGAGGTGGTGACGACCCGGGGCCGGGTCCGGGCCCGGGAGGTGGCGGTGGCCACCAACGGTTCCACCGACGGGCTCGTCGGTTGGCTGGGCCGGCGGATCCTCCCCATCGGGAGCTACATCGTCGCCACCGAGACCCTCGACCCCGAACTGGCCCGGTCGGTGATCCCGGGGGGCCGGATGGTCTTCGACAGCCGGAACTTCCTGCACTACTGGCGGCTCTCCCCGGAGGGGGACCGGGTCCTCTTCGGAGGCCGGACCTCCTTCGCCCCGACCACGGTGGAGCGGTCCCGGGACCAGCTCTACCGGGCCATGGTCGAGGTCCATCCCCAGCTGGCCGGGGTGGCCCTGGAGCGGGCCTGGGGAGGCCAGGTGGCCCTCACCGCCGACCGGCTCCCCCATCTGGGCCGGGACCCGTCGAGCCGGGTCGTCTACGCCATGGGCTACTGCGGGACGGGGGTGGCCCTCTCGACCCACCTGGGCCGGGCCGTCGGCCGCTGGCTCTGCGGGGAGGGGGAGCTCCCCGAGTTCGCCGACCGGCCCTGGCCGAGAGTCCCGGCCCTGGCCCGGGTCCCCGGGCTCCTCCCGGTGGCGGGCTGGTGGTACCGGGGGATGGACCGCCTCGGTCGCTGAGCCGGTCACCGGGGGGTCACGAGGAGACGGCCAGGCAGAAGTCGGAGAAGACCTCCACGAACCGGTCGATGGCCCCCTCGTCGTGCTGGACGGAGAGGGTCCACTGCTCCTCGTTCCCCGGAGTCATGAAGATCCCCCGGTTGACGAGCCAGGCCCAGCTGGCGTCGAAGAGGTCGGGGTTGGTCTCGAGGAAGCTCCGGTAGTCGACGAGGGGCTCGGCCCGGTAGGAGACGCAGCCCTTGCAGCCGAGGTCGATGAGGTGGGCGGGGATGCCCTGGGCGCTGACAGCCGCCTGGCAGCCCTCGGCCAGCCGGCTCCCGATGGCCTTGAAGTGCTCATAGGCATCGGGGGTGAGGACCTCGGTGAGGGCGGCCAGACCGGCGGCCACGGCCAGGGGGTTCCCGTTGAAGGTTCCCTGCTGGGCGATCCCCTTGGAGATCTCGTCCATGAGGTCGGCCCGGCCTCCGAAGGCCCCGAGGGGGGCACCCCCGGCGATGGACTTGGCGA
The DNA here is from genome assembly GCA_003151955.1 of Acidimicrobiaceae bacterium. Lineage (GTDB taxonomy): Bacteria > Actinomycetota > Acidimicrobiia > Acidimicrobiales > UBA8190 > PALSA-743. The sequence continues at coordinate 10,575 of PLZB01000102.1, forward strand.
AGCAGGCCAGGTCGGGCTGGACCCCGAACCGCTCGATGGCCCCGCCGGCGGCGATGGTGGCCCCGCACTTCACCTCGTCGAAGATGAGGACGACCCCGTGGCGGGTGCAGAGGTCCCGGAGCCCCTCGAGGTAGCCGGGCCGGGGGAGGACGATCCCGATGTTCATCATGACGGGCTCGATGATGAAGCAGGCGATCTCGGACCCCCGGGCCTCGAAGAGCTGCTCGACGGCGGCGAGGTCGTTGTAGGGGACGGCCAGGGTCCAGGCCGCCATGCCGGTCGGGATGCCCCGGGAGGCGGGGAACTGCTCCCCGTGGCCACTGTCGAGCTTCTCGATGAGGGTCAGGCTAGGGGTGACGGAGAACATCACCGCGTCGTGGTGGCCGTGGTAGGAGCCCTCGATCTTGCAGATGACGTCCCGGCCGGTGGCCCCCCGGGCCACCCGGATGGCATCCATGGTGGACTCGGTCCCGGAGTTCGTGAAGCGGACCCGGTCGAGCCGGAACCGGCGGCAGAGCTCCTCGGCCAGGTCGACGGCGGCGGCGGTGGTGACGGCGAAGTGGGTCCCCGTCCGGGCCGCCTTCCCGAGGGCCTCGACCACCTTGGGGTGGGCGTGGCCGACAGCCATCGAGCCGAAGCCGTTGTGGTAGTCGAAGTACTCGGTCCCGTCGACGTCCCAGACCCGTGACCCCTGGCCCCGGGCCAGGTAGATCGGGTAGGGGTCGGCGGCCTGGAAGGAGGAGGCCACCCCCATCGGCATGGACCGGCTGGCCCGCTCGAAGAGGGCGCTCGAGGCCGTGGTCCGGCCGGCCAGGACGGCGAGCTCGGCGGCGTAGATCTCCCGGGCCCGGGCCGACATCCGTTCGATATCGGCCCCGGTGTCGTTGTTGGTCTCGGTCACGGTTCCACCCTCTTCGTCTGAGTCCCGCGTCCACCGGAATCAGTCCCGGACGTCGACGCAGATCTCGTCATCCTACGCCCCCGCCCCGTTCCTGCAAGGGAATCCGTCGTCACGGTGCCCCCATTGCAACGCAATTGCTTGTTCCGACCCCGTTTCTCTGCGATTATTCCCCAGACCGCCGCGACCAACGCGACGCCGGACCGGGGAGAGACGATGACTCGACGGGCGAGGGGTTTCCGGTCATGACGACGGACGTGGACACGGCCCCGGCCGAGGGCCCGGTGGACGATCCGGGCTCGAAGGGCCTGAAGTCGGGCGCCCTCGGGTTCATCTCGACAACCGTGGTCGGGGTGGCCTCGACGGCTCCGGCCTACAGCCTGGCCGCCACCCTCGGCTTCGTGGTAGCCGCCATCGGGGGGCTCCAGGCCCCCCTCATCGCCGTGATCGCCTTCGTCCCCATGCTCCTGGCCTCCTACGCCTACAAGGGGATGAACACGGCCGACCCCGACTGCGGGACCACCTTCACCTGGGGCACCCGGACCTTCGGACCGAGGACGGGCTGGCTGGGGGGCTGGGGGATCGTGGCCGCCGACATCCTGGTCATGGCCAGCCTGGCCCAGATCGCCGGACAGTACGTCTTCCTCCTCTTCAACACCTCGAGCATCGGGGGGAACGCCAACAGCAGCTGGGTCCTGCTGGTCGGGGTCCTCTGGATCGTGGCCATGACGGCCATCTGCTACGTGGGAATCGAGATCTCTGCCAACTTCCAGAAGGTCCTCCTCGGCATCGAGGTGGTGATGCTCCTGGTCCTCTCGGTTGTGGCCCTGGTGAAGGTGGGGAGCGGCCACGCCCCGGTCGGCCATCTCACCCCCAGTTTGGCCTGGTTCGATCCCTTCAAGATCCCCTCGTTCAAGAGCTTCATGGTCGGCTTCACCCTGATGCTCTTCATCTACTGGGGCTGGGACACGGCCGTTTCGGTCAACGAGGAGACGGAGGACCGGGCCAACACCCCGGGCCGGGCTGCCGTCACCTCGACCCTCGTGCTCCTCGTCACCTATGCCCTGGTCATCCTGGCCACCCAGTCCTACGCCGGCATCGGGACGACCGGCATCGGCCTGGGCAACACGGCCAACCAGGGCGACGTCCTCTCGGTGCTGGGCTCGTCGATCTTCGGCTCTTCGGGGGTGGGGAGCGTCCTCTCCCATCTGCTTCTGCTGATGGTGCTCAGCTCGGCGGCCGCCTCGACCCAGACGACGATCCTCCCCACCGCCCGGACCACCCTGTCGATGGCCGTCTTCAAGGCCTTCCCCGACCGGTTCGGGAAGGTCCACAAGCGGTTCCTCACCCCGACCTTCTCCACCGTCGTCATGGGGGCGGTCTCCATCGCCCTCTACGTGTCCATGAACTACCTGTCGAGCGGGGGTGCTGTCATCGGGGACTCGGTGTCGGCCATCGGGGTCTGGATCGCCTTCTACTACGGCCTGACCTGCTGGTCCTGCTTCTGGTACTACCGGGCCAGCCTGGGCGAGAGCGCCAAGACCCTCTGGCTGCGGGGCATCCTGCCCCTGGTCGGGGGGGCGATCCTCTGGTTCGCCATGGTCTGGACCCTGATCTACTACTGGAGCCCTGGGAACAGCTACACCACCTTCAAGCTGCCCTTCTCACCCCGCTGGGACATGGGGGGCGTCTTCGTCCTCGACTCCGGCACCATCGTCCTGGGCGTCGTCCTCATGTTCGTCTGGCAGGGGCTCCGGCCGGCCTACTTCCGGGGGGAGACCCTCAACCGGGACACCCCGACCCGGGTCCCCCAGGACATCGGGACCCCGGTTGGGCTCTTCGGGGTCGAGCCCTTCGACGAGGAGTAGCCCGTGAACGACCCGGTCGTCGTCTCCCCGATCGGTCCCGACCGGTTCGAGGAAGTCCTTCCCCTGATCGCCGACTACCAGCGGTTCTACGGAGCCACCCCCGAGGAGGCCAGGAACCGGGAATTCTTCGCCCGGTTCCTCGACCCGAGCGACCAGGGGGCCCTTCTCGGGGCCTGGTCCGGGGACACCCTCCTCGGCCACGCCTGCCTCTACTTCACCTTCTCCTCGGTCGAGGCCACCGAGGTCGTGCTGATGAACGATCTCTTCGTGGTGGCCGACGCCCGGGGGCGGGGGGTCGGAAGGGCCCTGATCGGGGCCACCGTCGAGATCGCCGCCGCTCGGGGGATCCCCCTGGTCCGGTGGATGACGGGTCCGGACAACCTCCGGGCCCAGCGGCTCTACGACCGGACCGGAGCCAGCCGGTCGAGCTGGTTCGAGTACGAGCTGGCCGTCGACCCGGCGGGCTGAGCCCAGCCGGCGCGAGACTGGGGGGAGACGACCAGGGGGAAGAGGCATGACTGCAGGCGAGGTTCCAGGCGAGGCGATGGGCGAGGGCCGGGAGGCGGCTCCCCCCGACTGGGCCACCGAGATGGCGTCCGAGTTCCAGGCCGACGTGATCGGGGACCTGAGCGAGCAGACGGCCACCATGGAGGACGCCATCCACAGCGAGCACCAGCGGACCGTCCTGGGGTCCCGGTCGGGAATGCTGGGCCGGCAGCGGGGCCTCGTCCACGACGGCCGGCAGCTCGGGCGGGGCGTCGATCAGCTCCGGTCCGACCAGGCCGGGGAGGAGGCCGCCTTCGCCGCCTCCATGGCCCACCAGATCGCCTCTGGGGGGATCACCGTTCCCGAAGGTGGCCCCCTCACTCCGGAGGAGATCGCCTACGTCGAGGCCCACCCCATCCCGGGCCACGGCATGGCCGACGCCGTGAGGGCGCTGCGGGCCGAGCGGGCCGCGGCGGCGGGGACCGCTCCAATCCCCCCGCCGGTCGATCCACAGACTGGCGCTCCGGTCGCACCCCCACCGGCGCCGGCCCTCGCCCCCGAAGTTCCCACCGATCCGAGTGTGACGGCCACGGGTGAGATCGAGGACCGACCCGGCCACGTCCCCTATTCCTGACCGCTCTTGGCTCTGCGACTACCTCAGGGCCCGACGCTACGTGTACCTATCGACCCCATCGGCTCGAACCACGACAACGCATCACATATGACACAACGATAAGATCTGTCGGGCCGAAGTGAAAGGTCGGTGAGGCGCTAGCGCTCCGAGCCGATTCGATTCCCGACCCCGTGGCGGGCCGCGAACCAGGCCTGCTCCACCGTCCCCTGGTCGGTGGAGGGGGGGCCGTCGGTGGGCCAGAGCTCGAGGGCCATCCGGCGCCAGTTGGCCGTGGCGTCGAGCCGGCCCAGGATGGCCAGGAGGCCGAGGTTGATCCGTTGGAGGACGACAAAGGTCGGGGGCATGCCGGCGTGGGCCATGACGTCGCCGAAGGAGGACCGGCCATCGACGAAGCGCCGGGCCACCCGGCTGGCCCAGTCGGCCGTGATGGTGGTGACCTCGTCGGGTTTGGTCACCTCCCAGAAGATCCCCATGAACTCCGCCACCCGGTCGTCGGAGACGGGGGCGCCGGGAGCGATCAGACCGGCCGCCTCGCAGGCCCGGCGGATCTCGGCGCTGTCGTCGCTGAGCACGGAGGCGGAGACGATGTTGTAGCAGAGGGCGATCTCGGCCGGGGTCAGCCGCTTGACGAGGCCGAAGTCGAGGAAGGTGACCTGGCCGCCGGGTCGGAAGAGGTAGTTCCCGGGATGGGGATCCCCGTTGAAGGCCCCGAAGCGGTAGAGGCTCCGGAAGACGAACCGGTAGATGGTCTCGGCGGCGAGGTTCCGCTCGGCCTGGTCCCAGCTCTCCATCTCGGTGAACCGGGACCCCTCGGCCAGGTCGGTGGTGAGGACCCTGGTCGTGCTGAGGTCGTCGACGACGCCGGGGACGGAGATGAAGGGGTGGCCCTCGTACCAGCGGGCGAAGTCCCGTTGGTTGGCCGCCTCGAGGGTGTAGTCGAGCTCCTCGACCAGCCGGACCTGGAGCTCCTCGACGAGGGCCCGGGCGTCGAGCCCGGGGAAGAGGAAGCCGACACCCGTCCCGGCCAGGTCGAGGTTCTCGAGGTCGGCCCGGACGGCCTCGTCCACCCCGGGGTACTGGACCTTGACGGCCACGGCCCGGCCGTCGTGGGTCATGGCCCGGTGGACCTGGCCGATCGAGGCGGAGGCGATGGGGACGGGGTCCCACTCGGCGAAGACCTTCTCCGGGGGTCCCCCCAGCTCGGCCTCGACCACTCCGGCGGCGAGCTCGGGACTCATCGGGGGGGCGTTCTGTTGGAGCTCGGCCAGGGCGTCCCGGACGGGCTGGGGCATGGCGTCGTCGAGGAAGCTGGCCAGCTGGCCCAGCTTCATGAGGGCCCCCTTCATGTTCCCGAGGATGGCGGCCACCTGCTCGGCCGACTTCAGCTGGAGCTCGGCCGTGAGCTCCTCCTTCCGGGCCGCCGAGGCGAAGACCTGCTGGGCCCGGGTGATGGCCTTGGCCGCCCCGAGCTGGCCGGCCAGCTTGGCCAGGGCCACATTCCGGTCCGACCGGCCCCGTGCGGAGAGGTGGTCCCCCGTCGCGGCCGAGCTCCGACGGCGCCGGGCGGACGCCACCACCACCCCGGCCGCGGCGGCAACCACCAACACTCCGACCAGCCGACGGCGGCTCCTCATGCAGCGCTCCCCTTCGGTGTCCGAGCCCCTCACGGTAGTCCCCCCTCCGGGAGATCCGACAGCTCGGCACCCTTGACCGGAAGGGCCTCGACCCCATAGTATTGAGCATATGCTTAAGTCATTCGCTCAAGAGGTCGGTGGGAACCCGACCGGGGAGGTCCGGACCGTGACCGATGGGACCAGGACACAGCCGACGAAGCCGCTGAATCGACCCGACCAGGGCCTCGATGTCGTGACCGGGGCCTTCAGCTACACCGGCCGGGCCATCACGGCCCAGCTCCTCGCAGCGGGACGGTCGGTCCGGACCCTGACCAACCATCCGGGACGGGCGGGAAGCGACCAGGAGGACGTCCGGGCCCTCCCCCTCGACTTCGACGATCCCGTCGGCCTGGCTCGATCCCTGGAGGGAGCCTCCACCCTCTTCTGTACCTACTGGGTCCGGTTCCCCCACGGCGGGAGGACCTTCACCGGGGCCGTCGAGAACTCCCGGACCCTCTTCGGAGCGGCCCGGGAGGCCGGCGTCCGGCGGATCGTCCATGTGAGCATCACGAACCCCTCCCTGGACTCCCCCTTCCCCTACTTCAGGGGGAAGGCGGAGGTGGAGGAGGCCCTCTGGGAGGCCGGGGTTCCCGCCTCGGTGGTCCGGCCCACCGTCGTCTTCGGGGGGAACGACGTCCTCCTCAACAACATCGCCTACCTGGCCCGGCGACTCCCCGTCTTCGCCGTGGCCGGATCTGGGGCCTACCGGGTCCGACCCGTCCACGTCGAGGACGTGGCCCGGCTCTGCCTGGAGGAGGCGGGGAACTCCGCCGAGCGGGCCGTCGTCGATGCCGTCGGCCCCGAGGGGTTCACCTTCGACGAGCTCGTCACCGTCATCACCGGGGCGGTCGGGGCCAGGACCCACCTCCTCCACCTCCCGGCCGCCCTCCTCCCGCCGCTGGCCGGGGTCCTCGGGCTGCTCCTCCGGGACGTCCTGCTCACCCGGGACGAGCTCGGCGGGATGATGGCCGGCCTGGTCGACACCGATGGGCCAGCCACCGGCCGGATCGATCTCCGGGACTGGCTGGCCGGGGAGGGCCGGACTCTGGGCCGCCGCTACAGCTCGGAACTGGCCCGCAACTACCGCTGATCCGAAGGCGAGGTCTCCTCGGCCGGAGTCTCCGCCTTGGCCTCGACACCCCGGTGGGGCCGGATCTGGTCCTCACCCCACTGGGCCACGACGACCTCCTTGGGCCGGTGGTACCAGGCGATCACGCTGCTCCGGGGACTCCTCCGGTTGGAGATGAAGCTGTGATAGGAGGCGGGGGAGCACTCGAAGAGGACCATGGAATTGCTGATGGGTGCAACGGCGATGACGGGCTGCTTCACGTTGTCGTAGGGGCCGGCGTAGAGGCCGGTCTCGCCTCCGTCACCCGGGACCCAGGGGGGGTTGTCGAGGTAGTAGATGAGGGCCACCCCCCGGACCGTCTCGGCCACGTCGACATCGGGCCGGTGGACCGTCCCGTCGATATAGGTGCAGAGGTTCTGCCGGGCCACGACGATGCCGTCGGGGTCGGGGTAGTCGGCGAAGAACCCGGGATTGAGGTCGTGGTGGAGGAACCCGTCGCCACTCCCGACGGTGTGGTGGTGGAGGCCGCAGAGGATGTGCCCGGTGAGGGGGAGGGAGAAGAGGGTCGAGACCATGTCCAGCCAGGGCCTCGAGACGAAGACCCGGAAGGGTCCGTAGTTGTCGGGGGAGAAGTTGTAGCCGTAGGCGTCGTAGCCGGGGATACCCCGGGAGAAGACCTTGCCGGTGTTGGAGCCGAATCCCCGGTCGAGGATCTCCCTGAAGCCGGTGGCGAGCCTCCCCGCGTAGTCCGGGGTGAAGACGTCGGTGGCCCGGATGTGACTGAAGGGGTGGCTGGATCGGATCCAGGCCCGATTGGCCAGAATCTTCCCCAGGTCCACGGGGGGCCGGCGCTGTTGGGGGCCGACCGGGGGTCCTGTCGACTGCTCCCCCACCCCCGCACCGGTCGGCTGGGGCCCGGGTTCCTGGGCCCTGAAGGCCTGGTAGCGAGCCAGCCAGTCGGCCGAGAGGTCGTCGGCCTGCTTCTTGAGCCGGGGCTCGAGATCGACCGGGGCATCCCAGGGACCGAGGTCGAGGAAGTCGAGGACCCGCCCGACCGTCCCTGAGGGATCCTCGCAGACGGTGGCGTAGTCGAGCTCCAGGACCTCTGCGTCGAGCGCCTTGAAGTGGGCGGCCCAGCGGTCCTCGTAGTCCCGGAGGAGCGCCTCGAGCTCGGCGATCCGGGCCAGGTCCGGCTCGATGGCGGCCGCCTTCGCCTTCCGACCCCGGGTTCCGGTCTGCCACCACTCGTTGGTCTCGATGGCCCGGTACCAGGAGACGGCCTGCCGATCGGTGTCGGACCGCCTGAGGAAGACGAACCGGGGACTCGGGAACCAGTCTCCGAGGAGCCGGGCCAGCTCCTCCGGGGTGGGGACGATCCCTCCCCCGAGCGCCCGGCCGAGCTCCTCGAATTGCATCCAGTGGACTTTGGCGGAGAAGACCCCGTTCTCGGAGGTCCCGAGCCTCCGGACCTGGTCGAGGAGCTCCTGGACCGGCCCGTCGGGGAGGTGGCCGGCCGGAGACAGCCGGAAGTACTCCCGGGCCACCCCGGCCTGGCCGGTGGCCCGGAGGAGATCGACCAGGAGCCAGCTTCCCGACCGGGGGGTGGAGCAGATGAAGTAGGACCGGGTCGGGAGGGGACCCTCGGCCGGCTCCTCCGGGAAGGGATCCGTCATGACCTGGTCGGTGACCCCCATCAGGCCACGTCCTCCCGGTCGACGATCCGGATCTCACCGGTCCGCCGGCCCGAGTCGAGGTCGACGAGGGCCTCGAGCACGGACTCCGTGGTCACGATGCCCGGGAAGGTGTTCGGGGCCAGGGCGTTCACCCGGACCCCGATCCGGTCGTACTCCGAGGCCATGTGCCGGGTGAGCTGGTTCAGGGCGGCCTTGGAGGCGGCGTAGACGCTCTGCATGCCGTCCGGATAGAGGATCGAGCCGGCTGTGCTCGAGAGGTTGACGACATTGCGGTTGGAAGCCCGGTTCTCGGCGGGCCGGTCCGTCCAGAACGCCTCGGCCACGGCCCGGCTCAGCTTGATGGGGACGACCGCGTTCACCGTGAGCTGGTAGGCGGCCGTGTCGACGACATTCCCGGCTCCCCCGATGAGGGGTCCCCAATTGCGGTAGGCGGCGGCGTTGACGAGGAGATCGATCCGACCGAACCGGTGGAGGGCGGTCTCGACTACGGCGACGACAGCGGCGTCGTCGGTGAGGTCGGCTCTGACGGCGAAGACCCGATGGGCGTTGCGGGGGATCTCCCGAGCGGTGTCCAGGGGGTCGACGAACTCCTGGTCCTGAGTGGCCACTTTCAGGGGAGACCAGGCGTGGACGGCCACGATGTCGTAGCGGCCGGCGTAGCGGGCGCAGAAGGCCCGCCCGAGGCGACCGCTCGCTCCCGTCAGGAGACAGACCCGACGTCGGGGCCCATCCTCCTCACTGGTCACCTTCGTGTCCTGGGCCGGCACGAGCCTCCCCTGACGCCCGGAAGCCGACAGGAACTTCGCCGGTCAGGTCGTCATTGTGTCGGCCCCGCCGCCCCGGCGCCAGAGGGAAGGCCAACTTCCGAACCTCGGAAAACGCCATGGACCGGCCGCAGCCTGGGGGCTATGTTGCACCTCCAGTTGTGAACGTCTGCTGTTGGTGGGCTGGCCCGAAAAGGGGAGTGGCACGATGCGAAGCACGACCGACCAAATTCGGGCAAGGGCATGAGCGGCCCGAGCGGGAGCCCAGCCGGCCCGAATAAGCCCGGCGGAATCATCGGGGACCTCGAGAACCTGATCCACCAGGTCGAGGCCGACGTCGGATTGACCTCGGCCTCGCCATCACCCTCCGGCAGTCCCGCCGCCCCGGCCGCCACGCCGCCAGCTGGACCCGGACCGCACCCCGGCCCGCATCCCGGCCCGCATCCCGGCCCGCACCCCGGCCCGCACCCCGGCCCGCACCC
>PLZB01000072.1 GCA_003151955.1 Acidimicrobiaceae bacterium
ACCCGGACCCATCGGTGGATCGGGGTTTAGGTTTAGGGCCCGACGATCCGGGTGAAGGGCTCGACGACGGCCCCGGGGGGGACGTCGGCGCCCTCCTCGAGGACGACGTAGGGCCCGACGCTGGCCCCGGCCCCGATGGTGGCCCGGGTGGCGGTGGTGTGGGTGAGGACGGCACCGGGGCCGACCAGGGTGTCGACGAGGCGGCAGCCGGGGCCGACCTCGGCGCCGGCGGCCACGGTGGTGGACCCCTGGAGGACGACCCCGGGGCCCAGGACGACGTCGGGCTCGAGGGTGACCGAGGAGTCGAGGTAGGTCCGGTCGGGGTCCCACATGGTCACCCCGGCCCGCATCCAGCGCTCGTTGATCCGGTCCCGGAGCTCGGCCTCGGCCGCGGCCAGCTGGCCCCGGTCGTTCACCCCGGCCGCCTCGGTGGGGTCGGCCATGACGAGGGACTCGACCCGGTAGCCGGCGTCGTGGAGGACGGCGTAGAGACCGGTGAGGGAGTGCTCCCGACGGGGCCCGACCGGGTGGAGGCGGCGCAGGGCGGGGGCCAGGCTGGCCAGGTGGAAGCAGTGGACGGTGGTGGCCACCTCCTCGATGGCGCGGTCGTCCCCGGTCACCTCGGCGTCGTAGACGACGGCGACGACGGCGTCGTCCTTGCCCCGGACGACCCGGTCGTAGCCGGTGGGGTCGGGGAGGACGGCGGTGAGGAGGGTGGCGGCGGCCTCGGCGGCCCGGTGGTGGCCGACCAGGGCGGCCAGGGTGGAGGGCCGGACCAGGGGGGCGTCCCCCGGGAGGACGACGACGTCGCCGTCCCCGTCGAGGAGGCTGTCGGCGATGGCCGTCAGGCCGACGGCCAGGGCGTCGCCGGTGCCCCGGGCCTCGGGCTGCTCGACGAACTCGATGGAGAGGGAGGCCGGGGCCATCTCGACCAGGGTCTTCGTGACCCAGTCCCCCCGGTGGCCGACGACGACGACGACCCGCTCCACGGCCAGCTCGGCCAGGGCGTCGAAGACGTAGAGGATCATGGGCCGGCCGCAGAGCCGATGGAGGGGCTTGGGCCGGGCCGAGTGCATCCGGGTGCCCTCCCCGGCGGCCAGGACCACGGCGGCGAGCGGTCGGCTGTCGGTCATGAGCCGAGTCTATGAGGCGGACGGGGGCGTCCCGGGGACGTCGGGTCCGGCCCTTCGACCGCCCGCCCCCCTGGGCTTCTCAGCGACGTCTCGCGAGGCGATGATGCGGTAGGCTTGCTCCCCGATGTCCTCGGGCGTGATCCCGTCCCGCCGGCGGTACCAGCGGCTGACGGAGTTCATCATCCCCAGGACGAGGTAGGAGGCCAGGCCGGGATCGATGTCCCCGGCCAGCACCCCCTCGGCCCTGCACTCGACGATGAGGGCGGTGAAGCGGTGGTTGACGGTCCGGGCCCAGTCCGTCATCCGCTCCTGCATGGCGGCCGAGAGCTCGGGGCGCTCGGCGAAGAAGAGCTGGTAGTAGACCCGCTGCTCCACAGCGGCCCGGGCCTGGAACAGCAGGGCGGCCCGGAGCCGCTCCCCGGCCGGGCCGGGTCCCTCCAGGATCGACCGCATGCCCTCGTCCAGGGTCTCCATCACCTCGGTGACGATCTGCTCGAGGAGCTCCAGCTTGGAGCCGACATAGTTGTAGAGGGTGGGCTTCGAGACCCCGACGGCCTCGGCGATGTCGTCGAGGCTGGTGTTCCCGTACCCCTGGCGCTCGAAGAGGTCGGCCGCCTTGGACCGGACGGCCTGGGTGGTGGTTGCCTTCGCTCGTGCCATGGTCACATCCTGACCGGTCCCGGTCCGGTCCCGGTGCCATCAGGCCAGACCCAGGATCACGACGGCGGCCGCGGCGGCCCCCGGACCGAGGTAGCCGCCGGCGTTCTCGGCCAGGGCCAGGCCGGGAGCCCCGGCCTGGCGGGCGCCGGCCCGGCACCGGAGCTGGTCGGCCAGCTCCACCAGCTGGGCCACCCCGGTGGCTCCCAGGGGGTGGCCCTTGCTCTCGAGCCCGCCGCTGGGGTTGACGGGCAGCCGGCCCCCGATGGCGGTCTCGCCGCCCCGGAGGAGCTTGGGGGCCTCCCCCGGCCCGCACAGGCCCAGCTGCTCCATGATGATGAGCTCGGCTGGGGCCGTGGCGTCGTGGCACTCGACCACGTCGATCTCGACCGGCCCCACCCCGGCCTGGGCGTAGGCCCGGAGGGCGGTCCGGGTGACGACGAGGTCGTCGGGATCCCCCACCCGACCCGCCCCGATGGCCACCCCCAGGAGCCGCACCGGCTCCGCCCCCCAGCGCCGGGCCCGTTCCGGGGTGGTGACGACCACGGCGGCGGCCCCGTCGCCCATGGGGGCGCACATGGGGAGGGTGAGGGGCCCGCTGATGGGCCGGGCCCCGAGGACCTCATCGACCGTCATCTCCCCGCCGTAGTGGGCGTTGGGGTTCAGGGCCCCGTGGGCGTGGTTCTTCACCGCCACCCGGGCGAAGTCCTCCCGGGTGGCGCCGGTCCGGGCCATGTAGTGGAGGGCGAACCGGGCGTAGATGTCCATGAACACCGACCGGGAGGTGGTGTCGCCCCCGAGCTCGGCCACGAGCTCCTCCAGGCGGTCCTGGTCGACCCCCGAGGTCATGGCCCGGAAGGCCCGCTCCTTGTCGGGGGTGTGGAGCTTCTCGGCCCCGACCACCACGGCCGTGTCGACCGAGCCCGAGGCCACCGAGAGCCAGGCCTGGTGCACGGCCGTCGACCCCGAGGCGCAGGCGTTCTCGACGTTCACGGTGGGGATGCCGGCCAGGACGGACTCGCTGAGCCAGACCTGGCCCCGGATGGCGTCCTGGTCCTGGAGACGGCCGCCGGCCACGTTGGAGAAGTAGACGATCCCGACCTCGTCCGGACCGGCCCCGGCGTCGGCCAGGGCCCCGTCGACGGCCTCGCCGGCCAGGGACTTGAGGCTCAGGTCCGCCATCTTCCCGAATCGGGTCATCCCCACCCCGGCGATGACCACGTCCCGCACGGTCCCTCCCCTCAGGCGCCCACGGCGTCGCGGCCGAGGACGTGGCGGGCGATGACCAGCTTCTGGATCTGGGGGGTCCCGTCGCCGATGAAATAGGCGGTGACGTCCCGGAGCATGGACTGGAGGGGGAGATCGTCGGAGAAGGCGACCTGGCCGTGGAGGACGATGCAGTCCTTGATGGCGTTGAAGGCCACCTCCGGCCCCCACCACTTGACCATGGCCGCCTCCCGGGAGTGGGGCAGGCCGGCCACCCGGCGGCCCAATGAGTGGTAGGAGAGCATCCGGAGGGCCTCGACGTAGGTGGTGTGCTCGGCGATGGGGAACGAGACCCCCTGGAACCGGGAGATGGGTTGGCCGAAGGCCTGGCGCTCGGTGACGTAGGCGGCCGTCATGTCCAGGGCCCGCTGGGCCCCCCCCACCAGGATCAGGCCGATGAGGGACCGGGTCAGGTCGAACTCGTGCATCACGATCCGGAACCCGTTGCCGGGAGCTCCGAGCACGTGATCATCGGGGACGAAGGTCCCGTCGAGGACTACCGAGCCCCGGCCCAGGGGCTTCCCCCCCGGGTCGTCGAAGGGGTGGCTGGTGACGGTCCGGTCGTCGGTGTCGACGAGGAAGGCGCTGACACCGGCGGCCCCGGCGTCGGGGTCGGTCTTGGCGAAGACGATGGCGAGGTGGGCGTGGACGGCGGCGGTGACCGAGGTCTTCTCGCCGGTCAGGACCCAGCCCCCCTCGACCCGGGTGGCCGTGGTCCGCATGGCGGCGGCGTCCGACCCCGAGCCGGGCTCGGTCAGGGCCAGGGCGACGACGAGGTCGCCGGCGAGCAGGCCGGGAAGCCAGCGGGCCTTGGCCGCGGCGGTGGCGTGGCGGGCCAGGACGTCGCAGGCCACGGCCGAGCCGAAGGCCAGGTAGCCGACGGTGAGGTTGGCGTAGGCCACCTCCTCGATGGCGATGCCCAGGGTGAAGGCGTCGCCTCCCTGGCCACCGTCCTCCTCGTCAACCAGGAGCCCGATGATCCCGGCCTGGCCCAGCTGGCGGAGTTCGTCGCCGGGGAACTTGTCGGTCTTGGCCCCCTCCAGGTAGGAGCCGGCGAACCGGTCCCGGGCCAGGCCGGCCACGGAGCGCCGGAACTCCTCCTGCTCGTCGGTGCAGAGGAACGGGTTCGACATCAGGACTCCCTGGTTGCGGCGAATGGGGCCGGTGCGGCCCCGAAGACGGGGGGACGCCTGGAACGGAAGGCCGCCAGGCCCTCGGCCAGATCGGGGGAATGGACGTGCGGGGCCAGCTCCCGGCGCTCGGCCTCGAGCCCGTCGGTCAGCGACAGGTCGAGGGCCAGGTCGGCCAGCCGCTTCATGGCGGCCAGCCCGGCCGGGCTCTTGGCCGCCAAGGTGGCGGCCAGGGCCCCGACCCGGGCCAGGAGCCGGTCCGCGGGCACGACCTCGTCGACGAGCCCCCAGGCGACCAGGTCGGTGGCGGCCAGGATGTCGCCACTGAACATGAGGCGCTTGGCTGCCGGGACCCCGACGCGCCGGGCCAGCCGGATCGAACCCCCGGCCCCGGGGAGCAGTCCGTAGTTGGCATGGGCGTCGCCCAGCTGGGCCTGGTCGGAGGCGATGATCAGGTCGCAGGCCAGGGCCAGCTCCAGGCCGCCGGCCAGGGCCAGCCCGTTCACGGCGGCGATGACCGGCTTGGGCACCGTGGCCACGGCCTCGATCACGGCCGCGGCCCGGGCCACGAAGGTCACGATGGCCTCGGCCCCGAGCTCGCCGTCGGGCGGGGCCAGGGCCTTGAGATCGGCTCCGGCCGAGAAGGCCCGGCCCGAGCCGGTGATGACGAGGACGCGCACCCGGGGGTCGGCGGCGGCCTCCTCCACGGCCGTGCCCAGCTGAGCCGCCAGGTTCCGGTCGATGGCGTTCATGGACTGCGGTCGGTCCAGGGTGATCCAGGCCACCGGGCCCCGGCGGTCCAGGGTCACCACCACTCCCGCTTCGGGGTCGCCCATGTCAGTGAACCTGCCGATCGCCGTCGTTCCAGTAGGCGGCCCGGAGGGCCTTCTTGTCGATCTTGCCCACGCCGGTGGTGGGGAGCCGGTCGACGACATCGACGGACTTGGGGGTGTGGTGGGGGCCCTTGCGCTGCCGGACCAGGGCCATGAGGTCGGCGGGGTCGATCTCGGCCCCGGGCCGGGCCGACACCACGGCCTTGACCGCCTCGCCCCAGGTGGCGTCGGGGACCCCGATGACGGCGGCCTCGGCCACGTCGGGGTGGGCGGAGAGGACGTCCTCGATCTCCCGGGGGTAGATGTTGAAGCCCCCGCTGATGATCAGGTCCTTCTTCCGGTCCACGATGAAGAGGAAGCCCTCCCCGTCGCGGACGGCCATGTCCCCGGTGTGGAGCCAGCCCCCGGCCAGGGCCGCCGCCGTCTCCTCGGGGAGCTTCCAGTAGCCGTCCATGACCGAGCGGCCCTGGATGCAGATCTCGCCGACCGCCCCGTCCCCGACGGGCTCGCCGTCGTCGTCGAGGATCTCGACCCGGGTGCCGGCCACGGGCCGGCCGCAGGAGGCCAGCCGTCCGGGTGCGGCGGTGGGGTCGTGCTCGTCCTTGCGGAGCGAGGTCCCCAGGGCCGCCGACTCGGTCTGGCCGTAGACCTGGGTGAAGACGGGCCCGATGGCCTCGTGGGCCTCGGCCAGCCGGGCCGGGGCCATGGGGGCGGCGCCGTAGATGACGGTGTCGAGGGAGGAGGTGTCCCGGTTCTCGGGACGGCCGTGGTCGAGCAGGGCGTAGATCATGGTGGGAACGGCCAGGGTGAAGTTGATGTGCTCCCGCTCCACCGTGTCGAGCCACTTGAACGGGTCGAAGGAGGCGTGGAGATGGACCTCGCCGCCGAGCAGGAGGGTGGGGAGGACCCCGACCAGGGCGGCGTGGGTGATGGGGGAGGCGGCCAGGTAGCGGGGCCGGGCCGGGACCTCCCAGGAGGCCAGGGTGGAGAAGACCGTCTGGACGATGGCCCCGTGGGAGAGCTCGACGCCCTTGGGGTGGCCCGTGGTCCCCCCGGTGTACTGGAGCCAGCAGAGGTCGTCCTCGCCGGCCGGGCCCGGGTCCAGCCGGGCCGGACCGGCCCGGTCGCAGAGGGTCAGGAGATCCTCACCGGCACCGTCGGTCGGGCCCAGGGTGAGGACTTCCTTGACCGTTCCGGCCCTCGCGGCCAGCTCGGCGGCCCGGGCCGCGTAGGCCGGGTGGGCGACGAGGACGGCGAACTCGGCGTCGTCGCAGATGAAGAGGTGGTCGTCCGCCGAGCCCAGGGGATGGAGGCCGGAGTACCGGCCACCGACCAGCCAGGTCGCCGTCTGGGCCAGGAAGACCTCGGCGCAGTTCGGGGACAGGGCCCCGACGGCGCTGCCGGGGCCGACGCCCCGGGCCGTGAGGACCGAGAGCATCCGGCCCAGGAGGTCGGCGGCCTGGCGGTAGCTCATCCGGGTACCGTCGGCCACGAACGCCGTCCGGTCGCCGTAGCGGGTGAACGCCCCCACCAGGAGGTCCCCGAGGCTCACGCCCTGCCTGGCCCCGGTCACGGCGTCGCTCCCGTCTTGAGGACGATCTTGTTGGCCCGGTGCTCCTTGAACAGCTGGTAGGCCTCGGCGGCGTCGTCGAGGTCCATGGTGTGGGAGATGATCCCGGCCGGGTCGAGCTTCCCGGTCTCGATGAGCCGGAGGAGCTCGTGGCGGTGGGTGAGGGGGTCCCCCACGATGGGCTTGACCGTGACGGCCCGGAGCCAGTTGTCGCCGGCGGAGACGGGCCAGGCCTCGTCGTAGAGGACCCCGATCATCGCCACCGTCCCCCCGGTGCGGACCACCGACCAGGCCGTCTCCAACGCCGCCTCGTTGCCCACGGCCTCGAGGACGACGTCGGCCCCGAGGTTCCCGGTCTGGTCGAAGACGGCGTCGGAGGGGTCACCGATGCGGGCGTCGACGGGGACGGCCCCCAGGGCCTTGGCCGCCTCCAGCCGTTCGGGGACGAGGTCGATGGCGAAGACCTGGTCGACCCCGAACAGGGGGGCGCACATCACCGCCAGCTGGCCCACCGGGCCGGCCCCGACCACGGCCACCGAGTCGCCCCGGCGGACACCTCCCTCGGCCAGGCCCTGGTAGGCGGTGGCCAGGATGTCCCCGGTGAAGACGGCGTCCTCGTCGGTCATGGCCTCGGGGATCTCGACCAGGGTCATGTCGGCCAGGGGGACCCGGACGTAGTCGGTCTGGGCCCCGAGGAGGTCACCGAACCCGGGGCCGCCCCCGAAGATCTGGAAGGAGGGGCAGGTCCGGTACTGGTGGCGCATGCAGGAGCGGCAGTGGCCACAGGCGGGGAACATCGAGGCCACCACCCGCTGGCCGGGCCGGACCGTGGTCACGGCGTCGCCGATGTCCTCGACGATGCCCACGAACTCGTGGCCGACGACGTCCCCCTTCTCCATGCCCGGGATCTTCCGGTCGACGAGGTGGAGGTCGGAGCCGCAGATCGCGGCGGTGGTGACCCGGACGATGGCGTCGGTGGCCGACTCGAGGGTGGGCCGGGGGACCTCCTGGACCCGGACCCGGCCGGGGACGTCGAGGACCACTGCCCGCATGGTTGCGGTCATCGGACCCCGACCTCGTCGACCAGCCGGTCGAGGCCGGCGGCCCGGAGACTGGCCTCGTAGCGGGGGAAGAGGGGCTTGGCCAGGGCGGCCAGCTTCAGGATCTTGGGGATCGAGCCCTTGGCCCGGGCCTGGCCCTTGGCCAGGGCGGCGGCGGCGTTGACCCGGCCCAGCCAGTACTGGTGGGCCAGCTCGGTCTCCATGGAGAGGGTGATGTTGGCCTTGGGGAGCTCCCCGTCGGGGCCCAGGTGGACCGTCCCGCCCGGGAAGTCGACGACGAGGACGGCGTCGGGGTGGCGGTAGTCGAGCCGGAGGACGACCCCGGAGGCGGCCAGCTGGGGCCCCAGGACGGGATCGGCCAGGGCTTCCCGGAAGATCCCCCCGATGTAGGTGTAGACGTCGTCGGTGCTGGTGAGTGTGGCCATGGGTGCTCCTTCGCCGGTGGGCGGATCAGTCCATCGAGATGAGGACGGACTTGGACTGGGTGAACTCGATCATGGAGTCGAGGCCGAACTCCCGGCCGTAGCCGGACTGGCCGTAGCCGCCGAAGGGGGCGGCCGGGTCGAGGATGTTGTAGGTGTTGACCCAGACCGTCCCGGCCCGGAGCCCGGCCGCCATCCGGTGGGCCCGGCGGAGGTCGTTGGTCCAGATGCCGGCGGCCAGGCCGTAGTCGGTGCCGTTGGCCCGGGCCAGGACCTCGTCCTCGTCGTTGAATCGCAGGACGCAGACCACGGGACCGAAGATCTCCTCCCGGGCCACGGCCATGTCGTCGGTCACCCCGGTCAGGACGGTGGGGGCCATGAAGTGGCCGGGGCCGGGGGCCCGCTCCGGGGGGCCGCCCCCGGCGGTCACGGTGGCGCCGGCCCGGATGCCGCCGGCCACGAAGCCGGTCACACGCTTGAGCTGAGCCGCGCTGACGAGGGGACCCATGTCGGTGGCGTCGTCGAGGCCGTGGCCGAGCTCGATGGCTTCGGCGGCGGTGACGACCCGGTCGAGGAAGTCGTCGTAGACGGCGTCGTGGACGAAGAGCCGGGACCCGCCGCAGCAGACCTCGCCCTGGTTGAGGAAGATGGCCTGGTAGGCGCCGCTGGCGGCCTCGTCGAGGTCGGCGTCGGGGAAGACGATGTTGGCCGACTTCCCCCCCAGCTCGAGCTGGAGCCTCTTCAGGGTGGGGGCCGACCCCTCCACCAGGGTCCGGCCGGCGGCGGTGGAGCCGGTGAAGGCGATCTTGCGGACGGCGGGGTGGGAGGCCAGGGCCCGGCCCGCCTCCAGGCCGTAGCCGGTCACGATGTTGACCACCCCGGGGGGAATCCCCGCCTCCAGGGCCAGCTCGGCCAGGCGGAGGGTGGACAGGGAGGTCAACTCGGAGGGCTTCACCACCACGGTGTTCCCGGTGGCCAGGGCTGGACCGAGCTTGGCCGCGGCCAGGAGGAGGGGGAAGTTCCAGGGGGTGATGGCCGCCACCACGCCCAGGGGCTCCCGGCGGGAGTAGCCCATGAGCGAGCCGACGGCCGGGGAGACGGGGAGGACGTCGCCGGCGAACTTGGTGGGCCAGCCGGCGTAGTAGCGGAGGACCTCGGCGGCGAGGACCACGTCGAAGAAGCGGCTCTCCCGGAGGGGCTTCCCCACCTCGAGGGTCTCCAGGGTGGCCAGCTCGTCGGCGTGGTCGTCGACGAGGTCGGCGAGGGCCCAGAGGACCCGGCCCCGCTGGGCCGGCGTGAAGAGGGCCCAGTCCCCCTCGAAGGCCCGCCCGGCGGCCTCCACGGCGACGTCGACGTCGGCGGAGGTGCCTCGGGCCAGCCGGCCCAGCTCCTCCCCGGTGGCGGGGTCCTCGGTGGGGATGGTCCGACCGTCGGAGGCCTCCCGGCGCTCCCCGTCCACCAGGATGCTCGAAGACGCTGCCTTCAGACAGGACAGGACCTCGTCGGTCAACTCGGGGGCCAACAGGGCACCCCCCGGTTCGTTCGCCATGTCCCCCAACGTATTCTTTCTTAACTGGTTAGTCAAGATTCCGGGGAAGGATTTCCCCCCCCACCGGACCCGGTCGGCCCCCACCACCTCCGGTGGCATCCGGGCGTCAGGCCGGAAGGGCGGCCGGGACGATCCGGGCCCGGCCGGTCGCCTTGGCCCGGTAGAGGGCCTCGTCGGCCGCCCCGATGATCGAGGCCACATCCTGGTGGCCCTGGCTGGAGGCGAGTCCGACGGAGCAGCTCAGGGGTCGAGGGGTGGGCAGCCGGGCCAGCGCCCGCAGGACGTCCTCGAGGAAGCCCGTGGCGCCCTCGAGGTCGGTGTCGGGGAGGACGAGGCAGAACTCCTCCCCGCCGAAGCGGGCCGCCAGGTCGCTCTGGCGGATCCGGTCCCCGAGGATGCGGGCCAGACCCACCAGGGCCTCGTCCCCCCGGAGGTGGCCGAAGTCGTCGTTGAAGGCCTTGAAGTGATCGAGGTCCAGCATGGCCAGGACGAAGGGTGAGAAGCGGCGGCGGGAGGAGGCCAGCTCGTGGTCGAGGCGGGCCGTGAGCTCCCGACGGTTGGCCAGGCCGGTGAGGCTGTCGGTCCGGCCCAGCTCGTCGAGGCGGGCCATGAAGTCCCGGTGGTCGACGAGGAGACCCAGCTCCACCCCCACCCGGCGGAGGGCGGCCCCGTAGGCGATGTCCCACCATCGGGGTGGTCTCCGGTGGACGACGAGGGTCAGGGGCTCCTCGGGGGGGCCGGCCGAGCAGCGGGTGTGCTGGGGCCGACCGGTGGCGGGGCCGAAGACGTCGGTGGGCACGGGCCGGGGACCGGCGGGGACCGGGGGCCAGGTGGCGATGAGGACCGGTTCGACCCCGTCCCGGCGGTAGGCGTCGACCCGGCGGGCCTCGGTCTGGACGGCCACGAGGGGGAGGAACCGGGCCAGGGCCTCCTCGAATCCGCCGGCCCGGAGGAGGACCTCGGTGATCTCGGTGAGGCGGTCGAAGCCGTCGAGGGCCCGGAGGAGGGCCCCCCGGAGCTGCTGGACCAGGAGGGCCCCGAGGAGGAGGGCGGCGGCGTAGAAGCAGACCACCGTCAGGGGGGCACCGGCCGGGGCTGCGGGGGCCAGGGAGACGGTGACGGCCAACTGGCCCACGGTGGTGGCCCAGACGACGGCGACGAAGGCCCCGTTGCCCATGATGGCGGCGATGAGGACGGGGAAGAAGACGATGGGTCGGAAGGCGCCGTGGTCGCCACCGAGGGCGTAGTCGACCAGGCCGGCCGCCACCACGGTGGCCTCGATCTCGAGGAGGGCCCTCGAGACGGGAGGGAGGAGGAGGCGGTCCCGGAGGAGGAGGTGGACGTCCCGGGTGAGGAGGACCCCGACCAGGGCGATGAGGCCGGCGATGACCTCGACGGCCCACCACTCGACGACGGTCCCCCGGTGGGGGAGGAAGGCGGCCAGGACGGGGATGACGCAGCCCATGTAGCCGCTGACGGCGGCGAAGGCGGCCACCTTGGCCTTGTCCTTGGCCTCCCGGGGATCGAGGACGGTGCCGTAGCCGGGCACCCAGGGGCGCTCCTTCCCGACCTTCCCCCCTTCGTCCACGGTGCTACCCCCCTGCCGCCGTCGGGCCCGTCCCGACCGGACCCGGTCCCCATTCGGGTATCGGCTCCTGCACCCCGAAACTTATTCTTGCTTTACTGGTTAGTCAAGATTACTGTGCGGAGAGAAGGCCCTACGGGGCCGGGGGAGGTGGAGCGTGAACCTGGACAGCGCAGTGGCCGTGGTGACCGGGGCCGGGTCGGGCATGGGCCGGGCCGCAGCGGAGGCCTTCGCCCGGGGCGGGGCCCGGGTGGCCGTCCTCGACCTGGACGGGACCTCGGCGGGGGCCACGGCCGCCGGCATCGGGGAGGGGGCGCTGGCCGTCGAGGTCGACATCGCCGATCCCGGCGCCGTGGAGAAGGCCTTCGCCCGGATCGACGAGGCCTTCGGCCGGGTCGACGTCTGCGTCAACGCGGCGGGGAACCCCGCCCCGGGGAAGATCCTGTCCCGGGGTGCCCCCCTCCCCCTGGAGCGGTTCACCGCCGTGATCGCCGTCAACCTGATCGGGACCTTCGACATGATGCGCCAGGCGGCCGTCCGGATGGCGGCCAACGAGCCCGACGACGAGGGCGAGCGGGGGGTCATCGTCAACATCGCCTCGGGAGCAGCCTGGCAGGGCCAGTCGGGCCAGGCCGCCTACGCGGCCAGCAAGGCGGGCGTCATCGGGATGACACTCCCGGTGGCCCGGGACCTCGCCCCCCATGGCATCCGGGTCGTGGACGTGGCCCCGGGGCTCTTCGACACGACGATGCTGGCCGGGTTGCCGGAGGCGGCCCGGGAGTCGCTGGAGACGATGGTGCTGAACCCGAAGCGGCTGGGCCGGCCGACCGAGGTGGCCGAGCTGATCTGCCACATCGTCTCCAACCGGTACCTGAACGCCACCACGATCTCCATCGACGCCGGCTCCCGGATGGTCTGAGCGGTGGCCGCCCCCGGGACCCGGACCCTGACCGGAACCAGGACGTCGAGCCAGCTGCGGGGGGTGGCCGTCACCCTCCGGCGACCCGACTTCGGCTACGGCCGAGACATTCCCAGGGTCTGGCACGACGGCGGTATCGCCGTCACCGCCTTCTGGAACGCCCTGAGCATCGCCGCCCCCCTCCTCGAGGCCGAGTTCATCCGGGACGCGGCCCGGCTCGAGGGTCGGCTCGAATCCGAGGACCAGGTCCGGGAGCTCCGGTCGTTCATCCGCCAGGAGGGGACCCACGCCTCACTCCACCGGCGCTTCAACGACCTCCTGGAGGGCTGGGGCTACCCGGTCGAGGCCTGCCAGGCCCCGGTCCGACGGGTGCTCAAGGTCCTGGCCCGGACGAGCAGCGCCTTCCGGTGCGCCGTGGCCCTCTCCGGGGAGCACTTCATCGGCGAGATGGGTGACATCGTCCTCACGCGGCCCGAGGTCCTCGAGACGGCCGGGGACGACCGGGTCACCAGGCTCTGGCTCTGGCACTCCTACGAGGAGGTGGAGCACAAGGCCGCCCTCTTCGACGCCTTCACGGCCGTCCACGGCCGGGGGCCGGACGCCTACCTCTACCGGATCGCCGGCCTGGCCGTCGCGGTCGACGTCCTGGTCGTCGTGATCCCCCTGACAGTGGCCCGGCTCCTCCGGGAGGACGGCGCCGCCCTGCGACCGGGGGAATGGGCCGCCCTGGGCCGCTACCTCTTCGTCACCCCCGGCCTCCTCCGGGGCCGGTCCCGGGCCGTCTTCCAGTTCCTCCGGCCCGGGTTCCACCCCTGGACCTACCTCGACAACGCCGCCCTCCTGGCCGAGCGCCGGGAGGACCTCGTCGACCCCTCCTGGGAGGTCCCCGAGACCCGGTCCCGTCCCGGGGACGCCTCCTGACGGTGGCCTGGCACCGGATCGAGCAGGGGACGGGCCGGCCCCTCGTCCTCCTCCACGGGATCGGGTCGTCCTGCCAGGCCTGGGCGCCGGTGATGGGGCTCCTGGCCGCCGAGCGCCGGGTCATCGCCTTCGACCTGCCCGGCCACGGGCGGTCGCCGGTCCCCCCACCGGGGGAGCCCCTCGGGGTCCGGTCCTTCGCCGGGGAGCTGGCCGGGGAGCTCCGGGCCCTGGGCGTCGAGGGTCCGGTCGACCTGGTGGGAAACTCCCTCGGGGGCTGGACGGCCCTCGAGGCGGCCAAGCTGGGCCTGGCCCGGAGCGTCGTCGGCCTGAGCCCGGCCGGGCTCTGGCGCCGACCGGACCGCTCGGCGGTGGGGAAGTTCCGTCTCATGCGCTCCCTGATCCGGCGGTATCCCCGACAAGTGGAGGGCCTTCTCCAGCAGACGGCGGGCCGGACGGCGATGACCTTCCTGATCTACGGCCGGCCCTGGCTCGTCCCCGGCCCGGTGGCGGCAGAGGCCATCCGGACCTTCGACAGGACCGAGGTCCTGGACCAGCTCTTCGAGTCCAGCCGGGCCGACCGGTTCACCGGCGGTCACGACATCGGGGTGCCGGTCACCATCGCCTTCGGCCGGCGGGACCGGCTCCTGCGGAGGCGGACCTCCCAGTTCGCCGACCAGCTGCCCGTCTCGACCCGGTGGGTCCCCCTCCCCGGCTGCGGCCACGTCCCCATGGGGGACGACCCGGCCCTGGTGGCCCGGACCGTCCTGGAGGGGACGGCCTGACCACTGGGAGCGTTTCGGCGGCCCCGGCTCCGGCGCTTTAGTCTTCCCCCGACCACGATGCCCGTCCTCCCCAGCTCCGCCGAGCCCGCCTCCGACCGCTTCCGGGACAACCGGGAGGCCATGTTGGCCGCCCTCGAGGTCCTCGAGGAGCAGCTGGCCCTGGGCCGGGCCGGGGGGAGCGAGCGGTCGGTGGCCACCCACCGGTCCCGGGGGAAGCTCCTGGCCCGGGAGCGGATCGAGCTCCTCCTCGACCGGGACGCCCCCTTCCTGGAGCTGGCCCCCCTGGCCGCCTGGGGGACGGAGTACCAGGTCGGGGCGAGCCTGGTGGCCGGGATCGGGGTGGTCCGGGGGGTGGAGTGCCTGGTCTCGGCCAACGACCCCACCGTCCGGGGAGGGTCGACCAACCCCTACACCATGCGGAAGTCGGCCCGGCTCTCGGACATCGCCCTCGAGAACCGGCTCCCCTCGGTCTCGATGGTCGAGTCGGGGGGCGCCGACCTCCCCACCCAGGCCGAGATCTTCATCCCCGGGGGCCGGGCCTTCCGGGACCTGACCCAGCGCTCCGCCGCCGCCGTCCCCAGCGTAGCCCTCGTCTTCGGGACCTCGACGGCCGGGGGGGCCTACGTGCCGGGGATGTCCGACTACGTCGTGATGATCGAGGGTCGCTCGAAGGTCGCCTTGGGTGGGCCCCCCCTGGTCAAGATGGCCACGGGGGAGGAGTCGGACGACGAGGAGCTGGGGGGCGCCTCGATGCACGCCCGGACGAGCGGCCTGGCGGACTTCCTGGCCGTCGACGAGACCGACGCCGTCCGGCTGGGGCGGGACATCGTGGGGCGACTCAACCACCGCAAGGGGGGGCCCGGCCCGACCCTGGCGGCCGACGCCCCGGTCCACGATCCGGAGGAGCTCCTCGGGATCGCCTCGGGAGACCTCCGGGTCCCCTTCGACCCCCGGGAGGTCCTGGGCCGGGTGGTCGACGGGAGCCGGTTCGACGAGTTCAAGCCCCTCTACGGGGCCGGTCTGGTGACGGGCTGGGCCTCGATCTGCGGCTACCCCATCGGGGTCCTGGCCAACCACCGGGGGGTCCTCTTCTCCGAGGAGGCCCGGAAGGCCACCCAGTTCATCCAGCTGGCCAACCAGGCCGACACCCCCCTCCTCTTCCTCCAGAACACCACCGGCTACATGGTGGGGAAGGAGTACGAGCAGAAGGGGATCATCAAGGACGGGGCGATGATGATCAACGCCGTCTCGAACTCCTCGGTCCCCCACCTGACGGTGAACATCGGGGCCTCCTACGGGGCCGGGAACTACGGGATGTGCGGCCGGGCCTACAACCCCCGGTTCCTCTTCGCCTGGCCCAACGCCCGGTCCTCGGTCATGGGACCGGCCCAGCTGGCCGGGGTCCTCTCCATCGTCTCCCGGCAGTCGGCCCAGCGGAAGGGGGTCCCCTTCGACGAGGAGGCCGACGCCACCCTCCGGGCCATGGTCGAGGCCCAGATCGAGGCGGAGTCGATGCCGATGTTCCTCTCGGCCCGGCTCTACGACGACGGGATCATCGACCCCCGGGACACCAGGACCGTCCTCGGCCTCTGCCTCTCGGTCATCGACACCACCCCCATCGAGGGCACCCGGGGCTACGGGGTGTTCCGGACATGATCACGAAGCTCCTGGTGGCCAACCGGGGGGAGATCGCCCGGCGGGTCTTCCGGACGGCCCGGGCCATGGGCATGGCCACCGTCGCCGTCGCCTCCGACCCCGACCTCGGCGCCCCCCACGCCGCCGAGGCCGACGAGCTGGTCCGCCTCCCGGGGTCGACCCCGGCCGAGACCTACCTCCGGATCGACGCCCTGGTGGCGGCGGCCCTGGCCAGCGGGGCCGACGCCGTCCACCCCGGTTACGGCTTCCTCTCCGAGCAGGCCGACTTCGCCCGGGCCTGCGCCGGCGCCGGCCTCCTCTTCGTGGGCCCCTCCCCCGAGGTGATCGAGGCCATGGGGTCGAAGCTGGCGGCCAAGGCGGCCATGGCCGCCGCCGGGGTGCCTGTCCTCCCCACCGTCGAGGTCCCCCCCGGGGGGGACCTCGGGGCCGAGCTGGAGCGCGCCGCCGCCGGGCTGGGCTGGCCGGTGCTGGTCAAGGCCTCGGCCGGGGGCGGGGGCCGGGGGATGCGGATCGTGGAGGGACCCGGGGACCTGGCCGAGGCCCTGGCCTCGGCCGGCCGGGAGGCCAGCTCGGCCTTCGGGGACGGGACCGTCTTCCTCGAGCCCTACGTGGACCGGCCCCGCCACATCGAGGTCCAGGTCTTCGGGGACCACCAGGGCAACGTCGTCCACCTCTTCGAGCGGGAGTGCTCCATCCAGCGCCGCCACCAGAAGATCCTGGAGGAGTGCCCCTCCCCCGCCGTCTCCGAGGACCTCCGGGCCGAGCTGGGGGCGGCGGCGGTCACGGCGGCCCGGACGATCGGCTACGTGGGGGCGGGAACGGTCGAATTCCTCCTCCTCCCCGACGGCCGGTTCGCCTTCCTCGAGGTGAACACCCGGCTCCAGGTCGAGCACCCCGTCACCGAGCTCGTCACCGGCCTCGACCTGGTCCGGCTCCAGCTCGAGGTGGCCCAGGGCCTCCCCCTCCCGGCTGAGGCCCTCGAGCCCACCCGGACGGGCCATGCCATCGAGGTCCGGCTCTACGCCGAGGACCCGACGAGGTCCTGGCAGCCCTCGGCCGGGACCCTCCACCGGTTCCAGGTCCCCGAGGGGGTCTCCCTCACCACGACCGTAAGGGTCGACAGCGGGGTGGAGGACGGGAGCGAGATCTCGGTCTTCTACGACCCCATGCTGGCCAAGGTCATCGCCCACGCCCCCACCCGGTCCGAAGCGGCCCGGGTCCTGGGCCGGGCCCTGGCCGGGGCGCTGGTCCACGGGGTCACCACCAACCGGGACCTCCTCGTCGCCATCCTCGGGGAGCCGGAGTTCCTGGCCGGGGAGATCGACACCGGCTACCTCGTCCGCCACGACCCGGCCGAGCTGGGCCGGCCCCGGGCCGACGCCGGGGCCGTCCGCCGCCAGGCCCTGGCCGCCGCCCTGGCCGGCCAGGCCGCCCGGAGGTCGGAGGCGGGGGTCTGGGCCGGGCTGCCCTCAGGCTGGCGGAACAACCCCTCCCAGCTCCAGGAGACCACCTTCGAGGGACCCCACGGTCCCGTCGCCGTCGGCTACCGGTTCGACCGGACCGGAGGGGTCGCCGTCGTCGCCGTGGACGGGGAGGACCGCCCCGACCTCCTCGTCGGTGAGGTCACCCCCGACGAGGTCGTCCTCGAGGCCGGGGGGGTCCGACGCCGCTACCGGGTCAGCCGGCAGGGGGACCGGGCCTTCGTCGACAGCCCCGAGGGGTCCTCCACCCTGGTCGAGGCGGACCGGTTCCCCCTCCCCGGCAGCCAGCTGGCCGCCGGGGCGCTCGTCGCCCCCCTCCCCGGGACCGTCGTCCGGGTGGCGCTGTCCCCGGGGGACCGGGTCGAGGTGGGCCAGACGGTGGTGGCCATCGAGGCCATGAAGATGGAGCACGACGTCCGGGCCACCGAGGGAGGCCAGGTGGTGGAGGTCCAGGTGTCCGTGGGGGACCAGGTCGAGGCGGGCCGGCTCCTCGTCCTGGTCGAGGCGGACGGCCCGGGGGAGGAACCGTGACCACCACACCGGGGACCGAGGTGCTTCGGATCGCCAACTGCTCGGGGTTCTTCGGGGACCGGATCTCGGCGGCCCGGGAGCTCGTCGAGGGTGGCCCGATCGACGTCCTGACCGGGGACTACCTGGCCGAGCTGACCATGCTCATCCTCTACAAGTCCCGGCTCCGGGACCCGGCCAAGGGCTACGCCTCGACCTTCGAGCGGCAGATGGAGGAGGTCCTCGGGACCTGCCTGGAACGGGGGATCAAGGTGGTGGCCAACGCCGGGGGGCTCAACCCGGCCGGCCTGGCCGCCCGGCTTCGGGAGCTGGCCGCCACCCTGGGGATCCCGGCCCGGGTGGCCCACGTCGAGGGGGACGACATCCTGGGGACCCTCGGAACCCTCCAGGCCGGCGGGAACCCCCTGGCCCACCTCGACACGGCCCGGGCCCTCAGCAGCGCCGGGAGCGAACCCGTGAGCGCCCACGCCTACCTGGGGGGATTCGGGATCGCCGAGGCCCTGGCCGGGGGAGCCGACGTGGTCGTCACGGGCCGGGTCACCGACGCCGCCCTGGTGGTGGGCCCGGCGGCCTGGCGGTTCGGCTGGGCCCGGGACGACTGGGACCGGCTGGCCGGGGCCGTCGCCGTCGGCCACGTCATCGAGTGCGGGGCCCAGGTCACCGGGGGGAACTACGCCTTCTTCACCGAGGTCCCCGGCCTCGACCACCCCGGCTTCCCCGTCGCCGAGCTGGCCGAGGACGGCTCGGCCGTCATCACGAAGCACCCGGGGACGGGGGGCCTCGTCTCGCTGGGGACGGTGACGGCCCAGCTCCTCTACGAGATCGGGGACCACCGCTACCCGAACCCCGACGTGGTGGCCGACTTCTCCACCGTCGAGCTCACCCAGGAGGGCCCCGACCGGGTCCGGCTCTCCGGGGTCCGGGGCTACCCGGCCCCCGAGGAGCTCAAGGTCTCGATCAACCTCATCGGGGGGTTCCGGAATCAGGTCTCCTTCATGCTCACCGGCCTCGACATCGAGGCCAAGGCCGCCCTGGTGGAGCGGGGACTGCTCGACGCCCTGGGGGACCCGGCCCAGTTCGCCGCCTACGACAGCCGGCTCATCCGGACCGACCGGTCCGACGCCGGGGCCAACGAGCTGGCCACGGCCCAGCTCCGGATCACCGTCAAGGACCCCGACCCCGAGAAGGTGGGCCGGCGGTTCTCGAACGCGGCGACGGAGCTGGCCCTGGCCAGCTACCCCGGCTTCTACCTGACCGCCCCCCCGTCGGCCGGGACCGCCTATGGGGTCTTCTGGCCCACCCTCGTCCCCCGGTCCGCCGTCGAGGAGGTCGTCGTCCACCCCGACGGCCGCCGGGTCACCGTCCCGGCCCCGCCCACCGGGGACCCCGACCCCGCCGACCCCGGGCCCGTCCGGGCGCCGGGGGGAGGGCCGCTGCCGATCGGGCCCACCCAACGAGTCCCCCTGGGAACCGTCATCGGGGCCCGGTCGGGGGACAAGGGGGGGAACGCCAACCTGGGGCTCTGGGCCCGGAGCGACGCCGGCTTCGCCTGGCTCGAGGGCGAGCTGACCGTGACCCGGCTCCGGGAGCTCCTCCCCGAGGCGGCCGACCTCGAGGTCGACCGGTTCGTCTTCGCCAACCTCCGGGCCCTCAACTTCGTCGTCCGGGGGCTCCTGGGCGAGGGGGTGGCCTCCTCGACCCGGCCCGACCCCCAGGCCAAGAGCCTGGGTGAATTCGTCCGGTCCCGGATCGTCGACCTCCCCGTGGCCCTCCTCGGCGACGCCCCCGTCCCACCGACCTGACCACCCCCGAAGGAGCAACCGTGGATTTCCTGGAGACCGACGAGCAGGCCATGCTCCGGGCCGCCGTGGCCGCCGTGGCCGGCAAGTACGGCCATCCCTACTACCTCGAGAAGGCCCGGTCCGGGGGGAAGACCACCGAGCTCTGGGACGAGCTCGGGGGGGCCGGCTACCTCGGGGTGTCCGTCCCCGAGGCCTACGGGGGCGGGGGGATGGGGATCACCGAGCTCGGGATCGTGGCCGAGGAGCTCGCCGCCGCCGGCTGCCCCCTCCTC
Organism: Acidimicrobiaceae bacterium; assembly: GCA_003151955.1. Taxonomy (GTDB): domain Bacteria; phylum Actinomycetota; class Acidimicrobiia; order Acidimicrobiales; family UBA8190; genus PALSA-743. Next base: position 19,568 of record PLZB01000072.1, read on the forward strand.
CTCCTCGTCGTCTCCCCCGCCATCTGCGCCACCGTCATCACCGCCTTCGGGACCGAGGCCCAGCGGCTCCGCTGGCTCCCCCGGTTCGCCACCGGGGAGCTCACCATGGCCTTCGCCATCACCGAGCCCGACGCCGGATCCAACTCCCACAACCTCTCCCTCACGGCCCGGAAGGACGGGGACGTCTACCGGCTCTCGGGGACGAAGACCTTCATCTCGGGCTGCGACGAGGCCGAGGCCGCCCTGGTCGTGACCCGGACCGGGGTCGACCCCGACACCGGCCGGGGCCAACTCTCCCTCTTCGTCGTCGACCTCGACAGCCCCCGGCTCGACAAGACCGTCATCCCCATCGAGATCGTCGCCCCCGAGAAGCAGTTCACCCTCTTCTTCGACGACGTCGAGGTCCCCGGTGACCGGCTCCTCGGGACCGAGGGGGACGGACTCCGTCAGGTCTTCCTCGGCCTCAACCCCGAGCGGATCATCTCGGCGGCGATGGCCGCCGGCCTGGGCCGCTACGCCCTGGCCAAGGCGGCCGCCTACGCCAAGGACCGGGAGGTCTGGGGGACTCCCATCGGCCGGCACCAGGGCATCTCCCACCCCCTGGCCAAGGCCAAGATCGACTGCGAGCTGGCCCGGCTCATGTACCAGAAGGCGGCCTGGGCCCACGACACCGGCCAGGACCCCTTCACCACCGGAGAGGCCGCCAACATGGCCAAGTTCGCCGCCGCCGACGCCGCCCTCGCCGCCCTCGACCAGGCCATCCAGACCCACGGGGGCAACGGCCTCGCCACCGACTACGGCCTGGCCACCCTCTGGGGGGCGGCCCGGCTCATGCGGACCGCCCCCGTCAGCCGGGAGATGATCCTCAACTTCGTGGCCCAGCACTCCCTGGGGCTCCCCAAGTCCTACTGACCTGGGGTCCCTGACCTCAGCAGCCGGTGGCAGCCGCCAAGACACGGCAGGATTCGGCCAGCCTGGCGGCCGACAACATGGCGATCTGCCGCCGGAAGACGTCCTTCGGCAGCGTGTGAACGTTGTCGAAATTCACGACACAGTCACTCGGGACCCCGTCGGCTTGGGCCGAAAGCTCCATTTCGGAGACAAGACCCCTCCTGGTGCGGGTCAGCGCCGCCACCACGACTGACCCGATCCTGTCGGCGACAGGATCCCGGGTGAGCACCAGGACGGGCCGATCACCACCCGGGGTCGCCGCGAACCAGATCTCACCGCGCTGCATCGGACCAGTCCGACCAGTCCTCGGCGACACCCCAGTCAGCCACGGCCACCAGAGCCTGCTCACCCTCGTCGAGTGGCATCGCCACCCAGGTCTCGGCGTCGTTCTCACTGGCCAGCCTGTTCAGGTGACGATGCACCGCTTCACGCAGCAGCTCCGACCGGTCGACCCCGAGCCGTTCAGCCCAGGTCATGACTCCTTCGGCCTCCTCGTCATCAACCCGGAAGCTCAACATCTTCGTCATACGGTTATCATAATACGTATGACAACAGCGGACAAGCAGCCCTTCCCGGACGTCGGGGCCAGCTCTTCCGGGTCTGGGCCGGGCAGAACCCGGCCACCCGGCTCACGCCGGTCAACCTCCGACGTCGCCTTCCTGGTCGGGCGAGGGCTCCCGGATCTCCGGGACTAGACAACCCCCGTCAGACGGTGGCGAACCGCCGGGCGTCCTCGGCCGCGTACTTGGCCACCACCGTGTCGATCCCGGCCGTGGCGACGACGGCGGCGACCACCTCGGCCAGCTTGGAGCCGGGGATGGCACAGGTCATCTCCTCGGGCCGCATCCCGGTCCGGGCCCGGCTGAGCGCACAGCCGACGCTGGCGGCCACGATCCCCCGGTCGGCGGCCAGAGCCACGATGTGGCACTGGGGCTTCCCCTCGATCCGGAGCCCGGGGATGGCGTCGGAGAGGACCATCATCTGGCGGCCGCTGACCCGGATGAGAACCACGGTGGGGTCGAGGCCGGTCTCGGCCAGGGGGCCGTAGGTGACGGCCCCGGGCTTCACCGCGATCTGGGGGATCCCCCCCACGGCCTCGGGGGTGACCCAGCCCGACTCCAGGAGGGCGGCCACGTCGGAGTTCCCGGCCACCTCCTCCAGGGAGGCGAACCCGTGGGTGAAGCGGCCCACCGAGCAGTTCCCGTGGTCCTCGGCCACCGTGCTGAAGGTCGTCTCCGCCCCCCGCATCCAGAAGACGCAGCCGGCCGGGACCCGGCCCGACCGGCCGTCGGGGGTCGGCTCCGAGAGGGGGGCGTCGAAGGCCGGGACCCCATCGGGGACCTCCGCAGTGAAGGTGATGGCGATCGGGGGGGCGGCCAGGTGGAGCGCCCCGGTGAGCTCGGCGGCCAGGGCGGCCCAGTCGGAGGTGGTCTCGGTCATGGGGCCGATCATAGGGACCCTCAGCCGGCCAGGAAGCAGAGCCGGACCTGCCGGCGGGGATTGTCCCGGTTGGTGTCCACCAGGACGACCCGTTGCCAGGTCCCCAGGGCCGGCCGGCCCCCGAGGACGGGGAGGGTGAGCGAGGGGGAAACCAGGACGGGGAGGAGATGGTCGGCCCCGTGCCCCGTCTCCCCGTGGCGGTGCCGGTAGCGGTCGTCCCGGGGGAGGAGCCGCTCCAGGGCGGCCTCCAGGTCGGCCTCCGAGCCCGAGCCCAGCTCCATCAGGGCCACCCCGGCGGTGGCGTGGGGGGCGAAGACCAGGCAGAGCCCGTCCCCCCTCCCCCGGCAGAACTCCTCGAGGGCGTCGGTGAGGTCCCCGACCTGGCGCCGGGCCATGTCGATCTCCAGCAGGGTCGTCTCCATGGTCGGGACGGTACCCGACCTCCCCCGACGTCGCCCCGGACGTTTCCGCGGAAACATCCCGCCCCGCCCCGTGGTCGCTACCGCGCCAGGGGTGGAGGCCGTGCCGACCCGACGAGGAGAGGCAGCTCTCCCGGGAAGTAGTTTCTTGGCCGTGTCGGACGACCGGGAGGACGGGGAGGGCGGGGAGGCCGGAGAGGCCGGGGAAGACGGTCCGGTGCCCTCGGGCTTCGACGGGCTGGTCCTCGACGACGAGTTCGTCCAGGGTGCGACCCGGAGCGAGCCCCCGGCCCGGCACCGGGCCCCCACCCGCCTGCCCTTGGGACGGGAGGCCAAGAGATCCCGGCGGAGACGCCGACAGCGCCCGGGACGCCGATCCGGCAACGGCGGCCGGCTCCGGGCCTTCGGCTCCTGGTGGGGGCGCCATCCCTTCACCGTCGCCGGGGTGGTCGTGGTCCTCCTCCTGGCCGCCTCGGCCGCCCGCGGCCATGGGCCCCTCGCCCCGGGGTCGGGATTCCTGCAGGCCATCGGCCTTTCCCCTCGCCCCGGCCACGGGGTCCCGGCCACCACGATCCCGACGGATCCCACCCCGCCCGGGGCCGGGACACCGACCACGCTCTACAGCCTGGGCGACCGGAACTTCCAGCCCGGGGACTGCGTGACCTGGGACCAGACGGCAACCGGCGAGAACATCCAGACGGCGGTGGTCCCCTGCACCTCACCCCACCTAGTCGAGATCGTGGGCCCCCAACAGCTCAGCTCGTATGCGCCCGACGCGCCCTACCCGGGCGAATCTCAATGGACGCAGATCGACTCGACCGTGTGCGGACCACCGGCGGCGACCTATCTCGGCTACGGCCTCGACCCGCAGGGCCGCTTCTCTCCCGAGGGCATCCGGCCCGTCGAGTCGGCCTGGACCCTGGACGACCGCAAGCTCTGGTGCGGAATCTCGGCTCGGGTGCCCGGCGATCCCAGCCCCAACGTGCAAGCCCTGTCCCCCTTCACCGGTGTGGTCCGTGGTCAGGACCAGACGTTCCTCTACCCCGTGGGGACCTGCTTCGGAGTAGGGCCGCAGGGCCAGTCGGGCGGGATCGTCCCCTGCCAAGGTGTCCACGGCTATGAGATCACCGGGACGGTGACCGTTCCCACCCAGGTGACCCAACTCCCCCAGACCCCGGCCGCCTGGTCCGCGGCCGTCGGCGCCACCTGCGACAACGTTGCCGTCCAGTACCACCACGGCAGCCTCCCGGCCGGAGTCTTCGGAGGCTGGCGGGACATCACCCAGATCGGCTGGGATGCGGGTGAACGGACCGTTCAGTGCACCGTCGGCTGGTACGACGCAAACAGGAACAACACCACCGGCACCACTCCACTCCAGGGCTGAACGTCGGCTGCACCGGCCACAGCACCGGCCCGGCAGGAGGGACGCGGGGAGCTCGGCGCCGGTCACCACATCCCGGCCAGGCCTCCCTGGCATGATGGCAGGCTACTGGGGCGAACGGCAGCGGGAACGGGGTCGGAGGATGACCGGTTGGCGAATGACGGCCTGTATCGCCGTCCTCGGCGCGCTGGCCCTCCCGGCCGCCTCATGCACGTCGGTTCCGACCCGGACCGCCCAGTCGACCACCCCCCGGATCACCACCGGCGTCCCCTCCCCGGGGCTCCCCACCGCCCTCCTGACCGTGGCCGCACTGAGCCCGCTCCCGGGCGCGCCGGCCGGGATCGCCGTCTCCCCTGCCAACGCGGCCGCCGTCTACCAGGATCCCGATCCCCGCACCCCCTGCGGGGAGCCCGCCCCGCTCCCCGACCTGACCCATGCGGCCGGGATCTCGATCAGCACCTCCACCCTGACAGGATTCGAGTTCGCCGTCGACCTCCCCACCACCACCGCGGCCGCCGCCCTCGAGTCCACCATTGCGGCCGGGACCAGGCCCGGCTGTCCCCCCTCCTCGAGCCAGACCAACACCGGATCGAGCGAGCTCACGACCCTCGACTCGGCCATTCCCCTTCCCGGCCTCGTCGACTCGGGAACCGGGGCCGCCCTGACCGTCTCCAACAGCGGCCAGACCTTCGCCGCCGTCGAGTTCCTCCTCCAGAAGGGCCCCCGGATCTGTCTGCTGGTGCTCTTCGGGGCGGCGGCCCCCGCGGCCGAATTCGATGCCGCCCTGGGTCGGGCCGCCGAGTCCCAACTGGCCCGGTCCACCACCACCGGCTGAGCCCGGCGGCGTCGCTCAGGCCGCGCTCGTGCCCGATCCAGGCCGGCGGGGCCCCTCGAGGAGGGTGGTGAAGAACTCCCGGTCGGCCAGGAGAGGGGTGTCGGCCAGGAAGATCTTCCCGTAGCGCTCGAAGTACATGAGCTGCTTCCCGAGGAGGAAGGTGCCCCGGTCGAAGTCCGAGGCCACCCCTCCGTGGGCCTCGGCCATCTTCCGGAGCTTGCGTTGGGCCCGGAGCCGTCCCACCACGGAGCGGACCGACCGGCTCTGGGCCTCGAGACCCCGGGCCTTGGCGATCTGGGTCTGGGGGGCCATGAGGAGCTCCCCCAGGCTGACCTCCCCGAAGGGCCGGAGGAGGACCGGCTCGATCATGGCCCGGATGAAGGCGGAGAGCTCCTGGTCGTCGAGGCCGAGCCCCTCCTTGATGGCCGGCCCGTAGGTCCGGACGATGTGGGCGGCCACGTCGTCCCAGGCCGACTCGTCGCCGAGGGCCCCCTCGATCATCCGGATGAAGAAGTGGTGGGTGTCGGGGTCGAGGCGGCCGACGATCCCCCAGTCGAGGATCCCGATCCGGCCGTCGGCGAGGAGGAAGAGGTTCCCGGCGTGGACGTCGCCGTGGAAGGCCCCCCAGCGGATGGTCATGAGGAAAAAGGCCCGGACGACCTGGTTGACGAGGGGGGCCGGGTCGATCCCGTAGTCCGCCGCCGTGGCCAGATCGTCGATGGGCACGCCGACCAGGAACTCCATGGTGAGGACGTTGGGGCCGGAGAGCTCCTCGACGACCTCGGGGACGACGATGTCGGGCAGGTCGACGTCCTTCAGGAGCCGCCGGAAGTGGGTCATGGCCCGGGCCTCGTTCCGGAGGTCGAGCTCCTCTCCGATCTGCTCCCGGAAGCCGTCGAACATCTGGAGGAGGGACCCCGCCATCTGGTCCCCGGTCTGCTTGGCCAGGATGTCGAGGAGGGGCTGGAGGAGGTCGAGGTCGGTGGCCACCACCCGTTCGATCCCGGGCCGGAGGACCTTCACGGCCACCACCCGGCCGTCGTGGAGCCGGGCCCGGTGGACCACGGCGATCGAGGCCCGCCCGATCGGCTCGATCTCGAACTCGGCGTAGGCCTCCTCGAGGGCCATCCCCAGATCGGACTCGATGGACCGGCGGACGATCTCGTAGGGGACGGCCGGGCCGGTGTCGAGACAGGACCGGAACTCGTCCGAGAGCTCGTTTCCGAAGAGTCCCGGGGAGGAGGCCACCAGCTGGCCGAACTTCATGAAGGTCCCCCCCAGGTCCTCGAAGGTCCGCCGGAGGGGCGGGCCCAGGCTGCTGGCCGGGAGGGGGCCGTGGTGGGCGTGGCGGAGCTGGCGGAGGGCCAGGGGGAGGAACCGCTTCCCGGCCACCCGGGCGATGGTCTTCCCCCGACGGAAGAGGTGCCGCCGGGTCGGCTCGGGCAGCCGCCGGGCGTGGACCCGGGGGATCATCTCCGCCGGCTCCCGGTCCCTCCCGCTCGTCATGGGGCGAGTCTACGCAGGGGCCAGGGTCAGGCCCCGGGGAGGACCGCCTCGATGGCGGCCACGAGCTCGGGGGCCTCGGGATCGACCATGGGACGGAATCGGGTCACCGCCCCGTCGGGGGCCACCAGGAACTTCTCGAAGTTCCACTTCACGTCCCCGGCCTCCCCGGTGGCGTCGGCCACCGCCGTCAGCTCCTGGTAGATCGGATGCCGGGCCTCCCCGTTGACCTCGATCTTCTCGAACATCGGGAAGGTGACCCCGTAGGTGGCCGAGCAGAACTCGGCGATCTCCTCCACCGTCCCCGGCTCCTGGCCCCCGAACTGGTTGCAGGGGAACCCGAGGACGCTGAAGCCCTGGTCCCCGTACCGGGCCTGGAGCCGCTCCAGGCCGGTGTACTGGGGGGTGAGCCCGCACTTGGAGGCCACATTCACGAGGAGGAGGGCCTCCCCCTGGTAGGGGGCGAGGGACCCGGGCTCCCCCTGGAGGGTGTCGATGGGGATGTCGAAGATCGTGGTCATGGTTTCGACGTTACCGTGGGCCGATGGACGACGTGACGGTGACCGGGACCGCTGCCGGGATCTTCGAGGTCACCGTCCGGAGCGGGGACCGGACCACCACCCACCGGGTCACCGTCCCCGAGGGCTACCCCGGGGAGCTGGGCTGGGCCCCGGGATCGACGGCCGAGCTGGTCCGGGCCTCCTTCGGGTTCCTCCTGGAGCGGGAGCCGGCCGGCTCGATCCTGCCGAGCTTCGAGCTCCCGGTCATCGCCCGGTACTTCCCGGAGTACCCGGCCGAGATCCGGCCCTGAGGCGATCACGGGAGCCGCCGGAGCACACCGGAGGCGGTCACGGCGAAGACGGCGGGGGCGGTGTCCAGGGTCGTCCCGGTCGGGACGGGGACGGCGAACCCGCTCGGGCATCCCCGGCCCTCGGGGTGGGCCTCGTCGACGTCGGGACGATCCGAGAAGGCCGGCCCGGCCCCAGCCGACGGGGTCCGGGCCGGATCGATCCAGACGGCGAGACCGGCCCGGGACCCGGCCCGGGACCCGGCCCGGTCGGGATCGTGGACCCAGCCCTCGACGACCGTGAGCCCGGTCGGACCGGTCCTGACGGTGTCGAGATGCCCGGATCCGACCTCCCCGGCGAGGGGGCCGTGCGACAGGACCGATCCCAGCGCCTGGGAGAGGTGGACCTCGATCCGCTCGACGTCTCGGACGAGGGCCTCGAACCTGGGCGCGGCCCGGTGGGCTTCGAGGGCAGGGGGGCGGAACCGAGTCAGGTCCACCTCCTCCCCCGTCCATCCAACGAGCCCGGCTGTGAGACGGTCGAGGAGGTCGTCGTCGGCCCGGGCCAACCAGGCCACCAGGGCCAGCATCCGCTCGAGCGATCCGAGCAGCTCGCCGAGCTCCAGGTCGAAGGGCCGGCACCGGGCCAGGCGGGCCAGGGGGGGCCCGGCCCCGTCGAGGTATCCGGCCAGCTCGCCGCGGCGCTGCCCGGGGGAGGGTCGGGACCCGGGGGACCCGAGGACGGCCGCCAGGCAGCCCGAGGCGAGGTCGGTGGCGAGTGCCTCGACGAGAGGATCGTCGTGGCGGTCAACCGTCCCGGCCAACCTGGTTGCCTGGGATGACTCCGTGGGGGCCTGGCTGCGTCGGCCCAGGGGGGAGAGGCGGGCCAACCGGGCCCGGGCCCCGGCGAAGTCGGGATCGAGCGCCACGGCCCGGCCGGCCTCGGCGTGCTGGTCCTCGAGGGTCATCCCGTCGCCGAAGACGTCCAGCTGCCAGCAGATGTCCCGGGCCAGGAGGGGACCGAGGAAGGGGAACCGGGCCGCCTCCCGGTCGAGGGAACGGATCCCGGAGGCCAGCACCTCCTCCTCGGAGCCGGCGGGCACGAGCCTGTCGGCCCGGATCAGGGTCGCCTCCCCCAGGTCGGCCGCCAAGCCGCTGAAGGCGCTCCACTGCGGCCCGACGATGACCTGGCACCGGGACAGGAGGAGGATGTCGGCGAAGGCCCGGAGGATCTCGGGGAGGTCGCCGTACCCGGGAACGACGTCCCCTGCCGTGAGCACCCGGTCAGAGCGCCGTCGCAGCCAGTCGACCAGGGCCGGATGGTCCGAGGTGACGAGCACCACATTCCCGGAGCCGACCAGCTGGTCGATGGCGTGGCAGGCGTAGGGGAGCGGGGTGTGCTTGGTGTGGTGAAGCCAGTGCCGCCAGCCTCCGCTGATGACGTCCCCGGCCCGGAGGTGGACGGCCGCCACCCCCTCGCCGCCGGGCCAGGCCGCCACCAGGTCGATGAGGGCTCGTGCCGGCGCGCTCCAGCCCATCTCCCCGAAGCAGCGCCGGTAGCGGGCCCGGCTCACCTCGGGATCCTCGGGCGGGAGGGTGAAGGGCCCGAAGGGGACATTCATCTCGAGGAGGGTCTCGGATCGGGGGTCCGCGGCCAGCCGCCGGACCCCCTCGCCGCCGAGGACCTCGAGCTCGTGCTGGAGGAGGACGGGCCGGCCCTCGAGGTCCTCCGGCTCGAGCTCGAAGTCGGCGGCGAAGGAGGGGAGGAAGAGGAGGGAGGGGTCGTGGAGGGCGGGGTCGGCCCCCCGGACCCAGACGTAGCCGAAGCCGAGGCCGAGGTGCTCGGCCGTCGCCATGGCGTTGACCATGGCGTTGAGCCGGGAGCCGAGCTGGTCCCAGCGCCGGGCCAGGACGAGGGTGGTCACGACCTCCCCTCGTACCAGCGGACGGTCTCGGCGATCCCGGCGGCGAGCTCGACGGTGGCCTCGAACCCGAAGCGGTCCCGGGCCCGGTCCACCCCCAGCCGGCGCCGGAGCTGGCCGTTGGGCCGGCCGCCGTCCCAGCGGACGGTCCCGGTGTAGCCGACGGCGGCGGCCACCAGGGCGGCCAGGTCCCCGATGGCGATCTCCCGGCCGGAGCCGACGTTGACCGGTTCGGGGCCGTCGTAGCGCTCCAGGGCCAGCCGGCAGGCCCGGGCCGCGTCGGCGACGTGGAGGAATTCCCGGGTCGGGCTCCCGTCCCCCCAGAGGGTGACCTCGTCCCGGCCGGCGTCCCGGGCCTCACCGAACCGCCGGATCATGGCCGGGATGACGTGACCGCCGACCAGGTCGAAGTTGTCGCCGGGGCCGTAGAGGTTGGCCGGCATGAGGAAGACGGCGTTCATGCCGTACTGGGCCCGGTAGGCCTGGCACTGGACCAGGAGCATCCGCTTGGCCAGCCCGTAGGGGGCATTCGTCTCCTCGGGATAGCCCGCCCAGAGCTCCTCCTCCCGGAACGGGGTCGGGGTGTTCCCCGGGTAGGAGCAGACGGTGCCGACGACGAGGACCTTCCCGATGCGCTGCAGTCGACACTCCTCGATGACCTGGAGGCCCATGAGGGCGGTCTCGTAGAAGAACCGGCCCGGTTCCCGCTGGTTGGCCCCGATCCCCCCGACGGTGGCGGCCAGGTGGACGAGGGCGTCGGGGGCGAGCTCCTCGAGCATGCCGGTGACAGCCGACCGGTCGAGGAGGTCGTGGTCCGCCCTCCCCACCCCGACGACCTCGGCCCCGGCCGCCTCCAGCTCGGTCACGACGTGCCGCCCCAGGAACCCGCTCCCCCCGGTTACGACCACCCGACGCCCGGCCAGGTCCATCAGGCCCCAGCCCCGGCCAGCCGGGCCCAGACGGCCCCGTCGAGGTCCTCGAGGGAGTCGAGGACGACGGCGGCCCCGACCAGATCGGCTGTGGCCCCTCCGAGGTGGTGCTCGGGGACGGCCAGGCAGACCATCCCGGCCCGTCGGGCCGCCTCCACCCCGGCCGGGGCGTCCTCCAGGACCAGGCACCGGCCCGGAACCACCCCGAGCATGGCGGCGGCGGTGAGGAACACGGCCGGGTCGGGCTTGCCGGCCGGCTCCTCCTCGGCGGAGTGGACGACCTCGAATGTGCCGTCGAGGTCGTGACGGGCCAGGGCCAGGTCGATGAGGCGGCGGGGGGACGAGGAGGCCAGGGCCAGCCGGAGGCCCCGGGCCCGGCAGGCCCCGACGGCGTGGCGGGCCCCGGGCTTCAACTCGAGACGGTCGGCGACGAGGACGGCCACGGCATCGACGATCTCGGTGGCCACCTCTTCGGGACCCGGTCCGGGCCAGGGGTGGCGGTCGTACCAGAGCCGGGCCGCCTCCCCCACGAACCGGCCTTTGGTGGAGAGGACCATCTCCAGGGTGATGGGGACCCCGTGGGCGGCGAAGATCCGGAGCTCGGCCTCGTGCCAGAGGGGCTCGGAGTCCACCAGGAGCCCGTCGAGGTCGAAGATGGCGGCCTCCAGGGAGCCGGTCACCGGATGGCCCCGAGGTGGACGACATACCACTCGCCCCGCCAGGAGATCATCGAGGTGACCGGGAAGGACCCGACCGTGGTCCCCTCGGTGTAGTGCACGACGGTGCCGTAGACCCGCCAGTAGCTCCCCTTGTTGTACTCCACCCCGGGGAGGATCCACTGGGCCTGGGTCCCCTGGACGTCGATCCCGGTGAAGGTGGCCGATGCGGCCCCGGCGCCCAGCTGGGCGTGGAGGGCCCTCACGTCGGCCTCGAAGTCGGGGATGAGCCGGGTGTCGTAGTCGTGCTCCGGGTCCGAGATCCCCTTGACCTGGATGTAGGCCGAGAGGGGGAAGAAGGCGGGGAGGGCCTCGGCCGCGTTCCCGTCGACGACGGCCCGCCAGAGGTCCTGGACATGGGCCTCGAACAGGGCGTCGTCGGAGGACGCCATGGCGTCGGTCTGGGGCAGCGTCCCCGGGTCGACGGTCGAGGTGGTGGTGGGGGCCACGGTGGTGGTGGTCGTCGTCACCGTGGTGCTGGTCGTGGTCCGGGTGGCCCCGGCCGGGCGGGACCCGGGCCCGGTCAGAGCCTGCGCGCCGACGGTGACGGCGACGACGGCGACGGCCAGGACCACGACGGCGGCGATCCGCCGGCGGACCACCACCCGAGGGCTGGGCCGGGCCCGGTGCCGGCCCCGGGGCGGCGGGCTCAACTGAGGATGTTGACGGCCCGGGACACGACCACCGCCACCAGGACGAGGGAAGCCAGGGACTGGACCATCATCAGGACCTTGGCCGCCGCCGTGAGCGGCATGGTGTCGGTGGGGCTGAAGGCCGTGGCGTTGGTGAAGGAGGTGTAGAGGTAGTCGAGGAAGCCCGGTGTCCATCCCGGGGAGGATCCGGGGGTGGTCATCTGGGGGAAGAGGAAGTCGGGCCTGACCCGCCGGGACGAGCACCGGGCCCCAGGGCCCCCCCGGTCCAGCTCCCAGTACCAGAGGCCGAAGACGATGACGTTGGTCAGCCAGATGGGCAGGGACGCGAAGACCAGGGCCTTTCCCGTGGTGTGGCCCTGGACCAGCCGCTGGAGGAGCTCGACCAGGGACACGACGTTCCCGAGGTTGACGAGGGCGATCAGGGCCAGCGAGAGCCGTCGGAGCAAGGTCGACTCCCGGGTGATCCGGCCCGGGTTGGCCACCAGGAGGATGGCCAGGAGGGCCACCTCCAGGCCGGGGACGAGCAGCTTCGGGCCGAGGCCCCGGACCACCTGCTCGGGGAGGACGACCTGGAGGAGGGCGGCGAGGAGCACAGCCACCGCCGCCGGCCACCGGTGCTCCCCGGTGGACCGTGTCCCCCACGCCGGGCCCCGCTCGATGTGGTCCTCGGGCTTCTCATCGTGGTCCACGCCGCGTCCTTCCTCGATGTCGCCCGACAACCGTATGCGACGATGACCGCCGCCACCGCCGAACGGGGGTCGGGGGCGGGTCGGTATCGTCGTGGGGTGCCTCCTGCCGAGACCGTCGCCGAGCTGCTCCTGGCCCGGGCCGGGGACGAGACCGTCGGGCTCCGCTCCGGGGACCGGTCCTGGACCTGGCGGGAGGTCGTCGAGGAGAGCGGCCGCCGGGCCGACCTCCTCACCACCCTCCTCGGGCCCGAACCCCCCCATGTCGGGCTCCTCCTCGAGAACGTCCCCGACTACCTCTTCTGGCTGGGGGGAGCCGCCCTGGCCGGGGCCGTCGTGGTGGGGATCAACCCGACCCGCCGGGGGGAGGAGCTGGCCCGGGACATCCGCTTCACCGACTGCCAGCTCATCGTCACCGACCGGGCCGGGGCCGGGCTCCTCGACGGCCTCGACCTCGGTCCCGGCCTCGACCCCGGGCGCCGGCTCGTCGTCGACGACGGCGCCCCGACCCTCCCGGAATGGTCCGGGACGACACGACCGCAACCGGTCGGGCCCGGGGACCTCTTCCTGCTCCTCTTCACCTCGGGGACGACCGGCTCCCCCAAGGCGGTCCGGTGCAGCCAGGGCCGGCTGGCCGCCATCGCCGGCCGGACGGCCGAGCTCTACGACTTCCGGACCGACGACGTCTGCTTCTGCCCCATGCCCCTCTTCCACGGCAACGCCGTCATGGCGCTGTGGGCCCCCGCCCTGGCCGTGGGGGCCACCGTGGCCCTGACCCCCCGGTTCAGCGCCTCCGGCTTCCTCCCCGAGGTCCGCCGGTCGGGGGCGACCCGGTTCACCTACGTCGGAAAGGCCCTGGCCTACATCCTGGGGACCGGGGAACGTCCCGACGACGCCGAGAACCCCCTCCGGGTCGGCTTCGGGACCGAGGCCTCGGCCCCGGACCGCCGGCGCTTCTCCGAGCGGTTCGGCTGCCGGTTGGTCGAGGGCTACGGGTCGAGCGAAGGGGGCGCCACCCTCAACGTCACCGAGGGGACCCCTCCGGGATCACTCGGCCTGGCCGTCGACGACGTCGCCGTCCTCGACCCGGCCACCGGAGTCGAGTGCCCCCGGGCCCGGTTCGACGGTTCCGGCCGGCTCCTGAACGCCGCCGCCGCCACCGGAGAGATCGTCAACCGGAGTGGTTCCCGTGGCTTCGAGGGCTACTACCGGGACGAGGGGGCCACCGCCGAGCGGGTCCGGGAGGGCTGGTACTGGACCGGGGACCTCGGCTACCGGGACGGGGAGGGCTTCTTCTACTTCGCCGGCCGCCGGGGGGACTGGCTCCGGGTCGACTCCGAGAACTTCGCCGCCGCCCCCGTGGAGCGGATCCTCGACCGTCACCCCGATCTGGCCGCCACCGCCGTCTACCCCGTTCCCGACCCCCGGACCGGGGACGAGGTCATGGCCGCCCTGGAGCCCCGGACCGGGACCACCTTCGACCCCGACGGCTTCGCCGCCTTCCTGGAGGCCCAGCCCGACCTGGGGACGAAGTGGGCTCCCCACTACCTCCGCATCGTCCCGGCCATGCCCCTCACCGCCACCGGGAAGATCACCAAGGCCGCTCTCCGGCCCGAGGGCTGGCAGTGCGAGGATCCCGTCTACCGTCGGGGTCAGGGCACCGACCTGACCTACCGTCTCCTGACCGAGGAGGACCGGGAGGCGCTCCGGGAGGAGTTCCGCCGCCACGACCGGACCGGCCTGCTCGCACAGACCCTCCCCGACGTGCTCTGATCTTCCCGAGGCACCAAGAAAGGCACAGCGACCATGGGCGTGATGAAACGGTTGTCCGGCATCGTGCAGGCGAAGGCCAACAAGGCCCTCGACAAGGCCGAGAACCCGAACGACATGCTCGACCTCTCTTACGAGCAGCAGGTCCAGAACCTCCAGAAGGTCCGCCGGGCCCTGGCCGACGTGGCCACGGCCCGCAAGCGCCTCGAGCTCCAGGCCGCCCAGATCCAGGCCCAGGCGGACAAGCTCCAGGCCCAGGCCAAGATGGCCCTGTCCCAGGACCGGGAGGACCTGGCCCGGGAGGCCCTGGGCCGTCGGGCCGCCCTGGCCGAACAGCTCGAGGGCCTCGGGACCCAGCACCAGCAGGTCGAGACCCAGCAGCAGCAGCTCGAGAACACCGCCAGCCGGCTCCAGGCCCAGGTCGAGGCCTTCCGGACCAAGAAGGAGACCCTGAAGGCGACCTACAGCGCCTCCAAGGCCCAGGCCTCGATCGGGGAGGCCGTCTCCGGCATCTCCGAGTCGATGGCCGACGCCGGGATGACCCTCCAGCGGGCCCAGGACAAGATCGCCGAGATGCAGGCCCGATCGGGGGCCATCGACGAGCTCCTCGACTCGGGCGCTCTGCCCGACGTCCTCGGGGCCGGCTCCGACGACATCGACCGTCAGCTCCGGGCCACGGCCGCCACCGGCCAGGTCGAGCTGGAGCTCGCCGCCATGAAAGCCGAGCTGGCCCCCCCGGCCCCGGCCGAATTGGTGGCTCCCGCCGCCGAGCCCGCCGCCGTCGGGGCGCCGGCCGAGCCGGTCCCCGCCACCGCCCCGGCCGCTCCGGTCGAGGCCGAGGTGAACCCGGCAGTCCCGGCCCCACCCGCCGCCGAGACACCCGCCCCCAGCGAAGGAGACCCGGCCTGATGATCGTCCGCATCCTTGGAGAGGGCCGCTTCGACGTGCCCGAGGCCGACCTCCCGGTCATCGAGCAACTCGACGAGGAGCTCCTCGACGCCATCAACCGGGGGGACGAGAACGAGTTCACCGGCGCCCTGAAGGACCTGATCATCCAGGTCCGCCACGTGGGGACCCCCCTCCCGGGCGAGGACATCCAGCCCTCCGAGCTCGTCGTCCCCCACGCCGACTCGACCCTGGCCGAGGTCCGGACGCTCCTGGCCGAGGAGGACCCCGCCGGGGGGGCCTGACCGCCTCAGCCCCCGAGGGCCTCGACCAGCTCGACCAGCTCGATCCGCTCGTCACGCTCCAGGGCGGCCAGGGCCCGACCCACGATCCGGTCGGTGGCAGCCTCCGCCTCGTCCCAGGCCTCCTGGTGGGCCCCGGCCTCGGGGAGGTCCCCCTCCCAGCCGAACAGCCCGGCCATGTAGGGCGTCTTCACGGCCAGGGCCTGGAGGGGGGTCAGCCCGTGGACGAGGACGGCGGCCCCGTGGGCCGCACCCCGGAGCTCCCGGAGGGCATTGAGCCGGTGGAGGACCAGGCCCTTCGGTGACTCCGGCTCGGGGAGGGCCATCCACCCGGCGAAGAGGGGGGCCCCGGCCACGTCGGCCGCCGACGTGACCCGACCGAGGAGGTCGGCCAGCCGCCCGTGGTCGAGCCCGTCCGGGACGTGCTCCTCGGCCCAGCGTTCCGCCACCGCCGCCCACTCCCGGGCCGACTCGGCCGGGGCCATCACGGCCCGGGCCCGGTCCCAGGAGGCGGTGACCGTGGCCGGGCTGAAGAAGATGAAGGCCGCCACCACCACCGCGGCCGGCGCGTCGCCGAGCACCCCGCCCCGGCCGGCGGTATAGAAGTCGATCCCCTCGAAGCCGAGCTCACCGCCCCGGCGGTAGCTTTCCGGGTCCATCATGAAGCCGGCCGGGAACAGGCCGACGGTGGGGGCGGTCAGCCGGGCGGCCTCCTGGGGGATCATAGCGCTCTCCTCCCGGACCGGTCCCGAGACCGGCCCTCCATGGGCGGGACGCTACCAGCGGCACCCCAGACCGGTCCCACCCCGGTAGCCTCACCGCCATGAAGGTCCGGATCGGCGTCTCCAGCGGCCCCGAGACCATCGCCGGGGAGGAGCTGGGCCGCCTGGTCCGGGATCTCGAGGACCGGGGCTTCGACTCCCTCTGGATGCCCGAGATCCTCACCGCCCCCGGAGCCGACCCCCTCACCGGCCTGGCCTACGTGGCCGGACAGGTCGACCACCTGAAGCTCGGGACCACCCTGGTCCTGCCCGGACGGAACCCCGTCCGGCTGGCCCAGCAACTCGCCACCCTGGACCGCCTCAGCGGGGGCCGGCTCCTCGTCACCTTCGTCCTCGGCCTCAACCGGCCCCGGGAGCTCGCCGCCCTGGGTGTCGACGCCGGCGAGCGGGGAGCCCGGGCCGACGAGCTCCTCCCCCTCCTCCGCCGGCTCTGGACGGGGGAGCCCGTCGACCACGAGGGTCCCCACTGGTCCCTCCCCGGGGTGACGGTTTCGCCCCGCCCCCTCCAGGACCCCCTCGAAGCCTGGTTCGGGGGCACCGCCCCAAGCGCCTGGCGCCGGACCGGGCGCCTGGCCGACGGCTGGCTGCCGAGCTTCTGCACGCCGGCCGAGGCCGCCACCGGCCGGGTGGGGGTCGAGGAGGCGGCGGCCGAGGCGGGTCGGACCATCTCTCCCGAGCACTACGGCGTCACAATTGGCTATCTCGACAGCGGCGCTCCCGCCGACCTCCTCCACCGCCTCGGGAGTCCCCGGAAGCCGCTGGACCCGGCCGCCGTCCCCGTGGGCCTCCCGGCCCTCCGGGCACGGATCGAGGCCTTCCTGGAGGTCGGATTCTCGAAATTCGTGGTCCGCCCCATCCTTCCCCCCGAGTCCTGGCCGGCCGAGCTCGACCGGCTGGCCGACACCCTCCTCGACCTTCAGACCTGAGGCCATCACGCCGATACGAGAGGGTCGGGGAGACTACGCGCCCCCGGCCCCAACGGCGAGGAGGAGCGGTGCGGAGGGCCAGCCACGAACGGAGCGTCGACCGGGCCGCCCGGGCCCTGGCCGCCACAGCCCTCGCCGCCGCCGGCTTCCTGGCCGTCGGCACCCTCGACTCCCCTCCGGCCCGGGCCGACGCCGTCGCCGTGACCACGGCGTCGAGCCCCATCTTCGCGGTGGACGCCCCCGACCCCGATGTCGTCCGCAACGGCACCACCTACTACGCCTTCACCACCGGGACGACCTGGGGCAACCATCTCGGCGTCCTGAAGGACACCTCGGGCAACCCCGCCTCAGGGTGGGGCTACCCGAACAACGGCCTCCCCTACGCCAACAGCGCCCTCCCCGTCGTCCCGTCCTGGGAGCAGATGAACACCCAGACCTCTCCCGGCGTCTTCTTCTACGACGGTCAGTGGATGATGTACTACGACGCCTCCACGGCCGGGAGCGCCGCCGACACCGGCCACAACTGCCTGGCCCGGGCCACCGCCGCCACCCTGGCCTCCCCCGTCCCGGTCTTCACCGACACCTCCACCTCCCCCTTCTTCTGCCAGGACGCCTACGGGGGGGCCGTCGACCCCTCCCCCTTCGTCGACCCCGCCACCGGCCAGGCCTGGCTGCTCTGGAAGTCCAACGACGGGGGCTCGGCCCAGCCGGCCCGGATCTGGTCGGCCCAGTTGAACTCGGACGGGACCGGCTTCGTGACCCAACCGGTCCAGATCCTCTACAACGACACCGTCCACTTCCCCTGGGAGGCCACCGTCGAGGACCCCAGCATGGTCCGGGCCAACGGGACCTACTACCTCCTCTTCGCCGGGGGAATCTGGAACTCGACCAGCTACGACCAGGGCTACGCCGTCTGTGACGGACCCCAGGGCCCCTGCAGCCAGCCCGACGCCAACCCCGTCCTGAGCTCCTACGGCAGCGTGGCCGGACCGGGGGGCGGGTCCCTCTTCTCCGACGGCTCGGGGAGATGGTGGATCGTCTACGCGGCCTGGGCCTCGGGTTGTGTCGGCTACGGCACCTGCAACGGGACGGCGGCCCGCCAGCCCTACGTCGCCCCCATCAGCCTCCCCACCCAGGCCGGGCCCGGGCCCGGAGCCGGCAATGGCCCCCCCATGGTCGCCATGGCCCGCAGCGGGGACGGCAAGGGCTACTGGATGGCCGACGCCGACGGCAGCGTCTTCTCCTTCGGCGACGCCGGCTTCTTCGGGTCGATGGCCGGGAAGGGGCTGGTCCAACCCATCGTCGGGATGGCCCCGACCGCCGACGGCCAGGGCTACTGGCTGGTCGCCTCCGACGGCGGGATCTTCGCCTTCGGCGACGCCGCCTTCCACGGGTCCATGGGCGGGAAGCCCCTGAACCAGCCCATCGTCGGCATGGCCCCCACCGCCGCCGGCCAGGGCTACTGGATGGACGCCTCCGACGGCGGGATCTTCGCCTTCGGCGACGCCGCCTTCCACGGGTCCATGGGCGGGAAGCCCCTCAACAGCGCCGTCGTCGGCATGGCCCCCACCCCGTCGGGGCGGGGCTACTGGCTGGACGCCTCCGACGGCGGGATCTTCGCCTTCGGCGACGCCGCCTTCCAGGGGTCCATGGGCGGGATCCCCCTCAACCGGCCCGTGGTCGGCATGGCCGTCGCTTGCCACAACGGAGGAGTCTGCGGGTACTGGCTGGTCGCCTCCGACGGCGGCATCTTCGCCTTCGGGGCCCCCTTCTGGGGCTCGGCCGGCTCCCTCACCCTGGCCCGTCCCGTGGTGGCCATGGCCGCCACCCCCGACGACCGGGGCTATTGGCTCGTCGCCGCCGACGGGGGCCTCTTCGCCTACGGTGACGCCGGCTTCTACGGCTCCGAGGCCGGCAAGCAGATCTGACCGCTCCCGGGGTCCGTGGCATGCTGCAGCCGCGACCACCGAGGGGAGAAGAGTCATGGGTGAGGCACAGGCCAGCATCGGGATCGATCGGGGGGCGGACGAGGTCTGGACCGTCGTCGGCGACTTCGCCGGGATCGGCTGGATGGCCGGGATCGACAGCGTCACGGTCGACGGCGACGACCGCACCTTGCAGACCATGGGCCTCGAGATCGTCGAACACCTCATCTCCCGTGACGACGAGGCCCGGGCCATCACCTACGGGATCGTCGGGGGTTCGCTCCCCGTCGAGAGCCACGAGGCCACCATCACCGTTGTTCCCGCCGGAGAGTCCTGCACCGTGACCTGGGACGTGGCCGTCGAGCCGGACGGGCTCACCGCCATCATGGAGCAGACCTACCAGGGAGCCCTGAAGGCCCTGAAGGAGCGACTCGAGGCGGAGTAGCCCGACCTACCCCACCGGCGTCCGCGACGCCGGGCGGTCCTGGGCAAGCGGGAGGAAGTCCGCCATCTTGGGCCAGAGGGTCTCGGCCCAGTACGCCACGGTGAAGCCGGGCCAGTTGTTCGTGACCCGGCCCGACGCCGTCTTGTACCAGCTCTGGCAGGAGCCGGCCCAGGCCGTCCGGGCCAGCCGCTCCTGAACGGCCCTCCCGGACCGCTCGGCCACCTCGGGCCGGATCTCGAGGGCGCCCTGGCCCCGGCGGGACAGCTCGGCCAGGCAGGCCAAGACGTACTCGATCTGGCGCTCCACCATGAAGAGGATGGAGTTGTGGCCCAGGTTGGTGTTGGGTCCGTAGAGGAGGAAGAGGTTGGGGAAGCCGGGGACCGTCAGTCCCAGGTGGGCCTCGGCCCCGTCCGACCAGGCCTCGGCCAGGGTCCGCCCCCCGGTCCCCGCCACCGTGATCGGGGCCAGGAAGTGGGTGGTGTCGAACCCGGTGGCGAAGATCAGGACCTCGGCCCGGTGCCGGGCCCCGTCCTCGGTCAGGACCGCCCCGGGCGTGACCAGGGCCACCGGACTCGTCTCGACCCGGACGTTCCTCCGGAGGAGGGCCGGGAACCAGTCGTTGGAGATCAGGATGCGCTTGCACCCGAGCGGGTAGTCCGGCACCAGGACCGCCTCGGGGAGGTCCTCGGAGACGAGCTGTCCCCGGACCTCCCTCCCGAAGCGCCGCTCCAGGTGCCTCCCCATGGCGCTCCCCTCCCGGAAGGCGAACCACCTCGATTCGAAGGACCAGTAGATCCACCACCGGTAGAGGAGCTCGAGGGGGAGGACCCTCTCGAAGATGAACCGGGCCAGCGGCCCATAGACCCGGTCCGGCTTGGGGACGACGTAGTTCGAGGACCGCTGGAAGATGGTGAGGGCCTTGACCCGAGGGGCGATCTCGGGGACGAACTGGATGGCGCTGGCCCCGTTCCCGATGACGACCACCTCCCGACCCTCGAGCTCGACCCCGTGGTCCCACCGGGCCGAGTGAAACCGGGCCCCGGCGAAGGTCTCCAGGCCCTCGAGGTCGGGGACGGCCGGCCGGTTGAGCTGGCCCACGGCCGCCACCAGGACGTCGGCCGTCACCTCCTCCCCGGTCGTCGTCTCCAGCCGCCAGCAGCCGACCCCCTCGTCGAACCGGGCCGCCGAGATCCCCGTCCCCAGCCGGAGATGCGGCCCCAGACCGTGGGACCGGACCAGATCCTCGGCGTAGCCGAGGATCTCCTCCTGGCCGGCGAACCGCCGGGTCCAGTCGTGCTTGGGGGAGAAGGAGAAGGAGTAGAGGTGGGTGGGGACGTCGCAGCCCGACCCGGGGTAGGTGTTCTCCCGCCAGGTTCCCCCCACCCCCCCGGCCTGCTCGAAGATCGTGAACCCCTCGACGCCGGCCCGTTGGAGCTGGACCGCCATCCCCAGGCCCGAGAGCCCGGCCCCGATGATGGCCACCGACGGCCCCGTCCCGCCCCGGCGGAGGGCGGCCTGGAGCCGACGGCGTCCGAGCTGGAGCGACATCTGGAACCTCCCCGGGAGCTAACGGGTCGCCGGCTCCCCTCCAAAGGTGTAGCACTGAGGTGCCCGGAGGGAGAAGCCAGGAGGTGGCCCGTGGTCACGGCCGGAGAGCCCGGAACGCAGACGGGAGGCCGGGACCGGCCCGACCACCTCGACGCGGTCCGCTGGACGGCCCGCTGGCTCGAGTCGGTCGCCGTCGAGACCCCCCACGGCCTGGCCTGGCCCGAGGTCCCCGGTGACGACCGGCCCCCCCGGGCCGGACTGGGCTGGGGCTCGGCCGGAGTCGTCCTCTTCTACGCCGAGGCCTACCGGACCCTGGGGGACCCCGCCTTCCGCCACCTGGCCCTGGAGGGGACCCGCTGGCTCACCTCCCGGCTGGAACGGATCCGGCCCCTGGGTCTCTACACCGGCCTGGCCGGCGTGGGCTTCGTCCTCGACGTCGTCGCCGGGCTGACCGACGACCGGGAGACGGCCGACGGGGCGGCCCGGGTCGTCGACCTCCTCCTGACCCGGCCCGACGAAGGCGACCCCTGGGACGGCCTCACCGACGTCTTCTGGGGGACGGCCGGGATCGGTCTCTTCCTCCTCGGGCCGGCCGGCGCCAAGGAGGGCCTGGCCCGGGCCGAGGCGGCCGGCCGCTGGCTCCTGGAGGTGGCCGAGCCGGTCGGCGGCGGTGGACTGCGCTGGGGGGTCGGCGAGGCCTACCGGGCCATCGACCCCCGGGTCACCGACCGCCGGTTCCCCAACTTCGCCCACGGGACGGCCGGGATCGCCTTCTTCCTGGCCCGCCTGGCCCGCCGGACCGGCGACCCCCGGTTCCTCGACGCGGCGTTGGCCGGGACCCGATGGGTCTTCTCCTGCGTCTCGACCTCCGGCGGGGGGGCCTCCGCCTACCACCACGAGCCGGACGGGACCGGCCTCCGCACCCTCGGCTTCTGCCACGGGCCCCCCGGCCTGGCCCTCCTCTTCCGGGAGCTCGGGATCGCCACCGGGGACCCGGCCTGGACCGAGTGGGTGGACCGCTGCGCCACCACCCTCCGCACCAGCGGGATCCCGGCCCGCCTGACCCCCGGCTTCTGGGACAACGTCGGCCGCTGCTGCGGATCAGCCGGCGTGGCCGAGTTCTTCCTCGACCTCGACCGGGACCCGAGCCGGGACGACCCCGGCGACCTCCTCTTCGCCCGGCTCCTCCTCGACGACCTCCTTGACCGGGCCACCTTCGACGGGACCGGGATGCCCTGGTCCAACATCGAGTTCCGCCGGGACCCCCCCGGGCTCCCCCCCGCCACCTCCTACCTCCAGGGGGCGGCCGGGATCGCCTCCACCCTCCTCCGCCTCGACCGCCATCTCCGGGGGGACCTCTGGACCGTCCCCTGGGTCCACATCACCCGGCCGGACACCGACGACTAGCGGGAGTTTCCTGGCTAGCTCGTTGAGGGCCGGTCGGGGGCTCTGACGGGATCTTTTGAAAGAAGCCTGTGACCAGCGCGTTTGTGCTGGTCGGGTGCTCGCGTTGGGCCGTCCCAGGGTGTATTACCTAGATATGG
>PLZB01000027.1 GCA_003151955.1 Acidimicrobiaceae bacterium
TTGTGGACCATCTTGACGAAGTGGCCGGCGCCGATGGGCCCGACGTGGGAGTAGCCGTCGTCGGGGGCCAGGGCCAGGAAGACCGGCTCGCAGGTGGCCACGGCCTCCTTGGTGCCGCCCACCATCAGGCAGTAGCCGTTGGTGAGTCCCCAGACGCCGCCGGAGGTGCCGGCGTCGACGAAGCCGATGCCCTTCTCGGCCAGGGAGGTCTCGATGGGGGCGGCCTCCTTGTAGTTCGAGTTGCCCCCGTCGATGACGACGTCGCCGGCGGAGAGGAGGCCCTTCAGGTGGTCGATGGTGGCGTTGGTGGGGTCACCGGCCGGGACCATGACCCAGGCCACCCGGGGGGCGTCGAGCTTGGCCACCAGTTCCTCCAGGGTGGCCGCCGTCTCGGCCCCCTTGGAGGCGACCGAGGCCCGGGCGTCGGCGGACAGGTCGAAGCCGACCACCTGATGGCCCTTCTCGACGAGCCGCTGGGTCATGTAGCCGCCCATCTTCCCCAGCCCGACCATGCCGATCTTCATCTGGTACCCCTCTCGTCGTCGCGGGGCGATCGTCGCCCGCCGTCGTGTCCAACCGGTCCTGCTCCCTCCCCACCGTCAGCCTGCGACTCAGCCCACCTCGGAGAGGGCGTCGACCTCGGCCCGGACCACCCGGCGGCCGTGGCTCAGGAGGCTCTGGTGGTCCCCGATGGACTGGGCCCCGATGAGGGTTCCGAAGTCGTAGGGCTTGCCGGGGATGGGGACGTCGGGGCCGGGGGTCCTCGACACCAGCTGGAGGGCCACCACCGTGTCCGGTCCCCCCTTGTGGAGCTGGCCGGTGGAGTGGAGGAAGCGGGGGCCGTAGCCGGCGGTGACCGCCATCGCGCCCAGGTGGTCCCGGACGGTTCGTCGGAGGGTCTCGAGCTGGTCGTCCTGGCCGAAGGGGAGGTAGGCCTGGATCGAGACGTAGTCCCCCGGCTTGACCAGGCCGGCTAGCTGGTCGAGGACGGTGCCGGGATCGACGGAGTCCACCGCCGGGAGGGGGAGGGAGCCGAGGACGGTGTTGGTGTTGGCCTTCGACTCGGCCACGTTGGGCTCGTCGAAGGGGTCGATGCCGAGGAGGTGGCCGCAGATGGCCGTGGCCAGCTCCCACCGGTAGAACTGCTCGGCCAGGTCGGCGGGCCCGGCGGGGTGGAAAGGGACGACGTGGCGGTCGGGGCCCACCTCGGGCTCGGTGGTGGGGACGGGGACGCAGCCGGTGCCGTGCTTGCCCGTCGACTCGGCGATGAGCTGTTCGACCCAGAGCCCGAAGGACCGGTAGGCCTCGGGGACGACGATGGTGATCTTGTCCCGGCCGGCTTTGGTGTCCTCGGCCATAGCCATTCCGAGGGCTGCGGCCTCGACGGCGTCGGCGCTGAGGGCCCGGTCGCAGAGCTCGGCCAGGTCGTAGCCGATGAGGGCGGCGGGGACCATGCCGAAGTAGGAGAGGACGGAGTAGCGGCCGCCGATGTCGGGGGGGTTCTCGAAGCAGCGGTGGAAGCCCCGCTCGACGGCCAGGAGGGCTAGGTCCGTCCCCGGGTCGGTGATGGCCGCGTAGCGGGTCGGGTCGGGGAGTTGCTCCCAGGCGTGGGCCAGCAGGACGTTGGGCTCGAGGGTGGTCCCCGACTTGGAGGAGACGAGGACGAAGGCGTCGGAGAAGTCGATGGACCCGACCGTGGCTGGATGGGTGGTGTCGCAGACCACCAGCCGGCGCCGGCCCGTGCCGGGCCCGCCGGGGACACCGGTGGCGGTGAGGACCGATTCGAGGACGGCGGGGCCGAGGGAGGAGCCCCCCATGCCGAGGAGGACCACGGTGGACTGCTCGATGCCGGCGGCCCATTCGGCGATGCCAGCCGCCTCGGCCGCGATCCGCCGGGGGACGTCGAGCCAGCCCAGCCGGTTGGGGGAGACGTTCCCCTCGGGCCAGAGGGTTCCGTCACGGGCCAGGAGTTGGCCCGCCAGGGCCTGGGCGTCTTCGGGCATGGGTCGGGTCTCCTCGGGGTGTCGGCCTCAGCGGCCGGCGGACAGGGTGTTGGCCTTGTCGGACAGGGACTGCATGAGCTCGTCGAAGGACTTGGCGAAGCTGGCCACCCCTTCGTCCTCGAGGGTCTGGGCCACGTCGGCCAGGTCGACGCCCAGGCCGGCCAGGGTGCGCAGCGCCTCGTCCGACCGGTCGGGGTCGGCGTCGATGGTCCGGGCCACCGTGCCGTGGTCGAGGAAGGCGGCCACGGTGGCGTCGGGGAGGGTGTTCACGGTGTCGGGACCGATGAGGGTGTCGACGTAGAGGAGGTCGGGGTAGTCGGGGTTCTTGGTCGAGGTCGATGCCCACAGGGGCCGCTGGACCTTGGCGCCGTGGGCGGCCAGGGCTTCCCAGCGGGGCCCGGAGAAGGTGGCCAGGAAGAGCTGGTAGGCCTGCTGGGCCTGGGCTACCGCCGCCGTGCCCCGGGCGGCCCGGAGCGCCTCGGCGCCGTCGCCGGCCGAGGCGGCCAGGGTGTCGAGCCGGCGGTCGACCTCGGTGTCGACCCGGCTGACGAAGAAGGAGGCCACGCTGCGGATCCCGGAGAGATCGGTGGCCCCGGCTGCGAGGTGGTCCTCGAGGCCGCCGAGGTAGGCGTCGATGACTTCCTGGTATCGGTCCAGGGAGAAGATGAGGGTGACGTTGATGGAGCGTCCCTCGCCGATCATGGTCCGGATGGCGGGGACGCCCTCGGCCGTGGCGGGGATCTTGACGAAGACGTTGGGCTTCTCGATCCGGTCGTGGAGCTGGCGGGCCGCCGTCACCGTCCCGGCCGTGTCGTGGGCCAGGGCCGGGGCCACCTCGACCGAGACGTAGCCGTCGACCCCGTCGGAGGACTCGTGGACGGGACGGAGGATCTCGAGGGCGTCGAGGATGTCGGTGATGACGAGCTCCCAGTAGGCGCTCTCGACGGAGTGGCCGGCCAGGAGGCCGGCGAACTGCTCGTCGTAGTCGTCCTCGCCGGAGATGGCCTTGGCGAAGATGGTCGGATTGGAGGTGACCCCCCGGATGCCCTGGTCGACGAGCTCCTGGAGCCGTCCGGTGGTGAGGTAGTCCCGGCGGAGGTTGTCGAGCCAGGGGCTCTGGTCCTGCTGGTGGTGGAGGTCCTGGAGGGTGGTCATGGCTGCCTTCCTTGTCGCCGTCGGGCCGGACGGGGGGGGCGGGGGTCGCGGGGTGGCGGAGGGGATGGTCAGCTGGGGGTCCCGGCCCCGGCCAGGAGCAGGCGAGCCCGGTCGGCCACGTTGGCGGGGGTGTAGCCGAACTGCTCGAGGACGACGGCCCCGGGGGCGGAGGCGCCGTAGTGGTCGATGGCGACGGCGTCGTCGGCGTAGCGGTCCCAACCGAAGGAGGCCCCGGCCTCGACGGCCAGGGTGGGGACCCCGGGGGGAAGGACCGAGGCCCGGTGGTCGGGGCCCTGGGCGGCGAAGAGGTCCCAGGAGGGGAGGGAGACCACCCTGGTCCGGACCGGGGGGCCGTCGCTGCCGGCCTCGAGGAGAGCGGCGGCTCCGACGCAGACGTGGACCTCGCTGCCGGTCCCGATCAGGACCAGCTCGGGGGGGCCGGCCGGCTCGACGAGGACGTAGCCGCCCCGGGCCACCCCCTCGAAGGCGGTCGCCGTCCCGTCGAGGACGGGAAGGTTCTGCCGGGAGAGGACGAGGGCGGTGGGGCCGGCCCCGTCGACGGCGATCCGCCAGGCGTGGGCGCACTCGTTGGCGTCGGCGGGCCGGATGAGGCGGAGCTGGGGGACGGCCCGGAGCGAGGCCAGCTGCTCGATGGGCTGGTGGGTGGGGCCGTCCTCGCCCAAGCCGACGGAGTCGTGGGTCCAGAAGTAGACGACGTGGGCCCGGGAGAGCGCAGCCAGGCGGACGGCGGGGCGCATGTAGTCGCTGAAGATGAAGAAGGTCCCCCCGATGGGGAGGGTCCCGCCGTGGAGGGCCAGGCCGTTCATGACGGCCCCCATGGCGTGTTCCCGGATGCCGTAGTGGACCTGGTCGCCGGCCGGCACCTCCAGGGACTGGGCCGTGGCCCCGGCCAGTTCCACCCCGGTGTTCTCGGTCAGATCGGCGCTGCCGGAGACGAGGCCGGGGATGGAGGCGGCGGTGGCGTCGAGGACGGTCTTGATGGCCCGGCGGGTGGCCACCTCGGTGCCCACCTCGAAGGTGGGGAGCTTCTCGTGCCAGCCGGCCAGGCCCCGGCCGGTGAGGGAGGCCTCCCAGTCGGCCCGGTCGCCGTCCCAGGCGTCAAAGCGGGCCTGCCAGGCCGAGCGCTGCGCCTGGCCCCGATCGATGCAACCCCGGTAGAGGGCGAGGACCTCGTCGGGGACCCAGAAGTCCTCCTTGGGGGGGAGCCCGAGGATCTCCTTGGTCCGCCGGATCTCCTCGGCGCCGAAGGGCGATCCGTGGGCGGCGGCGGTGTCCATCTTCCCGGGGGAGGGCCAGCCGATGTGGCTCCGGAGGACCAGCATGGAGGGCTTGTCCTCGACGGCCATGGCCCGGCGGACGGCGGCTTCGAGGACGTCGGTGTCGTTGGCCACCTCGCCGAGCTCCTCCACGTGCCAGCCATAGGAGGAGAACCGCTCGGGGACGTTGTCGGTGTAGGCGAGCTCGGTGGGGCCGTCGATGGTGATGTGGTTGTCGTCGTAGACGTAGATGAGGCGGCCCAGGCCCAGGTGGCCGGCCAGGGAGCCGGCCTCGTGGCTGATGCCCTCCATGAGGTCACCGTCGGAGCAGAGGACGAAGGTGTGGTGGTCGACCAGGTCGGGTCCGTAGCGGGCCCGGAGCCAGCGCTCGGCCAGGCCCAGGCCGACCCCGTTGGCGACACCCTGGCCCAGGGGGCCGGTGGTGACCTCGACGCCGGCGGTGTGGTGGACCTCGGGGTGGCCGGGGGTCCGGCTGCCCCACTGGCGGAACTGCTCGAGATCCTCGAGGGTCAGGCCGTAGCCGGTCAGGTAGAGGAGCGAGTAGAGGAGGATCGAGGCGTGGCCGCAGGAGAGGACGAAGCGGTCCCGGTCGGGCCAGGCCGGGTCGGAAGGGTCGTGTCGCATGACCCGGGTGAAGAGGACGTGGGCCAGCGGGGCCAGGGCCATGGCCGTCCCGGAGTGACCCGAATTGGCCCGTTGGGGGCCGTCCATGGCCAGGCCGCGGATGACGTTGATGCCGAGCTGCTCGAGGTCCTGGTCGGTCACGGCGCCCACCGTACTTGCTGGTGCGCTGGGTGCAACCGGTGGGTCAGGGTCCCCCGGGATCGAGGTCCCGGAAGAGGACGATGGAGGCGGTCAGCCCGTGGAGGAAGCTCCGGTCGCCCACCGGGCCGACTTCCCCGGCGGCGAAGAAGCCGGCCAGGGGAACGGGGCCGAGCTCTTCGGCCATGACGTCGACGTCGTGGTCGGGGGCGGGGAAGAGGCGGGTGCCCCGGCCGTTGCAGGTGAAGAGGAGGGCGCCCTCGGCCTGGCGGGGGGCGAGGAGGATGTGGAGGTCCTCGTCGGCGGTGCGGGCGTCGCGGAGGTGGAACTGGACGGTGGTCCCGACGGGGACGACGTCGCCGACGGCGATGGCCCCGCTGGAACGGTCGGCGCCGAGGACCTGTCGCATGAGGAAGTCCCGGGGACCGAAGGTCTCCCGCCGCTCGTCGATGACCCGACCGATGAGCAGGCCGCCCTCCTCCAGGACGGCGATCTCCTCGGGGGTCAGACTGCTCCCGGCCTCGGCCTGGAGGCGACCCAGGGCGGGGCGGCCCCCGAGCTCGCCGATGATGTTGTGGTCGGCCTTGGTCACGACCAGGGGCTGGCCGAAGGGCCGGCAGCCCTGGGAGACGACCGACTCCAGCTCGACTCCGGGCCCGAGGAGGGCGGCCACGGCCCCCGCGGTGCCGACCCTGGTGCCGAGTCCGAGGCGGTTCCCGCCCGGGCCCCGGGCCCCGGAGGCCATGCCGCCCGCCACGGGGAGGCCGGGGTGGTGGTCCTGGGCCCAGAGGAGGAAGTCCTCGACGGGGAAGCTGTAGGGGTCGGCCAGGAGGAGGAGGGCCTGGGGATCGAAGGCCGTCTCGGGGGGCCAGCCGGCCACCTGGAGGTCCCCGTCGGGCCCGGGACGGGCGTCGAGGGTGAGGGGGAGGAGGGGTCCGGTCCGGGCCGCGAAGACGGCGACGGCGGGGCCGGCCTCGATTTCGTGGTGGGGTCCGACAACCGACTCGGCCGCAAGGCCGAGGGTGACGAGGGGGTGGAGGACGGTGTCGAGGGTGGCCAGGATGTCCTCGAGGGCGCCGGCGTGGCCTCGGGTGACGAAGACGGTGACGAGGTCGGGACGGTCGCCGAGCTGCTCCAGGAGGGCACCGGCCACCTCCCCCACGGCGTGGGCGGGGACGGGGTGCTCGCTGAGGGCGGCGGCGAAGGGCACGTCGGGACCCTACCGGGACCATCCCGCCGGGCGGCCGGCCACCCAGACCTGGCGGACGACGAGACCGGTCGGGGTGGTCTCGAGCTCGACGAGGTCGGCCCGCCGTCCGGGGGCGATGGCGCCGCGGTCGTGGAGGCCGAGGAGGCGGGCCGGGGTAGCGGTGACGGCGGTGACGGCGTCGGCCAGGGTGATCCCGGCCCCCACCAGGTTGGTGAGGGCCCGGTCGACGGTGAGGACGGAGCCGGCCAGGGTGCCGTCGGCCAGCCGTGGAGGGAGGCCTCCCGGGCCGACGACGGTGGTGGCGGGGTCGAGGGTGACCGGGCCGACCCGGCCGGCGGCGGCGGCGACGGCGTCGGTGACGAGGAGGCAGCCGGCGGGGCCCTTGGCCGCGAAGGCGAGGTGGAGGAGAGCGGGGTGGACGTGGACGAGGTCGGCGATGAGGGAGCAGGTGAGGAGGGGGTCGGTGAGGGCGGCGCCGAGGAGGCCGGGGCGGCGGTGGTGGAAGGGGGCCATGGCGTTGCCCAGGTGGGTGACGAGGCGGGCCCCGGCCGCGGCGGCGACTCGGGCCTCCTCGTAGGTGCAGGCCGAGTGACCCAGGGCGACGAGGATGCCCCGGTCGGTGAGGAACCGGACGGCGTCGAGGGCGCCGGGGAGCTCGGGGGCGAGGGTGACGAGGCGGACGACGGCGGGGAGGCCGGCGGGCCAGGCCGGGTCGAGGACGGGGCGGAGGTGCTCGGGGGGGTGGGCCCCGGCGACGGCCAGGAAGGGCCCTTCGAGGTGGGCGCCGGCCAGGGTGGGCCGGGGGCGGTCGGCGGTCCGGCGGGCGGCGGCGGTGACCCGGTCGAGGGCGGCGGCCAGGGCCGGGTCGGAGGTGGAGGTGAGGGTGGGGCACCAGGTGGTCACCCCCTGGGCCAGGAGGGCCTCGTCGAGGCGGTCCCAGTCGTCACCGTCGGCGGTGGCCACGTCGACGGTTCCGATCCCGTTGACCTGGAGGTCGAGGAAGCCGGGGACGAGGACCCGGTCGGGGTCCAGGTCGGGCGCGGTTCCGGGGCGGGGAGGACCGACGGCCACGATGACACCGTCCTCGACCGTGACCTCGCCGGGGGAGAGGGGACCGTCTGGGGTGAGGACGGTGGCGGCCCGGAGGAGGGTGGTCGCCGGGGAGGCCATGCCCCGACGGTACCCGGGGAGGGCCGGGGAGGGGAGTGCGCCGGGCCGGGGTGGGGTCGGGTACCGTTCGGAGCCGATGGCCGACCACCCGATGCAGGTGCCCCCCAACTGTGACCTCACCCTGGGGATGGTCTGCGTGGAGAAGTCGGAGCCGGGTCGGACGGTCTGGGAGATGGCGGCGGACGAGAGGTTCACGAACCCGGCCGGGGTCCTCCAGGGGGGGTTCATCGCGGCGTTCTGCGACTCGGCCATGGGGGCGGCCACGGTCACCTGGGCCAAGGGGCGGAAGGTGTTCTCGGCTAACGCCGAGATGAAGGTCAGCTTCCTGGCCGCGGTCCGGCCCGGTGGGGTGCTGACGTGCACGGCCGAGGTCGTCTCGGGGGGGCGCCGGGTGGCCTTCGTGGAGGCGGGGGTCACCGACGGGGAGGGGCGGCTCGTGGCCCGGGCCAGCTCCACCTACGTCCTCACGGCCCGGGACTGAGCGGCCCGGGGCCTCGGGGCTGCTTGCAGGGCCGCCACGGCCCGGGGGAGGATGACCCCGGACCGACCAGGAGTGACCAGGAGGAGGACCGTGCCGGGACGTGGAGGACGGAAGGGAGGCGAGGGCCTGACCGACGGCGGGAAGGACTTCGTCACGCTGGTCCTGGACTACGCCAAGCAGGAGACGGTGGGTCCCCTGAAGGTGATGGGGAGGTTCGTCCTCTGGGGAGTCCTGGGATCGATCTTCCTGGCCATCGGCCTGGCCATGCTCCTCCTGGCCCTTCTCAGGCTGCTCCAGACGGAGACCGGGGTCCACCTCCGGGGGAACTGGTCCTGGGCTCCCTACCTCCTCACGACGGTCATCGCCGTGGTGGTAGCGGTGCTGATGGTGCTGATGATCAGGCGGGGACCGGCCCGG
The DNA here is from genome assembly GCA_003151955.1 of Acidimicrobiaceae bacterium. GTDB lineage: Bacteria > Actinomycetota > Acidimicrobiia > Acidimicrobiales > UBA8190 > PALSA-743. The sequence continues at coordinate 8,497 of PLZB01000027.1, forward strand.
AAGCGGACCCCGGAGACGAAGGGGAAGGGCAAGTCATGAGCACCGATCGGATCACCCGGGACGATCTCGAGGCCAAGCTCCGGGAGATCTCGGGGGACGTCGACGAGCAGGTCGACGAGGCCAAGTCGAAGCTGGTGGCGGGGGCGGTGGCCGGGGCCCTGATCCTGGTCCTGCTGGCCTACCTCCTCGGCCGCCGCGGCGGCCGGAAGAAGTCGGCCGTCGTCGAGATCCGCCGGGTCTGACGCGGTGAACCGGCTGCTCGACCAGCTCATCAAGCGGGCCTTCCGGCGGGGCCGGTCGGGGGAGGCGGTCTGGTTGGGGGTGGCCGCCGCGGCCTGGCTGGTCCGCCGGAGCCGGCAGAAGGACGGGAAGGTGGTCTGGCGGGGGACCCTCGACGCTGGGCAGGGCCTCGTCATCAGCTCGTTCGAACCGGGGGCGGCGACGTCCACGGGGCCGGGCTGACGGGGTGACGGGGGTCGGAGCGCCCTGGGGGTTGCTGCAGGCGGGGGAGCGGGTCCTCCTCTACGACCCGAAGGACCGGCAGTACCTCCTCGGACTCGAGCCGGGGCGGATGTTCCACACCCACTCGGGGATCGTGGCCCACGACGACATCATCGGCCGGGAGGAGGGGTCGACGGTGGTGGGGACGACGGGCCGGCGGTTCCTGGTCGTCCGGCCCACGCTCTCGGATGTGGTCCTCAAGATGCCCCGGGGGGCCCAGGTCATCTACCCGAAGGACCTCGGGGCCATCCTTCTCGCCGCCGACATCGGGCCGGGGATGCGGGTCCTCGAGGCCGGGGTGGGGTCGGGGGCCCTGTCGATGACGTTGCTCCGGGCCGGGGCGTCGGTGACCGGCTACGAGGTCCGGGAGGATCACGCCAACTTCGCCCGGAAGAATGTGGAGACCTGGCTGGGGGGGGAGACGGACTACCGGGTCGAGGTCCGGGACGTCTACGAGGGGATCGGGGAGACGGGGCTGGACCGGATCGTGCTCGACCTCCCGGAGCCGGCCCGGGTCCTCCCCCACGCCGAGAAGGCCCTCCGGCCGGGGGGGATCCTCCTGGCCTACCTCCCGTCGATCAACCAGACGGCCGATCTCCGGGCCGCCATCGCCCGGAGCGCTTTCGGGCTGGCCGAGACCTCGGAGCTCCTCCGGCGGACCTGGCACGTCGAGGAGCGGTCCGTCCGGCCCGACCACCGGATGGTGGCCCACACCGGGTTCCTGACGACGGCCCGGCTGCTCGTCCCCGGCGAGCCGGCGCTGGTCGGGGAGGACACCGCGCCGGCCGGGGAGGGCCCGGTAGCCTGAGCCCGACTCGAGGGCGGGAGGCAGGGCGATGCGGACACGGGGACTCCGGCCGGGTCGGGTGGTCCTGGCCGTCGGGGTCCCGGTGGGTGGGGCGGTGCTGGGCGGGCCCGTACCCCGGGCCTCGACCGGTCCGGCCCCGGCGGCGGGGATGGCCGTCACCCCCGACGGTGGGGGCTACTGGCTGGCCGGGTCGGACGGGAGCGTCTTCACCTTCGGGGACGCCGCCGACGAGGGGTCGATGGCCGGGCATCCCTTGAGCCGTCCGATCGTAGGGCTGGCCGTCTACCCCTGAGGGGCGAGCGATGCGGACACTGGCGGGGAGGTTGTTTCGCAAGAGAGAGTCCCCGTATCACCTTGTCATTGCCGGATTGGCAGTCGGAGTCTTCGTGTGGCTCGAGGTCGCCAGGAGTGGCGGAACGTATCTGTTCATCGCCGGCGGTATGGCAGTAGCGGAGGTCGTGAACGCGATCGTGAGCTACAAATGGGGAAGCCCGCCCCCACTCCGGGACATCGTGGGGTTCAGGTCCACACGAATTCCCAGCGGGTCCGGGGCAGCTCCCGGTGGCACCCTGGCGACCTTCCGCCTGACCGTGTCGCGTTTCGTGGCGATGGGGGTCGTGTTCCTGGTCTTCGCGGTGGGCGGGGTCGGTCTGATCCTGCTGGGCGGTCCGTTCATCCTTGCCGGCTGCATTCTCACGTTGTTCGGATCCCTCTTTGTTGGCGTCGCCCTCGTCGGTGTACGTCCCACGACACTCTCGGTGACGACGCTCCGGATGCCGACGGGCATACGGGGACATGAGGAGGTGCCGCTCGCCGAGATCGCGGGGGCCGGACTGCTCTGTCTGCAGATCGGGACGGAGGGCGATCTCTGGTGGCATCTCTTCATCTGGGACCGCCATGGTGATCCGCGGCAGATCCGAGCGTCGGCCCTCGTCTACGCCAAGCGGGACGGCGAGGGCCCCTGGACCGACTGGGACTACCTGGCTGCATCGGGGCTGGGCGGCCCGGCCATCGACATCTACCAGGCCTGCCTCGATCTTCAGGGAGTGGACGGTCTGCTGCGGACTCGCCAGCTGGAGAAACACCCCGGGTCGTTCCGCTTCTCGGTGTTGGGGCAGCCAAGGGCGTTCTGGTCCCCCGACGGATCGTCGGGTCTCCTCTGATTCTGATTCAGCTGCGGTAGACGTCTCGACGGTGGTCGATCCGCAGGACGACCACCTCATGGCGTTCCTCGTCGATCCGGTACAGGATCCTGAACGTGCCCCGGCGGGCGCTCCGGATGCCGGCTAGCTCGTAGCGGAGCTCTCTACCGACCCGGTGGGGCTCCTGTACCAGGGGCCCGGTGACGAACTCGATCACGGCCGCAGCCACCGCTTCTGGGAGCACGTCCGTGATTGCCCGCGACGCCGAGCGGGCCACGACCAGATCGAACGCCGCCTCCACTCAGGTCGGTGGTGGCCGCAGGGCTCGGACCGCGGCGAGGCTGCGGACGACGTCGCCCCGGGCGATTTCGTCCTCCGCCTCCCGAAGGGCCCGCACGACATCATGATCAGCGAGCACGGCCAGGGTCTCCTCGAGGCTGTCGAGGTCGTCGGGGCTCATCAGCACCGCCGCAGGCCTTCCGTTGCGGGTCACGACGACCCGCTCGTGCTGTTGCTCGACCCGGTCGACGTATTCCGAGAACCGGTCCCGTACCGTCCGTAGCGCCTCGGTCGTCATGGCCACAATTGTGGCACGTTCACGCCATGACTGCAATGGGCGGCAAGAGGATGGCCACCAGCTCCACGTGGGCGGTCATGGGGAAGAGGTCGAAGGCCTCCAGCGAGGCCAGGGTCCAGCCGGCGTCGAGGAGGACCTTGAGGTCCCGGGCGAAGGCGGCCGGGTCGCAGGCCACGTAGGCCAGGCGGCGGGGGGCCAGGGCGGCCAGGGCGGCGGTGACGGCCAGGCCGGCCCCGGCCCGGGGGGGGTCCAGGACGACGAGATCGGGACGGCCCACCCGGCTCCGGACCAGCTCGGCGGTGACGGCCGCGGTCCGGACCTTCACCTGGGGCTGGTCGGAGGTGTTCCGGGCCGCGTCGGCGGCGGCCCGCTGGTCGCCCTCGACGGCCAGGACCGAGCCTTCCCGTCCGACGGCGTCGCCGAGGAGGGCGGCGAAGAGACCGGCCCCGGCGTAGAGATCGACGACGGCGTCTCCGGGTCGGGGGGCCAGACCGGCCAGGACCGAACCGGCCAGGACCTCGGCGGCGCCGGGATGGATCTGCCAGAACCGGCCGGCGGCCACCTCGAAGGTTCGGCCCCCGACCCGGTGGCGGACCCCGTGGGGGCCCCGGCCAGGCCGGCCGTCGGCGATGATCCCGGCGTTGACGTCGGGGAGGGACTTCACATGCCGTCGGGTCGAGGTCACGGCCACCACCCGGTCGTCGCCGTCGGTCGAGCATGCCACCTCGACCCGGGCCACTCCCGGCCACTCGAGGGCCTCGACTCCGGCGGCCTCGACCCCGGGGGCGGCCAGGGGGCAGGCTTCGATCAGCTCGAGCTGTCCCGAACGGTGGTGGTGGAACCCCACCCGGCCGGCGGGGTCGACGGCGAACTGGACCCGGGTCCGCCAACCCAGCCCGTCAGGGGCGCCGTCGACCTCCCGGACCTCGACGGCCACCTCGAGGCCGGCCAGCCGGTGGACCTGGTCGGCGACGATGTCGGCCTTGAGGGCCCGCTGGGCCGGGAGGGCGATGTGCTGCCAGTCGCATCCCCCGCAGCGGCCCGGCCCGGCATGGGGGCAGGGTGGGTCGACCCGGTCGGGGGAGGGGGTGAGGATCTCGACGGCGTCGGCCCGGAGGAACCTGGTCGTCTCCTGGCGGACGACGGCCCGGACCCGCTCCCCGGGCAGGGCGTGGCGGACGAAGACGACCCGGCCGTCGGGACCACGGGCCACCCCGGCACCGCCGGCGGCGATGCTCCCGATGTCGAGCTCGAGGAGTGACTCCGGACCCGGCAGGGTCCGGTTCAGCCCTGCTCGATGAAGATGCACTCCCCGGGACACTCCTCGGCGGCCTCGGTCACGGCATCCTCGAGGTCCTCGGGGACGGCGGCCAGACCGGCGGAGCCGCCCGGGTCGTTCTTGACGTCCCCGCCGTCCTTCACGTAGGCCAGCCCGTCGTCGAGCAGGGTGAAGACCGCCGGCGCGATCTCCTCGCACAGACCGTCCCCCGTGCAAAGGTCCTGGTCGATCCACACCTTCATGGGTTCTGCCTCTCGCCTCTCCTCGGTGGGGCCTGCAGGGCCCCCGGACAGCCCTCGGACGGTAACGACGCCCGGTTCGAGCTGTCCAATTTCTCTTCCGTAGAGCCTATCGGCACCTCGGGTCCGTTCCTGGACACCGGTGCGTTTGCGCCCAGGCAGGCCCGGTGTATGGTCGCAGGAGGTGCCCGACGCGACACCGGGGAGGTGGTTCCGACGGCCGAGTCCAAAGAGGAGCGGGTGCAGGCCCTCAGGGAGGAGCTGGACCTCCTCCGGGAGCGGTCCAGGCAGGCCGAGGACGAGGTGGCCCTGCTCCGGCGCCGGCTGTCGGAGGGCCCGGGCCGGGTCCAGTCCCTGGAGGAGCGCCTGCTCGAGGCCAAGGGCCAGATGGCCCAGGCCGTCTCCCAGAACGAGAAGCTGACCTACACCCTCCAGCAGGCCAAGGAGCACATCGCCGCCCTGCGCGACGAGGTCGACAAGCTGACCCAGCCCCCCAGCGCCTACGGGACCTTCCTGGAGCGCAACGAGGACGGGACCGTCGACGTCTTCTCCGGGGGCCGGAAGATGCGGGTCGCCCTCCATCCCGAGATCGAAGGGGACGAGATCCACCGGGGCCAGGAGGTCGTCCTCAACGAGTCCCTCAACGTGGTCCTGGCCCGTCGGGGTGAGGACGCCGGTGAGATCGTCACCTTCCGGGACCTCCTCGACGACGGTCGCCGGGCCATCATCACCGGTCGGGCCGACGAGGAGCGGGTCGTCGAGCTGGCCGACAGCCTCAAGGGCGTCCACCTCCGCCCCGGGGACTCGATGCTCATGGAGAACCGGTCCGGGCTCCTGGTCGAGAAGCTGCCCCGCCCCGAGGTGGAGGAGCTCATCTTGGAGGAGGTCCCCGACGTCACCTACTCCGACGTCGGAGGGCTCGACTCCCAGATCGAGGACATCATGGACGCCGTGGAGCTCCCCTACCTCCACCGGGCCCTCTTCAACGAGTTCAAGCTCCCCGCCCCGAAGGGGATCCTCCTCTACGGCCCCCCGGGCTGCGGGAAGACCCTGATCGCCAAGGCCGTGGCCAATTCGCTGGCCAAGAAGGTGGCCGAGGTCACCGGGAACTCCAACATCCGGAGCTACTTCCTCAACATCAAGGGCCCCGAGCTCCTGAACAAGTACGTGGGGGAGACCGAGCGCCAGATCCGGTTGGTCTTCCAGCGGGCCCGGGAGAAGGCCGAGGAAGGCGTCCCCGTCATCGTCTTCTTCGACGAGATGGACTCCCTCTTCCGGACCCGGGGCACCGGCATCAGCTCCGACATGGAGTCGACGATCGTGCCCCAGCTCCTGGCCGAGATCGACGGGGTGGAGACCCTCCGGGACGTCATCGTCATCGGGGCCTCCAACCGGGAGGACCTCATCGACCCCGCCATCCTCCGACCGGGCCGGCTCGACGTGAAGATCAAGATCGAGCGGCCCGACGAGGAGGCCGCCGCCCAGATCTTCGCCCGCTACCTCACCGCCGACCTTCCCCTCGACGCCAAGGAGGTCGAGAAGTTCGGGGGTGGTGACCCGGCCAAGGCGGTCACGGCCATCATCGAGGAGACCGTCACCGAGATGTACCGGGCCGACGACGAGAACCGGTTCCTCGAGGTGACCTACCAGAACGGCGACAAGGAGGTCCTCTACTTCCGGGACTTCTCCTCGGGGGCCATGATCGAGAACATCGTCCGCCGGGCCAAGAAGCTGGCCATCAAGCGGGTCATCGCCGACGACGGGCGGGGCATCCGGGTGAGCGATCTCCTGGAGAGCATCCGGAGGGAGTACAAGGAGAACGAGGACCTCCCCAACACCACCAACCCGGACGACTGGGCCCGGATCTCGGGGAAGAAGGGGGAGCGGATCGTCTACGTCCGGACCCTCCTGGCCGATACCGACGAGACCCGGGGGGGTCGGTCGATCGAGCGGGTCGGGACCGGCCAGTACCTCTGATCGTCCTCCGGGCCCGACGGCTGCGCCCGGATTCCCAACAACGGCACTAGGGTCGATCACGTGGCCATCGCCAAGGTCTGCGGTATCGAGACGGAGTACGGGATCCACCACGTCGGGGGGGACGGGAACCCCGTTTCGTCCTCATCCCTCCTCGTCAACGCCTACGTCTCGGATCTGGCCCGGGTGGGATGGGACTTCGAGGACGAGAGCCCCGGGAACGACGCCCGGGGGTTCGCCCGGGAGGGGGCCATGCCCCCGGAGATCGAGACCCACCTGGTCAACGCCGTGCTCACCAACGGGGCCCGCTACTACGTGGACCATGCCCATCCTGAGTTCTCGTCCCCGGAGTGCATCGACGCCCTGGAGGCGCTCCGGTTCGACAAGGCCGGCGAGGAGGTCCTGCGCCGGTCGATGACGGCCGTGAACAGGCTCCTCCCCGAGGGCCAGCGGATCGTCATCTACAAGAACAACTCCGACGGCAAGGGCAATTCCTACGGGACCCACGAGAACTACCTCATGGACCGGGCCGTCCCCTTCACCCGGATCACCCAGCAGATCACCCCCCACTTCGCCACCCGCCAGGTCTTCTGCGGGGCCGGCAAGGTCGGGACCGAGACGCCGGCGGCCCGGGGCCGGGGCATCACCTACCAGCTCTCCCAGCGGGCCGAGTTCTTCGAGGAGGAGATCGGCCTCGAGACCACCCTGAAGCGGCCCATCGTGAACACCCGGGACGAGCCCCACGCCGATCCCCAGCGCTACCGCCGGCTCCACGTGATCGTGGGCGACGCCAACCTGGCCGAGGTGGCCACCTTCCTGAAGGTGGGGACGACGGCCCTGGTCCTGGCCCTGATCGAGGACGAAGCCTTCGGGACGGTCGACCTGACCCTGGCCAACCCGGTCCAGGCCATCCGGGCCGTCTCCTACGACCCCACCCTGGCCACCACCGTCGACCTGGCCGGGGGCCGGACCATCACGGCCGTCGAGATCCAGTGGGAGCTGCTCGGCCTGGCCCGGAAGTACGCCGACGACCACGGCCTCGACTGCGTCGGGGGTGAGACGGTGGGCCGGGAGGTGCTCCGGCGCTGGGAGGAGGTGCTCCACGGGCTCGAGCTCGACCCCGCCGAGGTGGCCGGCCAGGTCGACTGGGCGGCCAAGCTCCAGCTCCTCGAGGCCTACCGGGAGCGGCACGGCTTGGACTGGGACGACCACCGGCTGGCCGCCGTCGACCTCCAGTACCACGACCTCCGGCCCGAGCGCTCCCTCTTCGCCCGGCTCGACACCGAGCAGCTCGTGACCCCGGAGGAGGTCCGCACGGCCGTCACCGAACCCCCCCGGACGACCCGGGCCTACTTCCGGGGCCAGTGCCTGAAGCGCTGGGCCTCCTCGGTGGCCAGCGCCAACTGGGACTCGATCGTCTTCGACCTCGGGACCGACCCCCTCCGTCGCGTCCCTATGATGGACCCGCTCCGTGGCACCGCCGACCATGTGGAGGAGCTCCTCGCCGGGAGCGCCTCACCGTCGGACCTGTTGGCACGGTTGAGCGGCTGAGCAAAGGACGCAGCAATGGCAGAGCAGGAGAAGAAGAAGCGGACGGCAACCGTCCGCGAGGAGAAGGAGAAGGAGGAGGAGGCCCCGGCCGCCTCCGCCCAGGGGGAGAAGCTGAAGGCCGAGCTCGACGACCTCCTCGACGAGATCGACGAGGTCCTGGAGGAGAACGCCGAGGAGTTCGTCCGGAACTACGTCCAGAAGGGCGGGGAATAGCCAGGTGGGCCTCTTTCTCTTCTCGCCCGGGGACGATCCCGGGCCCGACTTCGGCGCCCTCCTGCGCCGCCAGGACCCCGGGCCGTCCCCACTCCTGGCCGGCTCCCCGGACCCGCTGACCGTGCGCCACGGCACCACCGTCGCCGCCCTCCGCTACCTGGACGGGGTCATCATGGCCGGCGACCGGCGGGCCACCGAGGGCAACACCATCGCCCACCGGGCCATGGAGAAGGTCTTCCCGGCCGACTGCCACTCGGCCGTCGCCATCGCCGGAGCGGCCGGCCCGGCCATCGAGATGGTCAAGCTCTTCCAGACCCAGCTCGAGCACTACGAGAAGGTCGAGGGGGTGGCCCTCAGTCTGGAGGGGAAGGCCAACCAGCTCGGCCAGATGGTCCGGGAGCACCTCCCCATGGCCATGCAGGGCCTTGTCGTCGTCCCCCTCTTCGCCGGCTTCGACCTCCGCCGGGAGGAGGGTCGGATCTTCACCTACGACGTGACCGGTGGCCATTACGAGGAGGCCGACCACGCCGCCACCGGGTCCGGGGGCCGCGACGCCCGGACCACCATCAAGCTGGGCTGGCAGCCCGCCATGAGCCGGGACGCCGCCATCGATCTCGTCGTGAAGGCCCTCTACAACGCGGCCGACGAAGACTCGGCCACGGGCGGCCCCGACATCATCCGGGGGATCTACCCGGTGGTGGCGACGGTGACGGCCGACGGTTACGAGCGGGTCGAGGAGGTCGAGGTGGCCGAGCGCTTCGGCCGGATGGTCGAGCAGGGCTTCGGGGGAGGTGGGTCCCGATGACCATGCCGTTCTACGTCGCTCCCGAGCAGATGATGAAGGACCGGGCCGAGTACGCCCAGAAGGGCATCGCCCGGGGCCGCTCCCTCGTCGCCACCGTCTTCGACGGGGGGATCCTCCTCGTGGCCGAGAACCCGTCCCGGTCGCTCCACAAGATCAGCGAGATCTACGACCGGATCGCCTTCGCCGGGGTCGGCAAGTACAACGAGTTCGACCAGCTCCGGGTGGCGGGGATCCGCCATGCCGACACCAAGGGCTTCGCCTACAGCCGGGAGGACGTCGACGCCCGGTCCCTCGCCAACCTCTACGCCCAGTTCCTGGGCCAGATCTTCACCCACGAGATGAAGCCCCTCGAGATCGAGATCCTGGTGGCCGAGCTCGGGGCCGACGGGCGTCCCGACCAGCTCTACCACGTCGCCTACGAGGGGACCATCACCGACGAGGACCGCTTCGCCGTCCTCGGTGGCGATGCCGAGACCATCGCCGAGCGCTTCGCGGCGTCCTCGGTGGACGGCTGGAGCCTCGACGAGGCCCTCCGGGCCTCGCTCCAGGCCCTGGCCGGACCGGACCGGGACCTCGAGCCCGGCGAGCTCGAGGTGGCTGTCCTCACCGACACCAACGGCCGCCGGGCCTTCCGCCGCCTCGACCACGAGGAGCTCGCCGTCCGCCTGACCGAGCCGGTCGTCGAGCCGAAGACCAGGACCCGGGCCTCCCGCTCCGCCGCCGCGGCTGCCGCCGCGGCCGCTGCCGATCCCCCCGAGGACGACCCCGCCGACTGATTCCCCGCCGTCAGGGGTGGAGGTGGCCGGTCCAGGTCGCCCCGTCCCAGTAGCGCTGCCGTCCCGGCGGGCGCCCCGGTTCGGGGTCCGGGTACCAGTCCGGGGCCGGGCCGACGGGAACCGGGCCGGCCGGGGTCGGCCCGGAGCCGGGGGGGAGGCCGTAGCCGGGCTGGATCGGGTCCCCGGCCGAGGCCGTCGCCGGAGCCGAGGTGGTCCTCCTGGCCCTGGCCGACGACACCGCCGTCGAGGAGGTGGTCCTGGGTCCGGGGGGACTGATCAGCTCCCTCGGCGATGCAGCCCTGGTCGACACCTCCACCGTCTCCCCCGCGACGAGCCGGTTCTCGCCGCCGCCGTCCCCGGGGGGCCGGATGGTGGCCGCCCCCATCCTCGGGGCCCCCGCCGCCGTCCTGGCCGGGATGGCCACCTAGGCCGGGGTCCGCTCCTCCAGCTGCCAGGGGGCGCCGTGGGTGTCGAGGAGCTCCAGGAACGGCTCGGCCGGGAAGGCCTCGGGGCCGAGGACCCCGGCCCCGGCCCAGGCCCCGTCGGCCAGGAGCTCGAGGGCCACCACCGGGTTCACCGCCGTCTGCCAGACGACGGCCTGGGAGCCGTATTCGGCCATAGCCCAGTCGTTGTCGACGACGTGGTGGAGGTAGACCTCCCGGGGTCGATCGTCGAGCCCGGTCCCCGTCACCCAGGTCCCGGCGCAGCTCCGCCCGTGCATCAGGTGGCCGATTTCGGCCGGGTCGGGGAGGCAGGCCGCCACCACGTCGCGAGGTGAGATTCCGACCCCCCGGACGGTCACCGGATCGGTCCGGTCCAGGCCCAGCTTGTGGAGGGTCCGGAGCACCTCGATGAACTCCTCCCCCAACCCGTACTTGAAGGTGACCCGGTCCGCCTCCAGCCAGCGGGGCATGAGGACGACCTCCTCGTGCTCGACGTTCACGCACTCGACGGGGCCGATCCCCCCGGGGAAATCGAAGGTCTCCGGCTCGCTGAACGGGGCCGTCGTGAACCAGCCCCGCTCCCGCTCCCAAACGAGTGGCGGGTTCAGGCACTCCTCGATCGTGGTCCAGATGGAGAAGGAGGGGGCGAATTCATAGCCGTCGACGGTCAGATCGGCCCCGTCCCTGACCCCGAGCTCGTCGATGTGGGAGAAGAGCCGGTCGGCGGCATACCGGGCGAACACGTCCGAAAGCCCCGGCTCGACCCCCATCCCCACCAGGGCCAGGAGCCCCCGGTCCTCGTAGTCTCGGGCCAGGGCGAACTGTTCGTCCCCGAGCATCACCCCGGTCCGCTCGTAGGGGGCCTCCGTGTTGGGCCGGGACAGGGACATGGCCATGTCGAGGTAGTGGACCCCACCGGCTAGGGCGGCCCCGAACAGGGGCATCACGAACCGGGGGTCGAGGGCGTTCACGAGGACGTCGCAGTGCCGGGCCTCGAGCAGGTCGGCCACGGCCGCCTCGTCGGAGCCGTCCAGGGCCACCGCCGTGAATCGGTCCCCCCCGGCGGCGGCGGCCCGCTCCGCCACCTCGAGCCGGCTGTCGGCCACTACGATCTCCTCGAAGACCTCCCGCCGGGCCGCGATCCGGGCCAGGGCCGTTCCCACCCCCCCGGCTCCGACCAGAAGTACCCGCATCCGCCCATGCTCCCACGGCCCAGCGGTGACAGTCCGGACCGGGTCACCCTTGCCCGGGACCTACCCGGGTGGGAGTGTGGCCCCCGGACCAGGGAGGCAGGGACATGGCAGCTGACCAGCGCACACTCCAGAACTTCGTCGGCGGCGACCACGTGGGGACCGACGAGGGCCGGACCCTCGACGTCGTCGACCCCTCCACCGGGGAGGTCTTCGCCACCCAACCCCTCTCCGGGCCGGCCGACGTCGACCGGGCCTTCGCCGCCGCCGCCTCCGCCTTCGGGACCTGGCGGGACTCCACCCCCTCGGAGCGGAGCCTCGCCCTCCTCCGGATCGCCGACGCCGTCGAGGCCCGAGCCGGGGAGCTCGTCGACGCCGAGTGCCTGAACACCGGGAAGCCCCGGGCGCTGACCCTCTCCGAGGAGATCCCCCCCATGGTGGACCAGCTCCGCTTCTTTGCCGGGGCGGCCCGGGTCCTCGAAGGCCGTTCCGCCGGCGAGTACATGACCGGCATGACCTCGATGATCCGCCGGGAGCCCATCGGCGTCTGCGCCCAGGTCACCCCCTGGAACTACCCCATGATGATGGCCGTCTGGAAGTTCGCCCCCGCCATCGCCGCCGGCAACACCACCGTCCTCAAGCCCGCCCCCACCACCCCCCTCACCACCCTCCTCCTGGCCGAGATCGCCGCCGAATTCCTCCCCCCCGGTGTCCTCAACGTCGTCTGCGGCGACCGGGACACGGGACGGGCTCTCGTCTCCCACCCCGTCCCCCAGCTCGTCTCCATCACCGGCAGCGTCCGGGCCGGCATCGAGGTGGCCACCGCCGCCGCCGCCGACCTCAAGCGGGTCCACCTCGAGCTGGGCGGGAAGGCCCCCGTCATCGTCTTCGACGACGCCGACCTCGAGGCCGTCGCCGACGCCGTCGCCGTTGCCGGCTACTTCAACGCCGGCCAGGACTGCACCGCCGCCACCCGGGTCCTGGCCGCCCCCGGGCTCCACGACGACCTCGTCGCCGCCCTGGCCGACCGGGCCTCGGCCCAGACCGTGGCCGGACCCGAAAACCCCGACGCCGACTTCGGACCCCTGAACAGCGCCGACCAGCTGGCCCGGGTCTCCGGCTTCCTGTCCGACCTCCCCGACCACGCCTCCATCGTGGCCGGCGGTCACAGGGTCGGGACCCGAGGCTTCTTCCACGAGGCCACCGTCGTCTCCGACCTCCGCCAGGACGACGCCATCGTCCAGCAGGAGGTCTTCGGGCCCGTCATCACCGTCCAGCGCTTCGCCGACGAGGCCGAGGCCCTGGCCTGGGCCAATGGCGTCGAGTACGGCCTGGCCTCCTCGGTCTGGACCCGGGACCACGGTCGGGCCATGCGGATGGCCCGGAGCCTCGACTTCGGCTGCGTCTGGATCAACACCCACATCCCCCTCGTGGCCGAGATGCCCCATGGCGGATTCAAGCATTCCGGCTACGGCAAGGACCTCTCCATGTACGGCTTCGAGGACTACACCCGGATCAAGCACGTCATGACCAACCTCGAGGCCTGACTGGCCCTCAGGTGCTCCTGTGGCCGATGATGCAGGGCACCACGGCCCTCTGCGGAGCGGGTCTGGTCAACGACTTCCATCCCATCTGATGATCAATCCTCTCCAGAATCTCGTCCAACGGCGGGTCCGGCGTCGCCGGATGCTCCGCCGACTCCGGATGGCGGCCGTCTCCGTGGTCGTCGTCGCCGCCGCCGGTGCCGCCGCCGTCGGGATCGACAAGGGACTGCGGATCGGCCACCGGTACTACATCCGCTACATCGAGCACCAGGGAGCCCCCCAGACCGGCCCCGGGGGGTCGACCGGTCCCGGGGCCAGCTCGACCACCTCCACCACCCTCTCCGGTCCCGCCCTCTGCGACGCCAGCCAGCTCAACGGTGGTGTCTACGACTGGAACGGGACCTCGGGAACCATGTACGAGAACATCCAGCTCACCAACAGCTCCCAGCAGGCCTGCACCCTGAACGGCTTCCCCCAGGTGGCGGCGGCAGACGTCAACGGGACCTCCCTGCCGTCACCCACCCAGAACCTGGCCACCCTGGGTTCGGCCACGTTCGGGATCACCCAGCCCGGCAAGCCCCTGGTCCTGAACCCGGGTGACCGCTCCTGGTTCGAGCTGGACTTCGACGAGTCCTGTGCCTCGGTCCTCCCGACCGGCACCCCCGCCAACGGGACCACCGGGGCCTGCTACCCGGGCAGCCAACTCCAGGTCACCCCGTCGAAGACCTCGGCCCCCGTCCTCGTCTCCGAGCCCCTCCGTTTCGACTACGGCACGATCGGCTTCCAGGTCGGCCCCTACCTGCCCGGGACCCCCCCGGTCACCTCGCCCGGGCCCTGACCTCACCGGTGGCCGGGTCCCAGCGTCCCCCAAAGTGTCACACCGTCGGCTTAGGATCGATTCGGTGACCCTGTTCGACACTCGAAAGAGCGGCGCTGATCGAGTCTTTTCCCAGGTCCCCCCGTCTTCGGCGCTTGAGCATGATTTTCCTGTTGGTCTCATCGGTGTGGTAGCCGAGCAGGAATCCTGGCGCAAAGAGGTGCACCGTCCCGCCACCCACACGCACAAGTGGTGGGCGCAGCGACTCGGGACGGTATTTCGGGGTCTCCTGACCTCGGCTGTGACGATCTCGGCGGAGGAGGCATCGGCTGCCTATTCGGGGTCAAGCCGCTTGCAGGGCCTTGTGGTGTTCGACCCCTTCGCAGGATCGGGCACGACACTTGCGGAGGCACGGAAGCTAGGCGCGACAGTCGTTGGTCGAGATATCAATCCCGTGGCCACTTTGGTCCAGCGCCAGGCTCTGTCAACATGGAAACGGTCGTCGTTGGACCAAGCGTTCGAGCAGGTCGAACGGGCGTGCCGTCGTCAGATCGACTCGATACACGTCGCCTCAACGGGGGAAACCGTTCTCTACTACTTCTGGGTTTCAGTCGGGTTCTGTTCCGAATGCCGCGAGGAAGTCGAACTCTTCAATTCTCACGTCTTCGCCCAACATGCCTACCAGAAGCGCCATCCCAGGGCACAGGCGTCGTGTCCAACCTGCCATGCAGTCGTGCCGATCGAGTTGGGTACTGACGACAAGGTGGCGTGCGACGCGTGTGGAGGTGTCCATTCCCTGGAGGGTCCAGTTCGGGGCCAGATCATGACTTGTCGGCAGGGTCACCGAACGAAAGTCGTCGACGCCCTCGAGGGTCGACGGCCGACGATGCGTATGTACGCCAAGCTCGTTCTGGGGAGGGATGGGTCGAAGCGCTACGAAGGAATCGACCAGTTCGATCGCGACCTGTACGAAGACACGGGCCCGATGTTGGAAGCAGAGAGGAGCACGCTTGTCCTTCCGATCGGATCTCTAGATGACGGGTACAACACCCGCCAGGCCCTTCGCTGGGGCTATCGAGAATGGTCGGATTTCTTCAACAATCGACAGCTCCTCAGCCTTGGCCTTTTGGGCCGCGCAATTCGAGACTTGGAGTGCGACCCAAGCCACCGAGAAGCCATGGCGACCCTCTTCAGCGGCATCCTTGAGTTCAACAACCTCTTCTGCTCCTTCAAGGGCGAGGGCACAGGTGCTGTCCGCCACATGTTCAGTCACCATGTCCTGAAGCCTGAGCGCACCCCCTTGGAGGCCCACCCATGGGGGACCTCAGCATCGTCAGGTTCGTTCAGCACCCTCTACCGTTCTCGCCTGCTCCGAGCCCTCGAATACAAAGAAACACCTCACGACATCGTGGTCGAGTCCGGAAAGCCTACGCGCCAGAGCGGTCTAAGTCGTCCGCTAGGAGGTGAGATTGTGGATGCATGGAGGGTTATTCAGAACTCTGGG
>PLZB01000064.1 GCA_003151955.1 Acidimicrobiaceae bacterium
CTACATCTGGCCGGCCATGCAGCAGCTCCGGAGCGAGGCGGCCACCATCCGGTGGCGGTCGAACGGGGCCTTCAGCTGCCCCCTCGTCGTCCGGGTCGCCATCGGGGGCTACCTGACGGGCGGGGCCATCTGGCACTCCCAGAGCGGGGAGTCGATCTTCGCCCACATCCCGGGGCTCCTGGTGGCCTTCCCCTCCCGGGCCCGGGACGCCGTGGGGCTCCTCCGGGGGGCCCTGGCCTGCGAGGACCCCGTCCTCTTCCTCGAGCACAAGCACCTCTACCGGCAGCACTACGCCGCCGACCCCGTCCCCCCGGCGGGGTGGGTCCTCCCCTTCGGGAAGGGGGCGGTGGTCCGGCCCGGCCGGGACCTCACCATCGTGACCTGGGGGGCGACGGTCCGGAAGTCGGTGGTGGCGGCCGAGGAGCTGGCCGCCGGGGGCTGCGAGGTGGAGATCCTGGACCTCCGGACCATCTCCCCCTGGGACCGGGAGCTGGTGGCCGAGTCGGTGGGCCGGACGGGACGGCTCCTCGTCGTCCACGAGGACACCCTCACCGCCGGGTTCGGGGCCGAGATCGCGGCCTGGACGGCGGAGCATCTCTTCTGGGCCCTCGACGCCCCGGTGGTCCGCGTGGCCGCCACCGATACCTGGGTGGCCTACGAGCCCACCCTGGAGCACGCCATCCTCCCCCAGGTCGAGGACATCGTGGCGGCGGCGGCGAGCCTCCGGGCCTGTTGACCGGGATCAGTCGGCCTTTCAGTGCGTGAACGTTGTAGTAGGTTCTGCGTAAACATGGTACTGGAAGCTGCGTAAAGATAGTACTGGAAGCTGCGTAAACGTGGTAGTGTCGGCTGGGTGCCGTCCGAACCCACCCCTTCCTACCGGCCACGGATGGCCGACGGTCAGCTTGACGAACTCGTCGCCGAGTTCCCCGCCGTCATGGTCAACGGGGCACGGGCCATCGGGAAGACCACGACCGCAGCCCGGCACGTCCAACAGGTTGTCCGGCTCGACCAGCCAGGGATGGCGGCCAGCTTCAAGATCGACCCGGACGCCGCGCTACGTCGGGCCGACCGACCGGTCCTCCTCGACGAATGGCAGGAGGTCCCCGAAGTTCTCGGAGCCGTCAAGCGGGCCGTCGACCGGGACGCCACCCCCGGCCAGTTCATCCTGACCGGAAGCGTCCGAGCCGAGCTCACCACCGAGATGTGGGCGGGAACAGGACGGGTCATCCGGATGAGCATGTACCCGCTGACGGAACGGGAGGTCAACGACCAACCCAACTTGGCCCGGCCGTCGTTCCTCCACCGCCTGGCCACGGCAGGTGGAGCGGACCTGACGCTCCCCTCCGAGGTCCCCGACATCGACGGATACGTCGCCGGCGCCCTCCGGGGTGGGTTCCCGGAGGTCGCTTCCCCGAGCCGCAGCGAACATGGCCGGGCCCTCTGGCTCACCAGCTACCTCGACGATCTGGTGACCAGGGACGCGGCCGCGCTCGACATGTCCAAGGACCCGGCCAAGCTCAGGCGATACGTCGCCGTGCTGGCGCTGAACAACGCGGGGCTGCCCTCGGAGGAGACACTGCTCCGCGCCGCCGACATCAATGCCAGGACGGCGTCCGCATACGACCAACTGCTCAAGAACCTCTATGTCCTCGATGTCGTGCCCGCCTGGGCCAGCAACCGTCTCAGCCGGCTGGCCAAGCGAGGGAAGCGATACATGGTCGATAGCGGTCTGGCCGCGGCCGCGGCTGGTCTGACAGCCGGCACGGTGCTGGCCGACAGCGATCTCACCGGGCGCATCTTCGACGCGTTCGCCACCGCCCAGCTTCGCCCGGAGATCGCGCTCATGCATCCCCGGCCCCTCCTGCACCACCTCCGGGCCGAGTCCGGTCGACGCGAGATCGATCTCGTCGTCGAGATGGGTGCCGGCCAGGTCATCGGTCTCGAGTTCAAGGCGGGTACGGCACCGACGGCGAACGACGCCAGGCACCTCTTCTGGCTCCGGGATGAGCTCGGCAAGCAATTCGTCGCCGGGGCGGTGATCCACAGCGGCCCGGGCATCTACGAGCTCGGGGACCGGGTCCATGCCGTTCCCCTCTGCGCCCTCTGGGCCTGAGCCGCCGTGCCATCCTGGGAGCCATGGACGGCTCCCGGCCGAAGGTGGTGATCATCGGCGGGGGGTTCGCCGGGCTGAGCGCGGCTCGGACCCTGGCCGGGGAGGCCGTCGAGGTCACCCTGGTCGACCGGCACAACTTCCACACCTTCCAACCCCTGCTCTACCAGGTGGCCACGGCCGGGCTCGACCCGGCCGACGTGGCCTACCCCATCCGGACCATCTTCCGGAAGGCCCCCAACCTGACGTTCCGACACGCCCGGGCCGTCTCGGTCGACGTCGAGGGCCGGACGGTGGACCTCGACGACGGAGAGTCCCTCCCCTACGACCATCTCGTCGTGGCCACGGGGGCGGCAGCTGCCTTCTTCGCCGTCCCCGGTGCGGCCGAGCACGCCCGGCCCCTCTACACCCTGGCCGACGCCCGCCGGCTCCGGAACGACCTCCTGGGCTGCCTCGAGGACGTCGATGCCCACCCCGAGCGGTTCGACGGCGGGGCCCCGACCTTCGTGGTGGTGGGGGGCGGGCCCACCGGGGTGGAGACGGCCGGGGCCCTGGTCGAGCTCCTCGAGATGTCGGTCCGCCACGACCGGCTCCGGCTCGACCCGGAACGGACCCGGGTCGTCCTCCTCGACGGCGTGGACCGGCTCCTCACCCCTTTCGACCCCTCGGCCAGCCGCTACACCGAGGAGACGCTCCGGGCCCGGGGGGTCGCGGTCCGGCTGGGGACGACCGTGGCCGAGGTCACCGCGGCCGGGGTCCGGCTGGCCGACGGGGAGTGGATCCCGGCCGGGGTCGTCATCTGGGCCGGGGGGGTCACCGTCGAGGGGACCCTGGCCGCCCGGCTCCCCGGCGGGCGGGGTCGGGGGGGTCGGGTGACGGTGACCCCCGGGCTCTCCCTCGAGGGTCACCCCGAGGTCTTCGTGGTCGGGGACGCCGCCGCCGTCCCCCTCGGGCCGGGCCGGGAGGGCCCCGCCCCCCAGCTGGCCCAGGTGGCCATGCAGTCCGGCCGCCACGCCGCCCTCCGGATCCTGGCCGCCCGGGGGGGCCCAACCCCAGGGCCCTTCCGCTACCGGGACAAGGGGATCATGGCCACCGTGGGCCGACGGGCGGCGGTGGCCCAGCTCCCCCGGGGGCCGGTCGTCACGGGGACCCTGGGCTGGCTGGCCTGGCTCGGCCTCCACCTCGTCTACCTGGTCGGCTTCCGGAACCGGGTGGTGGTCCTCGTGAACTGGTTCTGGCGCTACCTCAACTGGGCCTCGGGACCCCGGCTGATCGTCACCGACCTGGACCGGGAGGAGGGGCCCTGACCGGTCATCCCATGGCCACCACCGGGGCCGTCAGGAGGTCGTTGGCGGCCGAGCCGTGGAAGTTGGCGGCCCCGAAGGAGAAGACCCCCCCGTCGGAGGCGACCAGCCAGTAGCCCCCCCCACCGGGGAGGGGCTCCATCCCGACCACGGGGCGGGACAGGGTCAGGCTCCCCGTCGAGCCGTAGAAGGGGGCCCCGAAGGCGAAGACCCCGCCGTCGGCGGCCACCTCCCAGTAGCCACACACTCCTCCGGAGGGGCAATCGCTGGCCGCCCCCACCACCGGGGAGTTGAGGGGGGTCCCCCCCATCGAGCCCAGGAAGGCGGCGGCCCCGAAGGCGAAGACCCCGCCGTCGGAGGCGACCTCCCAGTAACCCGACCCACCTGCGGAGGGCCCGAGGTCCGCCATGGCCACGATGGGGGCGTTCAGCGGCTTCCCCCCCATGGAACCGAGAAAGCGGGCGTCCCCGAAGGCGAAGACCCCCCCGTCCGAGGCCACCAGCCAGTAGCCACGACCGTCGGCGGTGGCCGCCATTCCGACGATCGGGGCGTTCAGCGCCTGGCCGCCCATGGAGCCGTAGAAGCCGGCGTCCCCGTAGGCGAAGATCCCCCCGTCGGCGGCGACGAGCCAGTAGCCGAGGTTGTCGGGGGTGTCGGCGGTGCCCACCACCGGGGCGGCCAGGTGCTCTCCTCCGGCCGAGCCGTAGAAGGGGGCCTTGTAGGCGAAGACCCCCCCGTCGGCGGCCACCAGCCGGTAGCCGGGGCCGGGGGTGAGGGGGAAGCCGGCCTGGCCCGAGTTGGGGTCGACCATGAGGGAGGACTCGTCGACGGCCTCGAAGGCGGAGGCGGGGACGGACTTGAGCTCCTCGATGAGGGCGGGGGGCCATGCCGGGTCGGCGGAGCCCTGGAAGTACCAATTGCTCCCGTTGTCGGCCACGATGAGGCCGTAGTGGGCCATGGCCCGGAGGACCACCTGGGCCTGGGCCGAGTAGCCCGACATGTCGAAGCCGGCCTTCAACCGGAACCGGGCCCCCATGGGGGGGAGGTTGGGGTCGCTGGCCGCGCCGGCCTGGTGGCGGGCCGGCCAGAGGTAGCTGGTGTCGGTGGTGTCGACCGTCATCCGGATGGCGTGGGTGACCTGGCCGGAGAGGACCTCGTCGTAGCGGAGGAGCCCGGGGAGGATGGGGAGGCCGGCGGCGTCGGCCGAGGTCCAGCCGGCCGGCCGCAGCGCGTCGGAGCGGAGGTTCCAGATGGCCCCCGAGCCGGCCGTCGAGCCGCCGGGGGCGTAGTGGGCGTCGTAGAGCTCGTAGAGGGTGCAGCTGGACGGGTCGACCATGAGGGCGTGACGGTCCCCCCCGGCGCTCTGGCCCCCCTCGATGGGGGTGTCGGCCCCGAAGGGGTAGGGCCCGGGGTCGCTCTCGTCGGCGTAGTCGAAGGCGACGCTGACGGTGGGGTGGCCGGGGGGGACGACGGTGAAGGGGATCCCGTAGGGGTTGCTCGGGTCGCCGGACGGGCCGAAGTCGGGATGGAGGTTGGTGGTCCCCGCCGCCGAGCTGGCCAGCCACTGGGGGCTGTGGACGTCGACGGGGAGGCTCGAGATGTCGGTGTTCCAGATGTTGTCGGCCGGGAACATCGGACAGGAGGGCGCCCCGGGGAGGGGGGTCCCGGCCCGGGCCGGACCGGGGGCCCCGACGACGCCGGCCCCTCCGACCAGGACCACCAGGACGGCGCCGGCCGCCAGCCGTGGCGTCAACCGACGCTTCGGTCTCATCTCCACAAGATCGACAGACCGAGGGGGTCTCCTTGAACACGGCCCCCCCAAATCGGGTCCAGACGGGGTTCTCAGGCGACCAGCCGGGCCAGCCGGTCGGTGAGCCGGACGAGGTTCCCGGGGTCCCGGAGGACCGCAGGGAGCCGGGGACTCGTGAGCCTGGAGCCGCCGGCCACCATCCCCAGGACGAGCCGGGCGGCAGGCTCCCGGTGGGGGTCGGGGAGGCCGTAGGCCCGGCAGAGGAGGGCCGGGCCGAGATCGACGGTGACGGCCTCGACGAGCCGGGCCGCGCTCCGGGCCGCCACCGGGCCGAGGGGTCCGAGACGGCCGGCCGGTGGGGGGTTGAGGACGCCCCGGGCGATCTCGAGGGAGTCCCTCCCCAGCTCCCGGCCGAGGAGCCGGTCCTCCATGGTGGCCATGTACCGCCCGAAGGCGACCCGGTCCGGTGGGTGCATCCCGGCCGGAACCCCGAGGGCCGGTCCCATCCGGGTCAGCTCCTCGTAGAGCCGGTCCCGGCCGGCCCGGTCGAGCTCACCGAGGTAGCGCCGCTCCACCGCCAGGGCGGTGTCGATGAGGGTGGCGTGGACCCAGAGGGCCAGGTCGGGGTCCCGGGCCGAATAGGGGATGCCGGCGTCGGTCCGGCCCCGGACCCGGCGGTGGACCTCGGCCAGCCCGGCTGCGGCCGTCTCCGACCGGTCCGGGGAGCCGAAGCTGATCTCGTGCATGACGGCGAAGGTCCTGGCCAGCCGGAGGTAGGGATCGGCCCGGAAGGAGGAGTGGGCCACCACGGCGGCGGCCACCGAGGGATGGGCGACCTGGAGGAGGAGGGCCCGGGGGCCGCCGAGGAGGACGGCGGGATGGCCGAGGACCCGGGCCGCGACGGTCCCGGGACCGAGGAGGGCCTGGCGGTCGACACCGATGGGCACGGACCCACCATAGGGAGGCCGGGCCCGGACCGCCCACCCCAGGTTCGGGGACCGCCCGGGAGGCTCCCTCGGGACCGGTCCCGCCGAGTACGGTGGACCCGTGATCGAACGCTTCCCGGGCCGCCCCGAGATCTCCGACGAGGTGGCCGAGGGGTTCGACCGGATCAACCGGGAGATCATCCAGCTCTTCGCCATGGTGGGCGAGGGCCTGGCCGGATCCACCCATGCGCTGTTGGCCGGTGACCGGGAGGCGGCCCGGATCCTCGTCGACAGCGACGAGCTCATCGACGAGCTCTACCGTGAGGTCGAGGAGTTGGCCCAGCGGCAGCTGGCCCAGCGGACGACCGGACCCGAAGAGCTCCGCTACCTGGTCGTCGTCCTCCGGATGCTCCCCGAGCTCGAACGGAGCGGGGACCTGGCCGAGCACGTGGCCCGCCGGGCGCTGCGGGGACTCGGCGTGGAGCTCTCCCCCCGGGCCCGGGGCCTCGTCGAGCAGATGGGGGAGATCGCCTGCGAGATGTGGCGGAAGACGGCCGACGCCTTCGCCGACCTCTCCCTCGGCGTCCACGACCACGTCGAGGCCCTCGACGACGAGCTCGACGAGCTCCACGTCCTGCTCACCGCCGAGATCGCCAGCGGGTCGATGGCCCTCCCGGTGGCCATCGAGGCCGCCCTGGTGGCCCGCTTCTACGAGCGCCTCGGCGACCACGCCGTCAACCTGGCCAAGCGGATCCTGGTCCTGGCCGGTCGGACGGCCGGGACGGGCTGGGGCTGAGCCGGCGGTTCAGCCGAACCGTCGGACGAGGAGCTCCTCGGCGATCTGGACGGCGTTGAGGGCGGCCCCCTTCCGGAGGTTGTCCCCGGAGAGGAACAGGACCAGGCCGTGCTCGACGGTGGGGTCGAGCCGGATCCGTCCCACCAGCGTCGTGTCCCCCCCGGCCGAGGCCAGCGGGGTGGGGAGCTCCGAGAGCTCGACCCCCGGGGCCGCCCCGAGAAGGGCAGTGGCCCGCTCCGGGGTCAGCTCCCGGTCGAAGCCGGCGTTGATCGAGAGGCTGTGGCCTGTGAACACCGGGACCCGGACGCAGGTCCCCGAGACGGCCAGGTCCGGGATCCCCAGGATCTTCCGGCTCTCGTTCCGGAGCTTCTGCTCCTCGTCGGTCTCCCCGCTCCCGTCCTCGACGACCTTCCCGGCCAGGGACAGGACGTTGTGGGCGATCGGCCCGGGAAATTTCGCCGGCGCCGGGTAGTCGACGGCCGCTCCGTCGAAGGTCAGCTCGGCGGCCCGCTCCACCGTCTTCCCGAGCTGCTCCTCCAGCTCCCGGACCCCGGCCAGCCCGGCCCCGGAGACGGCCTGGTAGGTGGAGACGACCAGCCGCCGGAGCCCGGCCTCCCGGTGGAGGGGCCCGAGGACGGGCATGGCCACCATGGTGGTGCAGTTCGGGTTGGCCACGATCCCCTTGGGGATCTCGGCCAGGGCGTCGGCGTTGACCTCGGGGACGACCAGGGGGACCCCGGGGTCCATCCGCCAGGCCGAGGAGTTGTCGATGACGACGACCCCCTGGCCGGCGAACCGGGGGGAGAGGAGCCGGGAGGCGGTGGCCCCGGCCGACAGCAGGGCGATGTCGACCCCCCGGAGGTCGGCCCTCTCGGCGTCCTCGACCTCGATCTCCCCGTCGCCCCAGCCGAGGCGCTGTCCGGCGGAGCGGGCCGAGGAGAGGAACCGGACCTCGTCGGCCGGGAACCGGCGCTCGGCCAGGATGCTCCGCATGACCTTCCCCACCTGCCCGGTGGCCCCGACGACGGCGATCCGCATCGGCCCATTCTACGACGGGCCCGGAGCCCGGGGAACGGCCCGGTCAGGTCCCGTCCAACCCGAAGGCGGTGTGGAGGGCCTGGACGGCCTGCTCGACCAGATCGGCCCGGACGACGCAGGTGATCCGGATGGAGGAGGTCGAGATCATCTCGATGTTGATCCCCTCGTCGGCCAGCGTCTCGAACATGGTGGCCGAGATCCCCGGGTGGCTCCGCATCCCCGCCCCGACCAGGGAAACCTTGGCGATCCCGGCGTCGGCCAGGACCTCCCCCGCCCCGATCTCGGTCGCCAACGCCCCGGCCAGTTGCACGCTCGTGTCGAGGTCGACCCGGGGGACGGTGAAGGAGATGTCCGTCGTCCCCTCGTGGGAGGTGTTCTGGACGATCATGTCGACGTTCACGCTCCGGTCGGCCAGGGTCCGGAACAGCCGGGCCGCCAGCCCGGGCCGGTCCGGGACCCCGGTGACGGTGATCTTCGCCTCCGAGGTGTCGTGGGTGACGGCGGTCACGACGGCCTGCTCCATGGACTCATCCTCCTCGACGACCCAGGTGCCGGGCTCCCAGGTGAAACTGGAACGGACGTGCAGGGGCACGTGGTGGTTCCGGGCGAATTCGACCGACCGGAGCACGAGGACCCGGCCCCCGCTGGCCGAGATCTCGAGCATCTCCTCGAAGCTGACCCGGCCCAGCCGCCGGGCCTTGGGGACGATCCTGGGGTCGGCGGTGAAGACCCCGGTGACGTCGGTGTAGATCTCGCAGGACTCCGCCTCGAGGGCGGCGGCCAGGGCCACCGCCGTCGTGTCCGACCCTCCCCGGCCCAGGGTGGTCACGTCCCGGTCGGCCGAGACCCCCTGGAAGCCGGCCACCACCGGCACCCGGCCCTCGGCCAGGGCCTCCCGGAGCCGGTCCCCCCGGACCTCGAGGATCTTGGCCCGGGTGTGGGCCGAGTCGGTGATGATCCCGGCCTGGCTCCCCGTGAAGGAGACGGCGTCGACCCCGAGGTCGGCCAGGGCCATGCAGAGCAGCGCCATCGAGACCCGCTCCCCCGAGGTCAGGAGCATGTCGAGCTCCCGGGGAGGCCGGGTCCCGCTCACGTCCGAGGCCAGCCGGAGGAGCTCGTCGGTGGTCTTCCCCATGGCGCTCACCACCACCACCACGTCCTGGCCCTGCCGCCGGGTCCGGGCCACATGGTCGGCGACGGCCCGGATCCGCTCGGCGTCGCCGACGGAGGTCCCGCCGAACTTCTGGACGACCAGGGCCATGGCCCGAGACGCTACCTGCTCCCCCGACCCTCCCCCGGCCGGCTGCACCCGGGGCCCGGGACGGGCCGACTAGGGTTCCGGGCCGTGCCCAGTGACAAGCGTGCCCGGAAGCGAGCGGCCCGAGAGGCGAAGCTGGCCGAGCTGGCCCGCCAGCGCCGCCGGAAGGCGGCCATCCGCCGGTTCATCACCCTCCTGATCATCGCCCTCATGGTCGTCGGCGGCATCTTCATCTTCGGCAGCTCCTCCCCGAAGAAGAAGACGACCGCCACCACCGCGCCGAAGTCGACGATTACGACGGTCGCCCCCACCACCACGACCACCCCCTCCGCCGCCAACGCCGCCGCCCAGAAGACCGCCGACGCCGCCGCCGTCGCCGCCGGCTGCCCGCCCAGCACCTCCACCAGGGTCAACACCAAGACCTGGGCGACGATCCCCCCCCAGACCATCGACCCCACCAAGACCTACACGGCCACCATCACCACCGACCTCGGGGACATCGTCATCGCCCTCGCCGCCAAGACCGCCCCGAAGACCGTCAACAACTTCGTCTTCCTCGCCAACCAGGGCTACTACAACTGCGTCATCTTCCACCGGGTCATCCCCGGCTTCATGAACCAGACCGGCGACCCCACCGGGACCGGGACGGGCACCCCCGGCTACACCATCCCCGACGAGCTCGCCCCGGCAGCCTCCACCCCGGCCAACCAGTTCCCTCTGGGATCGGTGGCCATGGCCAATACCGCCTCCCCCAACACCGGGGGGGCCCAGTTCTTCATCGTCGACGGGTCCCAGGGCGAGGGACTCGGCGACTCTTACTCGCTCTTCGGCCAGGTCACCTCCGGCCAGAGCGTCGCCGACAAGATCAACGCCGACGGCTCCGCCGCCGGCATCCCCCCGAACGTCACCCACCGGATGCTCAAGGTCACCGTCGCCACGTCCTGATCCGGGGCTCCGGCTCCACAACCCACCCATCCGAGTCCAACCCTGAGGAGGACGGCCATGGCTGTCGAGATCCCTGCCACTGACGGTTCCAGCCCGAAGACCAGGAAGTTCCCGTCCGAGCCCCCCATGTTCATCGACCCGGCCAAGCGCTACACGGCCGAGATGGTGACCTCGAAGGGGACGATGGTCATCACCCTCGACCCCCAGGCCGCCCCCCGGACGGTGAACAGCTTCGTCTTCCTGGCCCGCTACCACTACTTCGAGGGGATCGTCTTCCACCGGATCATCCCCGGCTTCGTCCTCCAGGGGGGCGACCCCACCGGGACCGGATCGGGCGGACCCGGCTACACCGTCCCCGACGAGTTCCCCCCGCCCGGCCGCTACGAGCTCGGGTCCTTGGCCATGGCCAAGACGGCCGCCCCCAACTCCGGGGGGAGCCAGTTCTTCGTCATCAGCGGCCCCCAGGGCATGCAGCTCCCCCCCCAGTACTCCCTCTTCGGGAAGACGGTCAAGGGCCTCGAGGTCATCGCCGCCATCGAGGCCACCGGGACCCCGGGGGGCCGGCCCAAGGAGGACACGGTCATCGAGTCCGTCACCATCACCGAGGCCGACTGAACCCTGATCGGGGGCGGCCCGACCGGGCCCTCAGACCGGGAGGGCCCCGAAGTCGGCCGGCTTCCCGCTCACGAAGACCTGGACCTGGCCCTGGCCGGCCTGGCGCCAGGAGCCGTCCGGATCCCGGATGAGGGCGGTCCGCTCGGGGACACCGGCCACGGGGAGCCCCGGGGCGGCCAGGGCGATGGACCGGTGGACCTTCTCGGCGCTCTCGTGGCCGAGATGGGGGACGACGGCCAGCATCTCGACCATCCCCAGCCCGACCGTCAGAGCCCCGCCCCGGGGGTCGACCATGGGGTCGGTGAGGACCATGGCCCCCGCCCCCGAGCCGGCCACGACGGCCCCGGACCGCCAGGCCTCGAGGAGGGCGGCCCAGACCTTCGAGGACTTGAGGACCGACCGGAGGTGCATGGCCGAGCCCCCCGAGAGGTAGACGAACCGGCTCGAGGCCACCACTTCGGCGTTGGCCCCGTCCTCGGCGTCGGCCCGGCCCAGGACGGCCAGGCCCCGGGCCTTCGCCCCCAGGCCGGCGAACCAGGCCTCGGCGGCGGCGACGGCCTTCTCGGGGTGCTCGTAGGCGGCGGCCGTGGGGAGGATGAGGACCTCGTCCCCCCCCGAGGCGGCCAGGAGCTCGGCGTCGAAGCTGCAGCCCTCGGTCCACTCTTCCCCGCCGACGAGGGCCAACGTCCCGTTCTGTCCTGTCATCCCCGAGACTGTACGGGCTTCCCGACGCCCGGTGGACCGGGACGGCGGTGTCCTCCCGCCGTAGGCTGGGGAGATGCGCGCTGATCACCACTTCGAGGGGAAGGTCGCCATCGTCACCGGGGCCGCCTCCGGCATCGGCCGGGCCCTGGCCGGTGCCCTGGCCCGGCGGGGGGCCACCGTGGTCCTGGCCGACCTCGACGAGGCCGGGGCCAAGGAGGCCGCCGACAGCCTCCGGGCCGGCCCCCCCGGCCGGGTCTCCGGCGTCGCCCTCGACGTGACCGACGCCGCTGCCTTCGCCGAGCTCGTCGACCGGGTCACCACCGACCACATCCACCTCGACCTCCTCTTCAACAACGCCGGGATCGGGATGGGCGGGGACATGACCGAGCTGACCCTGGCCCACTGGGACCGGGTCATCGACGTGAACCTCCGGGGGGTGGTCCACGGGGTGACCGCCGCCTACCCCGTCATGGTCGGCCAGGGATCGGGCCACATCGTCAACACCGCCTCCCTGGCCGGGCTCATCCCCAGCCCCTACCTCGTCCCCTACGCCGCCACCAAGCACGCCGTGGTCGGCCTCAGCGTGAGCCTCCGGGCCGAGGCCGCCGCCCGGGGGGTCCGGGTCAGCGCCCTCTGCCCCGGGATCATCCGGACCCCGATCTGGGACAAGCTCAACGGGGAGGACCTGGCCGTCCCCAGCCTGGACCGCCAGAAGGAGTCCTTCGACAAGCTCCTCCGCCGGTCCTACCCCCCGGAGCGCCTGGCCGCCGACACCCTGGCCGGGGTGGTCCGGAACAAGCCGGTCATCTGCGCCCCGGCCCACGCCCGGCTGGCCTGGGGACTCTGGCGGGCCGCCCCCCGGCTCATGGTCGACCAGGCCGGCAAGGCCTTCCGGCGGACCGTCGGCCAGACCTGACCCGGCGTCACCTGGGCGGGGGCCGAACCGCTCGGTAACATGCGGGCATGTCCATCAAGCGCGTCGGAATCGTCGGTTCGGGGATCATGGGGGCCGGCATCGCCGAGACGGCCGCCACCAACGGGTTCGAGGTCGTCCTCCGGTCCCGGTCCCAGGCGTCGGCCGACGCCATGGTGGCCGCCATGGAGAAGTCCCTCAACCGCCAGGTCGACAAGGAGAAGATCACCGCGGCCGACCGGGACGCCGCCCTGGGCCGGGTCACCGCCGTCTCCGACCTCGGTGAGCTGGCCGGCTGTGACCTCGTCATCGAGTCCGTCGTCGAGGATCTGGCCGTCAAGAAGCACCTCTTCACCGAGCTCGACCGGATCTGCGGGGACCACACCATCCTGGCCACCAACACCTCGACCCTCCCCGTCATCGAGATGGCCATGGAGACGGGCCGGCCCGAGAAGGTCTGCGGGATCCACTTCTTCAACCCCGCCCCCGTCATGGCCCTGGTCGAGGTGGTCCGCCCCCTGACCGCCTCCGACGAGACCGTCGAGGCGGCCCGGAACTTCGCCGAGGCCTGCGGGAAGACCCCGGTCCTGGTCAAGGACCAGGCCGGCTTCATCGTCAACGCCCTCCTCTTCCCCTACCTGAACAACGCCGTCCGGCTCCTCGAGCAGGGGGTGGCCACCCGGGAGGACATCGACTCGGCCATGAAGGGCGGCTGCGGCTTCCCCATGGGGCCCTTCGCCCTCCTCGACCTCGTCGGCCTCGACACCTCCCTGGCCATCCTCGACGCCCTCTACACCGAGTTCCGGGACCCCAATTACGCGGCGGTCCCCCTCCTGCGCCGGATGGTCGCCGCCGAGCAGCTGGGCCGGAAGTCCGGCCGGGGCTTCTTCCACTACGCCAAGAAGTAACCTTTTTTCGCCCACGAACGGGAGGTTGACCGAAGGTGGCTGACGGCCGCGACAAGCCCTGGGTGATGCGGACCTACTCGGGCCACTCCTCGGCCCGGGCCTCGAACGCCCTCTACCGGACCAACCTGGCCAAGGGCCAGACCGGCCTCTCCATCGCCTTCGACCTCCCCACCCAGACCGGCTACGACCCCGACGCCCCCGAGGCGGCCGGGGAGGTCGGCAAGGTCGGCGTCCCCGTGGCCCACCTCGGCCACATGGGCCAGCTCCTCGACCAGATCCCCGTCGGGGAGATGAACACCTCCATGACGATCAACGCCACGGCGGCCTGGCTCCTCGGCCTCTACCTGGCCCACGCCGAGGACACCGGGACGGACCTCACCCTCCTCTCCGGGACCACCCAGAACGACATCGTGAAGGAGTACCTCTCCCGGGGGACCTACATCTTCCCCCCCGGACCGAGCCGACGGCTGATCGTCGACACGATCGCCTACACCGTCCACCACGTCCCCAAGTGGAACCCCGTCAACATCTGCAGCTACCACCTCCAGGAGGCCGGGGCCACCCCCGGCCAGGAGCTCGCCTACGCCCTGGCCACGGCCATCGGGGTTCTCGACGCCGTCCGGGACTCCGGGAAGATCGACCCCGACGAGCTCCCCGAGGTGGTGGGCCGGATCTCCTTCTTCGTGAACGCCGGGATCCGGTTCGTGGAGGAGACCTGCAAGATGCGGGCCTTCACCCGGCTCTGGGACCGGATCTGCCTGGACCGCTACGGGGTCGAGGACCCGAAGCTCCGCCGGTTCCGCTACGGGGTCCAGGTCAACTCCCTCGGACTCACCGAGGCCCAGCCCGAGAACAACGTCCCCCGGATCGTCCTCGAGGCCCTCGGGGTCACCCTCTCGAAGGACGCCCGGGCCCGGGCCCTCCAGCTCCCGGCCTGGAACGAGGCCCTCGGCCTCCCCCGGCCCTGGGACCAGCAGTGGTCGCTCCGGATCCAGCAGATCCTGGCCTTCGAGACCGACCTCCTCGAGTACGGGGACATCTTCGAGGGCTCGACCGTCATCGAGGCCGAGACGAGCCGGCTGGCCGAGGAGGCCATGACCGAGCTCGAGGAGGTCCTCGCCCTCGGGGGTGCCTTCGAGGCCGTGGAGGAGCTGAAGAGCCGCCTCGTCAGGAGCCAGGCCGAGCGGGTCCGCCGGATCGAGACCGGTGACCTCCGGGTCGTCGGGGTCAACTGCTTCCAGTCCACCGAGCCCTCCCCCCTGGCCGACGGCGACGACGGGGTCTCCACCATCTTGAAGGTCGACCCCGCCGCCGAGGCCGACCAGCGGGCCGACCTGGCCCGCTGGAAGGCCGACCGTGAGCCCGGCGCCGTGGCCCGGGCCATCTCCGACCTCCGCCGGGCCGCCGAGGACGAGTCCGTGAACATCATGCCGGCCACCATCGCCCTGGCCCACGCCGGTGGGACCACCGGGGAGTGGGCCGGGACCCTCCGGGAGGTCTTCGGGGAGTTCCGGGCCCCCACCGGGATCTCTGGTGGGGTCGGCCAGCGCGGTGGGGAGCTCAAGGATGTCGTGGCCCGGACGAAGGCCCTGGTCGAGCGGACCGGGGGACCCCCCCGGCTCCTGGTGGCCAAGCCCGGCCTCGACGGCCACTCCAACGGGGCCGAGCAGATCGCCGTGGCCGCCCGGGACGCCGGCTTCGAGGTCGTCTACCAGGGCATCCGGATCAGCCCCGCCGAGATCGCGGCGACGGCCCGGGACGAGGACGTCGACATGGTCGGGATCTCGATCCTCTCCGGGAGCCACCTCGACCTCGTCCCCGAGGTCCTCGACCGGCTCCGGGCCCTCGGCGTCGAGGTCCCCGTCGTCGTCGGTGGGATCATCCCCCCCGAGGATGCCGAGGTCCTCCTGGGCAAGGGCGTCGCCGCCGTCTACACCCCCAAGGACTTCGACTTCGGCCGGATCATGGCCGAGCTCGTCGACCTCGTCGAGCAGCACCGCTCCGCCCCCACCGGCTGAGCCTCCTCCGGCGACGACGGCGATCGAGAACGGATGGGCGTCGAGTTCCGGCTCCTCCTGAAATCGGAATTGGAGACCGACGAGATCGAGACGTTCCTCCAGGCCATCGAGACTGATGGCTCCGTGTTCGAGCCCCGAAGAACCGGGCCCGGGGCTCTGAGCTGCCTGATCTCACCCCCGACCTCACCGCACGAGTGGCGGGACGTCGACATCGACGTGAGTGAGACCGAGGTCTTCGTGCTCGTCAGCTGGGCAACCGGGGACGATGCGACGACCCTCATCGACCGGCTGGCCGGCGTCCTGCACTCGATGGGCCATCGGACGACGATCGAGGAACCGTGAACCACCCCAAAGGCGACAATTGTCCGATAATCTGGTGAGGGCTGATAGGGTTCAAGACATGGCTACTCAGAAGATCTCCGTCACCGTCAGGGCGACCTCGGTCCAGCAGGCCCGGCGAGTCGCCGGCCCTCGGGGCCTGTCTACCTTTGTGGATGCTGCGATCGCCGAGAAGCTCGAACGGGACAATCGACGACGGGCGTTCCTCGACTACCTCCGTGAGCTTGAGGCCGCTGACCCCACACCGGAGCCGGTCAAACGGCGGGCCGCACGACGAGTCGCCGAGATCCGCTCCGTGGTCACGCTGTGAACCAGCCTGTGGTCGTGCTCGATTCAGGCGTGATTGACCAGGCTGCCAAAAACCACGAATTCCGCTCCATCCTCGAAGATCTCCTCGGCAGCGGCTGGCTGCCCGTTATTCCGAGCGTCGTGCTGGCCGAGGCCATCACAGGCCGCCCTTCCGATGCTCCGGTAAATCAGGTTGTGAACCGGCTCGACACAGTGGATACGACTCAGGCCATGGCTCGGAGAGCCGGCCACCTCCGGTTCCGTTCGCAGCGGTCCACTGGCAGTCGCATCCCAAGTGGGATCGACGCCATCGTCGCCGCTCACGCCGCCGACGCCGGAGCTGCCGTCGTCTTCACCACCGACCCGGCAGACCTCCGTCGTCTGCTGGGGGACTACCCCCGGGTGAGGGTCGAAAAGCCCTGACCGCCCGGCAGAGCAGGATTCGTCGTCGTCGAGGCCCCGCTGGCGGGCCGGTCCGGTTCCCTCGGGGACCGCTGGCTCTGATGGCGGCGCTGCTCACGGCCCTGGCCCTGACATCGTGCTCCTCCGGGAACGGCACCCCGGCCCCCGGGAGCTACGGCGTCAGCGAGACGGCGGGGATCACCTACACCAGCCTGCTCGGCGCCCCGGTCCTCCTCGACGCCTTCGTCCCCACCCCCGGCCCGGCCGGGAACCCGCCCAGTCGCCGACCGGCCATCATCCTCGTCCACGGGGGGGCCTGGATCGGCGGAGGCCGGGTCCTCGTCGACCCCCTGGCCCAGAAGGCCGCATCGGAGGGCTTCAGCACCTTCTCCGTTGACTACACCCTGGCCTCGGCCACCCAGGTCGGCTACCCCCTCCAGGTCGAGGAGGTCCTGGCCGCCGTGGCCTGGGTCCGGGCCCATGCCGCCTCCTACGGCGTCGACGGTGGCCGGATCAGCCTCCTGGGGACCTCGGCGGGCGCCACCCTGGCCGTCGACGCTGCCCTGGAGGCCCCCACCGTGGACCCGGCCGGGGCCGTCCAGGCCGTGGCCGGCTGGTCCGGCGTCTACCGGTTCCTCCCCGACGGCTCCGGGGTCGGGCTCACCGGTGCGGTGGCCCTGGGCCAGCAGGAGCTCCTGGGCTGCCGCGGCCCTGCTCCCACGGCCGCCTGCGCCGAGAACGCCGCCGGGGCGTCGGCCGCCGGCCACGTCCTGGACGGCGCGCCCCCGACCCTCCTGGCCACCTCCGACCACTACGGGGTCGGCTGCGAGATCATCGACCCGGCCCAGACCCGGGCCCTCGGGGCCGCCCTGGAGGAGGCCCGGGTCGCCACCACCGTGCATGTCAACCACGAATGCGCCCACGCCTCGGGCTACGCCGACGTCGAGCTCCAACCCACCCTGGACTGGTTCCGCGCCGAGCTGGCCGGGCAGGCAGGTTCCGGCTGACCCACCGGGGGACCCTCCGATCCGGGACCTTCGGCCCTGGACTGGGACATCGGTGGCCGTCATGCTGGACGTGTTCGGTTTGAGCCACGGCTGGCGCAGGACGTGCCGATGGGAGATCGACATGGACGACAGGGCCATGATCGGAGATCCGACAGGAACCGCTGGGGCCGCCGTCTCGGGGAGGGACGCCCTCCATGCGCTCGCTCTCCGCCTCGGGGACGGCCCCGAGGGGCGGGCGCTGTCCAACCTGGCCGCCTGGTACCAACGGCTCTGCGCCGACGGCCTCTACTCCTCCTCGGCGCCGACCGAGGGCGTCGCAGTGCTGCAGGCACTCGATCCCGGCGCGGCCGGCTGGTCGGCGGAGCTCCTCCAGCGATCCTGCTGGGCCGTCATGATCGGCGAGGAGCTCGTCGCCTGTCGGCGACGGCGGGTCGGGACGGGGACCGGAGCCTCCCCGGCGCCGGCCGCCCACCGGCAGGCCTCCTGAAAGCCTCAGCTCTCGGTGACGACCACCGAGATCATCCGGTGGAGGACGGTCGGAGTCCCTCCGGCCGAGCCGTCGCTGTTGATCTGCTGGACGACGGGGAGGCCTGCGGTCACGGTCCCGAAGAGGGCATAGCTGGGGGGGAGGCCCTCCCCCTCGGAGCCGGTCACGATGAAGAACTGGCTCCCCCCGGAATGGGGCTGGCTGGTGTTGGCCATGGCCACCGCTCCGATCGGGTACTGGGCGGCGCCGGTGGCGGCCGCCGGGGGATTCTCGTCGGCGATGGTGTAGCCCGGCCCGCCCGTCCCCGCCCCGGTGGGGTCACCGGTCTGGTTCATGAAGGTGGGGATGACCCGGTGGAAGACGACGCAGTCGTAGAAGTGGTTCTCGGCCAGGAAGACGAAGCTGTTCACCGTCTGGGGGGCCGCCTTCGGGTCGAGGGTGATGGTGAAGCTGCCGACATCGGTGGTGACGACTGCCGTGTAGGTCCGGGCCGTGTTGACGGTCATGGCCGGGGCCTTGGTCCAGCTGGGCTTGGTCAGGGCCGAGCCGGCCGTGAACGGTGTGGGGCAGGCGGCCGAGGTGGTCACGTTCCCGAGACCGGCGCTGGTGGTGGCGGTGGTGACCGGGGCCGTGGGGTCGTTCGTGGTGGCGACGGGTGCCGAGGTGGACAGCGAAGCGGAGGCGGAGGAGCCGTTGGAGCAGGCGGCCAGACCGAGGGCTCCGGCCCCGAGGGCCAGGGCCGCCAGGGCGGCGCGGGGGAGGGTGGTGGGCACGGGGGTTCGCTCCTGGGTCGGGGTCGACGGGACGGGGGATCAGGGTGGGGGGGTCAGCGGGTGGCCCAGGGCCGGTCCCGGCGGATCGGGGTGGGCTTGGCCCACCACCGGCCGCTGAACCGCCACTCCGAGCCGGGTCGCCGGCGGCGGCCGGTCCCGTCCGGCTCGGGTCGGGGCCAGGCCTCCTCGATGGCGGCCATGATGGCGGCCAGGACCTCGGGGCTCGGCTCGGGCCGGACCGAGGCCACGATGATGGCCCGGCTCCCCTCGGCGGGGACGGTCACAGGGGGACGTTCCCGTGCTTCCGGCGGGGGAGCTCCTCCCGCTTCGAGGCCAGGAGCCGGAGGCTCCGGACCAGGACCCGGCGGGTCTCGGAGGGGTCGATGACGTCGTCGACGTAGCCCCGCTCGGCGGCCACGTAGGGGTTGGCGTAGCGCTCGGTGTACTCCTCGACGAGCTCGGCCCGGCGGGCCACCGGGTCGGTGGCGTCGCGGAGCTCGCTCCGGTAGACGATCTCGACGGCACCCTGGGGGCCCATCACGGCCAGCTCGGCCGAAGGCCAGGCGAAGGCCAGATCGGCCCCGATCGACTTCGAGTTCATGACCACGTAGGCCCCCCCGTAGGCCTTCCGGGTGATGACCTGGATACGGGGGACGGTGGACTCGCAGAAGGCGTAGAGGAGCTTGGCCCCGTGGCGGATGATCCCGCCGTACTCCTGGTCGGTGCCGGGCATGAACCCGGGGACGTCGACGAAGGTGATGAGGGGGATGTTGAAGGCGTCGCAGGTCCGGACGAACCGGGCCGCCTTCTCGGAGGAGTCGATGTCGAGGACCCCGGCCAGGACGGCGGGCTGGTTCCCGACGATCCCGACCACCCGGCCGTCGATCCGGGCGAAGCCGCAGGTGATGCTCATGGCCCAGTGGGAATGGATCTCGAAGTAGTCCCCGTCGTCGACGACGGAGGTGATGACCTTCTTCATGTCGTAGGGCTGGGTCGGGGTGGCCGGCATCAGGTCGACGAGCTCGGGTGTCCCCCGGTCGGGGTCGTCGGTGGGGACGACGCTGGGAGCTTCCTCGAGGTTGTTGGAGGGGAGGAAGGAGAGGAGGTACTTCACCTCGTCGAGGCAGGTCTTCTCGTCGGGAGCCACGAAGGTGGCCACCCCGGACTTGGTGGCGTGGCTCATGGCCCCGCCGAGCTCCTCCAGGGTCACGTCCTCGCCGGTCACCGTCTTCACCACGTCGGGACCGGTGATGAACATGTGGCTGGACCCGTTGACCATGAAGATGAAGTCGGTCATGGCCGGGGAGTAGACGGCCCCCCCGGCGCAGGGCCCGAGAATGACGCTGATCTGGGGGATCACGCCGGAGGCCTCGACGTTGCGGTGGAAGATCCCGCCGTAGGAGTGGAGGGAGACGACCCCCTCCTGGATCCGGGCTCCGGCGCCGTCGTTGAGGCCGACCATGGGGACCCCGATGGACGATGCCAGGTCCATCACCTTGTGGATCTTCTCGGCGAAGACCTCGCCAAGGGCGCCGCCGAAGACGGTGAAGTCCTGGCTGAAGACGCAGATCCGGCGGCCGTCGACGGTGCCGAAGCCGGTGATGACGCCGTCGGTGTAGGGGCGCTTGTCCTCCAGGCCCATCCCGTGGGCCCGGTGCCGGGCCAGCATGTCGAGCTCCTGGAAGGAGCCCTCGTCGAGGAGGTACTCGATCCGCTCCCGGGCCGTCAGCTTGCCCTTGGCGTGGTGACGCTCGACGGCATGGGGAGAGCCGGCGTGGAGGGCCTCCTCCTTGCGCTCCTTCAGCTCGGCCAGACGCTGGGACATCGGATGATCCATAGGACCTGAGGCTACCGGAGCACCGGCCCGGGCTCATCCCGGCCGCTCGGGAGGCCCGATCCGAAGCTGGGGACCCGCCAACGACCACAGCGCTGCGTGCCCTAGACACCACGCCCCGTGGGCACCGTTGTGAAAAAATGAGAGAATGGACGCAAGGTCCCAACCCTGGCGGCGTTCCACTTGCAACGCCCGGCGACTGGCCGGGTGTAACGCAGAGGGGGAGGCAGCCGTGGCTCGGCTCGAGGTCAAGGGGATCGAGGTCCGGTTCGGCGGGGTGGTCGCGCTGAGAGGCGTCGACCTCACCGTCGAGGGGGGGGCGGTGAACGGCCTGATCGGCCCGAACGGGGCGGGGAAGACGACCACCTTCAACGTGATCACCGGGCTCCAGCGGGCCCAGGTCGGCCGGATCGTCTTCGACGGCGAGAGCATCGGACAGCTTCCCCCCCACCGTCGGGCCCGGATGGGTCTGGCCCGGACCTTCCAGCGGCTCGAGGTCTTCGGTTCCCTGACCGTCCGGGAGAACATCCTGGTGGCGGCTGAGATCCGCCGGCGCTGGGCCCACGACGGCTCCAATCCGGCCCGGGTCACCGACGACATCCTGCGCCAGGTCGGGCTCCGGGAGTTCTCCCGGGTCCGCTGCGACACGCTCCCGACGGGGACGGCCCGCCTGGTCGAGGTGGGCCGGGCTCTGGCCACCAGGCCCAGCATCCTCCTCCTCGACGAGCCCTCGTCGGGCCTCGACGAGCAGGAGACGGACCAGCTCGGGGCGCTCCTCCTCCGGCTGGCCGAGGAGGGGATGGGCATCCTCCTGGTCGAGCACGACATCGACCTCGTCATGTCCGTCTGCCGGACCATCCACGTCCTCGACTTCGGCCAGATCCTGGCCGTGGGCACCCCGGCCGAGATCCAGGCCGACCCGAATGTCCGGGCCGCCTATCTCGGCACCGAGGACGACCCCGACTCCATCGCCGCCGATGCGCTCGTCTGACCTCTCCCCGGGACCCGGGCTCGGGACCGTCCCCCCGGCGCCGCCGGCCCCGGTGATCGAGCTCATCGGTCTGAAGGCCGCCTACGGCCGGATCGAGGTCCTCCACGGGATCGACCTGGTCGTGACCCCCGGGACCGTCCTGGCCCTCCTGGGCCCGAACGGGGCCGGGAAGTCGACCACCCTCAAGGTGGCGAGCGGCCGGCTGGCGCCGACCGAGGGCTGCTTCCACGTCATGGGCCGCCACGTGAACGGGATCGCCCCCGACACCCTGGCCCGGGCCGGCCTCTGCACCATTCCCGAGGGCCGGGCCGTCTTCCCCAACCTGACGGTCCTCGAGAACCTCCGGATGATGACCTACTCGGGAGCGGGTCGACGGGACGTCGAGGAGCGTGCCTTCGAACGGTTCCCGAGGCTGGCCGAGCGCCGCCGGCAACTGGCCGGGACGATGTCCGGGGGGGAGCAGCAGATGCTGGCCATGGCCCGGGCCCTGAGTGCCGAGCCGGCCGTCCTCCTTCTCGACGAGATCTCGATGGGCCTGGCCCCCCTCGTCGTGGGCGAGCTCTACGAGGTGGTCGGCCAGATCGCGGCCGAGGGGGTGGCCATCTTGATGACCGAGCAGTTCGCCCAGGCCGCCCTGAAGGTGGCCGACCAGGTGGCCCTCATGACCCACGGCCGGATCGTGGCCGCCGGCCGGGCCGACGAGCTCCCGTCCGATCTGGCCGAGGCCTATCTGGGCGGCTCGGCCCTCCCCGCAACCCCGATCCAGGAGCTGTCATGAAACGACCCACCGCCGTCGGCGCACTCTTCCTCCTTCTCGCCCCCACCGGCCTCCTCCTCGCCGCCGCCGACGGTCCGGCCGCGGCCGACCCGACCTCCCTCCTGGGGGGCTTCCAGGTCAGCTCGAGCGGGGCCGGGATCCGGACCACCTACGAGCAGCCCAACCTCCCCGTCCCGGCCACCCCCTCCCTGGAGGCCAGCCTGGGCTTCGCCACCACCAGCTTCGACTCCGGACCGACCGGTGAGTCGACCGCCAGCACCCTCTGGCCGGGCCAGGTGGTCGCCGGGGCGGGGCCCCAGCTCCCCGCCTTCTACGACTCCTATCTCCAGCCCTACCTCGGCAACAACACCCCCCAGCTCACGGCCGGACCCTGGCCCCTCCAGGCCACGAGCGCCTTCCCCCAGGGACCCCAGTCCGGGAACCAGGACAGCGGGGAGGCGACCATGGAGGCCGACTCCACCGCCGCGTCGGGAACCGCGACCGCCAACTTCGGGCCGCCGGCCAGCGGAGGGGCAGCCGCCCTCCCGAGCGGGTTCGTCTCGGTCAAGTCCCTCGGGAGCTCGGTCGAGGGCACGGTCGACGGCCAGGGTCGGGCCGTGGCCCAGGCCAGCTCCGCCGTCCACGGGATCTCAGTGGCCGGGGGCCTGATCAACATCGGGACGGTGACCTCCACGGCGACGGCCCAGAGCGACGGGACCACGGGCGCGGTGACCGGGACGAGCGTCATCTCCGGGGTCACGGTGGCCGGCCAGGCCGTCACGGTGGACGCCCAGGGGGTTCACGCCTCCGGACAGACGCTCCCGGTTCTCGGCGCCCTCCTCCCCACCGTCAGCCAGGTCCTGCAGACGGCCGGGATCACGTTGACCCTGACGGCCCCCACCGACACCGTGAAGGGGGCCGGCGCCGAACGGGTGCTCCAGGGACTCCAGATCACCGTCAACCTCGACACGCTCGACAGCGGCATGACCCAGCTCCAGGCCCTCCTCCCCATCCAGGTCCGGCAGCAGATCCTCTCCCAGCTCCCCGTCCCGACCCCCAACCGGCAGACCCTCCAGATGAGCTTCGGATGGCTCGACGTCTCGGCGACGGCCTCTCCGGTCGTCTCGTTCGACGCCGGGTCCGCCACCGCCGGCGCCGGGGGGTCGACCGGGGACGCCGGCCTGACCACCCCCCTCTCCACCGATCTCGGGGGCACCGGCACGGGGGGGACCGACGGGACTTCCGCCATCCCCGGCACGGCCGGGACGAGCGGGGACCCGGGGACCGGGACGGTGGGCACCTCCGGCACCCCGACCGCCGGCACCACCCCGGCCGGGGGGACCGCGCTCCCAGCCACCACCGCCGCCGCCGTCCCGGTCCTCTTCAAGGGGATCGGGAGCGGCCTGATCATCCTCGGACTCCTGTTCTCGGCCGGCCTGGCCTGGCTCCTCCTGCGGACCGACCGTGCCGCCGGAGCCCTGGCCGGGCCGGGGTCGAGCTGTCCCCGGGAAGGAACGCGCTGACATGACCACCACGTCCATCTCCGCCCCCGCCCCCACCACCGCGGCCGGCGGCCCGGTGACCGGCCGGCTCGAGGCCCTCTCGGCCGCCGTCTGGGAGCGCCGGAGCAAGCGGCGCCCCCTCGAGATCCGCCGGGTCCTCCTCGTCGTCGGCTCCTCCCTCATGGGCCTCGGCGTCGTCGCCATCCTCCTGGGCTGGTACGGGGCGGCCCACAGCGCCTTCCTCTTCCAGGAGGTTCCCTACCTGATCTCGGGGGGTCTCCTCGGAGTGGCCCTGGTGGCCGGAGGGGGCTTCCTCTTCTTCGCAGCCTGGCTGGTCCGGCTCAGCGAGGAGAACCGGCAGTACGCCGATCGGCTCGAGGAGACCCTCGACCGCCTCGACCAGGCCCTCGCCACCGGAGTGCTCGCCGTCGCACCCCTCGGCGACCAACCCACCGTCCCAGGAGGATCGCCGTCATGACCCCCCCGCAGCAGCACATCGGCCGCCCCCGACCCCGGGCCGGGACGGGCCGGGTCCGGCGGGTCGCCCTCATCGGTGTCGTCTCGGTCCTGGCCCTCGGCCTGGCCGCCTGCGGCTCCCGGCTGAACGGAACGGCGCTCACGATGGCCGAGGGCTCAGGGTCGGGCGGGGGGACGGGAACGGTCGGCGGGGGAGCGGGCCAGAGCCTGTCGGCCTCTCCCTCGGGAACCACCCCGGCCGCCGGGCCGGCGGTCGGCTCCACGGGTGGATCGGCCGGCACCGCCGGGAGCGCAGGGACCGCCGGGACGGCGGGAAGCTCGGGGTCAGCCGGGGGCTCGGGCACGGCCGGCTCGAGCGGGGCGGCGACGACGGCGGCGGGAGGGGCTGCCCCGGCCGCAGCGGCGGCCTGCAACGCCTCCAACAACGGTGGGGCCAGCGACGTCGGGGTGACGGCCAACCAGATCACCATCGGGAACATCGCCAGCATCTCCGGCGTCGCCCCGGGGCTCACCCAGAGCGCCCAGCAGGCCACGGTGGCCCTCGCCGACTACGTGAACAGCCAGGGGGGGATCTGCGGGCGGATGCTGAAGGTGGCCCCCTACGACGACCAGAACGACGCGGGCCAGAACAGTGCCGATGCCACCCAGGCCTGCTCCTCGAACTTCGCCCTGGTGGGGAGCGCCTCCGG
The DNA here is from genome assembly GCA_003151955.1 of Acidimicrobiaceae bacterium. Classification (GTDB taxonomy): domain Bacteria; phylum Actinomycetota; class Acidimicrobiia; order Acidimicrobiales; family UBA8190; genus PALSA-743. The sequence continues at coordinate 24,836 of PLZB01000064.1, forward strand.
GTTCGACAACGGGGGGGCCTCGGCCATCTCCGGCTGCGGGATCCCGGACGTCGCCGCCGAGCTCAGCACCCATGAGATGGGCAACGTGGCCACCTCCTTCGGGGCCAGCCCGGGGAATGCCCACTACTGGTCGACGGGCCCGGCCGTCTACCTGAAGTCGAAGTACCCGGGCGCGGTGACCAACGCGGCGATGATCTACCTGAACGTCCCCGCCACCCAGGAACAGGCCGCCAGCGAGATGTCGGCCTACCAGAGCGTCGGCTTCAAGTACACCTACGTGACGGCTGTCTCCCCCACCGAGCCGAACTACGCCCCCTACGTGGCCAAGATGCAGTCGGCCAACGTCCAGTACGTCTCGGAGTACTCCGACGACAACTCGGCGGCCCGCCTGGTCCAGGCCATGGCCCAGGCCAACTTCAGCCCCACCGTGGTCGACTTCTTCTCCGAGGAGTACAGCGCCAACTTCCTGGCCGAGTCCCAGGGGGACGCCAACAACGCCCTGGTGCTCATGGCCACGGCCCCCTACGAGGAGGCCTCCTCCAATCCGGGCCTCCAGCTCATGGAGTCGTGGCTGAACCGGGTGGCCCCCAACGCCCACCACGACATCTTCGCCGAGTTCGCCTGGTCGGCCGGCCTGGCCTTCGTCCAGGCGGCCAGGGCCGTGGGTCCCCACCTGACCCGGGCCGCCCTCATCGCCCAGCTGAAGCAGATCGGCACCTGGGACGGGGGAGGGGTCCAACCACCCGACACGAACTTCGGCCAGAAGATCCCCAGCAACTGCTTCGCCTACTTCAAGATCAACGGGTCGAGCGGCTACAGCCGGGTCGACCCGGCCGGCGCCGGCCACTACGACTGCACGTCGGGAAGCCTGGTCCACTACTGATGAGCGGCTTCCTGACCTTCACGGTCATCGGGATCTTCACCGGTGCCGCCTACGCCGTGGCCGCCAGCGGCCTGGTCGTGACCTACTCGACCTCGGGGATCTTCAACATCGCCCACGGGGCCGTCGGGATGCTCATGGCCTTCGTCTACTGGGAGCTGGTCGTGCCCATGCACGTCCCCCAGGTCGTCGCCCTCCCCCTGGTGGTCCTCGTCCTCGCCCCCCTGTTCGGAGCGCTGCTGGAACGGGTGGTCCGCGGGGTGCGTGGCAATTCCCTGGCCGTCACGCTGGTGGTGACGGTCGGGATCATGGTCTTCCTCATGGGGGCCGTTCAGGGGATCTGGCCGGCGACGTCCCGGGTCGCCCCCACCTTCTTCGTCCACCACAGCTTCCGTCTCCTGGGGGTCTCGGTCACCTTCCATCAGGCCATCACCATCCTCGTCGCCGTCGGGATCGCCGTCGGCCTCCGGTTCCTCCTCTACCGGAGCCGGGTCGGCATCGCCATGCGGGCCGTGGTCGACAACCGGGAGCTGGCCGGGCTGAACGGGGCCAGGCCGGCCAGGGTGGCCAGCCTGAGCTGGGCCCTGGGCTCCTCCCTGGCCGCCCTGGCCGGCATCCTCATCGCCCCCCAGCTCCAGCTGAACGTCCTCAACCTCACCCTCCTGGTCATCAACGCCTACGCCGCGGCCATGGTGGGACGGCTCCGGAACCTCCCCATGACCTTCGCCGGCGCCGTCGGGATCGGGCTGCTCCAGTCCTACGCCGTCGGCTACCTCCCCACCACCGGAGGCTTCTGGGGGAGCACCCCCATCCAGGGACTGCGGCTCTCCATCCCGGTGCTGGTCCTCTTCGCCGTCCTCCTCGTCCTCCCCCAGGACCGGATCGAGGGAGCCAGGCTGGCCCTCACCAGGACCGCCGTCGGGGTTCCCAGCCTCCAGCGGTCCATCCTGGGCGGGGTCGTCCTGGTGGGAGCCGTGGCGGTCGGCTCGGGGTTCCTCTCGGCGGGGAACCTGGTCCGGATGGGGATCGGCCTGGCCCTGGGCCTGATCATGCTCTCCCTCGTCCCCCTCACCGGCTGGGGGGGCCGGGTCTCGCTCTGCCAGATGACCTTCGCCGGGCTCGGGGCCTTCGCCATGGCCCGCTGGGGCCAAGGGGGATCGGTGATCGGGCTCTGCGCGGCGGTGGCCCTGGCCGGGGCGGTCGGAGCTGTCGTGTCCCTCTTCGTGGTCCGTCTCCGGGGCCTCTACCTCGCCCTCGCCACCATGGCCTTCGCCACCGCCATGGACAACATGTTCTTCCCGGCCCCGTTCGCCTTCGGGTTCGACGGGTCGGTCCACGTCCCCCGACCCAGCCTCCTGGGACTCCACGTCGGGGGGAACCGCTCCTTCGTCATCTTCCTCTCGGTCGTCTTCGCCCTGATCTCCGTCGGGCTCTACGCCCTGCGCCGGGGTCGTTTCGGCCGGCTGCTGGCCGCCACCAAGGACTCCGAGGCGGCCTGCGCCACCCTCGGCCTCAGCCTCACCGCCACCAAGCTCTCCGTCTTCGCCTTCTCGGCCGGCCTGGCCGGCCTTGCCGGCGCCCTGTTCGGCGGGATGCAGAGCGTGGCCGGCTCCACCGACTTCCTGATGCTCCAGAGCCTCCCCATCCTCCTGGCCCTGGTGCTGGGCGGGGTGGCCACCTGCAGCGGGGCCCTCTTCGGGGGACTCTCGCTGGGGGCGTTGAGCGTCGTCGTGTCCTACTACCCGAGGCTCAGCTTCCTCCAGCTCCTGGCCCCGGGCCTGGCCCCGCTGACCCTGGCCCGCTTCCCCGACGGTCTGATCCCCGGGCTCCTGGGACGGTTCCAGCAGGCCTTCCCCGCCCCGACGGGCCGGGGCTCGGACGCCCTCGACCGGGAAGAGGTCCCCGTCGTCGAGGTGGCACCACCCCTGGCGGAAGCGGTGAATGGATAAGGTCGGGGGGGCGATGGCGGAGCCCCGGACCGGTGGACGACGCAAGGCCCGACCGGTGATGTCCGGGAAGGCGCTGTCCACGGCCGGACCGGACCGGGCGCCGACCAGGAGCGACCGGAGGGCCGCGGCCCGGCAACCGGCTCCCCCGACCCGACCCGGTCGGGACCGACCCACGGCGGCCGAGACCCGGCGGTCGCGGCTCGTCGTCGGGCTGGCCCTGGCCGCCGTGGTGGCGCTGGCCGCCGGCCTGGCCCTCGTCACCGGGCTCTTCTCCCCTCCGGCGGGGCCGGCCCGGGCCGTCCCGGCCGCCACGGCCCACACCCTGGTCCGCTCCCCGGCGGCCGGGATCGCCTTCGACGGCTCCGACGGCTGGCTGGCCGACGACGCCACGGGGACCCTCCGCCGGTTCGACCCCTCCTCCGGTTCCTACCGGTCCGGGCCGGTGACCGTCGGGGGCCACCCCGTGGCCGTCGCGGCCGGGGCCGGGGAGGCCTGGGCCACCGACGTCAGTGGGAACACCGTCGTCGAGGTGTCGGCCCGCAGCGGCCGGGTGGTCGGGAGCCCGGTGACGGTCGGGACCGATCCCGTCTCGGTCGCCGTCGGCGAGGGAGGGGTCTGGGTGGCGAGCCTCCAGGCCGGGACCGTCACCCTGATCGACCCCCGGTCGGGCCAGGTCACCGCCACCGTCGCCCTCCCCGACGGGGCCGTCCGGGTCGCCGTCGGGGCCGGAGCGGTCTGGGTGACCGGCCAGAGCGACAGCCTGACCCGGATCGACCCGGTGCCGGCCGGGGTCTCGCTCCGGTGGACCTCGGTCACCGTCGGCCAGGGCCCCATCGGGGTGGCCGTGTCCGGGTCGACGGTCTGGGTGGCGAACACCCAGTCCGGCACCGTCAGCCGGGTCGACAGCACCACCATGAAGGTCACCGGGACCTTCCCGGTCCCCTCCGCCACCGGCTCGGGGACGACGGGGGGGCCGACCTCGATCGCCGTGGCCGACGGCCGGGTCTGGGTGGCCGACTACGGGGACGCCCGGGTGGTGGCCCTCGACAGCTCGACGGGCCGACAGGTGGGGACGGCCGTCGTCCTCCCCGGGGCCGTCCGCCAGCTCGTCACCGGCGCCGGGGCCATCTGGGCCGCCACCGCCAACCCCGGGGCCGTGGTCCGCCTCGACCCCTCCTGAGGGGCCGGAGCCCTACTCCTGGACGAGCTCGATCAGGGTCCCGAGGGCCCCCTTGGGATGGACGAAGGCCACCGTCGTCCCCCTGGAGCCGGGGCGGGGGGCCTCGTCGATGACCCGGCCGCCGGCGTCCTTCACGGCCTGGAGGGCGACGGCGCAGTCGTCGACCCGGTAGCCGACATGGTGGAGGCCCTCGCCGTTGCGCTCGAGGTACTTCGCCACCGGGGAGTCCTCCCGGGTGGGGGTGAGGAGCTGGATGTAGGAGTCGGCCACCTTGATGAGGGCCTCCTCCACGCCGTCGGACTCGATCAGCTCCCGGTGGTCGACGGTGGCCCCGAAGGTGTCCCGGTAGTAGTCCAGGGCGGCGTCGAGGTCCCGGACGGCGATGGCGACGTGGTCGATCTCGGTCAGGAGACCGCTCAAGCTCCGTGCCTCCGGAAGGCGGTGATCGCGTCCTCGCCCACGGCGGCCCGCCGCTCGGGGTCGTCGATCCCGAGCCCCTCGGAGGGGGCCAGGCAGAGGACGCCGATCTTCCCCTCGTGGAGGTTGTGGTGGACCTGGTAGGCGGCCTCCCCGACGTTCTCGAGGGTGTGGACGGCGGACAGGGGGGGCTGGACCTTCCCGTCGCAGATCAGCTGGTTGGCGTCCCAGGCCTCCCGGTAGTTGGCGAAGTGGGAGCCCTTGATGCTCTTCAGCTTCATCCAGAGGTGGCGGTTGTNNTGTCGTACTCGATCATGTAGCCCGAAGTGGCGGCACACGTCACGATGGTGCCGCCCCGGGAGCAGACGAAGACCGAGGCCCCCATGGTCTGGCGGCCGGGGTGCTCGAAGACGATGTCGGGGTCGGCTCCCACGAGACCCCGGATGTCCTTGCCGAGCCGGCGCCACTCCGATTCGTCCTGGGTGTGGTCGTCGGACCAGAACCGGTAGCCGGCCGCCTTCCGGTCGATGACGGCCTCGACCCCGAGGTCGTGGAGGAGGGCCACCTTCTCCGGGGAGGAGACGACCCCGATGGGGACCCCCCCGCCGTTGAGGACGTGCTGGACGGCGTAGCTCCCGATCCCCCCGGAGGCCCCCCAGACGAGGACACGGTCGCCCTGCTTCATGGTGGCCCCGTTCCGGGAGACGAGCATCCGGTAGGCGGTCGAGTTGCAGAGGGCGTTGACGGCGGCCTCCTCCCAGCTCAGGTGGGTGGCCTTGGGCATGAGCTGGTTGGCCTTCACGAGGGCCAGGTCGGCCAATCCGCCGAAGTTCGACTCGAAGCCCCAGATGCGCTGGTTGGCGGCCAGCATGGAGTCGTCGTGGGCGCTCGGGTCCTGGTCGTCGACGTAGTTGCAGTGGACGGTGACCCGGTCCCCGGGTTTCCAGTTCCGGACGGCCGAGCCGACCCGGACCACCACACCCGAGGCGTCGGAGCCGACCACGTGGTAGGGCAGGGCGTGGCGGGCCCCCCAGACACTCTCCTTCCCGAGCCGGTCCAGGAACCCGAAGGTGGGGAGGGGCTCGAAGATGGAGGTCCAGACGGTGTTGAAGTTGATGGAGGAGGCCATCACGGCCACGAAGGCCTCGTCGGGGGCCAGCTCGGGGACGTCGACGTCGGAGACGTGGAGGGACTTCCGGGGGTCCTTGTCCTCGGAGGCCACCCCCTCGAACATGTCGACCTCGTCCCGGCGGACGTGGGCGGCCCGGTACTGCTCGGGGAGGGGCAGGGCGGCCAGGTCCCCGGCGGGGGCCCCGGCCAGGATGGCGTCACGGAACGCTTGCATGGGGCGCCACCCTACTGCCCCGGCTGGGCGACTACCGCCTGGTAACCGGTAAGCTGGCCGCCGCTCGGGCGGCAGCCGCCGCCCCACCCCCGGAGGTAGCCATGCCCGGTTCCGTCATCCTCGCAGGTGCCCGCACACCCATCGGGAAGCTCTCCGGTGGGCTGGCCGGCTTTACCGGCATGGACCTCGGCGGCTTCGCCATCGCCGCCGCCCTGGAGCGGGCCGGGGTCACCCCCGACCAGGTCTCCTACGTGTTCATGGGCCATGTCCTCCAGGCCGGCCAGGGCCAGATCACGGCCCGCCAGGCCAGCGTCAAGGGTGGCATCGCCATGGACGTCCCGGCCACGACGATCAACAAGGTCTGCCTCTCGGGACTGAACGCCATCTACCTTGCCGACCTCCTCATCCAGGCCGGCGAGGCCGACATCGTGGTGGCCGGGGGCATGGAGTCGATGACCCAGGCCCCCTACCTCCTGCCGGGGGCCCGGGCCGGCTACCGGCTCGGCGACGGCTCCCTCGTCGACTCGATGATGTACGACGGCCTCTACTGCCAGTTCGACCACTGCGCCATGGGCCTCTCCACCGAGCAGTACAACCGGACGGCCCAGATCTCCCGGGAGCGCCAGGACGCCGCCGCCGCCCTCTCCCACGAGCGGGCCGCCGCCGCCATCAAGGAGGGACGCTTCGCCGACGAGATCATCCCGGTCAACGTCCCCCAGCGCAAGGGCGACCCCATCGTGGTCGACACCGACGAGGGGGTCCGGCCCGGGACCACGGCCGAGTCCCTGGGGGCACTGCGGCCCGCCTTCGACAAGGAGGGAACCATCACGGCGGGCAACGCCAGCCAGATCTCCGACGGCGGGGCGGCGGTCATCGTCACCTCGAAGGCCCGGGCCGAGGCCCTCGGGGTCACCCCCCTGGGCGAGATCCTCTCCTACGGCCAGGTGGCCGGACCGGACGCCTCACTGCTGACCCAGCCCGCCAACGCCATCAGCCAGGCCCTGGGCAAGATCGGGAAGGCCGTCTCCGACATCGACCTCTTCGAGCTCAACGAGGCCTTCGCCGTCGTCGGCCTGGCCTCCTCCGACCAGCTCGGGATCACCGACGAGATCGTCAACGTGAACGGGGGGGCCATCGCCCTCGGCCACCCCGTCGGGATGTCCGGAACCCGGCTCCCCCTCACCATCCTCCACGAGCTGAAGCGGCGGGGCGGGGGCACCGGGGCCGTGGCCCTCTGCGGCGGCGGCGGCCAGGGCGACGCCATGATCCTCCGCACCGTCGGCTGAGCCCGGGAACGACCGGCGGGGAGTAGCCTTCGGGGGTGCCCCCGTCCCTGTCCCCTCCCCCGGCGCGCCCCGGTCGGGGCGGCCCGGGAGCGGCACACCCGACCGGTACGATCCGGCCCATGCCCCCCAGGGACAGAGCCGGTCACCGTCGATGAGCAACGTCCTGCCCCTGGCCGACGGGCCCCGACGACGGGGGACGGCCACCTCGGCCTTCGGGGTGTCGAGGCGTGAGGGCCACGACGCCTCGGCCTTCTATGCCCGGTTCGCCACCCCCGAGGTCTCGACCGAGGACACCCTCACCGCCCACCTCCGCCGGGATGAGGTCTGGCTGGGGGACGCCCGGGACATGGACGCCGTCGGCGAGATCGCCGACGGGTCGGTGGCCCTGGTCGTCACCTCCCCCCCCTACTTCGCCGGGAAGGAGTACGAGGAGGCCCTGGGCCAGGGGCACATCCCGGCCAGCTACGGGGAGTACCTCGGGATGCTCCACGCCGTCTTCGCCCGGTGCCGGGACAAGCTCGAGCCCGGGGGCCGGATCGCCGTCAACGTCGCCAACCTGGGCCGGAAGCCCTACCGCTCGCTGTCGGCCGACGTGGTCGCCATCCTCGAGGATCTCGGGTTCCTCCTTCGGGGGGAGATCATCTGGAGGAAGCAGGCCGCCGCCGGGGGGTCGTGCGCCTGGGGGAGCTACCAGCGGCCCGGGAACCCGGTCCTCCGGGACATCACCGAGCGGGTCGTGGTGGCCAGCAAGGGCCGGTTCGACCGGGCCCTGGGCCCCCGGGAACGCCGGGCCGGGGGGTGGCCCCACGAGGGAACGATCACCATGGACGACTTCGTGGACGCCACCCTCGACCTCTGGGAGATCCCGGCCGAGCGGGCCACCCGGGTCGGGCATCCCGCCCCGTTCCCGGTGGAGCTGCCCCAGCGGCTGATCGAGCTCCACACCTACCGGGGGGACCTGGTCCTCGACCCCTTCATGGGATCGGGGTCGACGGCGGTGGCGGCGCTGCGCAGCGAGCGGTACTTCGTCGGCTTCGACACCGACGCCGACTACGTGGGCCGGGCCCGGACCCGGGTGGCCGAGGAACGGGTCCTGCTGGCCGGCGACTCCGGCCGGCGTCGGGTGACCGTCCCTGCCGTCTCGAGCCGGCTCGACCGTGACGGGGAGGACCAGGCCGGGGCGGTCGGACGGGGGCGGCGGGCCCAGGACGTGGCCCTCGGCGGCCTCGAGGCCAGCGGGTTCCGCCAGATCGAGACCGGGGTGGTGGTCAGGGATCTCGGCCTCGAGGTCACCTTCCGGGCCCTCGACGCCACCGGAAAGGTCTGGCTCTTCGAGCTCAGCGGAGCCTTCAGCACGTCCCGACCCGGGCTACGGAGGGCCGAGACCCTGTGGCGGGCGCTCGGGAAGGCCGCGGTGGCCGAGGCGGGACGGCGGGCCGGGCCGGGCCGCAAGGACCTCGGGCCGCTGGTCCTGCTGAGCACCGACCTCCCGGGCCGCAACACCCCGGGGGCCCGGGCCCTCGAAGCCGCCAGCTCCCCTGGGGGAGCCGTTTTCGACGTCGTCGAGATCCTCGACCCCGGCGGCCTGGAACGGCTCCGCTCCTACGGGGAGGGCGGGCACCGAGCCCGGTGAGGGGGCCGTGGCCGACGACCGCACCACCGTCACCGAGCTGGCCACCGCCCTCGGCACCCTCCCCTACGCCAGCCTGACCTCGGCGCTGCGGGCCCGGCCCGGGGAGCTCGACATCGGGGCCGGGCACTGGGACCTCCTGGCTGCACTCCACCGCAACGGTGCCTACCCGGCCGAGTTCGCCACCGCCTACGAGAACGGCCGGGTCTTCGCCGCCGCCGGGGAGGCCCTCCGGGGCCGCCCTCCCCGGCTGGTGGAGTGGACCGGGGGGAGGAGACCACCGGGGGACGAGGTGGCACCCATCGACCTCAGGATCGACCACGTCTACCTGGTCAGTTGCAAGTACCTCTCCAAGAATGTGGCCAACGCCTCCCCGGCCCGGGTCTTCGAGGGCCGGCTGGCCACGAGCGGGGACTGGACCCGGGGGGACTGGTACGGCCTGGTCGCCCCTGACGAGCACCGGGCCCTCTACCGGGCCGCCCTGGCCGCCACCGGTCTCGGGGACCTCCCCGGCGACCCGGACGGGTTGAGCGCCGGTGACCGGGCCCGGGTCCGGGACGCCCTGCGGCCCAGGGCCTGGCCCGACGCCGAGACCGCCGCCGCCTACGAGGCCCTGTGCCGGCGGGTCAGCACCGTCTCGGCCGACCGCTGGCGCCGGGGGCTCGCCACCCCGGGCCAGCGGGAGCTCCTCCTCTGGCGCCTCCTGCGCATCGGCAACGCCTCCTACTTCCTCCTCGGGGCCGACCAGCAGCGGTCACTCCGGCTCCGGGTGGGGAGCTCGTGGGACTGGCGCCGGTCCTTCAAGCTCGCCAGCTTCGAGATCGAGGCGGCCGGGGTCGGCCAGCCCCAGGTCGACTGGCGGGCCGGAGTGGTCGAGACCGGGACCGGGATGCGACGGGAGGTGGCCGGCCACGTCGAGGTGCGGTGGAGCCACGGCCGGTTCTCGGGCCCTCCCGAGGCCAAGGTCTACCTCGACACCGCCAGCGGGGAGCTCCCCGGCTACTTCCCCCTCGAACAACGGGAGCACCAGCCCGGTCTTTGGTGAGCGTGGCCGCAAGGCCGGCCGGACCCGGTCGTTCCTCCGCCGAGTGATCAGCCGTGGTCCGCCCCGGAGTGGGCAGACCACACGACACCGGGGAGCGACTGCGTTGACGATCCGAGACAGGCTGGAACGGGCCCGGACGGCCAGGTCACGGGCCACCGTCGTACGCCGGTGGACGCTTCGGCTCCTCCTCGTCCTCCTCGGGCTGACCGCTACCTCGGCCCTGGGCCGCACCGCTCCGACGGCCGCCCGGGCCCCCGTCGTCCACCCCGCCACCGACTGGCCCGGTCTGGTCGGGACCGACGCAGCCCCGGGCCCGGACCCCCTCCCCCCCGCACCGGTGGCCCCGACCCCGACCCAGGCGGGAGCGGCGGTTCCGACCCCGACCCCGGTCCCGATGCCCGTCTGTGCCCAGACCGCCGCCCTGACCGGGAACGAGCCCCCCGTCTTCGTCCTGGCCGGCACGAGCCCGCTGCCGACCCTGCCCGTTCCGACCCTCCCGGCCCCGGTCGGCTCCCTCCTGGGGGGCACTGTCGGGGGGGTCCAGACCCTGGTGGGCGGTGGAGTCGGTGGAGCGGTCACCACCCTCGGTGGAGTCGTCGGAAGCCTGGGCGGGGGATCGGTCTCCCCGGCCGGCACGGCGCCGAGCACGGGCGGCCTCTCCCTGGCCCTCCCGCCTCTGCTGACGCCCTCCTCCCCGGGCCCGTCCAACTCGCCCTCGACGGTCCTGCCCGTGCCGGCCCCTCCGGCCGGCTCGACCGGGACCCCGGCCGCCACCCCGTCAGCACCCTCCACGGCGCCGTCCTCCTCCCTCCCGGCCCCGGCCATCGCGGCCCCTGCCGTCCCGGCTCCGGCCGGCACGGCCCCGCCGGGGCCGGAGACGACCGGAGGAGAATGCAGCTTCGACACCATCCAGGTCCTGAGCAGCGGGACGCCGATGGAGAGCGCCACCCAGGCCAGTGCCGTGGCCGATGCCCTCGCCCTCCTCGGGACCCCCTACCGCTGGGGTGGGGAGTCCCGGTCCGGCTTCGACTGCTCGGGTCTGGTCCAGTTCGCCTACGGGGAGGCCCGCTACCGGCTGCCCCGGGTGGCCCAGGACCAGTTCGACGCCGGCCCGGCCGTGGCCCCGGGGACGCCCGTGGTCCCCGGCGACCTCGTGTTCTTCGGATCGGGCCCCTCGCAGGTCACCCACGTCGGGATGTTCGTCGGCCAGGGCTCCATGGTCGACGCCCCACACCCCGGGGCCACGGTCAGGCTCGACAAGATCGCCGGCTTCGGACCCGTCGTGGGCGTCACCGCCCCGGCAGGCACCCAGGTCGCATGATCCCGGTATCGGCGCCGGTCGCCCCCCGACGGCGCCGGTACCGGGTCTCATGCCTCGACGTCGCGCCGACCTTCGAGGGCCCGGCCCAGGGTGAGCTCGTCGGCGTACTCGAGGTCCCCCCCGACCGGTAGGCCGCTGGCGATCCGGGTGATCCTCACCCCGAGAGGTCGCAGCAGCCGGGCCAGGTACATGGCGGTCGCCTCCCCCTCGAGATTGGGGTTGGTGCAGAGGATGACCTCGGTGATGGCGTCCCCGTCGAGCCGGGTCAGGAGCTCCCGGACCCGGAGCTGGTCGGGGCCGATCCCCTCGATGGGGTTCAGGGCGCCGTGGAGGACGTGGTAGCAACCCCGGAACTCCTGGGTCTTCTCAACGGCCACGATGTCCCGGGGATCCTCCACCACGCAGACCAGGCTGGGGTCCCGGCGGGTGTCGGCGCACATGTCGCAGAGATCCCCCTCGGCCACGTTGAAGCAGACCGGGCAGAGGGTGGTCCGCTCCTTCACGGCCGTGATGGCCTCGGTCAGGCGGAGGGCGTCCTCGGGGGCCACCTTCAAGAGGTGGAAGGCCATGCGCTGGGCCGACTTCGGACCGACCCCGGGGAGGCGGCCCAACTCGTCGATAAGGGCCTGGAGGGGGGCCGTGTACACGGCCTAGACCTCCTCGGCCCCGGGGAAGGCCTGCTTCACCCGGTCGGCCGGGGACAGGCCGGCTCCGGCCGGCTCGGTCTCAGCGGCGAGCACAGCCGGATCGAGGAGGTCGGGCTCGTCGGGACCGGGGCCGGGCCCGTCGACGACGGGGACCTCGCCGGCCGGGGGCCGCTCGTCGGGCTCGACGACGAGCCTGAGGGCCACCGGCACGACGAAATGGGCCGAGAGGACCTCCTCCACGTCGTGGCGGACCTCCTCGCAGTAGGAGCGGTGGGTCTCGTTGGGGAGGGCGAAGACGGCGGTGCCACCCTCCACCGCCACGAACCGACCGACCTTGAACCGGGCCCGGGGTCGGGCCGGGAGGGCGGCCAGCACGCTGTCCCCCCAGGCCTGGACCAGCTGGTCCCGGTTGGGCATCGTCCCACCTCCCGTCGGGGGAGCGTCGGTCGGGGCCGGCGGCGGAGCATCGTTGGCGGGAGGGCTCTCGACCGGCGGCGGGGTGACGGGAGGGGGCGAAACCTCAGCCGGGGCCGGCGCCGCCGGGGGTGGGCCGTCGGCGGCAGCCTGGGCCTGGCGCCGGATGGCCCCCAGGGTCTGGCGGGCCAGATCCGGGCCTCCGGTGGCGGGACCCGGGTCGGTCGGGACCGGCCCGGCCCCGGCGGGGGCAGGCTCGGCCCCGGGTCGGGCCGGGGCCGCGGTCGGGGCCGTCCGGGCCGGAGGCTCCCCGACCGGGACGGCAGCTCGGGCCGGACCCCCGTCGGCCAGGGACCGCTCGAGCCGCTCGAGCCGCTCGAGGATGGCGGCCGGGGAGTCGTCGGCCTCGGGGTGGGTGAGCCGGATGAGGACGACCTCGAGATGGATCCGGGGGTCGGGGGCGTCGCGCATGGCGACCTGGGCCCGCCCCAGCTCCTCCATGGCCCGCACCACGGCGGCGAGGCCCAGGCGGCGTCCGAGCCCGGTGACGTGGTCCAGGTCGGCCCCGGCCACGGCCACGAGCTCGGGAGCGACCGAGGCCAGGAAGCCCTGGCGGAGATACTCGGCCAGCTCCCCGGCCAACCGCATGGCATCCCGGCCGGTGGCGGCGGCCCGGGCCACCGCCACCAGGGCCCGGCCGGGGTCCCGTTCGGCCAGGGCCTCGCCCAGTTCGGCCAGGAGTGGGCTCTCGTCCTCGACCTCGCCCCCGGCCGCCACCTGGTCGAGGGCGGAGAGGGCGTCACGGGCCGAGCCCCGTCCCTTGCGGACGGCGCTGTCGATGGCCTCGTCGGAGAGGGCCAGGCCGGCGGCCTCGTGGACGCCCCGGAGGAGTCCGGAGAGGGTCTCGGCCCCGAGGAGGCGGAACTCGAAGTGCTGGGTCCGGCTCCGGATGGTGGGGAGGACCTTCTGGGGGTCGGTGGTGGCCAGGACGAAGACGACGTGGCCGGGAGGCTCCTCCAGGGTCTTCAGGAGGGCGTTGGAGGCGGCCGTCGAGAGCATGTGGACCTCGTCGACGATGTAGACCTTCCACCGGCCCGGGGTCCCGAGGGCGGCCCGGGACACGAGGTCCCGCATGGCGTCCACCCCGTTGTTCGAGGCCGCGTCGAGCTCGTGGACGTCGAGGGAGGTTCCCCGGGCGATCTCCACGCAGGACGAGCACGTCCCGCAGGGCTCGCCCTCGTCGAGGTCGGTGCAGTTCAGGGCCTTGGCCAGGATCCTGGCTGTGGAGGTCTTCCCGGTCCCCCGGGGCCCGCTGAAGAGGTAGGCGTGCCCGACCCGGTCGTCACGGACGGCGTTGCGCAGCGCCAGGCTGACGTGCTCCTGACCGAGGACCTCCCCGAAGCGCTGGGGGCGGAACCTCCGGTAGAGCGACTGGTAGGGGGTTTCGGGCTCCACGGGGTCGGCCACGGCCGCAGCCTATCGGCGGGGAGTGACAGCCCGGGGCGGCCCCGGAGCGGTGATCCGGGTCCGACGAGGCCCCGGTGTTCGGTGCGACGGCCAGGCTTGGCCTACGGCACACGGACGGACCCGCTGAGAGCTGCTGCCTTCCGGCCCTGACTCGGTTCACGGGCGCCAGTTGCGTAGGACCTGGCCGCCGCACGGAGCACCGGGGCCTGTGTGAAACGATACCCTTGATCCGCCTGCGAGCGAGCAGGCGCTCGGAGGAGTGCGAGAGCGGCCGAATCGGCACGATTGGAAATCGTGTGTGGGGAAACTCACCGTGGGTTCAAATCCCACTTCCTCCGCCGGAACCGGGCTGGTCAGATGGGGTGTCGGGCGATCCGGTCCCCCATCGACCAGCACCGATGGGCGCCAATCGTGGGCGCGGGCCTGGCGAAGGGTCCCGCCCTGCCTCGAATGTTGCGAGGGCGAAGCCTCTTCGTAGGAGACAACGTCTCGCTCACCATCGCTGGGGGACGGCTACCACCCCGTCGGCGGGGAGTGGTTCTCCAGGCGGATGTCGTCCAAGTCGAAGACGTCCGGGAAGAGAGCCCCGTCCGACGTTCTCCGGACCCGGACCCCGCCTCGAAGCCGTTCGGCCACGGCGAACCCCCGGGACCACTCGCCGATATATCGGCTTCGGACATCGACTTCCATCCCGACTTCCACCCCTCGGAATGTTCCCAGCCTTGCCATCTCGGACATCGTCTTGGCCATACCCAACACCTCCGATGCCGACCACGTTCCCCCCGCAGCACGCGAACCGGCGTCACCATGCTCGTCCGCTGCTGCCGGCCAGACAAGAGGCTTCTGCACAACACTGACCCGCTACCCAGCCGCCAGGCGCAGGATGCCCCTGCCGCCCGACGTCTCCGGGGTTCCGGCCGGGCTACCGGCCCTCGGCGCGCTCCTCGGCGTCCACCTGGGCGATGGCGGCCAAGATGCCGTCGGGGTCGTCCCCGGCCTGCTCAGCCAGGTAGGTGAGGAGCTCGTTCGACAGGGCCAGCAGCCCCAGGACGGCGTTCCAGAGGCTCCGGCCCGCCACGATGCGGTTGAGAAGGTCGTGGAGGGCGTCGGCGTCGGGATACCCGGAAGGGTCCGAGCAGGGAGCCTGGAGACGCCAGGCGGTGAGGAGGGCAAAGGCCGTCTCCATGTCGGGCCGGTTGGATGGTGTGAGGGTCGCCACATCTCCTCCTCGGGGACTCCGGCGGGCCAGGTGCATGTCGCCGGGGTCCGGGGCGGCGGGCGGCTTGCCCGGATCACCGGGACACGTCAGGGGAACTGCCGAGGGCCCTCGGACTGGCGGTCCGACGGCCGGCGGTCGGGGTCAGCCGTGATAAGGCGGGCTGCCCTCCACCGTGAGCTGCCACCGGTCGGTGTGGGGTCGGTTCTCGGCGTAGCCCTGGGCCTCCACCACCCAGCCGAACGCCCCCAGGTCGACGAGGATGTAGGACAAAGTGGTCTGGTCGGCGTTGCGGCCCCAACGGGCCCCGGTGAGGGCCAGCTCCTCGCCCGCCTCGTTGCGCAGGGCCAGGACGCTCATGGGCGCCCCGTCGGCCCCAATCCCCATGAAGGGGAGGCCGATGACGGTCACCCGTTGGTCGAGGTAATTCCAACGGTGCTCGTAGTAGCAGGCCTTGGCGAACTCCGGGTCGTTGAACTTCGCCTGCCAGTGGGTCCCGTGGGTGAAGATGGAGACGGCCTGCTTCTCCTTCTTGGCGTTGTTGTAGGCCGCCGTCAGCTGCTCGAGGACCATCTGCCGGTTGGCCGTCACCTGGCCCTCCCGGCGCCGGACGTCGACCTCGATGGCGGTGGGCGGCTGCCAGGTGACGGGAGGGGGCCGCTTGAAGCCGAACCAGAGCATCCCGGCCCGGAGCCGGTTCTCCTCCGCGTCGGCCCCGACGACGCCGGGAGGCTGGCTCGGATCACCGCTCACCATCGGTGCAAATTCTACTGCTCACCACCCGGTAGAGACGGGCAGGCCCTGAGACCCCTGTTGTGGCCGCCGGGAGCGGCCCGGTCGGCCCGGCCCGCGCCGGTACGGTGGTGGACCCGGGGGGGAGGTGCCACGGCGGCCGACGCCGCCAGGGGGTTCCGCTGGAGCTCCAGCTTCGTCGCCGCCGCCGTGAGAAACTGAGCGCTCCCATGCCCCTTTCCTCGTCGGTCGTCGGCTCCGCCACCACCCTGATGGAGACCCGGGTCGACAGCCGGTGGACGATGGCCTTCGCGGCCGGGATCGGGGACCTCTCCCCCCGCTACCTCGACACCCGGCGCCCGGAGGGGCTGGTGGCCCACCCCCTCTTCCCCGTCTGCGTCGAATGGCCCGTCGTCCTGGCTGCCCGGCACCTCGCCGACGAGGGGCTCCTGGCCCGAGAGGAGGCGGCCCGGGGCATCCACCTCGGCCACGACCTGACGGTCCACCGGCTCGTCCGACCCGGCGACGTCCTCTCCACCACGGCCACCGTCGACGGAGTCAGCCGGCACCGGGCCGGGGCCCTCCAGGAGCTCCGGCTCGAGACGGTGAACTCCTCGGGAGCGGCGGTCTCCACCACCCGGATGTCCACCCTCTTCCTGGGAGTCGACGTCGACGGCGACGACCGGCCGGCACAGGACGGGGCGGAGGTCGGTGGCGGGGCGCCGACGGAGGGGACGGAGCTCGCCGTGGGGGTCGACCTCCACGGCGGCGACGCCCACGTCTACTCCGAGTGCTCCCGGATCTGGAACCCCATCCACACCGACCCGGTCGTGGCCGAGGCGGCCGGGCTCCCCGGGATCATCCTCCACGGGACGGCCACCCTGGCGCTGGCCGTGACCGCCGTCGTCGACCGGTTCGGCGGCGGTGACCCGGGCCGGGTCAGCCGGCTCGGGGGCCGGTTCGGGGCCATGGTCCCCCTCCCCTCGCAGGTCGAGATCCGGGCCTGGCCGTCCGGACCGTCGACCGTCGGCTTCGAGGTGGTCACGGCCGACGGGGGCCGGGCCGTCCGGGGCGGCTTCGTCCAGCTCGACGACGGGTAGCGTGCCGGGGATGCCCGACGACCACGACGCCATGGGCCTGGCCCTGGAGGAGGCGGCGGCGGCCACCGGTCACGGCGACGTCCCGGTCGGAGCCGTGACGCTCCTCGACGGCAGGGTCGTGGCCCGTCGGCACAACGAGCGGGAGCTCAGTGGCGACCCGACCGCCCACGCCGAGATCCTGGCCCTCCGGGACACGGCCGCCGCTCTCGGGACCTGGCGGCTTTCGGGGGTCACCCTGGTGTCGACCCTCGAGCCCTGCCCCATGTGCGCCGGGGCCCTCCTGGCCGCCCGGGTCGACCGGCTCGTCTTCGGGGCCGCCGACCCCAAGAGCGGCGCCTGCGGATCGCTCTACAACCTCTGCGTCGATCCCCGGCTCAACCACGAGGTGGAGGTGGTCGACGGGGTCCGGGCCGACGAGGCCGGGGACCTCCTCACCCGGTTCTTCGCCGAGCGGCGCTGATCAGCCGGTCCGCCCGGCCGGGATCCTGACGTCGGCATACCAGGCCAGGAGGAGGGCCACCCCGGCCCCGAAGAGCAGGACGTCGGTGATGCCAACGGCCGAGACGACCGGCCCCACCACCAGGTTCCCCAGCGCCACCGTCCCGCCGAACCCCATGATCCAGAGCGCCATGACCCGACCCCGGACGCCGTCGTGGAGCCTGGTCTGCATGGCGGTGTTCAGGGCGGTGATGAAGGCGAAGTAGAAGGCGCCCACCACGGCCACGACGAAGTAGGCGGGCAGGGCGGCCCGGAGGAGGGCGAACCCGGCCAGGGCGGCGGCGTAGCCGACCAGGCCGACCCGCACGATCAGGGGCTTGGAGACCTGGGCGAAGACGGTCCCGATGGAGATGGCCCCGATCAGGGCGCCCGTCCCGAAGGAGGCGTAGAGGATTCCGTAGTTGGTCGAGTGGGGATCGATCCGGAGGTTGTGGGCCGCCTCCACCGGCATCTGGCCGATGAAGGCCAGGGCCAGCAACGAGAAGATGAAGACTGTGACCAGGCAGCGACCCACCACCGGGTCCTCCCGGGCCGCGGTGACGCCGGCGGTCAGCTCCCGCCACCGGCTGACGTGGTCGACGGCCGGGGGCCGGGCCGGCAGGGTGACCATCTGGAGGGCGACCACGACGAAGAGGTAGGTCAGGGCGTTCCCGGCGAAGACCCAGGACGGCCCGACGAAGTGGTAGGCCACGCCGCCGATGGCGGGTCCGATGACCCGGGAGGCGTTCATCTGGGCCGAGTTGAGGGAGACGGCCCCGGGCAGGTCGGCCCGACCGACCAGGCCGGGGAGGATGGCCGAGTAGGCCGGGCCGAACAGGGCGCTGCCGACGCCGATCATGACGACCGTCGCCACCAGGACGAGGTGGGACGGCGATGCCGTCCGGACCACCAGGGCCAGCGCCAGGGAGAAGACCAGCTGCTCGAGGGAGAGGATGATCAGGAGCCGCTTCCGGTCGACCTTGTCGGCGATCAGGCCACCGACCATCGGAAGGACGAGGGCGGGACCGAGCTGGGCGAAGATCATGACCCCGACGAAGGTGCTCGACCGGGTCAGGTCGTAGGCGTAGGCGCCCAGGACGACGTTCTGCATCCAGGTGCCGATGTTGGAGGCGAAGGCCCCCAGGAAGACGACCCGGAAGGTCCGGTGCCGGAGTGCCGACATGGCCGTTCCGGTGGCGAGGGGCCGGTCGCCTTCGACCACGGCGTCCTCGATCTCCTCGAGGGAGGGGGCCGGCTCCCCGTCGTCACTCCCCTGCTCGACTCCCACCCCATGCATCGTAGGGGGGAGCGTTCCGGCGGCCGGCTGGGGCCGGATCGCTACTGGGGACCGCTGATGGCGCTGTAGCTCGAGGCCCACTTCCAGGTGGCCTGGGGATCGGTGGCCGCGCAGCTGCCGGCCTGCTGGGGTCCGGTGGCGTAGTAGGACCCCCCGTTCTGGGCACTCGGGTCGGTGAACGGGATCACGCCGTGCGTTCCGGTGGCGTTGTTCACGATGGCGTACCAGCACGATCCCGACGAGGACGGCACCGCGATGAGCAGCCCCTGCGAATCTCCGGCCGCGGCCACGTCATAGACCCTGACGCTGGCGCAGTTCGGGGCCGAGGATGGACACGTCGCAGAGGTCCACGCGAATTCCGGTGCCGCCGCCGCCACCTTGGCCACCAAGGGGCCGGTCCCGACGAAATTCTGGTTGCCCGAGCTGTCCGTGGACGCCGCCAACGCCACGGTCAGGGCATTGGTCAGGCTGTTCGTCGCCGCTTGGTTCCCCCGATCGGCCAGGGCGTACGACGGCGGAGAGGTGGACGAGGCGGTGGACGCAGGCGACGAGGAAGTGGGCGTGCCCGCCGATCCCGCCGCTGTGGAGGCGGTCGTCGACTGGACGGTCGTGGCCCGCGGGGCCGAGCTACTCGAAGAACAGGCCCCGATGGCCAGGCCGGCCACCACCGGGGCGACGATCCGGAGGGTGGAGCACAACGTGACATGCCGGCGGGAGTGGCCCATTGTGCGAATGTACCGCAAGGTTGGATGTGGGTGCCCTGGCCCGATTCCCGAGGTCAGGGGAGGACCAGGTGGACGTCCCCGAATTCGTGCCAGAGGTAGCCCTGGTCCAGGCTGGCGGCATAGGACCGCTCCAACAGGTCCCGGCCGGCCACCGCCTCCAGCATGAGCAGGTGTGAGGCCTCGGGCTCGTGCCACCCGGTGAGCAGCCCGTCCACGACCGCCACCCCCCGCTCGGGGGTCACGATCAGGTCGGTCCAACCGTCGAGGGCCCGGATCTCACCGCCAGCCGGGTCGTGGGCCGACTCCAGGGCCCGGACCACGGTGGTCCCCACCGCCACCACCCGGCCCCCGGCGGCCCTGGTGGCGTTGACCCGTCGGGCCGTGGTTGCCGGGACCCGAACCCGCTCGGGGTAGGGGAGCTCGTCGGCTTCGAGGGAGGCCACCCCGGTGTGCAGCACGATCGGGGCCACACCGACTCCCTTGGCCACGAGCCGGGTGACGATCTCGGGGGTGAAGGGGCGGCCGGCGCTGGGCATCTCGGCGCTGCCCGGCTCGGTGACGTAGACGTTCTGGTAGGCGGCCAGCGGCCAGGGGCGCTCGACGTAGTCGTAGCGGATGGGCCGCCCGTTGACGGCCAACCAGGTCAACACCGGGGTCGGCACCTGGAGCCGTCCCACCCAGAGCCGGGTGCTGTCCCGGTAGGGCTCGAGCAGCTCCATCGTGGAGCCGTCCTCCCCCAACCGCAGCCGTCGGGGCGGCCCCTCCCCGGGGCCCTCCGGCCAGCGCTCGGTGGTCCGCCCCACGGGACGGCGGGGCTCCAGGACCCAGAGCTCCCCGCCGAGCCGGGCCGACAGGTGGACCACCACAGCCGTCCCGGTGCCTGGCTCCACACCGGTGACCGCGGCCGGGAGGGTTCCGGAGGTGTTGACGACCACCAGGTCCTCGGGCTCGAGGAACCCGGGCAGGAGGGAGAAGGTGGAGTGGACGAGGCGGCCCTCTCCCCGGTAGGCCACCATCATCCGGACGGCGTCCCGGGTCAGGCCCCGGGCCTCGGGCGGCTCCCCGGCCTCGAGCTCACCCGGAAGGGTGAAGCTGAGCCGATCGGTCACCGGTCGGCCCCGGCCAAGAGCTCGGCGGCCACGACCCGTCCGCTGGGCGGTCGCCGGTCCAGGAGGTGGAGGAGGGCGGGAACCACATCCTCCGGGAGGGGCCGGTCGCTGATGTCCTCTCCGGGGAATGCCTCCTGGTGCATCTGGGTCCGCATGTCCCCCGGGTCGAGCCACCACACCCCGAGGTCGGGCTCCTCGACGGCCAGCACCCGGCTGAGTTGCTCCAGGGCGGCCTTCGACGAGCCGTAGCCACCCCACCCCGGGTAGGCCTCGACGGCGGCATCCGACGTGACGTCCACCACGGCGCCCCCGGCCACCCGGAGCAGGGGGAGGGCCAGCTGGATGAGTCCGAGGGGGCCGAGCACGTTGGTCTCGTAGACGGCCCGGAGGCGCTCGAGGGGGAAGTGGGCCAGGGCCGGCAGGGGGCTGGGCCCCAGGGTGCTGGCGTTGTTCACGAGGAGGTCCAGGCGCCCGCTCAGCCCCCGGGCCACCTCGACGAGCGTGGCCCGGTGCCCGGCGTCGGTGACATCCCCGGGGACGATGGTGATCCCGACGACGTCGGCCAGCGGGCCGAGGGCGGCGCCATCCCGTCCGTCGACGACGACCCGCCAACCCCGGCCGGCCAACCCGACGGCGAGGGCCCGGCCCAAGCCGCGGGATCCTCCGGTGACGACTGCAGTCCTGGTGTCTTCCATGGGTCGACCGTACAACTTGAAGTTGACTTCAAGTCAAGGGATACTTCGAGGATGCTCACCATCGGCGAGACGGCCGAGCGGGCCAACGTGGCCACGTCGGCCCTCCGGTTCTACGAGCGGGAGGGCCTGATCTCCTCGGTCCGCACCCCGGGAGGCCAGCGGCGCTACCACCGGGAGGTCCTCCGGCGGGTGGCCTTCGTCCGGGCCGCCCAGCGGGTGGGCCTGAGCCTGGAGGAGATCA
Source organism: Acidimicrobiaceae bacterium (assembly GCA_003151955.1). Taxonomy (GTDB): domain Bacteria; phylum Actinomycetota; class Acidimicrobiia; order Acidimicrobiales; family UBA8190; genus PALSA-743. The sequence goes on from PLZB01000064.1 coordinate 46,009, forward strand.
GGGCGGCCCTGGCCACCTTGCCCGAGGGGCGGACCCCCACCGGGGCCGACTGGAAGCGGCTCTCACGCTCGTGGCGACCACTCCTCAACCGGCGGATCGCCGAGTTGGAGCGGGTCCGGGACGGCCTCGGCTCCTGCATCGGCTGCGGCTGCCTCTCGCTCCGGGTCTGCCACCTGCTCAACCCGGACGACCGGGCCGGTGCGGAGGGACCGGGACCCCGCTGGCTCTTGGACGAGGACCCCGCAGTGGTGCCGGATATGCCCTGATTCTCCACCCCGGGTGAAGGCCAGGCCTGCCTCACCGCACACCGGAGACGATTCCGCCGAATCGGAATGAACCGGTGCGGCCCAGTCCTGATGGTGCTCCGGCACCGTGCCTGTAGGATTGGGACTTCGTGTGGCCACCCCCGACCGGGCCGACGGCACGAAAGTCCAGATGGAGGAGTGCGAGAGCGGACGAATCGGACGGTCTCGAAAACCGTTGAAGTCGCAAGGCTTCCGTGGGTTCGAATCCCACCTCCTCCGCAGCTCAGAGCCGGTTTCCGCCGGCCGGGGGCGACCCCGGCCGGCGGGCTCTGTCCCGAGGGGGGCCAACATCTGGGTTCCCTGGAGCGGAGCCTTCCGTAACCCAGGGAGTTGTGGAGCGATAGTATCAAATCGTTCCGTAACTCAGGGAGTAGCGGCAGGCTGATGGCTGGACACGAGGTCGGGGTCGAGTGGAACGGGCGCCGGGCGCGGGCCTGGGTGCCTGACCCGCTGTCGACCCGGGACCTGGACCTGTCGGAGCGGACGGTGCGGGCCACCGAGCAGGCCATCGCCCTGGCCCGGAGGGGGAGCGACGAGCTGCCGGCCCGCTGGGAGGCGCTGGCCCGGCTGCTGCTGAGGGCCGAGGGTGTCGCCTCCTCGTACATCGAAGGGGTCACCGCTCCCCTGGCCGACGTCGCCGGCGCCGAACTCGACCCCACGGTGGGCGAGGCGGCCTCGTGGGTGGCCGACAATCTCGCCGTCGCCAGCTCTGCCATCGACCATGCCCGCCACGGGCCCCTCGAGCCGCAGACGCTCCACGACTGGCACCGGAGCCTCATGAGGAGCGCTAAGCACCTTCCGGCGCATCTCATCGGGGCTCCGAGGGATCTCCAAGGATGGATCGGCGGCACCAGCCCCCTCGACGCCGCCCTCGTCACCCCGCCGCCCGAGTACCTCGACGGCCTGCTCGCCGACCTGGTCGCCTTCGTCAACCGCACCGACATCGACGCGGTCACGCAGGCGGCCGTCGCCCACGCCCAGTTCGAGGTGATCCACCCCTACGGGGACGGCAACGGCCGGGTCGGGCGGGTCCTCGTCGGATGGATCCTCACGCGGCGCCTCGACCTGGTCAGCCCGCCTCCGGTCAGCGTGCGGATGGCGTCGGATCGGGGCGGCTACCTCGCCGGGCTGACACTCTTCCGCATGGGTGAGGTCGACAACTGGGTCCGCTGGTTCGCCGGCGTCGTCAGCGGAGCCGGCGAGGCCACCATCAACCTGATCCACGCCGTCGAGGATCTGCAGCGCCGCTGGGCCGACCGACTCACCGGGCTCAGGGCCGACGCCGCCGCCCACCGGGTCCTCGACCTGCTGCCCCAGTACCCCGTCCTCGCCGCCAACACCGTCGCCGATGCCCTCGACGTCACCGAACGGGCCGGACGCTCCGCCCTCGAGGAGCTCGCCGCCCACGGCATCGTCGAACCTTTCGAGCCCGGACGGCGCGACCCGGGCCGCCCCCGCCGGTGGTGGCTCGCCCGCGAGCTCACCGACCTCGTCAGCGCCTGGTCCCGATAGGCAGAGCCCTCGGATAGACCCGCCGGGGGAGGCGAGCACTTGAAGATCCCTGGCGATGCACTCCACCATCTCGTCGTGGGAGGCCATGAGGAAGTGGTGCAGGCAGCGCCAGGCTTCATCGCTGTGATTCGGATGGATGGAATTGAGCCCGATGCGCTGCTCCAGCCAGAGAGAATTCCGAACCTCATGGGCCGAGTACGCCCGCAGTCCCTTCCCATGCAGGGGATGACCCTCGATGGCCTCGTCGTTCGGGGAACCCATCCCGATCGACGCGACCCCCTGAACTCGACGACGCCGAGCGCTTCGGGCTGTGTGGTGGCCGTGGCCCTGGCCGACCAGCTCGGGGCGGCCCTGGCCGGGGCCGACCCCAACTGAGAGAGGGGAGCTGCCCCGGACCCGGGGTGGTGCCCGGCCGATGCCTGCTACTCCCCCCGGTAGAGGCGTTCCATGTCGATGAGCTCGACCTCAGGGCGCTTGGCTGCGGCGGCAGTCAGGGCGCGGTCGAATCCGGACGCCGAGAAGACGAGGAGCTTGGCGGTGGCCGCCGATGAGTGCCTGGTCTGTAGGAGGTCCCTGATCCGTTCGAGGCGACTCAGATCGGCCGGCGTCCTTCGCTCTGCGGTGTGCTTGGCCTCACCCAGGGCGAGAATGGCGGAGGAGCCGTCGGGCTGGCGTCCGAGAGCGACCACGTCGACTTCGAACTGAGACCTGGCCGCAGCGTCGTTGATGACCGCCGGTGCCACGCTGGCGGCTTCTCCACCGACGGTGGCGGGAGCCGCCCATCGGAACGTGAATTCCCGGGCCAACTCCTCGAAATGCGGTCCGAGGACACGGGCCCTGAAGCGAGGTTGGGCGTCGGTCCATGCCGCCTCGGTCCGGCGCTCCTCGAATCGGGCCAGGTCCGGACGGGTGACGACATGATGGAACCGGACGATCGGGTCTGCGATGCGGTAGATCGGACGCCTTTCCCGGAGCGCATCGTCCATCCGGGCAACGAACCCGGCTTCTTCCAGCGCCATGAGGGGATGCTGGACAGCCCGCGCTTCCCGTCCGAGTGCAGAGGCGATGCCGCTCTGGCTCCTCTGGCCGGTGGCGATCGCCGCCACAACCGAGTGGTAGAGCGCTCGGTCCGAAAGGACCCGCTCCTCCGTGAGGAGGTAGTCGTCCTCCCGGAAGAGGGCACTGGCGGGATTGAGGGGGCCCTCGGCCAGCCACCTGGCCAGGTCGCCGGCTCGCTGAGGCGGCCTGGCCGGGAGAAGGTCCCGATAGCCCGGAGTCCCGCCCAGGACGGCATGGACCCCGAAGGCCGCATCGGGTTGCTCGATCTTCCAGAATGCGGCCGAAGTCCGGTAGTCGAAGGTTCGAACGACCACATCGAGAACGGCTCTCCCTCGGAGCGCCTGGGTACCGGTGAGCATGGTGGCCATGACCGAGAGCGCCGAGCCGCACAGCACGAGCCGGAGCGGCGAGCCTCCGTCGCGGGATCGGTCGATCTCCCGTTGGAGCAGTGAGGGAAGTTCCGGCGAGTGGCCGAGCAGGTAGGGGAACTCGTCCAGGACCACGAGGTTGGGCGCTCCCCGGGCGGGCATGTTCTGGAGCGCTTCCATGACGGCGTCCCAATTGTCGAGGGCGAGTCGGCCGCCGGGCACCCCGAGATGGGTCCCGAGGGCGGCTCCAAGGCTCCTGAGGGCTTGGGTTCGCTCCTCTTCGACAGCTTGGTAGTAGAAACCTCCTACCTCCTCCGCCAGCCGGCGAAGGAGGAACGACTTCCCCTGCCGACGTCGGCCTCGGACGAAGGCAAGGTGGATGCCCGGGCCGCGTTGTCCTGCGAAGGCGACGAGATCGTCCCATTCGTGATCGCGGTCGAAAAGATCGGCGGGCCGGCTCACCCGATGAATACTAGTTCAGATTTGTATTAGTCGATCTTGTATTCCTCAGGGCTCGGCCCTGCCGGGTCCGACCCGAACCCAGGACCGGCGCCTGCCAGAATGGTCCGGTGGAGGCAACCGCCGGGGAACGACGGGGCCTCGGCCACCGGCCCCCACTCGACGGGCTCCGGGGGATCGCCTTCGCTTTGGTCTTCCTGGGCCACAGCAACGTCCAGGACGTCTTCGCCCCGGCGGCCACGGCCATGTTCCTCTTCTTCGCCCTGAGCGGCTTCCTCATCACCGCCCTCCTCCTCGGGGAGCTCGGGGCGACGGGCCGGATCTCCCTTCCCCGGTTCTTCGAGCGACGGGCCCTCCGGCTCCTCCCCGCCCTCGTCCTCTTCCTGGCCGTCTGGCTCCTGGTGGCCGCCCTCTTCGGGAGCCGGCCCTGGATCTCCTCCGTCCCCGGGACCTCACCGGGCCGGGCCCTGGGCTTCCCCGTCGCCCTGGAGGGAGCGGCCGCCGCCCTGGCCTACTCGAGCAACTGGCTGGGGCTCACCGGCCTCGTCCACGCCTGGGTCCCCATCGGACATCTCTGGTCCCTGAACGTCGAGGAGCAGTTCTACCTGAGCTGGGCCCCCCTCCTCTTCCTCCTGACCCGACGGACCGGGGACCGCGACGGCGCCAGGGGCCGGCTCCTCCCCGCCGTGATCGTCACCCTCGGAGCCCTCTCCCTCCTCGAGACAGTCCTCTTCCTGGCCCACGGGGTCTCGGCCAACCGGATCTACATCGCCCCCGACACCCGGGCCGCCGAGTTCCTCACCGGGGCACTCCTCGCCGTGGCCTGGTCGAGAGGCCGACTGGCCTGGCTGGGCCGGCCCGTGGCCGGAGCGGTCGCCGGAGGAGCCTCGGTGGCGGCCCTCGTGGCCGCCGCCGCCGTCCTGAAGCACCCGGGCTGGGCCGGCCAGCCCGAGGCCTGGATCGTCTCCACCGTGGCCGGGGGTCTCGTCGTGGCCCTGGTCTGCGAGCGCTCGGACGGCTGGGCCGCCCGGGTCCTCTCCGGCCGGGTCCTCACCTACCTCGGCCGCCGCTCCTACGCCCTCTACCTCTGGCACTACCCCTGGCTGACCTGGTTCCGGAGCCTCGGGACGGTCGGGGTCCTCCTGGCCCTGGCCGGCACCCTGGCCTCGGCCGAGGTCTCCTGGCGGCTGGTCGAGGCCCGGGCCATGGCCTACGCCCGGAGGAGCCGACCGAACACGGCGGCGGCGAACCGGTCGGCCGACCCGGGGGAGAGTCCACAGAAGAAGGCCGGCTCGGCCAGCTCCACCTCGATCACCGCCGGGCTGCCGTCCTCGAGCCGGACGAGGTCGACCCGGGCGTAGAGGGGGTCCCCGGGGACGGCGGCCAGGGCGGCGCTGGCGACGGCCAGCTCCCGGAGGTCCTCCCCGTCGACCTCCCCCGGGTCGTTCAGGAACCGGGTCGGGATGACCGGGACCCCCCGTCCGGCCAGCTCGGCCAGGTAGCGCTTGTCCGTGTTCCAGGCCACCAGCCCCGGGGCGTTCTCCACGGGATCCGCCCACCCACCGCTTCGAGCCACCCGAGGAACTCCCGGTGGCGGGGGACGTAGTCCCAGACGGAGGCCCCGAGGAGGAGGGCCATGTCGAGGTCGTCGGCCCCGACGGTGCGGGCCGTGACCAGGGCCACCCCGCCGGGGGTCACCCCGGACCGGCCCCGGGCTCCTCCGCCTGGCCGGGACCGTGGCTGTGGCCCCCCGGGCCGTGGTCGGGGCCGTGGGCCTGGCCACCTTGGCGGCCGTCGAGCCAGCGCCGGAAGCCGGCCGCGTTGGAGTGGACCCCGTTGAGGGTCTCGAGCTTGTCCCGGTGGGCGGGGTCGACGCCGGCCAGGTCGGCCGAGAAGGCGGCGTCGAGGGCCTCGGCGATGTCCGTCCCCTCCCGCCAGGCCGCCTCGGCCACCCCGGCCCACCGCCGGAGGGTCCCCTCGGCCTCCTCCAGGATGGCGGCCGGATCGGAGAGGAGGCCGTAGTGGGCCAGGGCCAGCCCCGAGGGGCTCCGGTCGGCGAACCGGTGGAGGGAGCCGATGGCGAGGTCGAGGTCGAAGTCGGGGGGCGGGGTGGAGGGCCGGAGGATCCCGGCGTCGGGGAGCCGGACCCCGACGGCGTCCCCGGCGAAGAGGACCCCGCTCAGGGAGTCGTGGAGACCGAGGTGGTGCTTGGCGTGGCCGGGGGAGTCCACCGTGGTGAGGACCCGGTCGGGGCCGATCCGGACCTCCTCCCCGTCGACCAGGACGTGGATCCGCTCGGCCGGGGTCGGGTCGAGCCGGCCGTAGAGGGAGTCGAGGAGGGACCCGTAGACCCGGGAGGCCGAGTCGACCAGCCGGGCCGGGTCGGCCAGGTGTCGGGCCCCCTTCTCGTGGACGTAGACGGTGGCCTCCGGGAAGGCCCGGGCCACGTCCCCGACCCCCCCGGCGTGGTCGAGGTGGATGTGGGTGACGGCCACCCCGGCCAGGTCCCCGGGTCCGAGCCCGAGCTCGGCCAGAGCGGCCAGGAGGGCCGGCACCGAGCTCTGGCTCCCCGTCTCGACCAGGACCGGGGCCGGCCCCTCGAGGAGGTACCCGGCCGTGACCCGCTCCCATCCCCCCAGGAGGGTGTCGATCTCGACCACCCCCGGGGCGATGACCCTGCTCAGCTCCCCACCTCGACGATCACCTTCACGTCGTCCGGGCCCCGCTTGAGGGCGTCCTCCCAGCTGTCGATGGGGACCCGCCGGCTCACGACCCGGTCCAGCCAGCCCCGGTCGGCCTTGGCCAGGGCTTCGGCCCCGGCCTCGTAGTGCCGCCGGTTGGCGTTCACCGAGCCCACCACGGCCTCGTTCTCGAGGACCATCGACCGGTTCAGCCCCCCGGCGTCGACGTCGATGCTCCGCCCTCCCGAGGAGACCCCGGTGAGGCAGACCACCCCGCCCGGCCCGACGTGCTCCATGGCGTCGAAGACGAGCTTGTCGACCCCGGTGCACTCGATGACCACGTCCGGCGGCTCCCCTCCGGGGGCCAGGATGGACCCGGTCCGGTAGGTCGCCCCCAGGGCCGCCACCAGCTCCGGCTTGACCCCCTCGGTGACCTGGTCGATGACGGTCACGTCCAAGCCCATCTGGACCCCGATGAGAGCGGCCAGGAGCCCGATGGGCCCGGCGCCGGTGACGACGGCGGTCTTGGGGTCGAAATGGGCCCGGGACCCGATCCGATGGACCTGCTCCCAGGCCTTCGCCACCACGCTGGCCGGCTCGAGGAGGACCCCGAGGATCCCGAGGGCGGGGTCGACCTTGACCACGAAGTCCTCCGTGATCCGGTACCGCTCCGAGAGGTAGCCGTCGTGGGCCTTGATCCCCCGCTCCGTGTACTGCCCGTTCCGGCAGAAGTCCCACTCCCCCACGGCGCAGTTCCCGCAGGGGACCGGGTCGGGCCGCCGGACGATCCCGACGACGAGGTCACCGACGACGAGCGACGACCCCTCGGGAACCTCGAGGACCCGGCCCAGGGACTCGTGGCCCAGGGTGAGCCGGTCCCGGCCCGGCGGGGCCCAGCCGTAGGCGCCCGAGATGATCTCGATGTCCGTCCCGCAGATCCCGACGGCCAGGGTCTCGACCAGGACGGGCCCGTCCGACTCGGGCGGCTCCTCGACCTCGTCGAGCCGGGCCGAGCCGGCCTGGAGGGGGAGGACGGTGAGGGCCTTCATGTCTGGGGAGCCTCCTGGGTCTCGGCCCGCCGGCGGCGGAGCACTCGCCTGCAGGCTACCGCCCCGATTTGCGCTGCAACTGCCGCAGATCCGTTCTTCGCCGGGTGGACCCGGCGGGCGGCCTGACCCTCCCCGTCCGCTGTCAGCCCGAGGCGGCCGGGGGGTCCCCGACCTGGGCCCCGGGGGCCCCGCCCCGGAGCCGGAGGGAAAGACCCCCACCCTCCCCCAGGACCCGGCGGAGCCCGGAGAGCAACGCCGGGGGCTCGCTCCCGACGGCGGGGTGACCGGCCAGGTTGTAGGCGGCGTTGACCAGGGAGACGTGGGAGAAGGCCTGGGGGAAGTTCCCGACCTGGCGGCCGGCCAGGGCGTCGTACTCCTCGGCCAGGAGCCCGAGGTCGTTGCGGAGGGACAGGAGCCGGTCGAAGAGGGCCCGGGCGTCCTCGTGCCGGCCGATGAGCTCGAGGCAGTCGGCCAGCCAGAAGGAGCAGGCCAGGAAGGCCCCCTCCCGGCCGGAGAGGCCGTCGACCTCGGAGGCCTCGGCGGCCCGGTAGCGCAGGACGAAGCCGTCCTCGGTCAGGTCCCGCTCGATGGCCTCGACGGTGGAGACGACCCGGGGGTCCGAGGGGGGGAGGAAGCCGACTATCGGGATCATGAGGAGGCTGGCGTCGAGGGCGTCGGAGCCGTAGTACCGGGTGAAGGCCCCCACCGCCGGGTTGAACCCCTGGGTGCAGACGTCGGCATGGACCTGATCCCGGATCTCCCGCCACCGCTCCAGGGGTCCCTCCAGGCCACAGTCCTCCACCATCCGGACGGCCCGGTCGAAGGCGACCCAGGCCATCACCTTGGAATGGGTGAAGTGCCGCCGGGGGCCCCGGACCTCCCAGATCCCGTCGTCGGGCTGCTTCCAGCCCTCCTCCAGGAAGTCGAGGAGGACCCGCTGGAGGTCCCAGACCGGCCCCGTCACCGGGTCTCCCGCCACCGCGGCCTGGTGGAGGGCCGACATGACCTCCCCGTAGACGTCGAGCTGGAACTGGCCGGCGGCGGCGTTCCCGATCCGGACCGGCTTCGACCCCTCGTAGCCGGCCAGCCAGCCCACCTCCCACTCCTCGAGGCGGCGCTCCCCGGCCGGGCCATACATGATCTGGAGGTCGGCCGGGTCCCCGGCCACGGTCCGCAGGAGCCAGTCCCTCCAGGCCATGGCCTCCTCGTGGTAGCCCCCCCGCATGAGGGACTCGAGGGTGAGGGTGGCGTCGCGGAGCCAGCAGTAGCGGTAGTCCCAGTTCCGCTCCCCCCCGAGGGTCTCCGGCAGCGACGTCGTGGCCGCGGCCACGATCCCCCCGGTGGGCTGGAAGGTGAGGGCCTTCAGGGTGATGAGGGACCGGACGACGGCGTCTCGCCACTCCCCCTCGAAGGAGCAGCGCGACGCCCAGTCCTGCCACCAGCCCTCCGTCTCGTGCAGGGCGAACCGGGCGTCGACGGGACGGCAGGACTGCTCCTGGGAGGGGAACCAGCTCAGGACGAACGGGATGTGCTCGCCCTCCCCGACGGAGAACTCCGCCACCGTCGTCATCTCCTCCCCGTGGGCGTGGACCGGGCACCAGAGGCTGACGGCGTCCGGGCCGGCGATGGCGACGAGGAGGCCGTCGACCCGGCGGACCCAGGGGACGATGGCGCCGTAGCCGAACCGGATGGCCAGGTCCATCCGCATCGTCACCCGGCCGGTGACGCCGGTCACGATCCGGACGATCTCGGGGTTCACCTCCCGGATGGGCATGAAGTCGGTGACCCGGACCACCCCCCCGGCCACCTCGAATTCCTGGTCGAGGACGAGGCTGTCCCGGCGGTAGGACCGCCGGACGGCCGATCCACCCCCCGGGGGGGCGATCCGCCAGAAGCCGTTCCCCCCGTCCCCGAGGAGCTTGGCGAAACAGGCCGCCGAGTCGAACCGGGGGGCGCAGAACCAGTCGATGGACCCGTCCTGGCCCACCAGGGCTGCGGTGTGGGTGTCCCCGATGATGGCGTATTCCTCGATGGGCAGGGACATCTGGCCCATTCTTACCGGCCCGGCCCCCCGGTTACCGACCCCCGGCCCCGGGTCAGCCGACGCAGCCCCCGTCGGAGACGGAGCCCTGGCTCTGCTGGGCCGTGCGGACCTCGGCCAGGACCGGGCCCGAGGCCAGGGCGTAGCCGACGTTGGGGTCGTAGGTGGAGCGGGCGAAGACGACCCCGAAGACGGTCCCGTCGAGGGGGTCGGAGGGGTTGGCGCTCTCGTAGACGAGAGGCCCCCCCGAGTTCCCGGGCCGGACGACGGCGGTCAGCTCGTAGATCTCCCGGGTCGTGTTGTGCTGGCTGTAGATGTCGAGCCCGGTGGCGTTGATGCCGAGCTCGACGCCGGCCGCGTCGGAGGTGAAGTTCCCGCCCCCGGGGTAGCCGAGGACGGCCCCGGTGGTGCCCCGGGGGAGGAGGGCGCCGTCGTCGAGGTGGAGGGGGGGGTCGGAGAGGCCGGGGACCCGGAGGACGGCCAGGTCGAGCTCGGGGTCGAAGGAGACGGTCTCGGTGTCGTGGGTCCCGGTCAGGTCCTCCACCTGGGGATGGAGGATCCCGGCCACCACGTGGGCGTTGGTGACGACGAGACCGGGGGCCACCACGAACCCGGACCCCTCCTGGATGACCCCGCAGCCCTCCCCGACGATCTTGACGGTGGAGGCCCCGGCCGTCCGGACGGCCGCCTGGACCTGGGGGGAGGTCGAGGTCGGCAGGGCCACGGGGCCGGCTGTCGAGGGACCCAGGCCGTTGAAGACCTCAGGGCTGAGGCCCTTGGCCCGGAGGAACCCCTCGATCCGGTTGAAGGTCGAGGGGGTGTTGGGGAGGACCCCGTCCATGGCCCGGACGATGGTGGACTTGTTGATCCCGGCGCTCAGGGTGGTGGACTGGCTGTTGGCCAGGAGGCTGGAGAGGAGCCAGGCCACGAGGAGGGTGGCCACCACGGCCACCACCACCCCCAGGCCGGAGTCGACGGCCCCCAGCCGGGCCCGGTCCAGGGCGGCGCTCGACCGGCCCCCGAGGAGCCGGCCCGCCCCCCCGAGGAGACCGGCCAGCCCGAAGACCATGACCATGGCGGCGAGCTGCTGGGAGAGGTGGCTGTGGAAGAGCCCGGCCACCGACGGGGTCAGGAGGGCCCCCAGGAAGAACCCCAGGAGGAACCCCCCGTAGGAGAGGACCTGGATGGTGGCACCGAGCTTCAGGCCGCGGACGGCCGAGACGGCCACGGCCACCAACACCACCAGGTCCACCCAGTTCATCGGTCAGATCCTCCCCCAGGTTCGCCGGGCCGTGCGAAGCTGGGTTCCGGTCCACGTACGACGAGGAGCATCCAACCATGCCGGAGGAGGCAGCGGGCCACGGGCCGGAGGAGGCGGAGGGGGGACCCCCTCCGACCTGGGCGCCCCCCGGGGCCGGTCCCGCCCCGGACGTTTCCCGCCAGGCATGGCCCGACCCCCCACCGCCGGGCTACTCCTTCCTCCCCCGCCCGCTCCCTCCCGGGCCGGGACCCGGGCCGGTCGACGTCCTGGGCCGACCGATGGCGTCCTGGCGGCTCCGGGCCCTGGCCTTCGCCGTCGACTTCCTCGTCCTCTCGGTGGCGGTCAGGGTCCTGGTCGTCGTGGCCGTCCGGGGCCCCTTCACGGTCGGGAGCAGTACCCAGCCCCGGTTGAGCCCCGACGCCTGGAAGGCCGTCGGGCTCGAGATCCTGGCCTGGCTGGCCTACTTCGCCTTCCTCGAGGGGATGGGACGGGGGCAGACGCTCGGGAAGCGGTTCGCCGGGATCGGGGTCCGGGACGCCCGGACGGGGGGCACCATCGGGGCCGGCCGGGCCCTGGGACGGCGGTTCGTCTTCGGGACCCTCTTCTCCCTCTTCTTCGTCCCGGGGATCATCGACGGGCTCTCCCCGCTCTGGGACCCGATGCGGCGAAGCTGGCACGACCATGTGGCGGGCTCCTGCGTGGTGGACCTCCGCTGACGACGGAACCGGACCTGGGGGGCTCCCCCCTACCCGAGCCATCCCCGGCCGAGGCGTTCTCGGCCCCGGCCGGGGGCCGCTGGGAGGGGGTCTCGCCCCGGCTGCGGACCATGCGGAGGACGGTGGCGGGAACGGCCATCGGGGTCCCCGTGGTGGCGGCGACGGCGGCGCTGGCGCCGGTGCGGCTCCCGGTCGCCCTGGGGGTCCTCCTGGTCGGGGGTGGGGGCTGGCTCTGGGCCTGGGCCGTGATCGGCCGGAACTGGCGGAGCTGGGGCTACGCCGAGCGGGCCGACGACCTCCTGGTCGTCCACGGGGCCCTCTTCCGGACCCTGGTCGTCGTCCCCTACGGCCGGATGCAACTCGTCGACGTGGTGGCGGGCCCGGTGGAGCGGGCCTTCGGGCTGGTGAGCGTCCGGCTCCACACCGCCGCGGCCACCACCGACGCCCGGATCTGCGGCCTCACCTCCGGGGACGCCGGGGCCCTCCGGGACCGGCTGGCGGCCCTCGGGGAGGCCCGTGCCGCCGGGCTCTGAGGAGGGGGAGGGCTTCGGGCGGCTCCACCGGATGACGCCGGTGGTCCACGCCATCCGGCTGGCGGGGGCGGTGGGTGCGGCGGCGGCGTTCCAGCTGTCCCAGCGGTCGGACCGGACGGACACGGGGCGCTGGGTCGTCGGGACGGTCGGGGTCCTGGCCCTGGTGGTCCTGGCCCGGGAGGTGGTCTCCTGGGCCGTGACCCGGTTCCGGCTGGAGACGGGGGAGCTCCGGGTCGACTCGGGCCTCGTCACCCGGCAGTCGAAGCGGCTCCGGCTGGACCGGATCCAGAGCGTCGACCTCCTCCAGCCCCTGGCGGCCCGGCTGTGCGGGATGGCCGAGCTCCGGGTCACGACGGCGGGGAGCGAGCGGGCCGCGGCCCGGCTCCGCTACCTGGCCCTCCCGGCGGCCGAGGCGCTCCGGGCCGAGATCCTGGGCCGGGCCTCGGGGCTCGGGGCCGGGGTGGCCGAGGCCCCGGAGCGGGCCCTCCTGGTCGTCCCGGCCCGGACCCTGGTGGCGTCGGTCCTTCTCGGGCTGGCCAACTGGCGGATCGTCCTGCTGCTGATCGGCCCTCTCTCGGGCCTGACCGCCGCGGCCGGGGGGGCGAGGGGGGCCGCCGCCGCCGGGATCGCCTTCGGGTCCCTCCTGCCCGTCCTCTTCGTCATGGCCCACCATGTCTGGCGGCAGGTGACGGGGCTCTGGGAGTTCACGGTGGCGGACTCCCCCGACGGGCTCCGACTCCGCTACGGGCTCCTGGCCACCCGGTCCCAGACGGTTCCCCCGGGCCGGGTCCAGGCCCTCCGGCTCCACCAGCCCCTTCTCTGGCGGCCCTTCGGCTGGGTCTCGGTCCGGATGAACGTGGCCGGCTACGTGGGGAGCCGGGAGCACGTCAACACCCTCCTCCTCCCGGTGGCCCCGAGGGCGGTGGCCCAGTGGCTGGTGGGAACGGCCCTGGGAGGGGTCGACCTGGAGTCGGTCCCCCTGACCCGGCCACCCCGGCGGGCGGCCTGGTGCGCCCCGATCTGGTGGCGGGCCATGGCCACGGGGAGCGACGACCGGGTCTTCGTCGCCCGCCACGGCCTCCTGTCGCGGACGATCGTCGTCGTCCCCCACGAGAGGACCCAGAGCGTCCGGATCGAGGCGGGGCCCTGGCAGCGGCTCTGGCACCTGGCCACCGTCCACCTCGACTCCACCCGGGGCCCCGTCCGGATCCGGGCCGCCCACCGGGACGAGGGAGAGGCCCGGGTCATCCTGGACGTCCAGGCCGATCGGGCCGGCCGGGCCCGGCGGGCCGCCGGCCCGGACCGCTGGATGGGCCCGACCCCGGGTCAGGCTCGGGCCGGGCCCGGCTGAGGCTCCGGGGGAGCCCGGCCACTAGGTTGTCCGGCGGAGTCGACGGGAGGGGAGTCGGAGCATGGGGGACATCGTCGGGATCCTGGCCGGGATCGTCGGGGAGGGCCACGTCCTGACCGGGGAGGCCATCTCGCCGGACTACACCCACGACGAGTGCCTGACGGTGGCACCGGTCGTCCCGCTGGCCGTGGTCCGGCCCGGGAGCACGGCCGAGGTGGCCGCCGTCGTCCGGGCCGCAGCCGAGGCCGGGGTGGGGGTCACGGCCCGGGGGAGCGCCACCGGGATGTCGGGAGCCTGCGTGGCCGACGCCGAGGGGATCACGGTCTCGTTCGAGCGGATGAACGCCATCGTGGAGATCGACCTCGAGAATCACGTGGCCGTGGTCCAGCCCGGGGTGACCCTGGAGGAGCTGGACCGGGCCACGGCCGAGCACGACCTCGTCTACCCGGTCTTCCCGGGGGAGAACAGCGCCTCGCTGGGGGGGAACGTGGCCACCAACGCCGGGGGGATGCGGGCCGTGAAGTACGGGGTGACCCGGAGCCAGGTCCTCGGCCTCGAGGTGGTCCTGGCCTCGGGGGAGGTGATCAGGACGGGGGGGCGGTACCCGAAGTCCTCCTCTGGCTACGACCTGACCCAGCTCCTCGTGGGCTCGGAAGGGACGTTGGCCCTCACCACGGAGATCATCCTGAAGCTCCACCCCCGACTCCCCCACCGGGCCACCCTCCTGGCCCCCTTCGAGACGCTCGGGGAGGTCACGAGGGCGGTGCCCCGGATCGTCGGGAGCGGGATCGGGCCGATGGTGCTCGAGTACCTCGACCTCCTGGCCATGGCCGGGGCCACGGCCGCGGCCGAGCTCGACCTGGGCATCCCGGCCGTCGTCCGGGACGCGGCCCTGGCCTACCTGGTGGTGGTGCTGGAGGGGACCCATGAGGACCGGGTCGAGCAGGATGTGGAGGCGGCCGGGGAGCTCCTGAGCGAGCTGGGGGCCATGGACGTCTACGTCCTGCCCCCGGGGGCGGCCGAGGAGCTGATCACGGCCCGGGAGCGGGCCTTCTTCGTGGCCAAGGCCCACGGGGCCGACGACATCGTCGACGTGGTCATCCCCCGGGCCGCCATCCCGGAGTACCTGGAGGGGGTGGCCGAGGTGGCCCGGAAGCACGGGGCCCTGGTGGCGGGCTGTGGACACGTCGGGGACGGGAACGTCCACCTCTCGGTCTTCCAACCCGACCCGGAGCTCCGGCACGAGGTGATGGCGGCCATCTTCCGGTCGGGGATGGAGCTGGGGGGGGCCATCTCGGGGGAGCACGGCCTGGGGCGGGCCAAGCAGGAGTACTTCCTCGAGCTCGAGGACCCGGTCAAGATCGCCCTCCTGGGCCGGATCAAGACCGCCTTCGACCCCCAGGGCCTCCTGGCCCCGGGACTGGCCTTCTAGAAAGGGAGCACCCCATGACGGAGCCGGCGATGAACGGCGCCCAGGTCCTCATCTCCACCCTGGTCGAGCTCGGGGTGGACAGCTGCTTCATGAACCCGGGGACCTCCGAGATGCACTTCGTGGCCGCCCTCGACCGTGTCCCCGCCATGCGGGGGGTCCTGGCCCTCTTCGAGGGGGTGGCCACCGGGGCCGCCGACGGCTACGCCCGGGTGGCCGGGAAGCCGGCCGCCACCCTCCTCCACCTCGGGCCGGGGCTGGCCAACGGGCTGGCCAACCTCCACAACGCCCGGCGGGCCCACACCCCCCTCGTGAACGTCGTCGGGGACCACGCCACCTACCACAAGCAGTACGACGCCCCCCTCGAGTCGGACGTGGAGAGCCTGGCCGGGCCCATGTCGGGCTGGCTCCGCTCCACCACCCGGTCGGAGAATCTCCGGGGGGACGTCGAGGCCGCCGTCGCCGCGGCCTGGGGCCCACCGGGAAAGGTGGCGACCCTCATCGTCCCGGCCGACGTCAGCTGGCTGGAGGCCCCCACCCCGGGTCCGGTCACCCCCGTCGGGCCCCGGCCCCGGGCCGTGGACGGCGACACCGTCGAGGCGGTGGCCAAGGTCCTCCGGAGCGGGGAGTGCTGCGGGATCCTGGTGGGAGGGCGGGCCACCCGGCGGGAGGGGCTCGTCCCGGCCAGCCGGGCCTGCAACGCCTCGGGGGCGAAGCTCCTCTGTGAGACCTTCCCGGCCAACCTCGATCGCGGGGCCGGAATCCCTCCCGTGGAGCGGCTCGGCTACCTGGCCGAGTTCATGGTGGCCCAGCTCGAGGGGTTGGAGCACCTGGTCGTGGTCGACACCCATGTGCCCGTCTCCTTCTTCGCCTATCCCGGGAAGCCGAGCTACCTCGTCCCCGAGGGCTGCCAGGTCCACGTCCTGGCCGGCGGGGAGGACGACGCCGTCGGGACCCTGGCCGCCCTGGCCGAGGCCCTGGGGGCCCCCGCCGACGGGGCCACCCTCCAGGCCGCCGGCCGGCCCGAGGTGCCGTCGGGGACCCTGACGGCCCAGGCGGCGGGGGCGATCATCGGGGCGCTGCTCCCCGAGGGGACGATCGTCTCGGACGAGTCGAACACCTCGGGGCTCTTCATCCCGGGGGAGACGGCCGGAGCACCCCCCCACGAGTGGCTGACCCTGACCGGGGGGTCGATCGGCCAGGGCCTCCCGGTGGCCACCGGGGCGGCGGTGGCGGCCCCGGACCGGAAGGTTCTCTGCCTCGAGGCCGACGGGAGTGCGATGTACACCTTCCAGTCGCTCTGGACCCAGGCCCGGGAGGGCCTCGACGTGACCACGGTGATCTTCAACAACGGCTCCTATGCCGTCCTCGAGATGGAGCTCTCCCGGGTGGGGGCGGAGGCGGGGGGACCGAAGGCCCGGGACATGCTCGACATCGGCCGGCCCGACCTCGACTTCGTCTCGCTGGCCAAGGGCCTCGGGGTCCCGGCCCGCCGGGCCACGACCTGCGAGGAGTTCGCCGAGGCGCTGGCCCGGGGCCTGGCCGAGCCCGGCCCGGTCGTCATCGAGGCCGTGGTGGGCCGGATCTTCTGAGGTTGACGTTCCGCCCATTGACGGAGCTTGGCCCTCCTCATAGGGTCAGCTCCCTGACGCGGGGCGTCAGATCGGCGAGTGAGAAGGAGCCCCCCATGCTCTACAACGACATCGAAGGATCGTCGCAGTCCGACGAGGCCAAGAAGTGGAACGAGCTGGTCACCCTCTGGGAGCAGACCCAGGTGAAGTACGACCTCGAGGGACGTGACGTCGAGGACGCCATCGAGAAGATCGAGGCCATCTGGTACGACACCGACTCCGACCACGAGCAGAGCATCGTCCGCTGGAACAACTACGTGACCGGGGTCAAGCGGGTCCGGGAGGCGGCCGAGACGGCGTTGAAGGCCAAGAAGGTGGACCTCCCCGACAAGAGCTCGATGGACTGGGACGACCACGTGAAGGAGCTCGAGGAGCTCGGCGAGGGCTCCTTCGTGACGGTGACGGTCACCCTCAACACCGACCTGGGCGGCGGCCACGGCAAGGGGACCTACTGGAAGGCGAAGGGCCTGGCCAGCGGGGCCGAGTACAGCGGGACCGTCGCCGACAACACCCACGGGCTCAGCGACAGCGCCCTGAAGGGGGCCTCCTCCACGGTGATCAGCGTCTTCGACCTCCACAACCACGAGGTCGACCTGGCCCTCGGATCGATCGCCTGGCCCAGCGTCTAAGGGCCTGCGTGAGAACTACTTGC
>PLZB01000088.1 GCA_003151955.1 Acidimicrobiaceae bacterium
CCCCCCCCATGTCAGGAGTCCTGGACTCTCACCAGGCGCGGGCGGCGGAAACGCTCCGGGTTCGCTTGGTGGGCACGCGAGCAAAGGAGGGTCGCCATGGCGATCCGGACCAGGTTGTGCAATTGGCGGATGCTATCGAGGGGCGGCGTCGTGATCCTCGTCGCGGCGTTGGCGCTCGTCGCGGGCGGCAGTCGGGCGGAAGGGTCGTCGGGGCCAGGTCCGGCCGGGCCGTTCCTGGGCTACTGGCAGCTCGACAGCAGCGGCTCTGTCTTCGGCCATGGTCAGGCCGGCGACTTCTACTTCGGGGACGCAGCGGGAAGCCTGCCGGTCGGGTCGACCGCGACAGCCATGGCCTTGACGCCTGACGTCTCGGGCTACTGGATCCTGACGTCGTCCGGCTCCGTCTCCGCCTTCGGCGACGCCCCGGCACTCGGCGGGGTCCAGTCGACGTCACCGGCAGTGGGAATCGCCGCTGACGGGCCTGCTGGCTACTGGATCCTGACTGCTGACGGGACCGTCAACGGGTTCGGAACCGCGTCCTCCGCCCCCGTCTCGACGTCGGTCACGACGAGTACGGCTGCGGTGTCTGTGGTGGCCACGCCTGACGGGACCGGGCAGTGGGTCCTGCGAAGCGACGGTTTCGTCACCGGCATGGGAACGGCAGGGACCTGGCCTTTGACGGGGAGGGTGACCAATGCCACGGCCCTCGTCCCGACCTTCGACGGAGCAGGCTACTGGGTACTCAGCTCCGACGGGACGCTCTCCGCGGCTGGTGACGCTATCGCCTACGGCTTCGTTGGCCCCAGGTCCGGGGGCTGGGTGGGCCTGGCGGCGACGGGCGACGGCAAGGGCCTCTTCGCAGAGAGCAGCGACGGCGCCAACTTCATCCAGGGCGACGCCAGCGACCTGGGCAACTGGGGGGCGCCAACTGGGACAACCACGGCGATTGTGGGCTTCCCCTTGGCCCACCCCACCCTCACCGGACTGTTCCAGATCTCCCCCGGCGGAGTCGTCTCAAGCGAAGCGCCCACCGCCGGCGGAGAGACCCTCACCGTCACCGGCTCCGGATTCCTGCCCGAGGTCACCGTCTACATCGGGAACGATGCTGGCGGTACGGTTGTGCCGGCGACCAGCGTCACGCCGTCAGCCATCGAGTTCACTGCACCCGTGATGCCGCCAGGTGTGTACTACGCCGGGATCACCACTCCGGAAGGCAGCTTCGGCTACTCGACGGACAGTCCAGCGGGAACAGGCCTGACGGTGGTCGGACCGGAGATTCCCGGTACTCCCAGCTCCGGGTGGGGTGTTCCCCTCACCTCTCCGACCCAGTCGTCAGCCCCGACCGTGACAGTGTCGGCGCCACCCGGGCCGGTCCCGATGGCGACGTCCGCCTGGCCGAGCTCGGCCGCGGTGCCGTCGTCCACGCCGACGGTCCAAGCCCCGTCGGCCAGAACCGTCTCCAAGTCCGAGACCGTGAAGAGGTCTGCTCCGAAGTCGCAGCACCTGCCACGACCGGGGGCGGGGAAGAGGGTGCCGTCGCATCACCGACCCAACGGCTCTCGCCGCCATTCCGCTCACCATGGCCGTGTGTCGCGTCCCCGACGGTAGCGGTCTGGGGGCACGCTGCAACACCTCGGTCGGAGGCGGCGCGGCGGGACCCGGCAGGATCCGAACCGCCGAAGGGGTCCTTGGGCCGTTCATGGCGTGACCCGGCCGACCGGCGTTGCGGTCGACGCTCGTGGATGTCAAAGCCGATGCGGCCGTCACCCTCCATGGCTCCACCGCCGCTCATCATGCCGGGATCGGAGCCCTTCCCTGCCCATCCAGTCCTTCACCGGCGCTCGCATAACGGGTGTGACCGAACCACGGGGAGCCGCACACCTAGATCGGCCCCGCTGGGGCTCAGATCGTGCTGCCGGGGGTGGGGTCGCCCTGGAGGAGGCCCCTGAGGTAGCCGAGGTGCCACCGGGTGTAGGAGGGGCAGACGTGGTGGTTGGCCGACGCCGTCAGCTCATGGAGGGGCATCAGCTTCTGGCCCGGAACCGAAGGGGAGAGGTGGTGGGCGGCGTGGAGGTTCACGTGCCAGACGAAGAACCGGATGAGGCGGTTCGAGACCGTCGTCCGGGTGGTCTCGAGAGCGGGGGCCGGCCCGAACCCGCAGTCGGTGTGCTCGGGGTGGGAGACCATCGGGGCCAGGACCAGGGTGTAGACGAGGAAGGGGACGAGCCAGATCTCGACGGTCAGGCCGGGAGCCTCGACGAAGCCGACCACCAGGAGGGCGACGGAGCCGAACAAGATCAGGGTCCCGACCAGGGCCTGCCGGCGGCGGGTCCCGGCCGACATCCAGGGGGCCCCTCTCCCGGCGGCTCCCTTGAGGCCCTCGAAGACGAGGATCAGGACGTAGCTGGTTCCGGAGACGAGCATGTAGCCCAGGTAGCCGAGCAGCCGGGACTCGCCGAAGATCGGCTCGGAGTCCTCGCCGGGGACGTGGGTCCGGGCATGGTGCTGGCGGTGGGTGGTCCGGTAGGCGGGGAAGTCGTAGAGGATGGGGATCGACCACAGGGCCCCCGCCACCGAGTTCCAGGCCCTCGACCGGTAGAGATTCCGGTGGGCGGCCTCATGGGCCCCGATGTTGCAGCCCTCCAGGATCAGGGCCTGGACGGTCCAGGCCGCCACCCAGACGGCCGGGTTCCCCGCCAGCCGGGCCAGGACGAAGAGGGCAGGCCATCCGGCCAGGAAGCCGAGCAGTCTGAGGGTGGAGTAGGTGGCCGACGGGGCGGCGAGGTCGTGGCGCCGGATGAACTCGGCCACGTCGCGCCTCGACGGCGGGCCGCGGGTGGCATCGTCGTCCGTTCCGGGGCGTTCCACGCCCGGGAAGTTTACGCCCGCGGTCTCAGCCGGCCTCCCGATCGGCGGCGACGGCGTCGAGGGAGCTGTACTCCTCGGCCGTGTCGATCCAGTCCTCGAACTGGATGATCCCGATCTCGGTGAACTTCTCCCGGAGCCAGCCGTCCCCGGCGTCGAGGAGGCCGAGCTTCTTCACGTTGGGGACGATCTTCGAGAAGAGCATCGACTGGAAGACCTGGGCCCCGGGAGGCTCGTGCTCCTGCATGAAGGCGATGATCGTCTTGGGATCGACCCCCAGCTTCTCCCAGACGTCCTGGGCGAAGAACCGGTTCCGGAGGAGGAGGGCGGCCTCGTAGGCGAACTCCTGGCGCTCCCGGATCTCGGCCTGGTCGAGGCCGGCGTAGAACTCCTTCAGGGAGAGGACCCCGAAGGCCACATGTCGGGCCTCGTCGGACATGACGTAGCGGAGGAGCTTCTTGAGCAGGGGCTCCTCGGTCAGCATGTGGAGGAACCCGAAGGCGGCCAGGGCCAGGCCCTCCACCATGATCTGCATCCCGAGATAGGTGATGTCCCAGCGGCCGTCGGAGACGATGTTGTCGAGGAGGCCCCCGAGCTGGGGGCTGATCGGGTAGGCCCCGCCCAGCTTCTCGTCGACGTAGCGGGCGAAGACCTCGACGTGGCGGGCCTCGTCCATGACCTGGGTGGCGGCGTAGTACTTGGCGTCGATCCAGGGGACGGTGCAGGTGATGAGGCCGGTGCAGACGAGGGCTCCCTGCTCCCCGTGGAGGAACTGGGACATCGACCAGGTCTGCATCTCCCGGGCCAGGTCCGCCTCCTCCTTCGGTCCCCAGTGGCTGATGGGGGAGTCGGGGAGGTCCTTCAGGTTCTCGAACCGGCTGGCGGCAGCGGCCATCTCGGGGCCGATCCGCTCCATGTCGACCTCGGTGTCCCAGTCGAGGTCGGTGGTGGCGTTCCACTGGGACGTCTTGGCCTTCTCGTAGAGCTTGTGGAGGGCCGGCCGGCTCCGGGTGTAGTCCCAGGTCATGAGAACCTCGCTGTTGAGGTTGATCTCATGGATCAGGGAATCGAGGTCGGCCCGGTCCATGACGATGGACTCGGCGCTGTTCGGGTCGGCCAGGCGGTTCGGATCGAGGGTGGTCACGGTTGCTCCTCTGGAGTCGGGCGGATGGAGTCGATGAGTCGGGCGATGACGAGGGCCCAGTCCCCGGGGTCGGGGGGGGTGAGACCGATGGACTGGGCCACCACCGTCCCGAAGACGAGGGTCAGGCAGAACCGGGCCAGGGCGTCGGGGGGGAGTCCGGCGTCGACCTGGCCGGCCCGCTGGGAGATGGCCACCAGCCGGGAGAGGATCTCCTCCCGCTCCACGGCCGCGCCCGCCAGGACCTCGGCCACCTTGGGATCCCGCCGCCCGGCGGCCACGGCCTCGAGCATGCTGGCCCCGATGGCCTCGGGCCGGGCCGGGAGGCAGGCCCCGAGGGCCCCGAGGATGTCAGGGAGGGACCGGCCCCCGAGGTCCCCTTGGAGGAGTCGCTCCAGGTCGATCGGGGCGTTGGCCCGGATGGCCTCGAGGAGGAGCTCGGCCTTCGTCCCGTACTGCGAGTAGATGGCCCCGGTGGAGAGGCCGGCCCGCCGAGCGATCTCCGAGGTCCGGGTCCCCTCGTAGCCCTGCTCAGCAAAGACCTCGGCGGCGGCCTCGATGAGCCGGTCCCGGGTGTCAGCCGCTGTCATCCCCGCCACCCGCCCCATGGGAATAAGACTACCGAGTATTTTTTCACTGTCAAGGGGGTGATGGCCGAGCAGGTGGTCCGGGCCCGGGACCTGGGCTGGTCCTGGCAGCAGATCGTCGCCGGCCTCGGGGTGACCCGGCAGTCGGTCCACGCCAAGTACGGAAGGGGACTGCGATGATCAGACGGTTGGTCGAGGAGCACGGGGCCAGAGTGAAGGACCAGCGCTATGGCCCCCGGTACAACCCGGCCGCCACCTACCACGACGCCCGGAACGAGGCTGTCCGCCGGGGGGACCGGACCATCGGTACCGAGCACTTCGTCCTGGCCCTCCTCGTCGACCCGGCCTCCCCGGCGGCCGGAGCGATCGGGTGCGACCTCGACACCGCCCGGCGGGCCCTCGACGTCCTGGACACCGAGGCCCTGGCCGCCATCGGCATCGATTCCGGGATCACCGCCGGGCCGGTAGCCGTCCGGAGCGACGGCCGGCTCCGGCTCACCCCGGCGGCCAAAGGCCGTCCTGACCGGCCTCCACGGCGCGCCCCGGGGAGGCCGGCCCGCCCTGGGAAAGGTCCTCGAGGGGCTCCTCGACCTCCGCCCCCCCGACCCGGCGGCCGAGCTCCTGGGGTCGCTGGGGGTCGATCCCCGGCTGGCCGGGGAGCGGTTCGCGTCCCTCGACCGGGGGGGAGCGACCGTGATCGTCGAAGAGGACCCGCTCCCCCTCATTACGCGCAGCTCGACGTAGGACGGGTCCTGTGGCCAGGGGCCTTCCGTTGTGGACATGTCCATTCAGTGCCCTGGCACCAACGGAGTGTGGCCTTGGTCAGGGCGTCGTTGTCGCCACGGTAGCGGGTTCTCCGTTGGGGAGGTTGGCCCGTTGCTGGGCGATCCGGGCCTCTTGGCCGAGGGCGACCCAGAGGGGGAGGAGCTTGGGGGCCATGACGGTCCCGCCGTTCGGTTCGGTGGCGCTGGTGAAGTGGACACCGTCGCTGGGGTCGCGGATCTGGACGCCGTCCATGACGGGGGTGTATTTCCCGCCGGGGCAGGCGTCGGCGTCGAGGTCCTGGACGGTGGTGGTGGTCGGGTTGGCGGCGGCGACTTCCCGGACGAGCCGGAGATCCGGCCGATGTAGCGGAGGGGGGCGAAGGAGAGGATCCGGGCCAGGGGGTTGGCGGGGACGAGGACGATGGAGGTGATGAGGGCGGCGACGGCCAGGCTGGCCAGGGCCACGCCGCCCCGGAAGGAGAGGGGATAGAAGGGGATCCGGGCCTAGAGGAAGGCGGTGACGAGGGCGCCGGCGATGTCGACCCCGGTGAGGAGTGCCTTGGAGCGGGCCGTGGTGCAGGTCGCGGCGGTGTGCCCCCCCTGGGCGTGGGTGTCTGAGCCGAAGTAGACCCGGGTGCTGTTGGTCCCGTTGTAGAGGAAGGCCATCTCGACGGCGGAGGTGGCCGCCCCGACGACGGCGACGGTGAGCAGGGGCCAGAGCTTCCGGGTTCGGCTCAGGACGAAGAGGACGACGACGGGCCAGACCAGGTAGAACTGCTCCTCGACGGCGAGGGACCAGGTGTGGATCAGGGGGGAGACCGGGCCGGTCTCGTTGAAGTAGTTCTGGCCGACGACGATGAAGTGCCAGTTGGCCACGTAGAAGAGGGTGGCCAGGCTGTCGAGGCGGAGCCGTCCGGCGGGGAAGGTGGAGGGGACGACGAAGCGGGTGACGAGGGCGACCCCGACGACAGTGAGGACGACGGCGGCCATGAGGCGGCAGGCCCGCCTGGCCCAGAAGGCCCGGAGCCGGATCCCGGCGGACCGGTGCCACTCGGCCACCAGCAACGAGGTGATGAGGAAGCCGGACAGGCAGAAGAAGGCGTCGAGGGAGAACAGCCCTCCGGGGACGCCGGCGGTGAAGCCGGCGTGGTAGGCCATGACGGCCAGGAGGGCGACAGCCCGGACCCCGTCCAGGGCGGGGACGTAGTCGAAGCGCCGGACTGCCCGCCCGGCCGGGCCAAGCGTGGCAGCGGCAGCACCGCCACCGGCCAGCCCCGGAGAAGCTTCGGTGTTCGTCTGCGGTGAATCTCCCATGCTGCGTGACGACTGGTGAGCGGCGGCCAGTCTCTCAGGACATTGTCACGCCTACACGGGAGACCGGCACCGTCACGACCTCGAGCGTCTACAGCACCCCCAAGGATCGTCTATGCGGTCGGCGACGAGAGCAGCGCCGGCGATCTCCGGCCAGCAGCTATGGGCAGGCCATGGTGCAAGGCGTGCCCGGCTGGGGGTTGGCCGCTTGGTCTGCGATGGCGATGAGCTGATCCGCTGACGCTCCCTTGCTCACGAGGACGACGGTCAGGTTGGTTGTGGCGGGATCGTCTCCCGGGGGAGGAGTGGTGGCTGCGGGCCGAACTTTTCGGCTGGCACTGTCACGGTGAGGCCGGTGACACCCATGCCGGTCAAGGTCGACAGGTCGCCTTCGTACTCAGTACCCCATCTCCCCCAGGGTGTCGGCCCCGGTGGTGGCGTCGGTGGCCACCAGGGCCGACTCGAGGACGCAGGGCGGGGAACCCCGGGGGCCGCGGTCGGGCATGGCCACGTGGGAGCCGAGGACGACCCAGGCCAGGACGTGGTGGTCGACACCCTCCCCGAACGTGGGGACGGTGTCGGACAGGGAGACGAGAACGAGCCGGTAGATCCCTCCGGCCTGGATGACGTTCCCGCCGTTGGCCCACGCCCGTGCGGCCGGGATCCGGGGGGTCGCTCCGGCCGGCGGGGGGTCGATCCGTAGTCCGTTGAAGTCGAACGCCTCCGACGTTGCTAGCCCGGTCGGGGTGGGCATGGTGGGGAGGGACGAGATGTGGTTCCCCTCCTGGGCCAGGCAGGCGGCCGTCCCGGTGGCGGTGGTGCTCGGACCGTGGCTGCAGCCGGCACCGAGGAGAAGCACGGTGGCCAGGACCGCCGTCAGCGTCAGGCTCCGCCGGGTTATTCCCATATGGGTTGGACGTCGGGGGACGACCGTTCGTTCCCGGTCGGCTGAATCTGGTCGTCGACTCGGTCGAGAAGCCGTGCTGTGGCACCGTCCTCTCTGTTGGCGAAGGAGCGATCCTTGGTCATCCCGAGCTCCTGGCGGCGCCGGGCGCCGTCAACGATCAAGTGCACGAGAATCTTGCGGGCATAGGCAGCCGGGTACTCCATCGAACGGACCCGGTGCCAGCGACGCGCCACCCTCATGAGGGTTTCCTGAACAAGGCCACTGCCTCGGCGAGGTCTGAGATCATCAGGAACGCGGTGAGCAGGAGGCGGTCAGCAGCATCGGCCACGAATCGATCGAACTCGGGGTCCGCCCTGTCCTCGCGCCCGGCGGACACCATCGTTCCCCTTGCTGTCCCCCGTGTCCCGGGGGGCGGTGTCTGTCCTTCTATCAACCCCGCCGAACCACGGAAAGGTTCCATCTTCGACTCGCCGATCCACCGGGTTGTCGGAGTCGACCCGGAACAGACGCCTTCGACGTTCAGCTCCTCACTCGGTTCCCGGTCCGGTTCGCGGCACAAGCCGACTCGAGGGGACCTCCGTGAGCAGGCCTGGCCTCGAGGCCGTCGGTCCCCGGGCCCGTGCGTTCTCGACAATCACCGGCCGTTCTCGGGGAACTCCTCCCGACTGGGTGTGTGGCGCTGCTTCGGGCTGCACGTTGATCCCCGGCCGGCCGGCCGGCCCGCAAGGCGACCGGAAACTGGCCAGCGCCGTTCGCTGCGCTCGCTGGGCCCCCGGCCCCGCGGCAACTTTCCGGTTCGGCCCTTCGGGCTTCCCTTGCCCGCCTGCCTGCTCCGGGGCTCTGCGGTGAGCCGTCAGCACCACACAACCGAGAAGGAGCACATGATGAGCACGACGACCTCCTGCGCAGCGTCGAGTTCTCGACAGCCGGGTCCGCCCCCGGCAGCATGAACACCCCCGGAGCCCGCAGCGCCTTCGGGCGACGCAGCCACGAGAAGAACAGCGCGACCTGCTCCAACGTCAGGGTCTCGAACCCGAGGTCCACCTGGCCCAGCCAGGTGAAGAAGTCCTTCAGGTCGTAGGCGTAACCAGCCAACGTGTTGGGCGACGCACCCGTCGCCTCCAGGAACGTCAGGAACGCCTCGATCTCAGCGACGGGCAACCCGTCGCTCCCGACCACTCTGAACGACACCCGCCCCTCACCGGGAGACCGCATCCGCTGAACCGCCAGCCCCATCGACGACCTCTTCCTGCCAGTTGGACACCCGTCGAGGCTGTGTCCGTCTAGCAGGCCGGTGTGTCGTTCCCCCCTCGTCCTGGACGTCCTGGACACCCCTCGACCCCCTCCTCATAATGGCCTGGATGGTCGAGTTCTCGGCGGCCCTCGGGATCGACCCTGCCGGGGTGGGCCCCGAGCTGGTTCTCGACGTCTCCAGGGCCGCCCACAGGCAGGCCCGAGGGGCCGGCCCCGGTCAGCGCCTTCCCGGTGGGCCTGGCCGCCGACCTCGGAGGCGGCGGGAAAGAGGCGGTGTCCGGGGCTGCCGTCATTGCCCGGGACCTGGCCGCCGGAGGGCACGGCCAGGCGTGATCCGTCCCACGCGGTAGCCTGACGCTCCCGAAAACCAAGGAGCGCGACGTGCCGAACACCCCGGAGGAGTGGATTCGCCAGCTGAGCGGGGAGCAGCTGGAGTTCCTCCGGCGCACCGACTTCCCGGGCTCCCGGGAGACGATCCTCACCGACCCCGGCTGGTATCAGCTGTTCCGGCTGTTCGCCCAGGGTGAGTCGTCGGTCGAGAACTTCGAGTTCATGGAGCAGGTCCAGGAATACGAGCGGAATGCGGACCGGAGCCGGGCCCAGGCCATCTACGAGGAGTTCCTCCGGTCGAACGCTCCCAACCAGATCAACGTATCCGGTTCCACCGTCCGGCCCCTGGAGGAGATCTTCTTCCCCGACCTTGACGCCCTGGACCAATGGGCGCAGGAGCACGGGGATGACTCCGATTTCTCGGAGGCCTACGACGCCCGGCGGTTCCCACCGTGCCCGCCCACGGTCTTCGAGGAGGCCTTCCGGACGGCCCGGACGAACGCCTCCGACACCGCCGGCCGGTTCGAGGTCAGCATCATCGAGGCCCAGGAGAAGGTCCGGGCCCAGTTCGACCACACCCAGGCGACGACCCCCCCGCTCCCCACCACCCGGACCCGGCGGGGAGCGGTGAAGGGTCCTCCCAAGTCGTAGGGGACAAGCCCGAGGCGGGATCCGACCGCACCCCACCCCTTTGCTAACGTCGCGTCAGAAACGTCCTGACCTGGGCGTCACCTCACCATGGACCTGACCGACAGCCCCCAGGACGCCGCCTTCCGGGAGGAGTGCCGGACCTGGCTCGCCGCCAACCTGGTCGGGGAGTTCGCCGAGGCGGCCGGGATCGGTGGTCCGGGCTCCGAGCACGAGGGCTACGACGTCCGCCTGGCCTGGGAGAAGGTCCTCGGGAAGGCGGGCTGGACCTGCATCGGCTGGCCCGGGTCGGCCGGGGGTCGTGGCGCCTCGATCAACCAGCAGGTCATCTGGAACGAGGAGTACGCCCGCTCGAACGCCCCGGGACGGATCTCCGCCCTCGGGGAGGGACTTCTCGGGCCCACCCTCATCAACTACGGGACCGAGGCCCAGAAGGAGCGCTTCCTCGACCCGATCCGCCTCGGGGAGGAGCTCTGGTGCCAGGGCTACTCCGAGCCGAACGCCGGGAGCGACCTGGCCAACGTCCAGACGAAGGCCCTCCTCGAGGGAGGGGAGTGGGTCATCACCGGCCAGAAGGTCTGGACCTCGCTGGCCCACTGGTCGGACTGGTGCTTCGTCGTCTGCCGGACCGAGCCCGGCTCGAGCCGCCACAAGGGCCTCTCCTACCTCCTCGTCCCCATGGACCAGCCGGCGGTCGAGATCCGGCCCATCACCCAGCTGACGGGGACCTCCGAGTTCAACGAGGTCTTCTTCGACGGGGCCCGGACCCCCGCCGACATGGTGGTGGGCGAGCCCGGGGAGGGCTGGCGGATCGCCCTCGCCACCCTCGGCTTCGAGCGGGGGGTCGGTCTCCTCGGCCACCTCGTCCACTTCCGCCACGAGCTCGACCATCTCCTGGCCCTGGCCCGGGCCACCGGCCGCTCCACCGACCCCCTCGTCCGCCAGCGCCTCGCCGACGCCTGGGCCCGCCTCTTCATCTTCCGCCTCAACACCCTCCGCTCCCTCTCCGGCGTCGACGGCCCCGTCGCCCCCCCCGAGGCCTCCATCTCGAAGCTCTTCTGGGGGACCTGGCACCGGGACCTCGGGGAGCTCGCCATGGACCTCGCCGGGATGGCCTCCACCGTGGGTGAGGGCTTCCCCTACGAGCTCTCCGAGCTCCAGCGGAGCTTCCTCTTCAGCCGCTCCGACACCATCTACGGCGGCTCCAACGAGATCCAGCGGAACATCATCGGCGAGCGGGTCCTCGGACTCCCGCCCGAGCCCAAGGGGGCCCTCCCGTGACAGAACCCTCCGACCCGACCGTCCCCGGCCCCCCACCCCGGCCCGCCGGCCACGGCCTCCTCCAGGGGAAGGTCGTCGTCGTCACCGCCGCGGCCGGGACCGGGATCGGCTACGCCACCGCCGAGCAGGCCCTGGCCGAAGGGGCCACCCTCGTCGTCTCCGACGCCCACGAGCGCCGCCTCGGCGAGGCCGCCGACCGCCTGGCCGAGACTTCGGGGACCCGGCCCCTGGCTGTCGCATGCAACGTCACCGTCGAGGAGGAGGTCCGGGCCCTCTACGCCACCGTCCTCGAGACCCACGGCCGGATCGACGTCGCCGTCAACAACGCCGGCCTCGGGGGGAACGCCCCCATCGTCGAGATGACCGACGACCAGTGGTCCCTCGTCCTCGACGTCACCCTCACCGGGACCTTCCGCTGCCTCCGGGCCGTCCTCCCCACCCTCTACGCCCAGGGATCGGGGGTCATCGTCAACAATGCCTCCGTCCTGGGCTGGCGGGCCCAGGAGAACCAGGCCCACTACGCCGCGGCCAAGGCCGGCGTCATGGCCCTGACCCGCTCCGCCGCGGCCGAGGCCGCCCCCCACGGGGTCCGGGTCAACGCCGTCTCCCCCAGCCTGGCCATGCACCCCTTCCTCAACCGGGTCATCTCCGACGAGGAGCTCGCCGAGCTCCGCCGCCGGGAGCTCTTCGGCCGGGCCGCCGAGGTCTGGGAGATCGCCAACGTCATTACCTTCCTCGCCTCCGACTACTCCTCCTACCTCTCCGGCGAGGTCATCTCCGTCTCCAGTCAGCATCCCTGACCCCGGCGGCGACGGCCCGTCACTGTCAGAGGTCGGTCCTCAGCCGCCCGTTATCGTGAAGGTCAGGGCGTTGGTGCCCGTGGGAAAGCACACGAGAGACACGCTGTGCGTACCGGGCGCGTGGGAGGGCGCCTGGAACGGCACCTGGGTGGAGGTGATGACGCCGCCGACCGGTAGCTGCAATGGGACGGGAAGGGCGCAGGTGCCGAGGTTGACTCCTGTCAACGTGAAGGTCGTACCGGGCCCACCCGACTCCGGAGAGATGCCGCTGATGCAGGGTCCGGTCGCACCGGTGCAGTTGTAGGTGTCGGGATCGCTCGTCGTGGTGGTGGAACCGCCGCCGCTGGTGCTGCCGTTGTTGCCGGCGGTGCCCCACGACGTTCCCCAGATGTAGGGGGGATCGGCCAGGCTGGCCTGGCAGTCGGTGCCGGTGCTGTGGGCGTAGAAGGTGCCGCCGGTGGTGGCCCCCGAGGTCTGGATGAAGGA
This sequence comes from Acidimicrobiaceae bacterium, assembly GCA_003151955.1. GTDB lineage: Bacteria > Actinomycetota > Acidimicrobiia > Acidimicrobiales > UBA8190 > PALSA-743. Next base: position 12,375 of record PLZB01000088.1, read on the forward strand.
CTGGGCGTCCCCGACGATCCCGGCCCCGGCGTTGGCCGGGTTGGCTTCCAGGTTGACGAGGTACCAGCAGGTATTCGTTCCCTTGGCGTAAGTGGCCAGAATGAGGGCCATGCCGTCGCCGCTGGCGCCCGAGTCACCGATCCAGTAGCTGACGGTGTTCCCGGTGGCGCTGACCAGGTTGGCGCCGGAGCCGGCCGAGTCGTTGTTCCAGTTGAACTCGGGGGCGGACTTGGTCAGGGTGACGCTGTTGTAGGTCTGGCTGTTGTTCTCGAAGGCGGCCACGGCCTCGTGGACGGCGTTGGTCCCGTTGGCCTGGGCCGCCCGGTCGTTGGCGCTCGAGGTCACCCCCAGGAACGTCGGGATGGCGATGGCGAGCAGGATGGCGATGATCAGGAGGACCACCATCAACTCGATCAGGGTGAAGGCCTCCTCGGAGCCACGGAGCTCCGGTTCGGCTGTTCGGGGCACCCCCAGGGCGGGTTGAACCAGGGCTTCGTGCATCCTTCGTACCTCCCTTCGATCCTGTTCCGACATTGGCAATTATCAATATGACGTCTGAATATGAGACGTCGGATTGTCATCGGCACGGAAGCTGGATTCTTGAATCAGACCGTCCGGCGTCCGGACAACGATGGGCCGGCAGTTCAGGCCGCCCAGACATCCCCCGGCGGACCTGTTGCGCGCTCTCCGTGGGACAACGGACGGACAATACGTCACGGACCGTGGTTTCGGCCTCAGGTCTCACCAGGAGGCTGCCGAGACCTGATGTATGAGCACCGCCGTTTGGACGATGGCCATCAGGTCCCACCATCCAGTTCCCGACGCGGCCTCGGAAGCCGAGTCCACCGGTTTCCGAGAGGCGAGCCACCCCGGATCCCAGTCGGTCCGCACCGCCACCCGCGAGGACTGAGCCTGGCTGTCGGGGCGCCGGACCGGACCCGGTCCGCCACGACCAATTCTTCGGTAGGTCATGGGCCGTTGGAGCGCAACGACTTCTGTTGCGACTATGCTTCACTCCATGACGCCCGCCAGGAAGACGCAAGAGAAGCTCCGGTCGCCAAGGAGCGAAGCCGACGTTGCAAAGGTTGGGAAGGAGACGGGTTTGGCCGCTCCCAACGAGGCCTTCCGGCACCCCGGGGTCCGGGTCGTCCAGCGAATCCGGGGAGGAGGACCCTCGCCGGGCTGGCACCCCCGGGAGCGGACGGCCTTCGTCATCGAGGCGCTGGGAGGTACCAGGAAGGCGGCCGCCCTTCTGGCCGTGGCGCCGTCGCAGCCGAGTCGATGGGTCTCCGGTGAGACCGTCCCCGGACCGGACCAGGCCCGGATGCTCCTCGACATCGACTACGTCCTGGCTCGGGCGCTCCTCGTCTGGGGACACGAGGAGGTCGCCCGCGACTGGCTCACCACCTCGAATGCCCATCTCGACGGGCTCGCCCCGGTGGCGTGGATCGAGCTGAACGGCACCGCCGAGGTGATCGATGCACTCCGGGCCGAGGCGTCCGGCGCCTACGCCTGACAGTGCTGCTCTACCGTGTCTTCCCCTACCTCCCGGGAGCCGAGCCGGGGGAGCCGGGTCACCCGCTCTTCCTCCAGCCTTTCCAGGGGACCGGCCGATGGGACAACCCGAGGTCCTATCTGGCCGCCTACCTGAGCTCCTCGCCGAGCGGGGCCATCGGCGAGACGTTTGCCCACCTCTCGACCTGGCGTCGGCCCATGCTCCGGGTTCCGACCCTCGCCGGTGCCGAGCGTCGTCTCGGGACGTACCTCCTCGACGAGGAGGTCCATCCCCTCCTCGACCTCGACGACGCCAAGGCGCTGCTCGCCCGGGGGATCCGGCCCACCGAGGTCGTGATCCGCAACCGGCCCCGTACCCAGCAGCTCGCTGCCGCCGTCTTCGCCGAGGGAGTCTGGGCCGGCCTCAACTGGTGGTCGATGCACCGGCCCCAGTGGACGCTCCAGGCCCTGTGGGCGGTCGACGCCCTGGTCCTCCACTCCGTCGATCCCCTGCCCGGCCACCCTGGCACCCTCGACGCCGGGCGGCTCCTCGGCAAGCGGTTGGCCGCCGACCTGGCGGGCCCCTGAGGGACAGGCCGGCTCAGGCTCCCGGCGGCTTCGTCAGCGCCGGGGTCGTCCCCACCGCGCTGTAGGTGATGGTGGTGGTGAAGCTGGGGGTCGGGCTCCCCACCGAGAAGCTGAGGACGGTGATGTCCCCGGAGGCGACCGTGGCCGAACCGGTCACCACCGCCCCCGAGGTGGTGGCTCCCTGGATGAGCTTGGCCGCGGCCGCCGGGGTCAGGGTGTAGGTGAAGCGGGTCTGCCCGGCCTGGCCGCTCACGGGGGCCGAGCTGACACCGGTCACGGTGTCGAGGACGGCGAAGTCGGCCCGGGGGTCCGTCGAGCCGACCTCGGGGGCGCTCAGCTGGTTCGACCAGGTCCCGGCGGCGTTGCGGATGTAGGACTTCGTCGGGGGGGACCGGGACCTCGTACGGGGGCGGGACCCCGGCCGGGGACTCCTCGCTCTCGGGATACGTCAGTGGAGGTGGCGACACCCCCGGGGACTGACCTCACAGATCCCTAACATCCGGTTCACCGGTTCCGAACGTCCCGGAGGGAGACTTTCTCCATGGCCCGTTCCCGCGCCTCCCGCCTTGCTGCAGGTGTCCTCGCCGGAGGCGTCCTGCTGAGCATCCCGACGGTGGCGTTCGCCGACACCACCACGACGACGACCACCGCGGTCTCCTCGCCCCGGTGCACGACGGCGAACTTCGCCGCGGCCCAGGCCCTGGTGGAGAAGGACCTGGCCAACCGGGTCACCCAGCTCAGCTCCCTCATCTCCCGGGTCAACGGGGCCGGCGAGCTCACCTCCTCCGACAAGGCGACCCTCCTCCAGGACCTCACCGTGACGGAGCTCCCAGCGGTCCAGGCTCTCGTGGCCAAGGCCCCAACCGAGACGACCTGCAGCGGGCTCATCGCCGACGCCAAGTCGGCCGTCTTCGGCTACCGGGTCTACGAGGTGATGACGCCCCAGGTCGACCTGGTCATCGTGGCCGACACGGAGTCGGCCATCATCGCCAAGGTCCAGGCCGTCTACCCGACCGTCACCGCCGCCATCGCCGCCGCCCAGGTGGCGGGGAGGAACGTGACGGCGGCCCAGGCCACCTTCGCCGACCTCCAGACCCAGGTCACGGCGGCCTCCACCGCCGTCGACGGGGTCTCGGCCACGGTCCTGGCCCAGACGCCGGCGGGGGCTCCCGGGAACTGGGGGACCTTCAAGGGGGCCCACGTCAGCGTGAGCAACGCCCGGGTCGACCTCCACAGCGCGGCCCAGGACATCGGGGCCCTCATCTCCGACCTGAGGTAGTCGGTGGCGGGCTCCTCCGCCGATCAGTAACCTGACGGCGTGTCAGAGCCGGATGAGGATCCACGGGGCGATCTGCAGTGGGGGTCCGTCCCCGGGCTCGTCGCCGACGCGGCCCGGCGGTTCGGTGAGGCCGAGGCCCTGGTGGACGGGGAGACCCGGCTGAGCTTCGCCGGGTTGGCCGCCGCCGCCCTCGAGGTGACCCGGGCCGCCCTCGGGGCTGGCATCGAGCCCGGCGACCGGGTGGCGATCTGGGCCCCGAACCTGGCCGAGTGGGTGGTCTGCGCGCTCGGGGTCCTCGGGTCCGGGGCCGTCCTGGTCCCCCTCAACACCCGGTTCAAGGGCCCCGAGGCGGCCTACGTCCTGGGGAAGGCCCGGGTCAAGGCCCTCTTCACCGTCCGGGGCTTCCTCGGGATCGACTACCCGGCCATGCTCGTCGGGGAGGAGCTCCCCGACCTCGAGCGGATCGTCCTCCTCCGGGACGAGGCCGGTAGCCAGGTCTCCGGCGAGGTCGAGACGGCGGGGGAGGTCGTCCCGGTCTACAGCTGGAAGGAGTTCCTGGCCGGGGCCGAGGGGGTCGTCGAGGCTCTCGGGGACGTCGTGGGCCGGGCCGTCTCCGAGGCCGAGGCTCGGGCCCGGTGGGAGACGGTGGCCCCGGGGGACCTCTCCGACATCATCTTCACCTCGGGGACGACGGGACAGCCCAAGGGGGCCATGACGACCCAGGGTCAGACGCTCCGGACCTTCGCCGTCTGGGCCTCGGTGGTCGGCCTCCGGGAAGGGGACCGCTACCTGATCGTCAACCCCTTCTTCCACACCTTCGGCTACAAGGCCGGGATCCTGGCCTGCCTCATGACGGGGGCCACCATCGTCCCCGAGGCCGTCTTCGACGTCGACCGGGTCCTCGACCGGATCCCCCAGGAGCGGATCACGATGCTCCCCGGCCCCCCCACCCTCTACCAGGCCATCCTCGACCATCCCGGTCGGGCCGACCACGACCTCTCGACCCTCCGGCTGGCCGTCACCGGAGCCGCCGTCGTCCCGGTCGAGCTCATCCGGCGGATGCGCTCCGAGCTGACCTTCGAGACCGTCCTCACCGCCTACGGCCTCACCGAGTCGACCGGGACCGTCACCATGTGCCGCCAGGGGGACGATCCCGAGACGATCGCCACCACCTCGGGCCGGGCCATCCCCGGCCTCGAGGTCGAGGTGGTGGACCCGGCCGGAGGGGAGGTTCCCCGGGGCGGGGCCGGTGAGATCGTCGTCCGGGGCTACACCGTCGTCCCGGGCTACTTCGAGGACCCCGAGGCCACCGCCGCGGCCATCGACCCCCAGGGGTGGCTCCACACCGGCGACATCGGGGTCATGGACGACGCCGGGAACCTCCGGATCACCGACCGGCTGAAGGACATGATCATCCGGGGGGGCGAGAACGTCTACCCGGCCGAGGTCGAGGGGGCCCTCCTGGCCCACCCCGGGATCTCCCAGGTGGCCGTGGTCGGGGTCCCCGACGACCGGATGGGGGAGGTCGGCTGCGCCTACGTCGTCCCCCGCCCCGGGGTCGACCCGGCCGGCCTCCTGGCCGAGCTCCCGGGCTGGGCCAGGACCAGGATGGCCAACTTCAAGGTCCCCGCCACCTTCGAGGTCCTCGAGGCCCTCCCCCTGAACGCCTCGGGCAAGGTGTTGAAGACCGAGCTCCGGGCCCGCTCCGGCGCCCCGCGAACCTGACCGACCGAGAAAGGATCCACCATGAGAGGCATCGTCTACACCGGGGCCGACGTCGAGGTGACCGACAAGCTCGAGGTGAACGACCCGGGGCCGACCCAGGTCAAGGTCAAGATCGTCGCCGCCGGGGTCTGCCACTCCGACCTCTCCGTCATCGACGGGACCATCCCCTGGAAGGCCCCCTCCGTCCTCGGCCACGAGGGGGCCGGGATCGTCGAGGCCGTCGGCTCCGAGGTCCGCTCGGTGAAGCCCGGCGACCACGTCGTCATCGCCACCATCGCCTCCTGCGGGACCTGCCGGGCCTGCAACACCGGCCACCCCACCTGGTGCATCCGGTCCCTCGGGAACGTCTCGACCCCCTTCACCTTCGACGGGGAGCCGGCCTCCAACTTCGCAGCCGCCTCCGTCTTCGCCGAGTACACCATCGTCTCCGAGGTCCAGGCCGTCCCCATCTCGAAGAAGGTCCCCTTCTCCTCGGCCTGCCTCATCGGCTGCGGCGTCCTCACCGGCGTCGGGGCCGTTCTCAACCGGGCCCGGGTCCAGCCCGGGGAGACGGCGGCGGTCTTCGGCGTGGGCGGGGTCGGCCTCAACGTCATCCAGGGGCTCCGGCTCTCGGGGGCGAGCCGGATCGTCGCCGTCGACACCATGGCCTCCAAGGAGGCCCTGGCCATGCAGTTCGGAGCCACCCACTTCGTCGACGCCTCCGCCGGTGACGCCGTGGCCGAGATCAAGAAGATCGTCCCCCACAACCCCCGGGCCGTCTCCGGGGCCCTCGGCCCCGGTGGGGTCTCCTGGGCCTTCGACTGCGTCGGCCACCCCGCTGTCCTCCGCAACGCCCTCGACGTCCTCGACTGGGGCGGCAACGCCGTCGCCATCGGGATCCCGGCCCGGGGGACAGAGGTCGCCGTGGACGTGAACAGCCTGGCCTACGTGGACCGGGGCCTCCTGGGCTGTCGCTACGGCTCCTCCCGACCCCAGCACGACATCCCCCTCATGGTCGAGCTCTACCTCCAGGGGAAGCTCATGCTCGACGAGCTCGTCACCGAGACGAGGCCCCTCGAGGGCTTCCGGGAGATCGTGGAGGACATGCACGCCGGGAAGCTGGCCCGGGGCGTTCTCACCCTCTAGGCCGGACCCTATCGACACGGGATTTCCGGAGGTACGCTTCCGGGACGGACCCGTTCCCGGGTCCGGGGGTGGGGGGACGGGATGTTCGAGCCTGAGGAGGGCCGTCGCAGTCGGCTGCTCGACGGGGCCCTCCGCGCCTTCGTCGATGCCGGGCTCGACTACGACCGCCTCCTCCCGGTGGTGGTGGAGCGCCTGGTCGAGGCCGTGGACGACAGCTGCGCCCTCCTCCTCCGCCGCGACGACGATGTCCTCGAGCTGGTCGCCGTCCACGCCCTCGACTCCGAGGTCTCGGCCGGGCTGACGGCGTTGCTGTCCGGCCATCCCGCCCTGGTCACCACCCCGATCCTGGCCTCGGTCGTCACCGGCGGCGAGCCCCTGATCCTCAATGCCATCGACCAGGTGGAGTTCCTGGAGACCATGGTCGAGGACCATCGGGGCTACGTCCGGGACTTCCCCATCCACAGCCTCATGCTCCTCCCCCTCCCGGCCCGGGGCCGGGTCATCGGGATCCTGGCCCTGGCCCGTCACCGGCCCGACACGCCTTTCACCCCGGCCGAGATCGCCCTGGCCACCGACGTGGCCGGCCGGGCCGCCCTCGTCATCGACAACGCCGAGCTCCACAGGACGGCCGGCCGGGAGGTGGCCCAGCGTCTGACGGTCGAATCGGAGCTCCGTCAGAGCGAGGAGCGGTACCGCCGGCTGGCCGAGAACGCCCCCGTCGTGATCTACCGCTACCGGCTCGGCCCGGATCCTGGTCTCGAGTTCGTGAGCCCGGCCGTCACCGACCTCCTCGGCTACGAGCCGGAGGACTTCTACCGGGACCCCTTCCTCCTGATCGCCAACGCCGATCCGCAGGAGAGTGAGTCCCTGGTCGAGTACTACACCACCCTCTCCAAGGGGCCGGCGACGTCGCTGCCCAAGCGGCGGATCCACCGGGACGGTCGGGTCATCTGGACCGAGACCCGGGCCGTCCCCGTCCTCGACGACGCCGGCGAGGTCGTGGCCATCGAGGGGATCACCCTCGACATCACCGCCCTCAAGGACGCCGAGGCGGTCCTCCTCCACAGGGCCTCCCACGACGACCTGACCGGGCTGGCCAACCGGACCCTCTTCCTCGAGGCGGTCGGCGCCGCCCTCACCCACCGGCCTGAGGGTCGGGGTGACGTGGCCGTCCTCTTCATCGACCTCGACCGGTTCAAGGTCATCAACGACGGGCTCGGCCATGCCCAGGGGGACGTCGTCCTGGGCCAGGCCGCCCAGCGGCTCCTCGGGGTGGTCCGGCCCGGGGACCTCGTGGCCCGCCAGAGCGGGGACGAGTTCGCCGTCCTCATCGACGAGACCGGAGCGCCCGACGCCGCCTCGGCCGTCGCCGACCGGATCCTCCACGCCTTCCGCCGGCCCTTCGCCATCGACGACCTCCTCGTCCACTCGACCGTCAGCATCGGCCTGGCCTCCCTCAGCGCGGCCCGGACCGATCTCGCCTCCGACCTCCTCCGCTACGCCGACGCCGCCCTCTTCCGGGCCAAGGAGCTCGGCCGGGACCGGCTGGAGCGCTTCGACGAGAGCCTCCGCTCCCGCCTCGAGGACCGGCTCCAGCTCGAGAGCGAGCTCCGGGCCGGCCTCGAGCACGGCCAGTTCCTCCTCCACTACCAGCCCGTCTACGGGATCGGCTCGGGCCGGATCGAGGCGGCCGAGGTCCTCGTCCGCTGGAACCACCCCACCCGGGGACTGCTGGCCGCGGCCGCCTTCATCGACGCCGCCGAGGAGAGCGGCCTGGTCGTCCCCCTGGGGACCTGGGTCCTGGAGGAGACCTGCCGCCAGCAGCGGGCCTGGCTGGACCGGGGCATCGCCCTCCGGGTGGCCGTGAACCTCTCGGCCAGCCAGCTCAACCAGCCCGAAGCGGTCGACCTCGTCCTCGCCGCCCTGGCCGCCGCCCCCGATCCCTCGGCCATCTCCTTCGAGATCACCGAGACCTCCCTCATGCGCGACGTCGAGCAGTCCCTGAAACGACTCGGTCTCCTGAAGGAGTTCGGTGCCCACCTCGCCGTCGACGACTTCGGGACCGGCTACTCCTCGCTCTCCTACCTCCAGCAGCTCCCCATCGACACCGTCAAGATCGACAAGTCCTTCGTCGACGGCCTCGGGACCGAGGACCACGACAGCCAGATCGTGAACGCCATCATCTCCCTGGCCCGGGCCCTCCACCTCGGGACCGTGGCCGAGGGGGTCGAGACCGAACAGCAGCTCCAGGTCCTGACCGGGCTGGGCTGCGACCAGGCCCAGGGCTACCACCTGGGCCGGCCCATGCCCCTCGACCAGCTCGAAGCCCTCCTGGGAGCCCAGGGGGACTGACCTGCACCACTCCGGTCCGCGGCGCAGGTTGGACAGGACGACGGAGGCGTGATGTCAGGGGAATTCGACGCGGACTACTGGGAGTCCCACTGGCAGCAGGCGAACGAGCATGGAGCCGGGCCGGAGATCGTCCCGAACCCGTCTCTCGTACGGGAGACCAGGAGCCTGATGCCGGGCTCGGCGCTGGATGCCGGTTGTGGTGAGGGCGTCGAAGCGATCTGGCTCGCCAACGAGGGCTGGCAGGTCACCGCCGTCGACATCTCCACCGAAGCCCTCTCCCGCGCCTCCGAGCGCGCCAAGGATGATGGTGCACCACCCGGGCGCATCCAGTGGGTCGAGGCGGACCTGAGTGCCTGGGAACCGGGCCGACAGCTCGACCTGGTCACCACCCACTACGCCCACCCCGCAATGGCGCAACTGGCGTTCTACGAACGGATCTCCCACTGGGTGGCATCAGGCGGGACCCTGCTGATCGTCGGACACCTCCACGGCCAGCCGCGCCATGGGCACCACCCTCCCGTGGAGGCGACGGTCACCGCTGCGAGCATCACGGCGGGACTCGACGTCACCCGATGGGACGTCGTCACCGCCGAAGAGCACACCCGCACCCTCACCGACCACGCCGGCCGGGCCGTCGAGCTGCACGATGTCGTCGTGCGCGCCACCCGACGGGCCTGACGCCGGACCAGATCTATGTAGTCTTGCAGGATGAAGCCCCTCCGGATGCCGATGTCCACCGCCTCCCGCAAGGGTGTCTCGGCGCTCGCCGTCGAAGCCGGGGATCACCGCATCGTCCTGACCAGCCACGGCCGGCCCGTGGCCGTCGTCGACGGGGCGGAGCGGATCGACGAGGACCTCCGCCGGATCCGGGAGGCGGCCCGGATCGTGGTCGAGTCCGCCGCCGACCTTGCCCTGTCGGGCACCAGGGCCTTTCCGCTCGAAGACGTCTGCGCCCGGCTCGGTCTCGATCCCCGACAGGTCAGGGCCCGCGCCTCGGAGCTGGCCGGGGAGTGAAGCGGGGAGGCCGGTTCCCCGACGACCAGGCCGAGGTGGTCTTCTCGGACGTCTTCGTCGAACAGCTCGAGGATCTCCCCGACCGGCAACGCCTCGAGGTCCTGGGCGCCGCCGTGGCGCTCTGCGCCGATCCGGGCGGGAAGCACCCCCTCCGAGCCCCCCTGGCCGGTTGGAACACCCTCGAGGTCCTCGGGGGTCATCACCGCATCGTCTACAAGGCGTCGGTCGAGGACGGCTCCGGTCTCGTCGAAGTCCTCTGCATGGGACGGCGGTCCGACGAGGAGGTCTACGACATGGCCCGGGGCCTGGTCGGGTCGGGCTGCATCCCGGCCGAGGAGGCCACCGCGCTCTGGGAGTCCCTGGCCCTGCTCGACGTCATGGCGGCCGCCGTGGGTCTCGAAGGCTGGGACTTCCGACCTCCTCCGGCTCCGGAGGGGATGCGCCGTGCCGCGGTGGCGGCCGGGGTCATGACAGCCGAGGAGGCGGCCCTCCTCTCGACCGACGAGCTCCAGGTGGCCCTGGAGGCCGGTTGGGACGAGGTCGGCAACGCCGACCCCGAGCGGGCTCTGGAGGCGGCCCTGGCCCGGGCCCGGGACAGCGGCGACTTCGTGGCCCGGTTCATCCTGGCCCGGCGGGACGAGGCCCGGTGCTCGGCTGTGATGCCGAGGGCGCAGCGGAGGTGCATCCGTCGCCGGGACCACCCGGGACCACACCGGGCCACCTGACGGACGGTCACTGTCAGCCCACCCGGTCGTAGGCGTCGAGATCGGGTTCGGCCATCACCTGGCGGAACCGGGTGAAGGTCCAGGGCCAGACGGCCGGGATGCCCCGGTCGTCGAGGTACCAGCTCCGGCAGCCGGTGGCCCAGACCGTGTTGGCGGCGGCGGCGACCCGGTCGGCCTCGAACGCCTCCAGGGCGGGGTGGCTGGCGGAGAGCTGCCGGCCGGTTCCCCCGGCCAGCCAGGCCGCCAGCTTGAGGATGTAGCCGACCTGGAGCTCGGCCACCTCGATCAGGGAGAAGTTCCCGACCGGGCCGTTCGGGCCGTTCACCAGGAAGAGATTGGGGAAGTCCGGGACGGAGAGGGCCAGGTAGGCCTCGGGCCGGGCGGCCCAGGCCTGGGCCAGGGTCCGGCCGTCGCGGCCGCTGACCTCGATGGGCCGGAGGAAGGCGTCGACGTGGAACCCGGTGGCGAGGACCAGGACGTCGAGCTCATGGAGCCGGCCATCGGCGGTCCGGACCCCTCCCGGCTCGATCCGATCGATGGCCTCGGTGACGAGCTCGGCGTGGGGATGCTGGATAGCCCGGTAGAAGTCGGGGGAGATGACCAGCCGCTTGCAGCCGGCCCGGTAATCGGGACGGAGCCGCGCCCGGAGCTCGGGGTCGACCACGCTCGTCTCCAGGTTGACCCGGCAGGCCTCGGCCAGGGTGGCCATCTGGGCCGACTCGGCGTTCACGACCGAGGCGGAGAAGCCCTCGAAGAGCGAGGAGAGGGTCCGGTGGAGCTCCTCCAGGGAGGCCGGGTCGGCCCGGAAGCCGCTGCGGACCTCCTCGGGGTAGGGGGGGTTCTCGGCCGGGGCGATCCACTGGGCCGTCCGCTGGAACAGCGACAGCGATCCGACCCGGTCGACGATGGCCGAGGTGATCTGGACGGCGGTCGACCCCGTCCCGATGATCCCGACCCGGGCTCCCTCGAGCTCGGTGCTGTGGTCCCACCGGGCACTGTGGAAGGCCCGGCCGGCGAAGCTCTCCAGCCCGTCGATCACCGGCATCTTCGGATGGTGGAGGACCCCGGTGGCGGCGATCACCACGTCGACCTCGTCCCGATGACCCGACGCCGTCTCGAGCTGCCACCGCCCGTCGGTCCAGGTCAGCCCGACCACCTCGTCGCCGTAGCGGACCATCTCCTCCACCCCGTACCGTCGGGCCACGTCCTCCAGGTAGGACTGGATCTCGGGCCCGGGAGAGAAGAGGTGGCTCCAGCCCGGGTTGAGGGCGAAGGAGTAGCTGTAGAGGTGGGAGGGCACGTCACAGGCGAGGCCCGGGTAGGTGTTCTCCCGCCAGGTCCCTCCAGGCCGGTCGGCCTTCTCGTAGACCGTGACCCCGTCGTAGCCGGCCTCGGCCAGCTTGACGGCGCTGAGGATCCCGGCCATTCCGGCACCGATGACGGCGAAGCGTAGCGAGGGCATCACCTGATGCTAGGGCGGGGCCCAGTTGTGCGGGAATAGGCCCCCGGTCACTTCACAGGGCCGCCCCGGAGGCATTGACTGGACCTCGATGCAGTAACCGGCCCAAGGGCCGGGAGGAGGTGTCGCCATGGAACGGCTCCGCGGCTTCGACACCGTCTACTGCTCCCTCGAGTCCCCGACGAGTCTCTTCCAGGTGGGGGCGGTGGTCGTCTTCGACCCGGCCACCGCCCCCGGGGGGACGCCGCTCCATCTGGCACTCCCCCAGGTCCTGGCCGACCGGATCCACCTGATGCCGGCCTTCCGGCGGCGACTCGTCCGGGTCCCGTTCGGCCTCGACCACCCCCGCTGGGTCGAGGACCCGGACTTCGACCTCGACCGCCACCTCCACCGGGCTGCGATCCCCGGCCCGGGGGGGCCGGCCCAGTTGGCCGACTACGCCGCCGACGTCCTGGGTCGCCCCCTGGAGGCGGATCAGCCCCCCTGGGAGCTCCACCTGGTCGAAGGCCTCGAGGACGGCCTGGTGGCCGCCCTCGTGAAGATCCACCACGCCGCCATCGACGGGATCTCCGGGGTGGAGCTCACCGCCGCCCTGATGGATCTCACCCCCGAGATCTCCACCGTCGCCCCGCCCCGTCAGCCCTGGCGCCCCGAGGAGGTTCCCTCCGGGGCCCGGCTGGCGGCGGACTCGGTCCTGGCCCTGGCCCGACGGGGCCCGGCCCTGGCCGGTGCGGCGCTCCGGACGGCCCAGGCCCTGGGCCGGATCCGTCGGCACAACCGGGAGCCCGACGCCGTGGCCCCCCCGGCCCCCTTCACGGCCCCCCGGACCTCCCTCGACCGGCGGCCCGGCCCCGGCCGGCGGGTCGCATTCACCCGGGTCGAGCGGGCCGACGTCGACGCCGTCCGGGCCGCCACCGGGACCACCGTGAACGAGGTCATCCTGGCCCTCTCCGCCGCCGCCGTCCGGGCCCAGCTCCTCGAGGAGGGCACCTGCCCCCTCCGTCCCCTGGTGGCGCTCGTCCCCGTCTCCACCCGGGAGGCCGGGGAGGCAGGGATGGCCGGGACCAACCGCCTCTCGGCCATGCTCGTCTCCCTGGCCACCACCCTCGACGATCCCCTCCTCCGTCTCCTGGCCATCGCCGACGGGTCCCGCCAGGCCCGGGACCAGGACCGGCTCCTCGGGTCCCACACCATCGAGGACCTCGCCGCGGCCCTGACCCCCGGTGTCCTGGCCGCCACGGCCCGACTGGCCCATCGGACGGGGCTGACCAACCGGTTCCCCCCCTGCAACCTCGTCATCTCGTCGTTCCCCGGTCCGGTTCAGCCCCTCTTCTGCGCCGGGGCCGAGATGGTCGGCTACCACCCCTTCGGGCCCGTCGTCGACGGGGCCGCCCTCAACATCACGGCCATGAGCTACCGGGACCACCTCGGCTTCGGGCTGATCGCCGGGAGTGACACCGTCCCGGAGCTCGCCACCCTGGCCGGTCGGATCCCCGAGGCCATGGGGGAGCTCCTCAAGGTGACGACCTGAGGACCTCCATTGGTAAGGTCAGGTCGTGGCGGCGCCGGTCATGACCTACCGGGGCGGGTTCGACTTCTCCCTCCCCCCGGCCCGGCTCTGGGACGCCATCGAGCTGGTCGACCGTTTCGAGGGCTGGTGGCCCTGGCTGGAGGAGTTCAGCCTGGACGGGGGAGCCCTCCGGGCCGGGGCCGTCCTCCACGGGGTCGTCTCCCCACCCCTGCCCTACCGGATGCGGATCGACGTCGAGCTGGTCCGCTGCCGGCGCCCCATCCTGATCGACGCCGTGGTCCGAGGTGACCTCGAGGGCGAGGCCAGCCTCAGACTGGCCCCGGCCGGGACGGGGACCCGGGCCGAGGTGGCCTGGACGATCGAGATGATGCAACGCCCCATGCGGATCGCCTCCAGGGTCGCCCTCCCCCTCCTCTCCTGGGGCCACGACCGGGTGGTCGAGTCCACCGTGGCCGGCTTCCGCCGCCACGTCGAGGACAGAGCCGGGCCGGCCCTCCCCGAGGGCTCCACGATGGGCACTGTCAGCCGTGCAGCACGTCGGGGGACGGCACCCAGGCCCTGAAGAACGGGTCTGCGACGTGCCACGTCCCGTCCCTCCGCACGATCAACTCAGCTTGATCGAGCGCCTCGATGGCCTTCTGCACAGACGAAGTACTCGAGACTCCGCTTCGCTCGCGGAAGGCCTTCGAAGACGTATGGCCCGTCGGCGCATCGGCAAGGGCGCCCAGCACACGCCGCTGCCCCGGTGGCCGGGTATTCCAGATCTCGGCGTACTCATGCACGCCGTGGCTCACCGTCATGAGCAGCCCTCGTCGGACGGCCTCGATGTCGATCGCCGACGGGGCCGCCAGGTAGGCCTCGAACGCAAGGCGCTGGATGTCGTTCGGAGCGGGCCCGGCCAGGCTGATCAACTCCTCGGCCACCGACCGGACCATGGGCTTTCCGCCTGAGGCCGCCCGCTGCACGAGGTACTCGACCATCGACTCGTCATCGACGGGCCCGAGACCGATCGCCTGGCACATCCCGTAGAGGGGGGCGTCGGCGTCGACCACCATGCGTTGCATGAGGTGATGCTTGGAACCGGCGAGGGCCAAGACGACCCTGGGGTAGGTGTCGGCCAGGCCCTTGAGCAACCTCGGCAGATGTGCGCCCAGGTCGGTGATGGCCTGGAATTCGTCGAGTACCAGGATGGAGGGTCGCTCCTCGGCTTGCTCGGCCAGCAACAGGTAGACCTCGGAGATCGTGCGGTCGGCATCAGCTGTCGCCAGGTGCGGAGCAAAGTGGAGCCGCCAACGTCCGTCCTCGCCCAACTCGGCGTGGGGGGCAGCCCGGAAGCGCCGGCAGAAGTCCGCAGCCGCCTTGGCGCTCCGTCCGACCATTCCCGGTCGGGCATGAAGAGCCTGGGTGGCAAGCGATGAGGCAAGCGTCGGGAGGTCCTTGCAGAGCAGGACGTCGATGAATACGACACTCGCCCCGGAGCGTCGGACGCGCTCCTCGGCCCTTCGCAGCAGCGACGTCTTGCCGTAGCGGCGGGGGGAGATGAGCACCACGCTCACTTCGGAGCGCATTCGGCTGACGACAGCCTGCAACTCGTTGCGACGGCCGGTGAAGTAGTCGCCGGTCGCCGGGGTGCCGTAGTGGAAGGGGTTCCCGGCGCCAGGGGGGAGGATGGTTCGGGTCACGGCCCCCCCAACCTAGCGCGTGTGACGCCAACTGGCGTTACGCCAACTGGCGTTACGCCGATCGGCGTAACACTCATCCCCGTGCCCCAGGCCGGTCGGGGACGACTGGGCCCACAGAATTGCCGTTCGACTAAACCGGTCGGTTCTCTCCGGGGTGTAGTCGATGTGCGAACCGGCGAGATGAGACGAGCGGAGGAGGCGGTCGTGACCCAGGAACGGGCTGTCGGGCCCACCAAGGCGGCCGCCCGCCCCGACACCGCGGACTTCGAGCGGTTCTTCCGGACGAACTACCTGGCCCTGGCCCGGATGATGTCCCTCCTCACCCCCGATCCCGACGATGCCGTCCAGGAGGCGTTCCTCCAGGCCCATCGGCACTGGGACCGGGTCTCGACCTACGAGAACCCCCTGGCCTGGGTCCGCCTGGTGGCCGTCCAACGGGGCCGCAACATCCACCGGGGACGGCTCCGTCGACTCGAGGCCGTCGACCGGCTCCACCGCCACCGCACCGTCGGAGGTGACGAGCCGTCGCGATCATGGAGATCTCGGAGGGAACGGTGAAGGCGACCCTGCACGCAGCTCGCCAGGCCCTCTCGGAGATGGCCCGGGACGACTTCGATGTGGACACCGCCTGGAGCTCCCACACGGCGAAGCGCCGTCCCCGGCGTCACCGGGGCCCTGTCGAACCGATCTGCGCCCATCTCCCCGGGACCCTCCCCGACCACCGCCCCGCCGGTGACGACACCGGTGACCACGGCTCCGGCCACCACGTCCCCGGTGACCCCGACGACGGCCCCGGCCACCTCGACGACTGTCGCCTCCGGCCCCCCCACGGTCTCGGAGGCCCTCGCCGTCAACGAGTGCCCGTCGACCTACGGGTCCCAGGGGGCCCCGCCCTCCCGGTTCCCGGACCACGTCACGGCGACCCTGCCCGCCTCGCTGGCCGGGCAGCTGGCCTACTACTCGAACTCGTCCCGGTCGGTCGACCCGGTATTGGCCCCCAAGGGGTGGCTCTGTTCGGCCGGTATCGGCGAGGACGAATCGGTCGTGGTCTCGGTCTACCCTCCGGGGGAGGCCGACCCCATCTCGACCGCTCCACCTCCGGCCGGAACCGAGGCCGTCCTGGCCTACCGCCCGTCGCCCTGCTCGACCTGTACCGCCTACCTGGCCTGCCCGGTCTTCGCCACGGCGCCGGCCGAGCAGCGGACCTTCCTCACCGGGTCGGCCGGCGGTTCGGGGTCCGGGGCGTGGACGAGGCCTCGGGGGCGACCAACCCCGCCGTCGGTGTGCTCCGCTACGGCAGCGTCCAGGGCGAGCAGTGGGCGGCCGGCGAGAGCTGCGTCCTGCCCCCCGACCAGGCCGCCGTGTGCGCCGCCGTCACCACCGACTTCGTGGACCGGGGCTGGGGCTTCGACCTGGCCGTCAACCCAGCCGGGTGACGGCCAGGCCGGCAGCCAGGAGGACCACCCCCCAGGACAGGGCCCGCAACGCCGCCTCGAGGGGGCCGAGGAGGGTGGAACGGTCGACGGGCCGGCTCTCCCCCTCGGCCAGGGTCATCGTCCCGCTGACCCCGGTGACCTGCCGCCGGAGGAGCCGGGCCGGGGTCGACAGGGACCGCTGGGCCGAGGAGAGGGCCACCGCCGCCGCTGCGGCCAGCCCGGCCCCGACGGAGAGCCGCTGGGTCTGGGCCACGTAGGCGGTCAGGACGGGGAAGGCCCCCCAGGCCAGGGCGAAGCCCAGGTCGGTGTGGACGATCCCCCCGAAGAGCTCGGCGTTGTAGGCCACCACCAGGAGGGGACCGAGGACGAGGAAGGGGACGAGGACCCAGCCCACCCGGGTCACCCCGACGATGCCGACGGCGAGGGCCCCGGCCAGCCCGGCCACGGTGACGGCCACCAGGACGGGGGAGGGGAGCTGCGTTCGCAGGGGTCGGCCCTGGAGCTCGTCGAGGGCGTGGGCGGCCAGGCCGACGGCGAGGAAGAAGGCCAGGAGGGTGCCGAAAAGCCGATCGAGCCGGACCTGGGGGGCCAGGCTGGCCCCGATGACCACGTAGGAGAGGTGCCAGGCCGTGTAGGGGGGATGGAGGAGGGTCCACCAGTCCCGCCAGGCCCCCCGGCCGGCGGCGTAGAAGGCGGGCCGGAGCTCGGGGTCCTCAGCCACCGGCCCGTCGTCCCCACATGACGAGCCCCCCGCCCAGGCTCATGGTCCGGGTCCCGACCGCCTCGAAGCCGGCCCGCTCCCAGGCCCGGACCGTCCAGGCCACCGGGTACCGGCGGTAGTGGGCCGAGATGTTCGGTCCCAGGAAGGCCCCGACCCGCGCCCACTGGCGGCCCCCGGTGACCAGCCCCCCCAGGGGGAGGACGAGTCGGGTGTAGCCCCACCACCAGAACCGCCAGAAGGGGTTCGGGGGCAGGAGGAACTCCAGGCTGGCCACGACCCCCCCCGGCTTCACCACCCGGGCCAGCTCCCGGAGGGTGGCCTCGGGGTCGTCGACGTAGCGGAGGAGGTAGGTGAAGGTGAGGGCGTCGAAGGCGGCGTCGGGGAAGGGGAGGGCCTCGGCCCGGCCGGCCACCAGCTCGACCCGACCCCCGGCCCCGGCCCCAGCCACGTTCTCGAGGCCCCGCCGGAGCATGGCCTCGGTGAGGTCGACCCCGACCACCCCGGCCCCGGTCCGGTCGGCCAGCTGGAGGGCCACCCCCGCCGTCCCCGAGGCCACGTCGAGGACCAGGCCGGGACTGCCGGGGACGATCCGATCGATCATGGCCCGACGCCAGCGCCCGTTCTGGCCCATGGAGAGGAGCTCGGCCAGCCGGTCATAGCGGTGGGGGAGGGGGGTGAAGAGGCCCTGGGCGAACCGGTTCGGGTCGGCGACATCAGCGCTCGGCATGGGCCCTCCTCGGGGTGCGAGGATGCCCACCGTAGGCCGAGGGGAGGGAGCCCGGTGAACGGAGACCCCTTCGACGTCCTCGTCGTGGGAGCCGGGCCGGCCGGGAGCCTGGCGCCCTCGTCCTGGCCCGGGCCGGGGCCGCCGCCTCCACCGTCTCCCGCTGGTTCGACCGGCTCTCCCCGGCCCCCTGACGGCGGGTGGCGCGGCGGGGTCCCCGGCCGGGCCAAGCTGTGCGGATGAGCGATCGGCACAGCCCGGAGGGGGACGACCTGGTGCGCCGGGCCCTGCTCCTCGTGGACCCCGCCACCGTGGGGGAGGCCCTCCGGAGGATCTCCCCCCGGGAGCTCCAGTCCGTCCACGAGCCGGCCCGGACCCAGCTGGCCGCCCTCCGCAAGAGCCGCTCCCCCTCCGCCGCCCTGGGCGAGTCCCGCTACCGGCCCGTCGTGGACCACGTGGCCGTGATCGTCTCCGACGACTGCCTGGCCGATGTCGTCGAGGTGCTGGGGGACCGGGCCGAGGACCCCACCCGCGACGAGCTCCTGGCCGCCCTCGAAGAGGTCCGCCTCCGCTACGCCCTGCCCGTCGTCCAGCTCATGCTGGCCGTGGTGGCCACGGGTGCCGCCCCCTCCTCGGGGCTCTGTCAGGACCTCCTGGCCGGAGGGACGGACCTCGCCCTCCCCGAGCCGGCCCTCGACGAAGGCCCGGGAGCGGTCCCCGAGCCGGAGGCGACGCCGACGCCGACGCACGGTCCGGAGCTCCCCGATGCCCGCCGGGCCCGCCGGGTCGAAGCGGCCGCGGCCCGGCGGGCCCAGGCCGAGCGGGCCCGGGCCGCTGACGAGCGACG
>PLZB01000035.1 GCA_003151955.1 Acidimicrobiaceae bacterium
CACCGCCACCGCCACCGCCGCCTGCAACAGCGCCCCACTCACCCACCGCGGTCCCGGCCGGGGTGTTCAGATGACGTTGCGCATCCTCCAGGACTGGTGGCTCGTGACCTGGCGCTACCTGGTGCGTTTCCTCCGCGAGCCGACGTCGGTGATCTTCGTCCTGCTCCAGCCGATCATGTTCGTCCTGCTCTTCAGGTACGTCTTCGGGGGGGCCATCAAGCAGGCCAATTATGTCCAATATCTGATGCCGGGGGTGGTGGCCATGAGCTGCGCCTTCCTGTCGATGAGCACCGGCATCGGGCTGGCCGAGGACATCGGCTCGGGCATCATCGACCGGCTGCGGTCCATGCCCATCGCCCGGTCGGCCGTCCTGGCCGGCCGGCTCATCTTCGACTTCATCCTCTACAGCGCCGTCGTCCTGGTCATCATCGGCACCGGCTACGCCGTCGGTTTCCGCTTCAAGAACGGCTTCGTCGCCGCTCTGGCCATGATGGCCCTGGCCGTCGGCTTCGGGCTGGTCCTCTCCTGCGTGGCCGCCTTCATCGGCATGAAGCTCCGCCAGATCGAGACGGTCATGTCGGTCGGGGTCATCTGGCTCTTCCCCATGTGTTTCGTCAGCACCGCCTTCGTCCCCCTCGGCACCCTGCCCGGATTCGTCCAGGCGTTGGCCAAGGCCAACCCGGTCACGGTGGTGGTGGACACCATGCGGGCCCTGGCCCTGGGCGGGGCGGTGGCGGGCTACGCCACCCTCTCCCTCATCTGGCTGTCCGCCATCGGCGTCGTCTTCGCCCCGCTGGCCGTCTGGACCTACCGACGAGCCGTCTGAGCGCTCGGGCGGACCAACGGCCGGGGAAGCTCCGGGGGGAGGATTCGAACCTCCAAGCATCCGGCTCCANNTGAGCTCGATGCGGTTCCCGAAGGGGTCCTCGGCGTAGCAGCGACGCACGGCCGGCAGCTCCTCGTCCCAGCGCACGGCGTGGCCCGCCTCGACGAGGGTCCGGTGGAGATCGTCGAGGTCCTCGACCACCAGGGCGGGATGGGCCCGGTGGGCCGCTCTGAACTCCCGATCCACCCCCAGGTGGATCTGGACGCTCCCGTTCGAGAACCAGACACCGCCCCGGGCGGCGAGCACGGCGGGCTTCTCCATCCGGTCCAGACCGAGGAGGTCCTGGTAGAAGGCCACTGCGTCGCCCTCTGCCTCGTGGCCGGGCGGCATGGCGAGCTGGACATGGTCGATGGCGGCGATTCTGAAGCCCAACGTCCCCCCCTCCGGAGCTGCCTCGTCCTTCCCGGACCAGCCTACTTGGCGGACCCGGGCCCTCCCCCACTAGTCTCTCAACCCTCATGGGATCTCTGATCAAGAAGCGCCGGAAGCGCATGCGCAAGAAGAAGCACANNAGCACAAGAAGATGCTGAAGGCCACCCGCTGGCAGCGCCGGGCCGCCGGGAAGTAGCCACCCAACCTTCGAGTTCGTCAGGCACTCCCGCCCCCCACGGGCGGGAGTGCCCGCGTCCGTTCCCGAATTCCGGACGCGAAGAAAGGGCCGGAGAGCGCCCACCGGCCCTTTCTTCCGCTGGTCCTCCGGGCCGGCGCCGTCGTGTGCGCCTACCCTCCCGCTCGTCAGCCGGGAACGGGCGGCCGGAGGGCCCATCTGGCGATGGCGATCGAGATTCCGAGCCTCCGGAACGTGCTCCACATGTACCGACCTCCTTGCTCGTCGCTGACCTCGCTACCCGTCCCACCATACGGATGGGCCATAAACGCCGGGGGTCCGGGACATGACGACCGTGTGAACGACTCCTCCCTCCGCCCACCCGTCAGAA
This sequence comes from Acidimicrobiaceae bacterium, assembly GCA_003151955.1. Lineage (GTDB taxonomy): Bacteria > Actinomycetota > Acidimicrobiia > Acidimicrobiales > UBA8190 > PALSA-743. Next base: position 1,825 of record PLZB01000035.1, read on the forward strand.
GCACTGCCAGGCTGCCTCCCAGGACGACGGGTCCCGGCGCCCCCTGCCGATGTGGACCACGCCGCCGTCGCCCCACTGGATCCGGGCCTTCTCGTCGCTTCCGATCTGGATGAGGTAGCCAGGGTCCTCCGGCCCCGACCACCCGATCTCCCCCTGGATGAGCGAAGGCCACCCGCCGACCTTGAAGCCGTCGTCCGTCGAGCCGGCCAATTCCTCGTAGTCGTCCTCGAACTCCTCCATCTCCTCGTCGCTCAGGAGGAGGGTGGCATCGTCCCAATTCGGGAGCTCGTCGGGGCCGGCGCTCCACAGCACCGGGAAGGGCTGCACGTCCGGGGCCAGGCTTCCCTCGACAGGCCGGAGGCCCAAGGTCTCCTTATAGGCCCGGAGCAGCCAGCTCCCCTCCCCCGATCCCCCTGAGGGGGGCTCCATGGCCCCGTCCCCGTCGACAGCCACGAACAGGGCCAGGAAGGCCAGGTCGGCCAGTGCCGCCGGGACCAGGGGGAGCTCGGCCAGGTTGATCTGGGCCAACCCGACCATGGGGCCGGCGGCGTTCTCCGGCCACTCCTCCCCGGGACCGACCACGCCGACCCGGCCCAACCAGGAGGCCAGCAGGTCCTCGGGCGGCCGGAACCCCCCGATCTGTCCCAGGGCCACGGGACGGGCGAGACGGGCGCGCACCGCATCGAACGTCATGGACAGAGACGGTATTCCGTCGGCGGGCCCGGATCAGCTCGGGGCGCGCCAGCCGGCCGGCACCGTCCGGGTCGCGACCAACGGTGCCCGGCGGCCTCCGACGACGAGAGCTTCCACCGGGACTCCGAGGGACTGCGGGTCGCCCTCCACCCACCAGGTCGACCCGCTGCCGGCCAACCGGGGCCGGAGACCGGTCAGGTTCCCGAAGGCCTCCCGCCAGGGACCAAGCTCCGGAGCCACGGCCAGCGCCGCCGCCTCCAGGTCGTTCCCCCCATCACCGGTCCGCGATCCCGTCGCCTTCCCCTCCTCCAGGAGATCCCACATGGCGAAGACGGCGGCCGTCTCCACCTGGACCGGCGGGAGGAGCAGCAGGAGCCGCCGCTCCTCGAAGGGGAGGACAACCAGTACCTCGCCGATGCCCGTGACCCGGGCCCTACCCCCGACCGCGCAGAACGGGACGTCGGCCCCGAGGGTCGCCGCCCCGACCGGGTCCCACCCGCCGGCCCAGCGGAGCACGGCGCCGGCGTCGGCCGACCCCCCTCCGAGTCCGGCCCCGGCCGGGATCCGCTTCACCAACCGGACGTCGGCGGTTGCACCGACGAGGGACAGCGCCCGGCTGACCAGGTTCCCCGTTCCTGTCGGGACCGACGCCACCCCCAGCCCGCCGGGGACCTCGTCGACGACGGTGAGCCCGTCTCCGGGGCCGAAGGTCAACCGGTCGGCGAAGTCGACCGTGACCATCTCGGCGTCGAGGAGGTGGAACCCGTCGGGCCGGACCCCGCAGACCTTCAGGCTGAGGGTGAGCTTGGCCGGGGCGTCGACGGTGGCTCCAGGCTGCCCAGCCCCAGGTCGCATCGAACCAGTCTCCCCCAATCCTCGACACCGAGCTCCTCGGCCCGGGCCTCGGGGGCCACCCCGGCGGCCTCGAAGGCCTCGGGCCGGACCACCCCGGCCAGGGACCGCCGGAGCATCTTCCGCCGCTGGGCGAACCCGGCCCGCACCACGGTGAAGAGCCGCTCGGCCGGGACCAGCCCCGGGTCGACGGCCACCTCGGGCAGTCGCTCCAATGCCACCAGGACCGACTCCACCCGGGGGCGGGGGACGAACACCGTGGCCGGGACCTTCCCGACCAGCCGGGCCCGGGCGTGATAACGGACCTTGACCGAGACGGCCCCGTAGGCCTCGTCGCCCGCCCCCGCCGCCAACCGCTCCCCCACCTCCCGCTGGACCATGACGAGCAGCCTCCGAACGGCGGGAGCCTCGTCCAGGACCCGGAGGACGAGGGGGACGGCCACGTTGTAGGGGAGATTGGCCACCAGGGACCAGGGGGCCTCGCCGTCGAGGAGCTCGGCCCAGTCGAGCCGAAGGGCGTCCCCCTCCACCACCCGGGCCCCCAGTGGCTCGACCTGGGCCCGCAGGACGGGGAGCAGGTACTGGTCGATCTCGACGGCGGTGACGGCCGCCCCCGTCTCGAGGAGGGCCAGGGTGAGCGATCCCAGCCCGGCCCCGATCTCCACCACCGGCTCCCCCGGCTCCAGGGCGGCCAGCCGGGCAATCCGCCGGACCGTGTTCGGGTCGGCCACGAAGTTCTGGCCCAGGGCCCGACTGGGCCGCAGCCCGTGGCGGGCCAGCAGCGCCGTGATGTCCTGACGGGAGAGCGTCACCTGACCCTCACCAGCTGAGGGTGACCTCGATGACACCTTCCGACGGGTCGGCCAGGGCGGCGAAGCCCGACTCCGACAGGTCGAGGACCCGGCCCGAGGCCGGATCCTCCCGGTCCTCGACGGTGCAGGTGACCCGGGCCCCGTTGGCCTGGTCGGTGACCGTGAGCACCGTCCCGAAGGGAAGGTCGGGACTGGCGCAGGTCCCGTCAGGGGCCCCGTACCAGGTGGCCTGCCCGCTCTCCGAATGGCCACCGTTCGCCGGCACCGTCGTGGGTGGGGTGGTCGTGGGCGGCGCGGTCGTCGGTGGGGTGGTGGTGGCCGGGGTGGTCGTCGTCGGGGCCGGCTCGGCCCGGGTGGCGGGGGCCGGAGCCGAGAGCGGGGCCGTCGTCGGGGAGGGCGTCGTGGTCGTGGGCGGTGCCTCGGTGGTCGTCGTCACAGGCGGGACGGTCGTGGGATCCGGAACCGTCGCGGCCGGGGCGGCGGCCGTAGCCGGTGAGACCAGGGCCCGCACGGCCTGGACGTGCCCGAGCCCAGCGGGGCGGACCGTGGCCGAGTTGGACGGAGCCAGTCCCGGGGTGGAGAGGAGGAGGAGCGGGACCACCGCCACCGCGATGCAGAGCACCAGGGCGAGTGCGGGCCGCGCCCCCCGGTCGGTGAGGGTCTTCAGGAGACCAGCCTTCCGGTGGGGGCCAGGAACGGGACCGTAGGGTCCGAGGGTCAGGCTAGGGGGGATCCGACAAGGTCTCAACTCGGATCGGCATCGACTGACCGGCTGTTCAGCCCAGGGCGAAGACGGCCCGGGTGGCCGCCGTGGCCGACGTGGCCAGCTCGGCCGGGTCCATCCCCTTCACCGCGGCGACGGCCTCCCCGACCACCGTCACCCAGGCCGGCCGGTTCTGCTTCCCCCGGTGGGGGACCGGCGCAAGGAACGGGGCGTCGGTCTCCACCAGGAGCCGGTCCGTCGGGCAGAGCCGGGCCGCCTCCCGGATCTCCGGGGCCCCCTTGAAGGTCAGGATGCCACTGAAGGACAGGTAGGCCCCCAGCTCGAGGCAACGCCGGGCCTCCTCGGGTCCTCCGGTGAAGCAGTGGATGACGGTCCGCTCCGGAGGACCGACCTCGGCCAGGATCCCGAGGGTCTCGTCCCAGGCCTCCCGGGTGTGGACGACCAGGGCCAGTCCGTGGGCCTTGGCCAGGGCGATCTGGGCCGCGAAGACCTCCCGCTGGGCCGGCCGGGGGGAGTGGTCGTAGTGGAAGTCCAGACCGCACTCCCCCACCGCCACCACGAGGCCGGGGCGGTCCTCCATGGCCCCGGTCAAGACCGGCTCCAGCTCGCCGAGCCCGTGGGAGGCCTCGTGGGGGTGGAGCCCGACCGTGGCCCAGGCCCCCATGGCCCCCGCCTCGGCCTCCCCGGCCCGGATCTCATGGACGAGGGAGAGGGCCTGAGCCGACGTGCCGGCGTCGGTCCCCACGCACACCAGGCCCCCGACCCCGGCCCCGACCGCCTCGGCCACGGCCTCGGCGACGGCCAGGTCCCCCGACCGGTACTGGTCCTGGAGATGGCAGTGGGAGTCGAACCAGACGGGTTCCGTCACCAGTTGGCCACGTGACAGCCACCCCGGCCGGTCCGCTCGGTGTAGCGCTGGTGGTAGGCCTCGGCCGGCCAGAACGTGGCGGCCGGGCTGATCTCGGTCACGATGGGCCGGTTGAACCGGACCTGGTACTCCTCCAGCGAGGCCCGGGCCGCCTTCTCCTGGTCGGGGCTGTGGACGAAGACGGCGGAGCGGTACTGGGTCCCGTGGTCGGGGCCCTGCCGGTTCGGGGTGGTCGGGTCGTGGTGGCGCCAGAACTCGGCCAGGAGGTGCTCGTAGGTCACCTTGGCCGGGTCGTAGACGACGAGGACGGCCTCGGCGTGGCCGGTCCGGCCCGAGCAGACCTGCTCGTAGGTGGGATGGTCGACCTCCCCCCCGGTATAGCCGGAGGTGGCGTCCACCACCCCGGGGATCTGGAGCAGGAACTCCTCCACCCCCCAGAAGCAGCCGGCCGCCACCGTGGCCAGGGCCAGGCCCTCCGGAGCGTCCTGAGGGCCCACCGGTGGACCCAGCGTCTCGTCCAGCGCTTCCCGCCCACCGAAGAGTCCCATGTTCCTCATCCTCACCTCTGGGGGCGGCGCGAGCGGCCCCGCGAATCGTTCCGCCGTTCCAACCACCGGTTCCGGCCAGGCATTCCGCCACCGTTACCCCTGCGGAGCAGTGTTCTACTCCGACGGCCGGAACTCGAGAACGTCGCCGGGGCGGAGCCTCCACCGTTCGAAGGCCCCCGCCTCCGCCTCCAGGACGAACCGGCCCCGCCACCGGGGCCGGCCGAACCGCCAGCGGGCCATGGTGACGGTGTCGAGGACGACGTGGTCCTTGTCGAGGAAGGCGACGTCGATGGGGAACTGCATCCCGAGGGTGTGGACGGCCCGGGTCCGGGGGAGGAGGAAGGCCCCCTCGTAGCCCTTCTTCCCGAGGAGCCCCCGGGAGCGGAGAGCGAAGGTGTCGGCCACCTCCGCCACGGCCAGCACCTCGTCCTCCCGGAGCATCCAGGTCGTCATCGTTCCCGAGGATACTGCCCTCCGGTGCTGTTTCCGCGGCGCAGTCCGTGCCTGAGGTGGCCTCCGATGGCCACCTCCGACTAGCCTGCCCCCCATGTCGAAGCGCACCAACAAGCGCAAGAACGCGCGGGTGAAGAAGGCCAACCACGGGAAGCGGCCCAACGCCGGTCGTGGTTGACCCTCAGGGCCGGTAGCTGCGGCCCTTCGCCTCGAGGAGCCCCACCAGGGTGGTCGGCAGGTCCGAGATGATCCCGTCCACCTCGAGGCCGAGCAGCCGGGCCATCTCCTCCTCGTCGTTGATAGTCCAGACATGGACGGCCAGGCCGTCCCGGTGGGCCGCGTCGACGAAGGCCTGGTCGACGATGACGAGGTCCCCCATCCGGGCCGGGACCTGGAGGGCGACGTGGTCCATCGGGGCAGGGTCCTCCCCGGCCCGGACGGCCTGGTAGAAGGCGGCCACCGCCGTCGTCCCCGCCGAGGTGGCCACGTCGGGGGCGTACCGGGCGAAGGCCTCGGTGGCCGGATCGAGGAACGACGCCACGATGACCCGGTCGGTCCCCCCGAATTCGGCCAGGAGCCGGGCCAGGTCCTCCTCGTAGGGCTCGACGACGGGGGCCGTCTGCTTGATGTCGAGGTTCAGGGCCACCCCGGGGTGGTCGGCCAGTAGCTCGAGAACGGACCGGAGGGTGGCGAACCGGAAATCCGGGTCACCGGCGGCCCGGCCCCGGTAGGGGTAGTCCCCGTCGGGACTTCCCGGGGTGACGTCGGCCCCGGGGATGAACCAGTAGCCCGGGTCGAGCTCCTCGAGCCGGGCCAGGGTCAGCTCGGCGATGTTCCCCGTCCCCGCCGTGGTCCGGTCGACGGTGGCGTCGTGGCTGACGACGAGGTGGCGGTCGGCGGTGGCATGGACGTCGAGCTCGATGCCGGTGGCCCCCGCCTCCAACGCCCGCCGGATCGTGAAGAGCAGCGACGAAGGGGCCTCCCAGGCCCCGCCCTGGTGGGCGTAGGCGAGGACCCGACGACCAGGCCAGGGGCTACCGTCCGACGGGGACACGCCACGAACGGTAGCCTCTCGCCCGCCATGCTCGACCACATCCTGGTGGACCTCATCACCGAGACCCGCACCGCCCTCGAGAACGCCCTCCTCCAACGGCAGGCCGTCGAGGAGCGGTTCCAGGTCGACGTCTTCCTCGGGGACGTCTCCTGGGAGACCTCCTACTCCCTGCCCGGCGAGGAGCAGCCCCCCCGGGTCCGGGCCGACCTCTCCCTGGACTGGCCCACCTGGAGCCAGAGCTCCTACCGGTCCTGGTCCATCGGGGAGCCTCCCGAGGACCTCCCCGAGGTCGTCGTCGAGATCACCCTCCGCCAGCAGCGCCTGGCCGCCCTCCCCGACCTGGCCGCCGTGATGGCCTGCCTCCCCGACGAGTCCCCCCCGGTGGGCCGGGACAGCCTGGTCCGGGCGGCCACCGTGGTCGAGCAGGTCCACGAGCCCGGGGAGCCCGAGCCCCGCTTCGCCGTCGAGACGACCTACCAGGGGACCATCCGGCTGGTGGAGTCGGCCCTGGAGGACACCGCCACCCTGGCCGGCCCCGTGGGCGAGCTGGCCCGCTGGGTGGCCTCCGTCCTGGTCCGCCTGGCCGACCTCGACTTCGCCTACCTCCCCCCCGACCCGCCCGAGGAAGGCGACTAGAGGATCCCGGCCTCCCGGGCCAGCTCCCGGAGGTCGACCTGGGGCCGGGCCCCGAGGTGGGAGATGACCTCGGCGGCGCAGAGTCCCCCGAGCCGGCCACTCTCCTCCGGCCCGAGGCCGTTTGTCAGGCCGTAGAGGAACCCAGCGGCGTAGAGGTCGCCGGCGCCGGTGGTGTCGACGACCTTGTCGACGGGCTGGGCCGGGATCTCGACGGTCCCGGCCGCGGTCAGCACGACCGACCCGGCCGCTCCCCGGGTGACGGCGGCCAGGAGACCCGTCTCCTCCAGGGCGCCCAGAGCGGCGTCGAAGCTCGAGGACCCGAAGAGGGAGATGATCTCCTCCTCGTTGGCGAACAGGACGTCGACGTCCTCCTGGAGGAGCTCGAGGAATTCCTTCCGGTGCCGCTCCACGCAGAAGGGGTCGGAGACGGTGAGGGCGACGAGGGCGTCGGAGCCGTGGGCCACCTCGACGGCCACCCGGAGGGCCGCCTTGGCCGGACCGAGGTCCCAGAGGTAACCCTCCAGGTAGACGATCTGGCCCCGGCCCACGAGGTCGACGTCGAGCTGGTCGGGGCCGAGGGTGGAGGCGGCGCCCAGATAGGTGGCCATGGTCCGCTCCCCGTCGGGCGTGACGAGGACCAGGCACCGCCCCGTGCCCAGCCCCTCGGCACTCGGGGCCGGGGTGGTCCGGCCCAGGATGACCCCGGCCGCGGTGATGTCGTGGCGGAAGACCTCCCCCATCTCGTCGTCGGCGAACAGCCCAACGAACCCGGCCCGGCCCCCCAGGGCGGCCACCCCGGCCGCCGTGTTGGCCGCCGATCCCCCCGACACCTCGGTGGCCGGGGCCATCCCCCCGTAGATGGAGGCGGCCCGGTCCAGGTCGACGAGGGCCATCGACCCCTTCACCAGCTCGACGGCGGCCAGGTCGGCGTCGGCTGCATGGGCCAGGACGTCGACCAGGGGGGAGCCGACGGCCACGACGTCCAATGGGACCGGAGGAACCTCCTCGGCCCAGGAGGCCGCTTCCTCGGCCGAGGAGGGGGGTCGGCCCACGGAGACGGGCACGGGGACGGGATCGAGGTCGGTCACGGCGTGCGACGCTACTGGGCCCCGGGTCCGGGCGGTAGCCTGCCCGACTGTGACCGACACCCTCCCCGCTGACGCCTCCGCCGCCCACCGGCTCCCCTACACGCTGACCCCCGTCCGCTACGACCTCCACCTCGCCCCCGACCTGGAGGCGGCCACCTTCACCGGGAAGGTCTCCATCGAGGCCGAGGTCCACGAGGCGGTCAGCGAGATCGTCCTCAACGCCGCCGAGCTCACGATCGGGTCGGTGACGGTCGAGGCCGGGGGGACGACCCTGGCCGCCACCGCCACCTCCGACGAGGAAACCGAGCGGGTCACCCTGGCCCTCGACGGGGAGCTCCCCCCCGGACCCTGCCGGATCCACCTCGACTTCGCCGGGATCCTCAACGACCACCTCCACGGCTTCTACCGGTCGACCTTCACCGACACCGAGGGCGCCACCCGGACCATCGCCACGACGCAGTTCGAGGCCACCGACGCCCGCCGGGCCTTCCCCTGCTTCGACGAGCCCGACCGCAAGGCCGTCTTCGCCGTCACCCTCGACGTCCCCGCCGGGCTGGCCGCCTACTCGAACGGCCCCCAGACCGGGGAGGAACCCATCGAGGGAGGGGCCCGCCGGGTGACCTTCGGGGAGACCATCCCCATGTCCACCTACCTGGTGGCCTTCGTGGTCGGCCCCCTCGAGGCCACCGACCCCGTCGACGTCGACGGGACCGCCGTCCGGGTCGTCCACGTGCCGGGCAAGGACGGCCTCACCGACTTCGCCGTCGACTGCGCCGCCCACGCCCTCCGGTTCTTCACCGACTGGTTCGGGATCCCCTATCCGGCCGAGAAGCTCGACCTGGTCGCCATCCCCGACTTCGCCTTCGGGGCCATGGAGAACCTGGGCTGTGTCACCTTCCGGGAGACCGCCCTCCTCGTCGACCCGGCCCGGTCCTCCCGGCTCGAGCAGGAACGGGTCGCCGACGTCATCTCCCACGAGATCGCCCACATGTGGTTCGGGGACCTCGTCACCATGAAGTGGTGGACGGGGATCTGGCTCAACGAGGCCTTCGCCACCTTGATGGAGCTCCTCTGCGTCGACCACTACCGTCCGGACTGGCAGCGCTGGGTCTCCTTCGGGATGGAGCGGGACGTGGCCATGGCCACCGATTCCCTCCACCGGACCCGGCCCGTCGAGTACCCCGTCGGGCCCCCGGAGGAGGCCCAGGGGATGTTCGACGTCCTCACCTACCAGAAGGGGGCCAGCGTCCTGCGGATGCTCGAGCGCTACCTCGGCCCCGAGGCCTTCCGGGCCGGCATCCGCCGCTACCTCGACACCCACCGCTACGGCAACACCGAGACCTCCGACCTCTGGGACGCCATCGAGGCCGCCAGCGGGGAGCCCGTCCGGGACATCATGGACACCTGGATCCTCCAGGGGGGCTTCCCCCTCGTCCACGCCGAGACTCCCGAGGACGACCCCGACCACGACGCCGACGGCAGCGGCAGTGACAGCGGGGCCGTCCTCGAGCTGACCCAGGAGCCCTTCACCCTCGGGCCCCCCGACGGGGAGAGCGCCATCGGGTCGCACTGGCGGATCCCCGTCCTGGCCCGGTCCCTCGCCTCCGAGGGGGAGACCAAGGTCCTCCTCGACCGGGCCGCCCTCGTCGACCTCGGCTCCGGGCCCGTCGTCGTGAACGCCGGGGGGGCCGGCTTCTTCCGGGTGGCCTACTCCGCCGACCACCTCCGCCACCTGGCCACCGCCCTCGACCGGCTCGATCCCCTGGAGCGGTTCAACCTCCTCGGGGACACCTGGACGGCCTTCATCGCCGAGCGGGCCGACCTGGCCGACTTCCTGGTCCTCGTCGAGGGGCTCGGCAACGAGGGAGACCCGAACGTCTGGGCCCAGGCCACCGGGGCCCTCGGCTTCCTGGACCGGGCCGTCGACGACGATGCCCTCGAGGCCCTGGCCGGCTACACCCGGGCCCTCCTCCGGCCCGTCCACGACCGCCTGGGCTGGGAGGCGGCTCCGGGCGAGGGGGAACGGACGGCCACCCTCAGGGCCCAGGTCCTCGGGGCCCTCGGGACCGTTGGCCAGGACGAGGCCGTCCGGTTCGAGGCCGCCAGCCGCCACGCCGCCGCCCTCGAGGGGACCGCCCCCCTCGACCCCGACCTGGCCTCCGCCGTCGTCGGGATCGTCGCTTCCGCTGGATCAGAGGCTGAGTACGAGGCCTTCCTCGACCGCTACCGCCACCCGGCCACCCCCCAGGAGGAGATGCGCTACCTCACGGCCCTGGCCGCCTTCGGTGACCCCGGCCTGGCGGCGAGGACCTTCGACCTGGCCGTCGGCGAGGTCCGGTCCCAGAACGCCCCCTTCCTGGTCCAGGCCCTCCTCACCAACCGCACCAACGGCCCGGCCGCCTGGGACCGGGTCGTCGACCACTGGGACACCCTGGTGGACCGGACACCGGCCAACATCCTCCCCCGGATGCTCGACGGGGTGAAGCTCCTCTGCCGCCACCCGGCCCTGGCCGCGGCCGTGGCGGCCTTCGTCGCCGACCACCCCCTCCCCACCGGCCAGCGCACCGTCGACCAGGCCGTCGAGCGGCTCTTCGTCAACGTCGGCGTGGCCGGCCGGCTCCGTCCCAGCGTGGCCGACGACCTGACGGCGGGAGTGGACCGGCTGTCCTGGGGCTGAACCGGGCCGACCCTCGATCCGGGCCCCGTGAACTGGCAGACTGACTCGTCGGTTGAATCAGAGAGGCCCGGACCGGGCCGACGAACGGCCCGAGGGGGGGACGCCGTGGAGGAGGACAAGGACGTCGGTGCCGACGCGGCCGACCCGGCCGACCTCCCGGCCCGGTTGGCCGCCACCGAGGAGGCGCTGCGCCTGGCCCGGTCCCGGAACCTCCGGACCTTCCTCCTGACCCGGACCGTCATCATCATCGTCGCCGACGGGCGACTGGTCGAGGTCAACCCGGCCGCCGTCGCCCTCCTCGGCTACCCCGACGCCGAGACCCTGGTCGGGACACCCTTCGAGGAGATCCTCCATCCCGAGGACCGGGCCAGGACACTGGCCTGGCTGGGCCACCCCGGCCCCGAGGACGACCGGTCCGAACCCCTCGAGATCCGCCTCGTCGGCCTCGACGGCCGGCTCGTCGACATCGAGCTCCTGGCCCTCGGGATCCGCCACCAGGGGGAGGTCGTCATCCAGCTCCTCGTCTACGACATCACCGAGCGGAAGCACGCCGTCGAGTCACTCACCTACCAGGCCCTCCACGACGCCCTGACCGGCCTCCCCAACCGGCTCCTCTTCCTCGACCGGGTCCGCCAGGCCCTGGCCCGGATGGGCCGGGCCGGCACCCGGGCCGCCGTCTTCCTCTGCGACCTCGACCGGTTCGAGGTGGTGAACGACTCCCTCGGCCACCGGGCCGGCGACGAGCTCCTCGTCCACGCCGCGGCCCGGCTCCGCAACGCCCTGCGCCCCTCCGACACCGTGGCCCGCTTCGCCGGCGACGTCTTCGTCATGCTCTGCGAGGTCTCCCCCGAGCCGGGCGACACCGTCGTCGTGGCCCGGCGCCTCCTGGCCGCCATCTCCCAGCCCGCCTTCGTCGACGACCAGCCCTTCTCCTTCACCGCCTCGATGGGGGTCGCCGTCGCCACCGGCCGGCTGACCGACCCCGAGGACCTCATCCGCGACGCCGCCGCCGCCATGACCCAGGCCAAGAACCGGGGCCGGGGCCGTTTCGAGCTCTTCGACGAGTCGACCCGGGCCAAGGCCATCGGACGGATGCAGATCGAGACGGCCCTGCGCCAGGCGATGGACCTCGACGAGCTCCGGGTCTACTACCAGCCCATCCTGACCTGCCCCGGCGGGGAGCTCGTCGGCATGGAGGCCCTGGTCCGCTGGCAGCACCCCCAGCACGGCTTCCTCCTCCCCGGCTCCTTCATCCCCGTGGCCGAGGACTCCGGCCTCATCGTGGCCCTCGGGAACTGGGTTCTCGAGGAGACCTGCCGCCAGGCCAACGACTGGGAGATCCTCCTCCCCGAGGACCGTCCCATCTACCTCTCCGTCAACCTCTCGGCCCACCAGCTCCACGACCCCGGCCTGGTCGAGCGGGTCCGGGACACGCTCATCCCCCCCGGGGGTGGTCCCCGCAAGGTCGTCCTCTCCCTCGAGGTCACCGAGACCACCCTCGTCCGCGACACCGAGCAGACCGTCGAGGTCCTCGAGCGACTCGACGACCTCGGCATCCGGATCGGGATCGACGACTTCGGGACCGGCTACTCCTCGCTCAGCTACCTGAAGCGGTTCCCCGTCACCTCCATCAAGATCGACCAGTCCTTCATCGTCGGCGTCGACACCGACCCCGACGACCGGGCCATCGTCAACGCCGTCATCCAGCTGGCCCACAACCTCGGGCTCCTGGTGGTGGCCGAGGGGGTGGAGCGCCCCGAGCAGTTCGCCGCCCTCCACCAGATGGGCTGCGACCTCGTCCAGGGCTTCCTCTTCGGCCGGCCCCTCCCCGCCGAGGCCATGACCGCCCTTCTGACCGGCACCTCCGGCCCGATTACCCTGGCCCCCGACGCCGGCGCCCCCGCCCCGTCCGCCTGACGGCCGAGGAGCCATGGAGACCACCGAGATCGAGGCCCTCCTCACCCTGGCCCGGGCCGCCCGGGGCTTCATGCCCGACGACGAGGGCCTGGCCCTCTTCGAGGCGGCCCACCGGGCCGGGGCCGAGGGTCCCGCCGCCCGGGCCGGGGAGCCCGCCACGCTGGTCGAGATCGGGGCCTGGTGCGGGAAGTCCTCCCTCTACCTCGGGGCCGCCGCCGAGGCCACCGGGGCCGTCGTCTTCAGCATCGACCACCACCACGGCTCCGAGGAGAACCAACCCGGCTGGGAGCACCACGACCACGACGTCGTCGACCCTGCCACCGGCCGGATCGACACCCTCCCCTTCTGGCGGCGGACCGTCGACGGAGCCGGCCTCGGCCACCGGGTCGTCGGTGTCGTCGGGGACTCCCCCGTGGTCGCCGCCCACTGGTCCCGGCCCCTCGACCTCTGCTTCATCGACGGCGGCCACGGCGCCGAGCCGGCCTGGGCCGACTACCGGGGTTGGGCCCCCCAGGTGGCCGTCGGGGGCTGGCTGGCCATCCACGACGTCTTCGAGAACCCGGCCGACGGGGGCCGGCCCCCCTACGAGCTGTTCTGCGCGGCGGTCGAGTCGGGCCGCTTCGTCGAGGACGGCGCCGAGGGTTCGCTCCGGGTCCTGCGCCGGACAGCGCCCGACTGAGGATCCCGTGGCCCGGGACGTCTACATCTCCATCGACATCGAGGCCGACGGCCCCATCCCCGGTCCCACCGGCTGGGGCTACTCCATGCTCTCCCTGGGGGCGGCCGTGGCCGGCGTCCTCGACGAGGAGACCGGCTTCAGCCGGGTCCACCCCACCGCCGAGACCTTCTACGTGGAGCTCAGGCCCATCTCGGACGACTGGGTCCCCGAGGCCCTGGCCGTCTGCGAGTCGGCCCTCCACCACAGCCGGGCCGACCTCCTCACCCTGGGCCAGGACCCGGCCGAGGCCATGACGGCCTTCTCCGACTGGGTCGGGACCGTGGCGGCCGGCCACGGGGGGAAGCCGGTGGCGCTGGCCTGGCCCTCCTCCTGGGACTACGGCACCTACCTCTACTGGTACCTGACCCGCTTCACCGGAGGATCCCCTTTCTCCCACGGCTGGCACCGGGACATCCGGACCACCTTCGCCGACCGGGCCGGGCTCCCGATCCGCAGCGTCGGGAAGCACACCGTCCCCGCCGGCCTCCTCTCCCGGCGCCGCCACACCCACAACGCCCTCGACGACGCCATCGAGCAGGGGGAGCTCTTCGCCAACATCATGGGCTGGGCGCCCCCACCCTGACCGCGGGGCCGGTCAGCTCGCCATCCGACCCATCCTCTGCTCGTAGCGAGCGTCGCCGACACCGGACGAACGGGTTAGTCCGATCCTGTCGCAGAGGGCGAGGCTCTTGGCGTTCTCCCTGGCCACGATCGTCTTGAGGAACGGCTGCCGGTCGAGATGCCCAGCGATGTCCGAGAGCAGGACCTCCATGAGGTAGCGACCCAATGTGACCGGCCGTCCGGCCTCAAGGGGATCGACGGTGGGAAGGACCACACCCTGGTACTCGATGCGCACCGCGACGACCTCGAGATGCGTGATGAGCACCGTGCCGCCGACGTGGCGGGCATAGTCGGACTCGTGGGAACCGACGGCGATGATGCCGACACCGACGAGCTCGAGCCCGACGACCCGATGCCCTGAATGTGGCGATCGGTGGCCATGCCGGTCGATCAGCTGACGACGGACAAACTGCTGCACCTCGTCCTCGTACCAGAGACCGGTCGAGCAGGTGAACCCTCGCAATTCGGCGGCGTCGGCCTCGCCGAGGGCGCGCGCCTCCGGGGTGAGGGCGTCCTCCGCCATCCGCCGCTCAGTCCTCGGAGATCGCGATGGGCCGGGGCCGGCTGACCGTGGCGGCCGCCCACAGAAGTGAGGCTGGGATCTCGACCGCCGAATCCCGGGTCGGCAACGGGCGGTCGAAGGCGGAGCCGGAGTGGTTCGCCAGGGTCGCGGGTGCAGTGGGTAGCTCGAGGGCCTCCTCGTAGCTGATCAGCAACTGGCAGATCCCGGACCGCTCCACCCGCACGCACACGGGAAATCCAGGACGAACGGTCTCGGACCAGATCCGATCGGTTACCAGTGGCAGCCGCTCCCCGGTGAGATCGACCTCGATCATGAACGGAATCCCTGGACCACCTTGCACGACCGTGCCAAACAGGATCTGGGGCTCATCGTCCCCCAAGACCTCCCTCCGGACCTTCGACGTCCTCTTCGTGAGGAGCTTGATGGCATCGAAGACCCGTCGGTCGGACCGGGCCGCCTCAGCCAGAGCCTGGGATGCCGAGGGCGCCGGGACCCGGACCCCGAGGGCAAGCGGTGCCAGAAGTCGGGCCGGCGCGCTCCCCTCGAGCGTGGAGGCCTCACGAGCGAGCCGCCTCGCTACGTCCCCCTGGCCTGACCGCAAGGCCCGGGCGGCATCCCGATTCAGCGAGGAGTAGAGGTGGGCTCTTCCTCCGAGGACACCGCCCCCGAGGCGGATGATCTGGTCGATGCCTTCGCTCAATGCCCCCTTGTTCCGAAGCGCCCGGAGCGCCGCGGAGGGAACGACCTCGCGGCCGGGCTTCCACGCCGCGGCAATCTGCGCCGCCTCAGCAAACGGGGTCTCGATCTTCATGACCCCAGCCTAGCACCGACGGGACAAAATGCATCTTCGGTCGCCCAGCTCGAAGCCGTCCTCGTCGCCGTAGACTCGGTGGTAACCGGCGGGAGGCGCGATGATCGGTCGTCAAAGTTTCGAGCGGGTCCTCTCCCTCCTCGCCCCCGGGGAACGCTGCATCGGGGTGGTCCGGGCCCAGACCGGTCCGCTCTCCGGGATCTGGACATGCCTTCCTTACACCTTCCTGACCATTGCGGTCGTGAACCTCGGTTTCGGCCTCGGCAGCCGGTTCTCAGACCATGACGCCACCATGGGCCTCGTCGTATATCCGGCCCTGTTCGCCGCCGTCATGACGGTGAGGTGGCTCACCGACAGCCGGAACGTGACCATCGCCTTCACTGACCAGTCGGTCCTCATCTACGGCACCGACCTCCTCTTCCGGACGACGGTCCTCCGGGAGCGCCTCCCGATCACGCCGGTCTGGTTCCGCCTGGGCTTCCCCACGGACCAGGTGGTCCTCGGGTCGAGGACGTTCTGGACCTACAGGGTCGACCGGGCCTTCCTGGCCTCCTTCTCCTACCCTTTGAGCTTCGGGTCGCCCATCCCACACCGGCCCTGGCCCTGACCCGGGCGGGGAGCTCGATCCCTCACACTTCCCTCACGGTTGTCGAAACGTCTGTTGACCTGGCCAGGCCAATCTGGGGCACACTGGAGACGTCGAGTCGACGGGGGGAGACATCGATGGGCATGCACATGACTGGCAACAGCGGCCTCTGGAGCGTGCCTGGAGAGCACCTGCCCGGGCTGATCGCCCTGCTCCTCTTCCCGTTGCTGGCCTGGGCCGCCCTCCTGGCTCTCCGGGCCGGGAGCCGTCACGGGCTCCGGCTGGCCACCGCCCTGGAGGGCCGCCTGTCCGCCACCCCCTTCGCCGGGAAGGTGGCCCTGACGGTCATGCTCCTCGGAGCCGCCGTCCACGCCGCCATCGTCCCCACCCACTGGGGGAACTCGAGGCCGCTCGCCATCCTCTTCGTCCTGGATGTCCTCGGGTTCCTGGCCACCTCGGCCTGGCTCGTGGCCGGCTGCCCGGGCTGGCGCCTGGGAGCCATGGCCATGCTTGGGGGGACCTTCGCCGGCTACACCCTCTACCTCCTGAAGGGCTGGGAGACCGCCGATGTCGTGGGGCTCACCGTCACCTCCCTGGAGTTGGCCGGCGTCCTCGTCCTCCTCGTCCCCGAGGGCACCACGGTGGCGGCCTGGCGGAAGGGCCGGCTCCTGGCCACCGCCCTGCCCATGGCTGTCGTCGTCCTGATCGGGACCGCGGTCGTGGCCGCCGCCGTGGTCCCCCCGACCGCCCCCGGTTCCACCGGGTCGACCTCGAACGCCTCGGCCATGCGGTCGATGCCGTCGGCATCGGGGTCGATGGCCCCCATGACGGGGACTTCGTCCACGGTGGCCGGCAGCTCGATGTCGAACATGGGTGGCCCCGACACGACGATGCCCGGCGCCATGGCCATGGGTGGCGTCAGCGGGTCGACCACCACCATGCCCGGCGGGATGGCCATGGGCGCGGCGGGGAGCACGACGACGATGCCTCCGATGGGCGGGGGCGGGTCAGGCCCGACGACCACCATGGGAGCCATGCCCATGGGTGGGGGCAGCACCACGACCATGCCCGCGATGGGCGGCGGCGGGTCGACCACCACCACCATGCCCGGCATGGGCGGGGGCGGCTCCGGGGGCCCGCTCTCCCTGGCCACCACCTCCCCGGCCGGACCGATCACCTGGCCCATGACCATGGGGGCCATGGAGCCCGGGATGGCCATGGCCACTCCCAACTGCACCACCGACCCCACCACGGCCCAACAGCAAGCGGCCGTGACCCTGGTCGACCAGACGGTGACTGGCTTGGCCCGCTATCAGAGCCTGGCCAACGCCAAGTCCGACGGCTACGTGCCCATCACCCCAACGGGCGCCCAGGTGGTCCACTACGTGAAGGTCTCGTTCCTGGCCGACAATTTCCTCGTCAACCCAGCCGCGATCGAGTCCCTCGTCTACGCCAACACCCCCCAGGGGGCCATCCTGGTGGCCGCCATGTACCTCATGAACCTCGACCAGGTCGGCGTCACCCCGCCCATGCCCGGAGGGTGCCTCACCGAGTGGCACATCCATACCAACCTCTGCTTCTCGGACGCCAACGGCGCCGTCGTGGGCGAGACCCACGCCGACGGGACCTGCAACGCCGGGTCCTCGAACCACGTGACCGAGCCCATGCTCCACATCTGGCTGGCTCCGGTTCCCGGGGGTCCCCTCACCGTGGACGCCTCGAACTCCCAGGTCGTCCAGGCCGCCGAGCAGCTCCCGGTCCCCAGCCCGGCCAACGCAGCGGCCTGACCGGCGCGGTCCCCGTCAGTCCCGGTCGTCCCGGCGGTCCCGCTTCTGGGCCCGCTGACGGCGTTGGGCCACGTTGGCGTCCTTGCGCCGGGCCGCCTCGGCGTCGTCCCGGTCCCGCCGCCGGCCGGCCACGTCCTCGAGCTCCCGGGTGAGGGCCCGCCAGCTGGAGAACCGGGCCGGATCGAGGGTTCCGTCGGCCAGGGCGGCCCGGAGGGCGCAGCCTGGCTCGGTCTCGTGGGCACAGTCGGAGAACCGGCAGGACCCGGCCAGCGCCTCCACGTCCGGGAAGGTCTGGGCCAAACCCTCCTCGGCGTCCCAGAGACCCAGTCCCCGCATCCCCGGGGTGTCGAGGAGGAGCCCCCGACCCGGGAGGAGGACGAGCTCCCGGTGGGTGGTGGTGTGCCGGCCCCTGGTGTCGCTGCGGACCTCCCCAGTGGCCATGACCTCGGCCCCGGCCAGCCGGTTGACCAGGGTCGACTTCCCCACCCCCGACGGTCCGATGAGGGCCATGGTCCGGCCGGGCCGGAGGTGGCCGGCGACCAGCTCGTCGAGGCCCTCGCCGGTCCGGGCACTCAACAGGTGGACGGCGGCCTCCCCGGCCAGCCCGACCGCATCGGCCCGGGCCGCGGCCCGCTCGTCGTCCGAGCAGCCGTCAGCCTTGGTCAGGACGACCACCGGGACAGCTCCGCTCTGCCAAGCCAGCGCCAGGGAGCGCTCGAGCCGCCGGGGATTTACGGGGCTGTCGAGCCCGACCACGATCAGGACGGTGTCGACGTTGGCCGCCACCACCTGCTCGGTCGCCTCCAGGCCGGCCCGCTTCCGGAGGAAGGCGCTCCGGCGGGGCAGGACCAGCCGGACCACGGGCCGGTCCCCGCTCTGGTCCCCGGGCCCGACCACCACCCAGTCCCCCACCGCCACCGGCCCGGCCGTGGCCACCCGGTGGGGCTCCGGTCCGAGGACGGTGCAGACGGCCCGGTCGACCCGGGCCACCCGGCCAGGACTGGTCCCGGGCCGGTCCACCACCTCGAAAGCAGCCCGCCAGCCGTCGTCCCAGCCCAGCTCGACCATGGCGGTCTCTCGGGTCGCAGCGTCTGAATCCGACAAGGTGCCTCACGGTTCCCCGGCTCGGGGCCGGTCACAACGACGGGCACCGGGTCTCGACACGGCTGGGGTCCGGGCCCGGCCGGGCCGCCCCGGCGCCGCCCTAACCCTAGCGACCTGACCGGTGCCCGCCCGGCCCGACCGATCCGTCCGCCACGGGGGAACCCCGGTCTGGCATCATCGGGGGAGTGTCCGACCCCTCTCAGCGCTTCCCCGACGCCCAGCCCCCCGATCCCACTGACCCCACCAAGACCGTCCTCGGTCTCTTCGGCGTCGCGGCCCTGATCGTCGTACTGGGGCTGATCGCCCTGGCCGTGATCATCGGCCTGATCATCTGGCTGGTCTGAGCCGGCCTCGAGGCAACGCGGCATCGGTCAAGGAGCCAGGGAAACCAACCCCTCCCACCCGGGGGTTCGGGAATGTCCCTTGACCACAGCCGCCGATCGAAGGCAGGCGTGTGTCAGTGGCACAGTTGTCCGATGGGCCGCCGCCAACGACATCGAGAGCGCTTCGTGCTGCTCGAGCAAGTTGCCGACGCCTACTGGGCAAGCCAGGGTTCGTGGACGCCGACGGAAGACGCAGCCAAGCTCCTGGGGTTACCGGCAGAGACGATGCCAGGTCTGGTGGCTCAGGCTCGGAAGCTTGGGATCCTCCAGCAGCGCAGACCGGAGCGGTGACGGAGGTCATCGCTCGTCGCTCGACGGCGGAGAACAACGAGCCGCAGCAGACGGTTGCGCAATGTCCATAGAGGAAGCTCACATGACGGAGATAGTGATCTGCTCCGGCTGAGGCAGACCGCATCCCATGGAGGCGATTTGGGCGCAGAGCTGGGCGCTGCTCGTGCTGAGGTGCCAGCCCGGCTTCAGCGGCACGGTGACGGTGACCTGTCCGATCGTCGTGGCGATGTAGAAGAAGTTCGCGGTGGGCAGGCTGTAGACGCCCGTGGAGGCGTCGGGACACAGGCTGATCGTCCTGAGGTTGCGAGCGGGTTGCACGACCGGGTCTAGCCACGGCCACGGGCTCTCAGCGAGGAACTCGCCTTCGTCTTGGCGGATGTCGATGAGAGATCCCCGCCGAACAGAGTCCCCGTTGCTGACGCCGTTCGCCGAGGCCGCCGAGCCCGAAGTAAGGCAGGAGAGACCTTCGAGGTCCGGGGGAGGCTGCGTTCGGACGCTCACTGCTGCCGCCTCGACCGTGAAGGCGACCAAGACGATCAGCGGCAGGAAGACGGTGAACCTGCTGGTGCGCCATTCAACCGACACCATGGCCTCCCCGGCGCTCTTCCCGGCTGCTTCCGATCCTAGGGCCTTCGAACGCCTCGGGTTGGCAGCTGGTCCGAGGCACAGGGGGCCGTCCCAGCCGAGGGTGCTCTCATCAGAGGCCGGATCTCCCGCGGACGGGCCGCCGGAACTGCCCACTCCCCAGCCGCCTAGCGGACTTCGTCGAGGTCCAGCCCGGCCGGGAGGCCCTCGCTACGGAAGAGGCCGGCCGCGGGGGTGGCCCCGGTGAGGGCGTCGGCGGCCAGGATGACCGCGGCGGCGGTGTAGGAGGTCCGCTCCTGGTCGGGGAAGGTCTCCTCGTCGGGGTAGACGATCCCGGTCAGGTAGGAGCCGTCGGTCTGGCGGTGGGCCTGGGCCCAGGTCAGGAGGTCGAGGGCCCGGTCCGGGCGGCCGACGGCGTCGAGGGCCAGGGCGCACTCGGCCGTCTCGGCGGCGGTGACCCAGGGGCCGGTCGAGACGCAGCGGACCCCGAGGCCCTCCATGACGAAGAGGTCCCAGAAGCTGTCGATCCGCTCCTCCGCGGCTGCCCCCTCGAGGGCGCCGGCGAGGACGGGGTAGTACCAGTCCATGGCGAACTCCTCCTTCGGCTCGAAGGAGAAGGGGCGGTGGGCGATGGCGTGGCCGAGGCGGCCGGCGGCCAGCTCCCAGTCGGGGCGCTCGTGGCCGAGGGTCTCGGCGCAGGCCACCCCGCAGCGGAGCGCGTGGTAGATCGAGGAGGAGCCGGTCAGCAGGGCGTAGCGGGCCGGGTGGCCGTCGGGGTCGACGGACCAGAGGATCGACCCGTCGGGCTGCTGCCAGCGCAGGACGAAGGCCAGGGCCCGGTCGATCGTGGGCCAGAGGTCATCGAGGAGGGCCCGGTCCCCGGTGATGAGGTAGTGGTGCCAGGCGCCGGTGGCCAGGTAGGCACAGACGTTGGTGTCGAGCCGGGGGTCCTTGACCCCGGTGTCGGCCAGGTAGTAGTTGAACCAGGCCCCCTCGGGGAGCTGGGTGGCCACCAGCCAGCGGTAGGCGGCCTCGGCCTCGTCCCGGAAGCCGGCCACAGTCAGGGCCATGGCCGCCTCGACGTGGTTCCAGGGGTCGCAGTGCCCCCCGGTGAACCAGGGGATCATCCCGTCGGGCCGCTGAACGGCGATGATGGAGGAGGCGCTCTCGATGACCTCGGCGGCGGCGATGACGCCGGGGAGATCGGGGACCTCGACGACGAGGGAGCGGCGGGCCAGGGCGGCCTCGGGGTCGCGGACGTCGGCGTCGGGCCGGGCTCCGTTGACGGTGGTCATGCCGGCTTCTCCAGGTAGACGACCAGGCTCTTGCCCAGCACGGGGTTGAGGATGCGCTCCGCCGTCCGGGTGACCCAGGGGGCGGAGGTGATGTCCCAGACGAGGAGCCGGTGGTAGGCCTTCACGGCCGGATGACCATCCCGGCCCACCCCGACCAGGCACTTGAGCCACCAGTAGGGGGAGTGCAGGGCGTGAGCGTGGTGGGTGCCGGTGGGCTCGAGTCCGGTCCGCCGGAGCCGGTTGAACAGGGCCGAGCGCCGGTAGATCCGGACGTGGCCGCCGGGGACGTCGTGGTAGACGTTGGAGAGGGCCCAGTTCACCATCTCGGGCCCGTAGCGGGGGACGGTGACGGCCATGGTTCCGCCCGGGCGGAGGACCCGGGCCAGCTCCTCCATGGCGGCCGAGTCCTCGGGGATGTGCTCGAGGACCTCGGCCACGATGATCCGGTCGAAGGCCCCGTCGGGGAAGGGGAGCCGGAGGGCGTCGCCCTGGACGGCCCCCGCCTCGCCGTCGGGGCCGATCTCGCCCACGTCGACCATGGCCCCGATGGTGTTGCGAACCTGGACGACCTCCCCCTCGCCGGCGTCGACGGCCACCACCCGGGCCCCGAGCCGGAGGGCCTGATAGGCGTGCCGGCCGCCTCCGCAGCCGAGGTCGAGGAGCCGCTCCCCGGGCATGACCCCGAGCTTCTCGTAGTCGACGGTCAGCACGGCTCAGCCACCTCGGCCCGGGCCGCCCTGACCGGCGTGGCGACGGGGCCCTGGGCCCGATGGGCCTCGAGGACGTGGCGGTACTCGTCGGCCGTGCCCTTGGCGGTGGCCTGCCAGGTGAACCGGCCCAGGACCCGGTCCCGGCCGCCGGCTCCGAGCCGGGCGGCGAGGTCGGGGTCGTCGAGGACCCGGCGGATGGCGCCGGCCAGCGCCTCGGGGTCGTCGGGGGCGACGAGGACTCCGGTGTCCCCGTCGGTCCCGACCACCTCCGGGAGGGCCCCTCCGGTGGTGGCCACCAGGGGCACCCCGCAGGCCATGGCCTCGATGGCGGGGAGGGAGAAGCCCTCGTAGAGGGAGGGAACCACGGCCACCTCGGACTCGGCGTAGAGGCAGGCCAGCTCGTCGTCGGTGATCCCGCTGACGCAGCGGACGGCGGACCGGAGCCCGAGCCGCTCGATGGTCCGGTCGACCCGGCCTCCCTCGGTGGGCCGGCCGATCACGACCAGCTCGATGTCCCGCTCGGTCCGGAGCTTGGCCACGGCCTCGAGGAGGGGGACGAGGCCCTTCATGGGAACGTCGCTGGAGGAGGTCACCATGAGCCTCCCCGGGATCCGGGGCCGTTCGGGCCGGGGCCGGAAGACGGTGTGGTCGACGCCGACGGGGACGACCGACATCCGGTCCAGGGGAACCTTCATCTGGGCGTTGATGTCCTTCTTGGAGGACTCCGACACCGTCACCACCCGGGGGAGTTGCTGGGCCACCCGGATCTGCATCCCGAGGAACCCGAACCACCGCCGCTGGGTGAGCCGGCGGTAGGCATTCTCGGCGTGGGAGAGGGCCAGCTCCCGGTCGACGGTGATGGGGTGGTGGAGGGTGGTGAGCAGCGGCCACCCGTCCTCTATCATCCCGAGGAGCCCCGACCCGAGGCACTGGTTGTCGTGGACGAGGTCGAACTCCCCCCGGCGCTCGGCCAGCATCCGGCGGACCCGGAGGGAGAAGGTCCGGGGCTCGGGGAAGCCGGCCGTGCACATGACGGCGAACTCGAGGAGGTCGTCCCGGTCCTTGAACTCCCGGGGGTGGGGCACCCGGAAGGGGTCGGGGTCCCGGTAGAGGTCGAGGCCGGGGACGGGGGTGAAGCCGGTGCCGTCGTCGAGGACGGGCCAGGGCTGGCCGGCGAAGACCTCGACGGAGTGGCCCAGGTTGACGAGCTCCCGGGCCAGGTGGCGGGTGTAGACCCCCTGGCCTCCGCAGCGGGGGTTCCCCCGGTAGACGAGGTAGGCGATCCGCAGGCCCCCCGGCTCGGGAGGGGCGGCCGGGACCCGGGGCGGGACGGCGATGGTGGTGCTCCGCTCCCAGGACTCCCTGATCTCGGCGAGGCGTTGCTTCGGACTCTTAGGCACAGAAACCCACTTCCTCGCCGACCATGACCGACCAGCCTCCCCCGCAGGGACGCAACGGCGCAAACGGGACTGGGGCGTTCCCGGAGCGGGTCAATGGAACCCGAACCAGCCCGCCACCGTCAGGCCGACGAGGAGCAGGGAGAAGGCCCCGACCCCGACGACCGAGACGGCCCCCAGGACCCTGGCCACCAGCCCGTTGACGGCCTTGCCGAGGAGGGCCGACCGGTTGGCCAGGACCAGGATGAAGGCCAGGGTGATCGGGGTGATGAGCCCCTCGAGGACCTGGGTGTTGATGATGAGCTTGATGAGGTTCCCCGGGACGAGGACGACGAGGGCCCCGATGAGGAGCTGGGCGGTGAAGAGGCCGATGAAGAGGGGGGCTTCCCGGAACCGCTTGGACACCGACCGCTCCACCCCGACCGCCTCGGCCAGGGCGTAGGAGGTGGAGAGGGGGACGATGGCGGCGGCCAGGGCCGAGGCCCCGAGCAGGCCCAGGCCGAAGAGGGCCTCGGCGGCGTGCCCGGCCAGCGGCCGCAGGGCCAGGGCCGCCTGCCTGGCCGAGCTCAGGGGACCGGTCCCCCCGATGACCGATCCGGTGGCGATGATGATGCAGATCGAGACGAAGGCGGCGGCCAGGGCGCCCACGATGGCGTCGATCCGGGCGTAGCGGTACTCCTCGGGGCCGATCCCCCGGTCGACGACGGCCCCGGCCTCGTAGAGCTGGATGTAAGGGGTGATGGTGGTCCCGATGAGGGCCACCCCGAGCAGGACGAAGGCCTTCGTCCCGAGGAAGTGGGGGACGACCAGGCTGGAGGAGACCTGGCCCCAGCGGGGGTGGCCGAGGAGCATGGCCACGGGGTAGGTGAGGAAGACGAGCATGAGGACGAGGAAGACCCGCTCGGCGTAGCGGTAGGAGCCGAAGGCGACGAGGGCCCAGATGGCGACGGCGGCGATCGGGACCGAGACGTAGGGGGAGACGGAGAAGAGCTGGAAGGCGGCCCCGATCCCGGCGAACTCGGTGACGACGAGCCCGACGTTGGCCACGGCGAAGGCGGTCATGGCGAAGGTGGTCCAGCGGAGGGAGAACTCCTCCCGGATGAGGGCGGCCAGGCCCTTCCCGGTGTGGGCGGCCAGGCGGGCCACCATCTCCTGGACGACGACGTAGGCGACGGTGACGATCACCATGAAGAACAGCGTCCGGTACCGGAACTCGGCCCCGGCCGAGGCGTAGGTGGTGACGCCGCCGGCGTCGTTCCCGGCACCGGCGGCGATGATCCCCGGCCCGGCGATGGCCAGGAACCCGAGGACGTGCTTCCGTCGCCGCTTCGACCGGGCCGGGGCCTCGCCCGGCGGGCTCTCGACCACGGGTTCGGTCACTGCATCCACCTCGGCAGATGCAGCCGACCCTTGGCCGGCAGGAGGGCGTCGACCACGTCGTCGGCCAGGATCCGGCCCAGAGGGCGGCGATCCTCATCCACCACCACCATCGAGAGCCGCCTGGCCTCGACGAACCGCTCGGCCACCTCCGACAGGTCGGCGTCGGGAGAGATGGTGACGGGGTCCCCGTCATCGCCGAGCCGGCCCACCCGGACCCCGGCCCCGGCCACGGCCACGTCGAGGATGGGGAGGTCCTTCACCAGCCGGCCCTCCTCGTCGACGACGGCGACGGCGTCGATGTCGTGGCGGTGGTCGGTGAGCTCGGCCAGGCGGGCCAGGACGCTGCCGACGGTGTCCTCCCGGCCCACGACCACCAGGGCCGTGGTCATGATGCCTCCGGCCCGGTCCTCCCGGTAGCCGAGGAGGGTGGCGAGCTCCCGGGACCGCTCGACCGGCATCTGCTCCAGGAGGTCCTCCCGCTCGTCATGGCTCAGATCCCGGAGGGCGTCGACGGCCTCGTCGGGCTCCATCCGGGCCACCAGGGAGGCGGCCCGGACCGGGTCGACGTCCCGGAGGAGGTTCCGGACCTCGTCGGCGTCCATCTCCTCGATGGCGTCGGCGGCCTCCTCGGGGTCGAGGGCGTCGAGGAGGGCTTCCCGGGCCGGCCGCTGGAGGTCCTCGAGCAGGTCGGCGAGCTCCCCGGGGCGGAGCCGGTGGAGGCCGCCGTGGGCGGACCGGAGCCGGACCTCGGGGGGCCCGCTCCCGATGTCCCCGAAGGGGGCGATGGCGGCCCAGTCGATGACCCGCTCCGGGGTGGGCCGGGACCGGCGCCGGGCCGGGCCCAGCCGGCGCAGGAGTGACTGTATGGAGACGTCCACCCCGACGAGCCGGATCCGGCCCAGGACCTCGGCCAGGTAGAGGTCGGCGGCCCGGATGACCTGGACCCCGTCCACGTCGACGAGCTGGTGGTCGAGGACGTCCCGGGCCAGGGTGACCTCCCCGGGACGGCGGGAGAAGTCCCGGAGGTCGAGCTTCGCCGTCCGGAGCGTCACCTGGCGGTGCTCGATGGTGTCGATGGCGCCGGCGTCGACGAAGGCCATCCGCCGGCCCACCCGGACCAGGAGGCCGGTCACAGGCGGATAGGTCTGGCCGTCGGCCCAGCGGGCCACCACGTCGACGAGGTCGCCGATCTCGGCCCCGGCCTGGTTCCGGACCGGCTGCCGGAGGAGCCCGGCCAGAGAGACGATGGATTCGGCCACCGCCCTGGTGGCCAGGATCCGTTGGGTCCGCTGGCGGCGCCGGGAAAGTACCGGGGCCGGCGACGCGGGGGCGCTTCGAGTCACGGGGATCTCCGAACACTCGGCCCGACCCGCCCTGGGGCGGACCGGCAGTTGACAGGTCGAGATGTCCGGTCTCGGCGGGGTCCTCCCGGGGAGCGGGACGCGCCTGGTCAGGCCGTCACTGGTCGAGCCGGGAAGGCCCCGGTGGTCGGGACCGCCCTAGGAGGCGGGGCCCGGCCGGGGAGGCCGAACGACTGGGCGCCGGTGGCTACTGGGGGGTTCACTCTCGTGCACTGGCCTCACCTCCTCGGCTCAGGTGTCCCCGCCGCCGACGGCGGGTGATCCGGGCGACATCCTACCTGTTCCGGCCGATCTGACGCCCCGTCGGGCGTTGGCCCGGAGCGTTCCGGGGCGGTACCTTCGGGTCATGGATCTGACCTATCCCCCTGAAGCAGAGACCTTCCGCGCCGAGATCCGCGCCTGGCTGGAGGAACACCTCCCCCCGGGGTGGGGCCAGCCCGGCTTCTCCATGTCGGTCGAGGACCGCAAGGCCTTCAACGCCGACTGGGTCAGCACTCTCTTCGAGGGGGGCTGGATCTGCGCCTCCTGGCCGACGGAGTACGGGGGCAAGGGCCTCTCCCTCATCGACCAGGTCGTCCTGAACGAGGAGTTCGCCCGGGTCAAGGCACCCCTCCGGGCCGACTTCTTCGGGGACACCTTGGTGGGCCCGACCATCCTCCAGTGGGGCACCGAGGAGCAGAAGAAGGAGTTCATCCCGAAGATCCTCGATGGGACCATCGCCTGGTGCCAGGGCTTCTCCGAGCCCGACTCCGGGAGCGATCTGGCCTCCCTCAAGACCAGGGCTGAGCTCGACGGGGACGAGTGGGTCATCAACGGCCAGAAGGTCTGGACCACCCAGGCCCAGTTCGCCGACTACATCTTCCTCCTGGCCCGGACCGATCCCGACGCCCCCAAGCACAAGGGGATCTCCTACCTTCTCGTCCCCATGAAGCAGCCCGGGGTCGAGGTCCGGCCCATCCAGCAGATTGACGGCTCGGCCGAGTTCAACGAGGTCTTCTTCGAGAACGTCCGCTGCCCCAGGGACAACGTCGTGGGTGGCGTCAACAACGGCTGGGGGGTGGCCATGACCACCCTCGGCTTCGAGCGGGGGGCCTCCTCCACCACCGGCTACCGCCGGTTCCAGCGGGAGCTCGACCACATCATCTCCGAGGCCCGCCGCCTGGGGAAGTCCTCGGATCCCCTGGTCCGCCAGGGCCTGGCCCGGGCCTGGTCCAAGGTCAAGATCATGCAGGTCAACGGCTACCGGACCCTCACCGACGCCCTGAACGGGACCTCCACCACCGTCGCCCTGGGGGCCACCAACAAGATGTTCTGGTCGGAGTACCACCGGGAGACCATGAACCTGGCCATCGACATCCTCGGCCTCGAGGGCCTGGTCATGGCCGGGGGCGACTTCGAACCCGACCCCGACGAGGCCGCCATGGGCCAGCGGGGGAAGCCCGGCTACCAGGTCAACGAGATCCAGGCCTCCTTCTTCTTCTCCCGCTCCGAGACCATCTGGGGGGGGACGGCCGAGATCCAGCGGAACATCGTGGGCGAGCGGGTCCTGGGGCTCCCGAAGGAGCCCAAGGCGGCAGGCTGACCGTGGGCGAGGTCCGGGACTGTCGGGGGCGGAGGAAGAGGAAGCCCTGCGGCGCTGGCTCACCGACCAAGGCCTCGAACCTGCGCCGTCCCTCGGCAACGACACCGTCAACGTCAGGATCGGCCTGACCTCCCCGGACGACGTCGACGACGTGGCGGCTGATTACCGCAGTGACGCCTGCTCGTCGAGGAGGAAGGTGGGAGCCACCCCGGTGAAGAGGTCGGCCGTGGGCACCCCGTCACAGAACCCGACGTTCACGACCACCTTGCTGTAGGTCCAGCCCCCGTAGGCGCCTTGACGGTTGTTCCGCAGCGCCCGACCGGTCTCCCCGGGGCCGAGGGTGAAGGCCCGGACGGGCCGGTCCCGGCTGGGCCAGCCGCTGCGGATGTCGGCCAGCCTGGTCACGACGATCCGGTCGCCGTCGCCGACCAGCCGGAACCCGGCGACGTCGAGGGGAGGGCCGTCGACGACGTCGAGCGACCGGCTGACCGGTTCGAAGCCCTCCGTCTCCAGGGCCTCGACCCGCTGGACGAGGACAGCCCCGGGTCGGACACCGGGGAGGAGCTCGACCGTTACCGCCTCGGGGACGACGGCCCGGGCGGTTGACCCGGGGGCACCCCGGGACGCCTTGGACCAGACGCTGGTGACGATCTGGACCACGACCATCCGACCGCCACCCCGGAACCGACGACTCACTACTTGGGGACGTAGCCCCCGTGGCCCATGGCCGCGCTCTCGTAGGGGTCGGCGGACTCGTCGACCCCGCCCCGGACCTCGGTGACCCAGTCGAGCCGGCCCCGGAGGATCCGGTCGACCCCGCCCTGGAGGGTGGCCGAGGAGATGGCGCAGGAGCTGCAGGCCCCGACCAGCTGGACGTCGATCTCGCCGGTGACGACATCGAAGTCGAGGAGCTGGAGGTCACCACCGTCGGCCTGGACGGAGGGCCGCATCAGCTCGATGAGGTCCCGGAGGTCGGACTCCCGCTGGGCCTTCACCTCGTCGCTGAGAGGCGCGCCGGGGTCGGCGGGGGCGGCGTCGGGGGACTGCTGGTCGGTTTCCACCCCTCCAGTGTGCCGTGTCGGCGCCCGGGCCGTGCCACGGGGCGGTCCCGCCCCCGGAAGACTGGCGGGTAGGGCCAAGCAATCGGGTGGCCGGGGCCGGGTACGATGGTCCGTGCCCTCAGACACGACGGAAGCGGCAGGTGGCCCGGCGCGGGGCGGTCCTCCCGGTGGCGGCCTATCCGGTTCCATCGGGA
The DNA here is from genome assembly GCA_003151955.1 of Acidimicrobiaceae bacterium. Taxonomy (GTDB): domain Bacteria; phylum Actinomycetota; class Acidimicrobiia; order Acidimicrobiales; family UBA8190; genus PALSA-743. The sequence goes on from PLZB01000035.1 coordinate 30,536, forward strand.
TGATCCTCCCGACCTTCCCCCAGGACTCGGCCGATCCCCCGTCCGCCGCCCGGCTCGGGGAGATCTGCCGGGAGGCCGAGGCCCTCGGGGCCCGCGCCTTCTGGGCCACCGACCACCTCTTCTGGCACACGCCCCTCATGGAGTGCCTGACGGCCCTGACCGTGGCCGCCCTGGCCACGGAGCGAGCCTCGGTGGGCTCCTGCGTCCTCCAGCTCCCCCTCCGCCACGCCCCCGCCGTGGCCAAACAGGCCGCCTCCCTCCAGGAGCTCTCCGGGGGCCGGCTCCTCCTCGGGGTGGGGGTCGGGAGCCACGAGGGCGAGTACGACGCCGCCGGGGTCCCCTTCCACGGCCGGGGGGCCCTCCTCGACGCCGGGATCGACCAGCTCCACGCCGCCTGGGCCTCGGCCGACGCCGAGCACTACCGACAGCTCCCCCCGGTGGGGACGGTGCCGGTCTGGGTGGGGGGATCGAGCGAGGCCGCCCTCCGGCGGGCCGCCCGGCACGCCGAGGGCTGGATCCCCCTCTTCCTGACCCCCGAGCAGTACGCGGCGGCCATGGACCGGCTCGACAAGGAGGCGGACCGGGCCGGGCGGGATCCCGCCGGGGTGACCCGGGCCATGACCTGCTTCGTCTCCGTGGGCGACGAGGCCACCAACCAGGCCGGCCTGGACTGGATGGGCTCGATGTACGGGCTCCCGGCCAAGGCCTTCGCCCGGCACCTGGTGGCCGGGGACGCGCCCACGGTGGCCGCCGCCCTGGAGGAGTGGCGGGAGGCCGGCGCCGAGCACATCGCCGTCTACTTCACCTCCGATGACCCACTGGTACAGTTCCGGCAACTGGCCGCGGAGCTCGGCGGGTCGTTCCCGCCCCCCGGTCCGGACCGGTCGACGGGCTCGGGAACCGGGACAACGGTGGTGGGGCCGTGAGGACCCGCGGCCGGGGAGCAATCGAACAGCGCAGGCGCTGGGAAACGAGGACAGCGTGAATCAGGTCGTGAGCGTCGTCGGCGTGGGCATGACCCGCTGCGACCAGCGGGACTACACCGTCGACGGGATGGCCCTGGGGGCGGCCCGGGCCGCCCTGGCCGACGCCGACGTCGCCCCCTCGGAGGTTAGCCTCGTGGTCCTCGGGAATGCGGCCGGGGGGCGGCTCTGCAACCAGGGCTGCATCCGGGGCCAGACCTGGCTCCGGACCCTGGGCCTGGAGGGGACCCCGATCGTCAACGTCGACAACTCCTGCGCCGGAGGGTCCTCCTCGCTGCGGCTCGGCCACATGGCCGCCCTGGCCGGGGAGTCCCCGGTGCTGGTGGTCGGGGTGGAGAAGATGTGGACCGGGGACCGGGCCTCCACCCTCTCGGGCGTCGAGGACGGGCTCCCCTCGGTCGAGCGCGACGCCATGCACGCCGTTCTCGACAACCCGGCCGGCTCGATCCTGATGGGCATGAACTCCGTGTGGATGGAGCGCCTGATCACCGAGCGGGGCATCACCCTCGACGAGGTCGTCGCCACGGCGGTCAAGGCCCGCCGGGCCGCGGCCCGCAATCCGCTGGCCCAGTGGCAGCGCGAGGTCACCGCCGAGGAGGTCCTGGCCTCGGCCGAGGTGGCGGGGCGGCTGACCAGGCTGATGTGCTCCTCCTTCACCGACGGAGCGGCCGCGGCCGTCCTCACCACCACCCCCCGGACCGGGGCCCCGAGGATCCTGGCCAGCGTGGCCCGGTCGGGGAACGGGGACAAGGACTACCACGAGCGCCTCGAGGAGACCGCCGAGCTGGCCTGGAAGACGGCCGGAGTCGGGCCCGGCGACATGGATCTCGTCGAGCTCCACGACGCCACCTCGGCCGAGGAGCTCTACGCCCTCGAGTCCCTCGGCTTCTTCGCCCCCGGGGCGTCGGGCCCAGCCACGATGGCCGGCGACACCGATCTCGGCGGTGGCGGGGTCAGGGTCAACTCCAGCGGGGGCCTCGTCGGCCGGGGCCATCCCCTGGGGGCGACGGGGCTCTGCCAGCTGGCCGAGGTCGTCCTCCACCTCCGGGACCAGGCCGGGGCCCGCCAGGTCCCCGGGGCCCGGCTCGCCGCCTGCATCAACACCGGCGGGATCATCGGCGGCGACGCCGGGTTCGTCGGGATCCACATCGTCGAGAAGGGCTGAGCGGTGCCGGGCGCCATCGTCACCGGCTGGGGGATCGCCGTCCCCGACAAGGTCGTCACCAACGAGGACCTCTCCCTCACCCTCGACACCTCCGATGCCTGGATCACGGAGCGGACGGGGATCAAGGAGCGGCACATCGGGGGGACCACCTCGGGTCTCGCCATCGAGGCCGGGGAACACGCCCTCAAGCGGGCCGGCCTGACCGGCTCCGACATCGACCTCCTCGTGCTCGCCACCACCACCCCGGACGCCATCGTCCCGGGGACGTCGGCCACCGTCCAGGCCGGCCTCGGGGTGGCCGGAGGGGCCTTCGACGTCAATGCGGCCTGCTCCGGCTTCGTCTACGCCCTGGTGGTCGCCCACGGGATGGCCCTGGTCGGGGCCCAGAAGATCCTCGTCGTTGGCAGTGAGACCCTGTCCCGGATCACCGACTGGGACGACCGGTCGGTGGCCATCCTGGTCGGGGACGGGGCCGGAGCCGTGGTCCTCGAGGCCACCGAGGGACCCGGGGAGCTCCTGGGCTGGCACCTCGGCGCCGACGGGGAGCTCCGGGACCTCCTGAAGTGCGACCACGGCGGTCACCTCTACATGAACGGCAAGGAGATCTTCCGCCACGCCGTCCGGGCCGTGATCGACTCCTCGCTCATCGCCCTGGAGCGGGCCGGGCTCACCCCCGACGACGTCGACCTCTTTGTCCCCCACCAGGCCAACGCCCGGATCATCACCGCCGCGGCCCAGCGGCTCGGGATCGCCGAGGACCGCTATGTGGTGACGATCGACCGCTACGGGAACACCTCGTCGGCCTCGATCCCCCTGGCCCTCGTCGACGCCCTGGAGACGGACCGGATCAAGCCGGGGTCGATCGTCCTCCTCTCCGGGTTCGGCGGGGGGATGACCTGGGCCAGCGCCGTCCTGCGCTGGGGAGGTTGAGCACCGGATCCGGGACCGGCGGGAAGCCGGTCCTGGTCGTCCTGGCCGCCGGGATGGCGAAGCGGTTCGGGGGGGGCTGCAAGCCCCTGGCCCCCCTCGGCCTCCACGGGGAGGCCGTCATCGACCTGAACGCCGGGGACGCCCTCCGCGGGGGGTTCGGGCCCGTCGTCCTCGTCCTCGGCCCCCAGACCGGCCCCGCCATCGAGTACCACGTGCGGCGGATCTGGCCGGAGCGGGTCGAGGTGGGCTTCGCCCTCCAGCCCGTGGCCCTCGGGACCGCCCACGCCGTCCTCTGCGCCCGGAGCCTCGTCGGGGACCGGCCCTTCGCCGTCATCAACGCCGACGACGTCTACGGAACCCCCGCCTTCGAGACCCTGGCCGGCCATCTGGCCGGCGGGACCGGCCACGCCCTGGTCGGCTACCCCCTGGCCGACACGGTGGTCACCGACGACCCCGTGACCCGGGGCACCTGCGAGGTCGACGCCGGGGGGTCCCTGGTCCGGATGGCCGAGCGGAAGCTGGTCAGCCGGCAGCCCGACGGGACGTTCCGGTCCGCCGACGGCCGGGAGCCGGCCGACCTCGACCCGGCCACCCCGGTCTCGATGAACCTCTGGGGCCTCCTCCCCTCCGTCTGGCCCGTCCTCGAGGAGGCCGTCCTCGGCACCCACCCGGAGGTGGCCCCCGACGGCACCCTGGGGTCCCCTCCGGCCTCGACGACCGAGGTCCTCCTCCCTGAGGTCATCGGGAACCTGGCCGATTCGGGCCGGGCCGAGGTCCGGGTCCTCCCCGGGTCGGGCCGCTGCGTCGGGGTCACCCACTACGACGATCTCCCCGCCACCCGGGCCGAGCTGGCCCTGATGGTGGCCGAGGGACAGCGCCGGGAGACCCCCTGGGAGGGCCTCCCCTGACCGGCGGGCCGGTTCCCCTCCTCCTCCCCCGGCCCCGATCCCTCGACCTCGACCCGGCCGGCGGCCGGGTCCCGGCCGTCCCGGTCGGCGAGAGCTTCGACGGCCGGCTCCCGGCTCAGGGCTACCGGCTCGTGGCCGACTCCAAGGGGGTCCAGCTCACCGCGGCCGACGAGGCCGGCCGCCGCCACGGGCTCGCCACCCTGGCCCAGCTCGGCCACCGGGCCAACCAGCCCGGGCCGGGTGAGCCGGCCGATCCCGACGGGCCTTCGGTAGCGGCCTGCACCATCCTCGACTGGCCCGACTTCCCCGTCCGGGGGGTCATGGTCGACGTCTCCCGGGACCGGGTCCCGACGGTGGCCACCCTGGTGGGGCTGGCCGGGCAACTGGCGGGGTGGAAGCTGAACCATCTCGAGCTCTCCATGGAGCACACCTTCGCCTCGGTGGGCCACGAGACGGCCTGGGGGGCCGCCGACCCCTACACGGCGGGAGACCTGGCCGAGCTGGACCTGGCCTGCCGGGACCGCGGGGTGGAGCTGGTCGGGAACCAGAACAGCCTGGGCCATTTCGAGCGGTGGCTCCGCCACGACCGCTACCGGGCGCTCGCCATCGCCCCGGAGGGGTTCGACTGGCTCTTCGGGATCCGGCGGCCCCCGCTGACCCTGGACCCGGCCAAGCCGGGGGCCTTCGAGCTGGTGGCCGATATCCTCGGCCAGCTCGCTCCCCTCCTCGACAACCGGCCCTTCCACGTCGGGATGGACGAGCCCTGGGAGCTCCCGGCCGAGCGCCGGGGGGAGTGGCTGGGCTGGCTCCGGCGGCTGAAGGCCCTCCCGGCCCTGGCCGGCCGGGAGACCCTCGTCTGGGGGGACGTCCCGGCCGGCGACCCGGGGCTCCTGGCCGGCTTCCCCGAGGGGGTCACCGTCTGCGAGTGGGGCTACGAGGAGGGTCACCCCTTCGAGGAGCGGCTCGACCGGCTGGCCGGGGCGGGGATCCCCCGGTGGGTGGCCCCGGGCACCTCGAGCTGGCTGTCGGTCACGGGCCGGATCGAGAACATGCTGGCCAACGTCCGGGAGGCGGCCCAGTCCGGGCTGGCCCACGACGCCGGGGGCCTCCTCATGACGGACTGGGGGGACATGGGCCACCACCAGCCCCGCCCGGTCAGCGAGCCGGGGTTCGCCGTGGCGGCGGCGATGAGCTGGTGCCTGGAGGCCAACCGGGGACTCGACCTCGACTCGTTGGCCGTCCTCCTCGACGCCTTCGCCTTCGACGACCCGGCCGGGGAGCTGGGTGGAGCCCTCGTCACCCTGGGCCGGGTTCATCGGATGGTGACCCCCCGGCCCTTCAACTCCTCGGCCCTGGTCCAGCACCTCCTCCTCCCCCAGTGGCGGGTCGGCGCCGGGTTCACCACCGGCCTCCGGGTGGAGGAGCTCGAGGCCGTCGAGGAGGCCCTGGCCGGAGCGGTGGCGGCCCTGGGCCGGGCCCGTCCCGGCCGGGCCGACGGCCAACTCGTCCTGGAGGAGCTCCGGGCCGCATCGGCCTGGATCTCCCTGGGCTGCCGGGACGCCCGGCTCCGGCTGGCCGGGGACGGGAGCCTGGGGTCGATCGGGCCGGAGGACCGCCAGGGCCTCGTCACCGAGGTGGAGGCCCTGGCCGCCGAGCACGGCCGGCTCTGGACGGCCCGGGACCGGCCCGGGGGCCTCCCCGACAGCCTGGCCTGGCTCGACCACCTCCGGGACACCTACCGGACGGGAACGGCCGACCGGGCCTGGTTCGGCCCGTGACCGCACCGGAGGAGCCGCCGGTCCGGATCCAGGTCGTCGTGAGCGGCCGGGTCCAGGGAGTCGGCTACCGGGCCTCCTGCGCCCACCGGGCCACCGAGGACGGGCTGGGGGGCTGGGTCCGGAACCGGGCCGACGGCCGGGTCGAAGCCGAGCTGGAGGGGTCCCCCACCGCCGTCGAGGCCGTCCTGGCCTGGTGCCGGGTCGGTCCCCGCTGGGCCACCGTGACCCGGGTCGACCAGGCCCCGAGGGAGCCGGAGGGGACGGTCGGGTTCACCATCCGCTGACATCCCGGGCCGTCCCGACCCCGAACGCGGTGAGGCCCCGAGTAGTCCGTTCGGCCGAAGCCGCCCGTACTCCTCGGGGCGCATCACCAATCGGCGACCGGCTGCCCTGACCCAGGGTCGGACGACCCCCGGTTTCGGGCCGTGGTCCGGGGGTCCCAGGGAACCGTCCGAGCCACAACCTGCTGCCTGATCTGGGTCCCGTCTCCCGCTGTCCTGCCGGAGGCTCCCCTTGCGGTTCGCTTCCGGTGTTCAGCCGGTCGGTGCTCCCTGACTGATGCCACTTTGCGCCCCCGCCGGGGGAAGGTCAAGAGGTCCGGACGAAATCCCTATGTTCTCCACGGAATTTCTTCCGCTGTCCCCAACTTCGGAGTTGCTATCCCCAGGGAGGGCCCCGGCGGTCCCCAGGTCTTCCCCAGGGATCAGCCGGCGGCGACGGGAGTGGGGATGGTCGAGGAGGGGGTGACGGGACGGCTGTGACGGTCGACGCCGCAGAGGCGGCGCCAGGGCCGTGGGACCCGGTCGGGGTCGACGGCCCCGGCCGCAACGAGCTGCTGAAGGATGGGCCGGGTGGCCCGGTGACGCATGGCCAGCCGGGAGGGGCTCCGGTTGGCCCGCCGCCAGGTCCGCCAACCCGGGAGGCCGACGGACCGGTAGACGCCGGGGTGGACGATCCCGGAGAACATCCCGGAGATGATCCCGGGACCGAGCCGGCGGACGATGAAGCGGTCGACGAACGAGGCCTCGGGCCAGAGCTCGGGGAGGACCATCCGGGCGTAGGCCAGGTGGCGGGCCTCCTCCTGGCGGTGGTAGCGGTTCACCTCCCGGACGAAGGGATCGGTGGCGGGGTCCTCGGCGGCGAGCTTCTGGAAGAGGTCGGGGATCTCCTCCCCCCCGAGGACCATGGTGAACAGGACGGCGGGCCGCCGGATGACCTGGGCCATGCCCTTGCGGAAGAACCAGCCCAGGAAGGGGTGGGCCAGGGGGTTCGGGGCCAGGGGGGTGAGCTGGCCGACCATCCGGGCGAAGAGCCGGGAGTGCCGGGTCTCCTCCCCGATCTCGTGGAGCATGTAGGTGACCCGAGGGTTGGTCAGGTCGGGGGCGTCGGCGATCATGAGGGCGAAGCCGGCCATGAGGACGGCCTCGAAGCGGATGCCCTCCTGGACGATGGAGGCCACCTCCTGGCGGGAGAGGGTGACGAGCTGGTCGGTGTCGAGGCCGAGGTCGAGATCGGCGATGGAGAGGAGGTGGGTGGGGATGACCTGGCCCGGCCCGATCGAGCCGGGGACCTCCTCGTCGGGCTCGACGACACGCCGGAGGGAGGCCGTGTTGAGCCGGTCGATCCGCTGGTCGGTGCCGGCCACGGGGGCGAGGGCGGTGGGAGGGGTCATTGGCGTTGTCTCCTTGGGGTCCGGCCGATGGCGACGACCTCGCCGACGGCGGGGTCCCCGTCGGGGGCGGCGGTGACGAGGTCGGGGGCGGGCTGGGGGTCGGTGGTGATGTCGGCGGCGAGCCCGGCGGTGAGGGACTCGAGGTCGGGGAGGCCGTCGCAGACGAGGTCGGTGAGATAGGCGGTCAGCCGGGCCCGGGTCATGGTCCGGCGCTCGAGCCACCAGGCCCCGGCGGCGAAGACCATGCCGACGATGCCGAAGGCCCAGGGCTCGGCGGCCCCGGAGTCGGCCCCGGCGGCCCGGAGGGCCTCACCCAGGATGAGGGCGACATCCCGGCCCACCCGGGTCGTGAAGTCGTCGATGGTCTCCTGGAGGTTGCCCGGCTCGTTGACCACCCGCTGGGCCAGGAAGCGGTAGAGCTCGGGCGCCTGCTCCACGAAGGCCAGGTAGGCGTCGATGGCGTTGGAGACGACCTGGCGGGGCGGGGTGTCGACGCTCTGGAGGGCCCGCTGGAGGCCGGAATCGAGCCCCTCGAAGGCGTAGGTGGTCACCGCCGCGTAGAGCCCGCCCCGGTCCCCGAAATGGCGGTAGAGGATGGGCTTGGTCACCCCGGCCTCGGCCGCCATCTGCTCCATGGAGGCTCCGGGACCCTCCCGGCGGATGGCCCGGACGGCGGCTTCGACGAGCTCGAGGCGGCGGACCTGGCGGCGGACCTCCCGGTCCGGCGACATCCTCGACTTCATGGTTACCGATAGTAACGTTACCTGGAGTAACAGTCAAGGGGAGGGTCCGGTGTCCACACGTCGGCGGGCCAGCGGGCACAATGGAGTACCCGTGCGAACCGTTCGACGCCATCGGTGGTGGCTGGGGGGGACGGTGCCCCTCCTGGTGGCGGCCGCCCTGGCCCTGGGCGAGCCGTCGGTGGCCGACCCGCCCGGCCCGGGCACCGGCCCGACGACGACCGCCCTGCTGACCCCCCCGCCCACTCCCACCCCCTCCGACCCGGCCCGGATGATCCTCACCGGGCCCGACGCCCCCGACCCCTTCATCCTGGTGGCCCCGGGCGGCTACTACCTCTACGCCAGCGAGGGGAACTCTCCCCTGAACATCCCCCTCTACACCGGGACCACCATCGGCAATTGGGGTCCGGTGACCGACGCCCTCCCGACCCTGCCGGCCTGGGCCCTGCGGGGCTTCACCTGGGCGCCGGACGTCCGCCAGGTCACCGGGGGATGGGCCCTCTTCTTCACCGGGGTCCTGAAGGGGGTGGACCCCACCATGGAGTGCATCGGGGCCGCCTACGGCACCGACCGGGGAGGGCCCTTCGTGGCCGACCCCAAGCCCTTCGTCTGCCAACGGGACCACCGGGGGTCGATCGACCCCCGGACCTTCCAGGACGAGGGCGGCCGGGTCTGGCTGGACTGGAAGTCCGACGACAATGCCGACCCGAACACCCCCGGCCCGGACCAGAACGGCATGACCGGGATCTGGGCCCAGCAGCTCAGTCCCGACGGCCGGTCCCTCCTCGGCACCCCCACCCGGATATTCCAGCCCGACCAGCCCTGGGAGGGGACCATCGTCGAGTCCCCCGACATGGTGGACGTGGCCGGGATCTACTGGCTCTTCTTCTCGGCCAATTGGTTCAACCAGCCCGACTACGCCATCGGGGTGGCCCGGTGCGCCGGCCCCACCGGTCCCTGCGCCGACGGGCCCGACCCCCTCCTGACCTCGAACGACCAGGGCCAGGGCCCGGGGGAACCGGCCGTCTTCAGCGACGGCCAGGGGATCTGGCTCCTCTACAACCCCTGGAAGAGCAACGTCCCCCACGCCACCCCACCCCGGCCGGTGGCCATGGTCCGGCTCGGCTTCAGCCCGGCCGGCCCCTACCTGGCCGCCCCGTGAGCCCGGGGACGGACTGGCCCGGGGAGGGCCCGCCCCACATGGACGGCGAGGAACCCGCCCACCACCACGACGAGCCCGACCACCACCACGTGGACGCCGCCGCCGACCAGCGGATCCTGGCCGTCACCCTCGGCCTCATCGTCGCCTACCTGGCCGTCGAGCTCGTTGTCGCCCTCCTGGCCCACTCCCTCGTCCTCCTCGCCGACGCCGGCCACATGGTCACCGACGCCGCCGCCATCGCCGGAGCCATCGCCGCGGCCCGGCTGGCAGCCCGACCCGCCTCCGGGAAGTGGACCTTCGGCCTGAAGCGGGCCGAGATTCTCTCGGCCGGCCTGAACGGCGTCACCCTCGTCGCCATGGCCGCCCTGGTCGTCACCGAGGCCGTCCGCCGCCTCCTCCACCCCCACCCCGTCCTCGGACCGGCCGTCCTCGTCGTGGCCGTGGTCGGCCTCCTCGTCAACGTGATGGCCACCACCCTCCTCCACCGGGCCGACCGGACCTCGATGAACGTCCAGGGCGTCTTCCAGCACGTCCTCACCGACCTCTACGGCTTCGCCGGGACGGTGGTGGCCGGCATCGTCATCGTCACCACCGGCTTCACCCGGGCCGACTCCATCGCCTCCCTCCTCGTGGCCGGCCTCATGCTCCGGGCCGCCTGGGGGCTCCTCCGGGACTCGGGCCGGATCCTCCTCGAGGCGACCCCGGAGGGCTTCGACCTGGCCGCTGTCCGGGCCCACATGCTCGAGACGCCCCATGTCACCGACGTCCACGACCTCCACGCCTGGACCGTCACCAGCCGCCTCCCGGCTCTCTCCGCCCACGTGGTCGTAGCCGACTGCTGCTTCGTCGAGGGCCATGCCCCCCAGATCCTCGACCAGCTCCAGGACTGCCTGGCCGGCCACTTCGACGTCGAGCACTCCACCCTCCAGCTCGAACTTGCCGGCCACAGCGACCACGAGCGGGACCATGGGCACTGAACGGCGGTCGGCCCGGACGTCTGTGAACACCTAGTCAACCCCCTCGTGTACACTCTTTGCATGGAAGTCGGCGTCCGGCAACTCCGGAACCATCTGAGCGAGTACCTCGACCATGTGAGAGATGGCGATGAGGTCGTGGTGACGGACCGGGGTGCAGCCGTTGCTCGGATCATCCCGATCTCAGGCGGTCGTGCCCTTGACCGCCTGATCGCCGAGGGCTTGGTCACTCGGGCCGGCACGCCCGTTCGGAGTACACCTGAGCATCGGGTCAAGGCACAGGGAACGATCAGCGACCTCGTGTCCGATCAACGTCGGTGATCGTCTACTTCGACACCTCGGCCTTCGTCCCGATCGTCATCGAGGAGTCGACGAGTCGGGTGGCCGCCCGTCTCTGGCGTGAAGCGGACCGGGTGGTGTCGAACCGACTGCTCTACGCGGAGGCCCGAGCAGCCCTGGCCATGGCCCACCGGATGAAGCGGATCGACGACCCAGGGCTCCGTGCCGCCGTCAAGGGTGTCGATGACCTCGTGGCCGAGTTGGACATGGTCGAGGTCACCGACGACCTCGTCCGCAAGGCCGGGGCCCACGCCGAAGCGCTCGCCCTTCGGGGCTATGACGCAGTCCACCTCGCCTCGGCAAAACTCGTCGATGACGGTGACCTCGTCCTGGCCTCGGGCGACCGAGACCTCGTCAAGGCGGCCCGGTCGATCGGACTCGGGGTGGCCGACCTCCACCGGGATTCGTAGTCGACGACGTCGGTGGCCCGACCCCGATCGACCAACCCCCCAATTCAGGAGCATCGATGGGCGACAGGATGAAGGTCATGGCCGACTACGACTGCTATCCGATCTGGAGCAGCGACGAGGATGGCTACCGGAACCTGGATCCCATGGAGCTGGCCATCTCCTTCGAGCTCCAGGAGCAGCTCCTGGAGTGGAGCCAGCGCTACGACTCGATCCTCGACCGGGAAGATCCTCAGCGGTCCGGCTTCGCCACCGGAGCGGAGGAGACGAGCTTCGACATCCAGGGCCGGTCCCTCGCCGTTGCCCTCCGGGCCGAACTCGGCGAGCCGATCGCCTACTTCAGCCTGATCTCCCGCCAGTTGGAAGACGTCTGATCCACACCGTCCCCGGGGCCTCTACAAAGCGAGGTGGAGCCGCAATGCTTCGTCAAGCATTCCGAGCAGCTCGGGCGGGAGAGCCCCCACTCTGCCGCCGATGCGCTCGACGTCCACCGACCGGACCTGCTCCGCCTGGGCCTTCGAGTCCCGGACGAGCCCCGTGTCCGGAGCCGGGAGCCGGACCTGGAAGGGGTAGACCCGGCTGAGGTTCGACGTCACCGGAACGACGGTCACCACCCCACGTCCGTTGCGCTCGGCTGTGCTGTTCGCTCCGTCGTTGCTGACGATCACCACTGGCCGCCGCTTGTTCGCTTCCGAGCCGTGCACCGGATCGAGGTCGACGAGGCGGATCTCGCCTCGTCGCATCATCCCAACCCGTCGTGGGCCGTGGCGTCCCAGGCCTCGGCCTCGTCCCCGCTCGACCACTCGTTCCAGGCGTCTTCGTAGGCTGGGCCCAGCTCAGCGGCCCGGAGGAGCCGAACGGCCTTGTGCACCACAGCGGAGCGCGATGCGAACCCCTGGGCGTTGGCGTAGTCGTCCAGGAAGCTGGAGCACAACCTGGAACGGGAACCTTCGGCCGGGGACCGGCCCGGGCCGTAAGGTTGAGGGTCATGGACAGCGCACGCAGCGGAACCGGCAGCGTCGGCCTGGCCGTCGGCCTGGCCAGCGAGGACTGGACCGGCGAGGCCCGGTTCCACGAGTACACGGCGGCGGCCGACCCAGTCGGCGCCGGCACCATCAGCCGGGTACCGCTGCGGACCTTCCCGGCCTCCCTCCACGGCGACGGGCCGACCGGGATCTTCCCCCTCGACCTCTCCGGGGACCTCCGAGTCGGCTACCCCGCCACCGGGCCCGCCCTCCTGGCCTCCTTCGCCCGGATCCGGGCCGGGGAGTCGGTGACGACCGGGGCCGGGTTCACGAGCCTCCTGGCCTACTGCCTCTCGGGCCGGGGCCAGGTCGAGTGCGACGGAGGGGCAACAGGCTGGTCGGCCGGGGACGTGGTGACCTTCCCCGGTGGGCCCGTGACCTTCGAGGCCGAGGAGGACGCCGTCTGCTACCTCGTCGACGACTCCCCCCTCCTCGCCTACCTCGGGGCCCTCCCCGGCCCGGCCCGGTTCTCCCCCACCCGCTTCGACGGGGAGACGGCCGCGGCTCGCCTGGCCGAGGTGGCCGCCGACCCCCGGGCCGCCGGCCGGAGCCGGGTCTCGGTCCTCCTCGGTGACGCCCGCAACGACCAGACCCTGACGGCGACCCCCACCCTCTGGGCCATGCTCGGGATCCTCCCCCTCGACGCCGTCCAGCTCCCCCACCGCCACCAGAGCATCGCCCTCGACCTCATCCTCGACTGCGACCCAGGCTGCTACTCCCTGGTCGGGCCCAGCCTCGACCACGAAGGACGGATCGTCGATCCCACCCGGGTGGACTGGGAGGCCGGGGGCGCCTTCGTCACCCCCCCGGGGCTCTGGCACAGCCACCACAACGAGTCCGGAAGGCCGGCCCGGCTCCTCCCCGTCCAGGACGCCGGCCTCCACACCTACCTCCGGACCCTCGACATCCGGTTCACCCGGCCGGGCTGAGCCTCCGGGCCCGGAGGAGCTCGGCCACCGACCAGGCCTGGAAGGGACAGCCGGTCGCGGCGTTGGGCTCGGCCCCGTCGGTCGTCTCCGACACCGACCCCAGGCCCCAGTCCCCGAGGTGGGCCACCAGGCCGTCGAGGAGCCCGGCGGTGGGGAGCCCGACACGTTGGGCCGCCTCCACGTAGGGGCCGATGAGCCAGGGCCAGACCGTCCCCTGGTGGTAGGCGGCGTCCCGGTCGGCCGGGCCTCCCCGGTGGAGGGGCCGGTAGGCGGGGTCGGCCGGGTCGAGGGACCGGAGCCCGAGCGGGGTCAGGAGGGGGGCGCAGGCCAGGACCGGGCCCGGGTCCCGGACGGGACCGAAGGGGAGGGAGACGGCCAGGAGCTGGTTGGGCCGGAGTGAGGCGTCGTCCCCGGCCGGGCCGTCGACGACGTCGAGGAGGCCGCCCCCGGGCCGCCGGGGGAACCGCTCGGCGAACGACCCCCGGGCCCGGGCTTCGATCGAGGCCAGGGCCGACCGGTCCCGGCCGAGGCGGCCCAGGAGGTCGCCCACGGCGGCCAGGCCGTTGATCCAGAGCGCGTTCACCTCGACGGCCTTCCCGGCCCGGGCCGTGATGGGGACTCCGTTCACCCGGGCGTCCATCCAGGTCAGGGCCCAGCCCGGGGCCCCCTGGGTCAGGAGCCCGTCGGGCTCGACCTTGATCCCGAACCGGGTCCCGGCCACGTGGTGGTCGACGATGTCGACGAGACGGTCGGCCAGGCCGGCGGCCAGGTCGAGGTCCCCGGTGACCTCGACGTGGCGGTGGACGGCGTGGAGGAACCAGAGGGTCCCGTCGACGGTGTTGTACTCCGTCCCCCCCACATCGGCGGTGTTGGCCAGCATTCCCTCCGACAGGGACCCGGCCGCCGCCTCGAGGAGGGCCCGACCCTCGTCGAACCGGCCCGTGGCCAGGAGGAGCCCCTCGTAGCTCGTCATGGTGTCCCGGGACCAGTCCCCGAACCAGGGGTAGCCGGCCACGATCCGGGGCCCGGCCACCACCAGCTGGTCGGCGGCCAGGATCAGGGCGGCGTCGACCTCGTCGGCGGGCTTAGCCCGGGCCAGCACCTGCCGGACCCGGGTCCGGGCTCCCGCCACCAGGGTCCCGGCCGGGAGCGGGGGGGTAGCCAGGTCCCCGGCCCAGGCCTCGACCTCCAGGGTCTCCCCCGCCGCCAGGGTGGCCCCGAAGGTTCCGGCGAACCAGAGGTCCTCGGTGTCGGTCAGGCCCCGCTCGGCCTCCACCCGGTAGCGGACGCCGCGGTACCAGGCCCCTCCGGGGGTGTACCCCGGCCCCCGGACCCGGTAGGCGCCCTCGAAGACGAAACCGTCGGCCCCGGCCTCGACGACTGGGTCGGGGCCGGCCGTCCGCTGGCCGTGGACGTCCCGCCAGGTGCACAGGGCCTCCACCTCCAGCCGGACCGGTCCCGGGGCCCGGACCACCCGGTGGACGACACCCACCGCCGGCCGGCCCGGGGCCATGGCCAGGCTCGACTCGACGGCCACCTCCCCCACCACCCACCGCCACATCGGGATGCCCTCGGCCAGCGTGAAGCACTCCAGGAAGCGGTGCCCGGCGGGGTCGACGACCCCCCCGGCCCACTCATGGGTGGCGAGCCGGACCCGCTCGTTGCCGAGGACCAGGACCGGGTCGAGGGCGGCCAGGCCCAGCTGCCGGCCGATGGGCGGGGTGGTGGCCACCACCAGCAGGCCGTGGTAGCGGCGGGTCCGGAGCCCGGCCACCGTCCCCATGGCGAAACCCCCCAGGCCGTCGACCATCAGCCACTCCCGGGCCGCCGCCTCTTCCAGGGTCCCGCACGCCTGCCGCCCGAACCGGATCTCCGTCATGGCGGGAAAGTCTCGCGAAGAACGGGGTACCGCCGCGGCTGCGACCGGGGCAGACTCTCGGCCATGACTGACGCGGAGCGGGCCCGGCTGGCGGAACCAGGAACGGACTGGCGGAGGTGGGGTCCCTACCTGAGCGAGCGGGCCTGGGGGACGGTCCGGGAGGACTACAGCGCCGGGGGTGAGGCCTGGGACTCCTTCCCCCACGACCACGCCCGGTCCCGGACCTTCCGCTGGAGCGAGGACGGCCTGGGGGGGATCTCCGACGACCAGCAGCACCTCTGCCTGGCGTTCGCCTTCTGGAACGGGGAGGACCCCATTCTGAAGGAGCGGATCTTCGGCCTGACCGGCAACCAGGGGAACCACGGGGAGGACGCCAAGGAGTACTGGTGGTACCTCGACTCCACCCCGACCCACTCCTGGATGCGCTGGCGCTACCTCTACCCCCAGGCCGCCTTCCCCTACCAGGACCTCCTCGACGAGAACCACCGACGGGGGAAGCTCGACCCCGAGTACGAGCTCCTCGACACCGGCATCCTCGACGAGGACCGCTACTGGGACATCACGGCCGACTACGCCAAGGCCGGCCCCGACGACCTCTGCATCCGGCTCACCGTCCGCAACGCCGGTCCCGACGAGGCCACCCTGGAGGTGCTGCCCACCCTCTGGTTCCGCAACACCTGGTCCTGGGGGATCGACGACACCCGACCGGCCATCGCCGCCACCGACGGCCGGCTGGTGGCCGAGCACCACGCGCTGGGGGAGATGATCCTCACCGGCGACGGCAGCCCCGACCTCCTCTTCTGCGATAACGAGACCAACACCCGGCTCCTCTGGGACTCCCCCACCGGTCCGGCCTACCCGAAGGACGGGATCAACGACCACGTCGTCTCCGGGACCGACACCGTCAACCCCCTCCACGCCGGCACCAAGGCCGCCTTCCGCTACCGGCTCACCTTGGCCGCCGGGGCCGGGACCGAGATCCGGCTCCGCCTCGGCCCCGGCACCGACAAGGCCTCGGCCAACCTCCGGCGGTCCTGGGCCGAGGTCATGGAGACCCGGAAGCAGGAGGCCGACGACTTCTACGCCGCCCTCACCCCCGACGACGCCACCGCCGACGAGGCGGAGGTCATGCGCCAGGGCTTCGCCGGGATGCTGTGGGGGAAGCAGTTCTTCCACTACGACGTGGAGCGCTGGCTCGACGGCGACCCGGCCGGCCCACCCCCTCCCGAGGCCCGCAAGACCGGCCGCAACAGCGCCTGGCGGCACCTGAACAACCACGACATCCTCTCCATGCCCGATCCTTGGGAGTACCCCTGGTTCGCGGCCTGGGACCTCGCCTTCCACTGCGTCACCCTGGCCCATGTGGCCCCCGCCTTCGCCAAGGCCCAGCTCCTCACCCTGTGCCGGGAGTGGTACATGCACCCCAACGGCCAGCTCCCCGCCTACGAGTGGGCCTTCGGCGACGTCAACCCCCCCGTCCACGCCTGGGCCGCCCTCCGGGTCTTCGAGATCGACGGCTCCACCGACTACGAGTTCCTCCGGCGGATCTTCGGGAAGCTCCTCCTGAACTTCACCTGGTGGGTGAACCGGAAGGACGCCGCCGGCAACAACGTCTTCGAGGGCGGGTTCCTGGGTCTCGACAACATCGGCCCCATCGACCGCTCGGCCCAGCTCCCCGTGGACGGGATCCTGGAACAGGCCGACGGGACGGCCTGGATGGCCATGTACAGCCTCAACCTCCTGGAGGGGGCCCTGGTCCTGGCCCGCCACGACCCCGTCTACGAGGACATGGCCGTCAAGTTCTTCGAGCACTTCGCCTACATCGCCCAGGCCCTGTTCGACCAGGGACTCTGGAGCGAGGAGGACGGCTTCTTCTACGACGTCCTGAAGGAGACGACCGGAACCTCGATCCCCCTGAAGGTCCGCTCCGTCGTCGGCCTCCTCCCCCTCTGCGCCACCGCCACCCTCGACGCCACCACCATGGAGGGCCTCCCCTGGTTCACCGAGCACTTCGAGTGGTTCGTGACCCACAAGCCGCAGTACGCCGACATGATCGCCCGGCCCCACGACCTCGGCCCCCACATCGGCCACCTCCTCTCCGTCGTCGACCCCGAGCGGCTCCGCCGGCTCCTCCAGGTCATGCTGGACGAGAAGGAGTTCCTCTCCCCCCACGGGCTCCGGGCCCTGTCCCAGGCCCACCGGGACCAGCCCTTCTCCATCGAGCTGGCCGGCATGGTCGACACTGTCGACTACGAGCCGGGCGAGTCCACCTCGGGGCTCTTCGGGGGGAACTCCAACTGGCGGGGCCCGATCTGGTTCCCGACCAACTACCTCCTCATCGAGTCCCTCCGCCGCTTCCACCACTTCCTCGGCGACGACTTCACCGTCGAGTGCCCCACCGGCTCGGGAATCCACCTCACCCTGGCCCAGGCCGCCGACGAGCTGACCCGGCGGCTGGTCGCCATCTTCCTCGACGACCCCGACGGCCGCCGGCCGGTCTTCGGCCCCTACGAGAAATTCCAGACCGATCCCGCCCTCCACGGGATGATCCCCTTCCACGAGTATTTCCACGGGGACACCGGCCAGGGTCTGGGCGCCTCCCACCAGACGGGATGGACCGGCCTCGTCGCCGACCTCATCGCCCGCCGCCGCCACCAGCCGAGACCGTCGGCCCACGAGGCCCACCAGGCGGCCGTGGCGGCCGGCACCGCCACCCCACGCCAGGCCCGGGCCACACCGCCGGGCCCGGCCCGACCGACCCCCCCGTGACCGACACCCCGGCGACCCCGCCCGCAGCTCTGGGCACCTCGCCCTCCCCCCAATGCACCCAGGGTGGCTGGCGCCCGGCCGAGCCGATCGGGGGGCGCCTGGCCCGCCTCTCCCTGGAAGAGAAGGTGGCCCTCCTCTCGGGCCAGGACGCCTGGAGCCTCCCCGGGCTGCCGGCCCACGGGATCCCGTCCCTCGTCATGTCCGACGGCCCCGCCGGCATCCGGGGATCGAGCTTCCAATCGGGCACCGCCCGTTCCTTCCCCTGCGAGACCGCCCTGGCCGCCACCTGGGACCCCGACGTCGTCGCCGAGATCGGCCGGGCCCTCGGCGCCGAAGCCCGGCGTCTCGGCGTCCACCTCCTCCTCGGCCCGACCGTCAACCTCCATCGCCACCCTCTGGGGGGGCGGAACTTCGAGTGTTTCTCCGAGGACCCCCTGCTCAGCGCGGCCATGGTCCGCTCCTACGTCGCCGGCGTCGAGTCCACGGGAGTCGCCTGCTGCGTCAAGCACCTCGTCTGCAACGACTCCGAGGTCGATCGCTTCACCATCAGCGTCGAGATCGACGAGGCCACACTCCGCCAGAGCTATCTCGTCCCCTTCGAAGCCGCCCTCCAAGCCGGAGCCGCCGCCGTCATGGCCGCCTACAACCGGGTCAACGGAACCCACGCCAGCGAGGACCCCTGGCTCCTCGACGAGGTCCTCCGCCGGGAGTGGGGATTCGACGGGGTCGTCGTCTCCGACTGGTACGCCACCCACTCCACCGGACCGGCCCTGGTGGCCGGCCTCGACATCGAGATGCCCGGCCCCACCCACCATCGGGGACCGAAGCTCGTCGATGCCGTCCGTACCGGTGAGATTCCAGAAGACGTCGTCGACCGGGCGGTGGGACGGGTCCTCGACCTGATCGACCGCTGCCATGGCCGCGGCCCCGCCGACAGCACCGGCGACGGCGGGGAGGCCCTGGGCCCGGATAGGTCGGTGAGCGCACTGATCCGCAGGGCAGGAGCACGGGGCATCGTGCTCCTCAAGAACGAGGGGGTCCTCCCCCTGGATTCCGGGCAGCTCCGCCGGGTGGCGCTGATCGGCCCGGGGGCCGCCACCGGGGAGGTCCAGGGGGGAGGGAGCGCCTTCGTGAACACCGGACCTGAGGCCGGCATCCTCCCGGCCCTCTCCGAGGCCCTCGGGCCGGGTGTCGAGGTCATCGTGGAGCGGGGCTGCGTGACGGCAGACTGGCCGCGGCCGCTGTCGGCCCCCCTCGTCCGCACCCCCGACGGCCGTCCGGGGATCGCCGTCCGCTATGTGCGGTCAGCGGAACCGGGGGGACCGCTGCTCCACGAGGAGACGGCCGGCCGGCTCCACCTGGTGTGGATCGGACGCCTGGTCGACCACGTGTCGAACCGGGACATCCTCGTCCAGGCCCGGGCCGTCCTCGAGCCGTCGGAGACCGGCGTGCACCGGCTGGCCGTCTCCGGTTCGGGGAAGGTCCGCCTGTCCATCGATGGCCGGGTCCTGGTGGAGCGGGCGTGGGACTCGCCTGGGGAGGGCACCTTCTCCCGGGGGGGCGATGCCGCCCCGGTCGAGCTGGATCTCCAGGCCGGCAAGACCTACGACCTCGACATCGACTTCAACCCGGTCCCGGGGACGGGTGTGTCCGACCTGACCGTCGCCGTCGTGCTCCCCGATCCGCCTGACCTGATGGATCGTGCGGTCGGCGCCGCCCGCTCGTCGGACGCCGTCGTCCTCGTGGCCCAGAGCCCCCCGGGATGGGAGAGCGAGGGCCACGACCGGCACGACATGACCCTGCCCGGCCCCCAGGACGAGCTGATCGAACGGGTGGCGGCCGTGAGCTCCAAGCTGGTGGTGGTGGTAAACACCGGATCCCCGGTGTCCATGCCCTGGGTCGACCGGGTGCCGTCGATCCTCCAGCTCTGGTTCCCCGGCGACCAGCTCGGTCCGGCCCTGACCGATGTGCTGACCGGGGCCGTGAACCCCTCGGGACGCCTGCCCACGACGTTCCCCCGTCGACGGACCGACGTGGCCTCGGACCCCTGGTACCCGGGGGACGAGGGCGTCGTCCGCTACGGGGAGCGCTCGGCCTTCGGCTACCGGTCCGAGTCGAGCCGGTCTGCGGCCCTGTTCCCGTTCGGCCACGGCCTGTCGTACTCGACCTTCGCCCTGGGCCGGCCCCAGGTGGCCCTGACCGGGACGGGGCCCGAGGCCTGCTACGAGGTGACGGTCGCGGTGACGAACGCGGGCGGGCCCCGGGGGACCCACGTCGTCCAGCTCTACATCACCGGGGCCGGCCCCGACCGTCCCACCCTCGAGCTGAAGGGCTTCGGTCGGATCGAGCTCGATCCCGGCGCATCGGGCGTCGCCTCCATCGTGGTCCCGGTTCGGGACCTCCGGCGGTGGACCGACCGGGGATGGGTCCTTCCCGACGGACCCATCCCGGTCCTGATCGGCTCGTCGTCGACCGACCTTCCCGTGGAGGTCCTCCTGCCGGCCCCCGGCGGGGACCTCGATCAGGCGGAGATCGTCGGGAGCCGCAGCACGGAGGGGTGAGCGGGCTCGTGGAAGATCAGCTGGTCGGCCACGCGGAGCTCGACCGCCGAGGGCAGGTGGTCGCCCGTCCCCAGGTTGGCCGCGTGCATCGGATGGGCGCCACTCGAGACCTGGAGCCGGAGTCGCTCCCCGGCCCGCCATGTCATCGCCGTCGGCGCCAGGTCGACCACCAGGTGGGCGGTGCCGTCTGGCGCCGCCGCCGTCCCCGGCCTGAGCCTGACGATCCCGTCGGTCACGTTCGTCGACACTCCCCGGACCGACACCCGGCAGAGCCGGACGAAGAAGTCGGTGTCGGCCAGTGACGACCGGACATGGAGCTCGACCCCGACCCTGCCGATCACCGTCAGGTCGGACTCGAGCGGCCGGCCGGTGAAGACGACCACGTCCCCCCGGCGCTCCCGAACCCGCTGATCCTTCCTCCCCGCCGCCCTCCCGGCCAAGGTGTTGCCCCCGCCGGCCGGCGTCGGATCGGCCGGGTCGTACCGGTAGCGATCGGGTTCCGACGCGACGGGCACGGACTCCTCGAGGACGCCCCGGCCATGGAGGTACCACCGCTGCTCCGTCGCCGGAGGTGGCCACGAGGGGAACGACATCCACCGCTTCGACCCCATCACGTACAACCGCACCGGCCCACCGCCGGCCCCCACGACACCGTCGGCGCCTCCGGGGGCGTGGCAGGCGAACCAGGTGAAGGCGTCGCCCAGGCCGGCCGCGTAGGCCCCGAGCCTGGTGTGGGTCCAGGGCCCGACGGTGAGGCGGGCCGGTCGTCCGGCGGCCTGGAGGGCCTCGAAGTCACCGATCTGCTCGACGAGAAAGAGGTCGTACCACCCGGCCAGCAACGTGGAGGGCGGGGCCGAGGCCCGGCCGGGGCGGAAGTCGATGGGGTCCCACCACGGATCGTCCGGCCGGTCGTGGGCCAGGTAGTCCTGGAGGAAGTCGACCCTGCGGTCCAGGACCACCCGGTCGGCATCGGCCAGGGGTCGGGTGTCCCAACCCCGCTGGAGACGTCGACGGGACATGAGGCCGGCCGCCAGCTGTCGGAGGAACGGGAGGTGGTTGTGGGTGGTCTGGTAGGCCCAGGTCAGCATGTTGTCGAGGGCGAAGGTCTCCCCCGGGTAGATCACCGCGTCCCGGAAGGACGCCGCACTGATCGAGGGGGCCATGGCCCGCAGGTAGGGAGGCGCCTCACCGGCC
Source organism: Acidimicrobiaceae bacterium (assembly GCA_003151955.1). Lineage (GTDB taxonomy): Bacteria > Actinomycetota > Acidimicrobiia > Acidimicrobiales > UBA8190 > PALSA-743. Next base: position 51,951 of record PLZB01000035.1, read on the forward strand.
ACAGCCCACTGGACGACCCCGAGGTAGCTGGGCCCGTAGGTGAACACGGTGCCCCCGAACCAGGGCTGGTCGGCGATCCAGGTAAGGGTGGCCAGCCCGTCGTCCCGCTCGTGGCGGACCGGGTCCCACCTCCCCCCCGAGTCGAAGGTCCCCCGGCAGCTCTGGATCACCACCTGATATCCCCGCTCGGCGAACACCCGACCCACCGGACGCAGGGCCCGCCGTCCGTATGGCGTCCGGATGAGCACCACCGGCGCAGGTCCGTCCCCAGGATCGTCGTCGCCCTCTCCGTCCGCCACTGCCGCGGCGGCCGGTGCCCACCGGTCGGTCCGGAGCACCTCCCCGTCGGGCATCGTCACGTCCATGTTCTCGACGACCTCCACCCGCCGATTGATCACCGGCGGGAGCCGGGCCGCCACGGCCACCAGCCGGCTGGACATCGTCATCGACGCGACCCGGTGACGGCCGGGAACCGGCAGTGGACCTCGGGCGACCGGGGATCGACGGTCGTCGGGATGATGTCGGCCGTCTCGACCTGCCAGCGCAACAGCGCCTCCTTCATGGTCGCCTCCACCTCCGGCGCGCCCGACGTCCCGGCCAGGTTGACGGCCTCGGCCGGGTCGGCCCGGCGGTCGTAGAGCTCCGGCGGCTCGTAGAGGCGCCAGACGTAGGTCCAGTCCTCGGCCCGCACCGCCACCGCCCGGCCGACCAGGCGGGGATCCTCGTGCTGGAGGTCCGACTTCACGTCGTAGGGGAAGGGGGCCCGCTCGGTCTGGTCCACTTCCGACAGGGAGAAGCCCCCTTCGGTGAAGGCGAAGGTGCGGTGGGGGTAGGCGGGGTCGGCGAAGAGGGGCAGGAGGCTCCGCCCGAAGTGGTGGTGGGGGGCGGTCAGACCGGCCAGCCCGAGGGCGGTGGGCAGGACGTCGATCAGCTCGACCGGCCCGTGGTGTCGACGACCGGCCGGCACCCCCGGCCCGCTGACCACGAGGGGGGTGGCGGTGATGCACCGGTCCATGGCCGACGGCCACTTCTCGACCAGACCGAAATCCCCGAGGTATTCGCCGTGGTCGGAGAAGAAGAAGGTGACGGTCCGCCCCGCCTGTCCGGTTCGGGAAACGGCGTCGCCGATCCGGCCCACGTGGTGGTCGAGCCGGGCCACCATGCCGTGGTAGACGGCGGCGACCTCCTGCCACATCCCGGACGTGGCCCGGTCGAGGCCGGCGCGGGACCGCAGGGCCGCCTTGAAGGCGGCCTCAGGCCCGGTCGGGACCGGCTGGGGAGCAGGGACCGCACCCCGGTCGACGGCGGAGAACCAGGGCTCCTCCGCCTGGAACGGGCAGTGGGGTGCCATGAAGGCCACGAACAGGGCCCAGGGTTCGGGGGGAGGTGACGCCAGGCGCTCCTCGGCGGTCCGTACGGCGGCCTCGTCGTGGTCGACGCCCCCCGGCGGGAGGACGCCCCCGTAGAACAGGCGGGCCCGGAACTCCGACGGGAACTCGTCGCCAGGCGCCCGGTCCGGGGCTTCGCTGCATCCGTACTCGTCCACGCTGAGCTCGGTCACCCCGGGAGCGAAGGTGTCCCCCCGCTCCCCGGCCCAGGCCACGTAGTAGCCGGCGTCGCGCAGGATCCGGAGCAGGTTGGGCTCGTCGGCCTGGATGAGGTGGGTCAGGGTCCGGTGGCCTCGGACGTGGGGATACCAGCCGGTCAGGAAGGAGACCCGGCTGGGGGAGCACACCGGATGCTGGACGTGGGCATCGGTGCACACCGTCCCCGAGGCGGCCAGGGCGTCGAGCCGGGGAGTGCGGGCCACCGTGTTCCCGGCCAGGCCCAGGGCATCGGCCCGCAGTTGGTCGGCCACCAGGAACACCAGGTTGGGGGCGGCGCCGATTCCGGCTCCGACGATGCCGACCCGGTCGGTCACGAGGGGACCAGCCGCCCACCGGCCTGGATCGTCCCGACGGCGGTCACCAGATCCCCAGTCAGCTGGCTGTAGGTCTCGGGGAGGGCCACGTCGTGGAGCATCGGATACTCGCGCCACCACACATCGACCCCGGCCCCGCCCAGCCGTTGGGCATACCGTCGGCCGTCGTCGCGCAGGGGGTCGTGGGCACCGGTCACGATGACGGCGGGAGGCAGCCCGGAAAGGTCCTCGGCCAGGAGGGGTGACACCAGGGGGTCGGTCCAGCGGTCGGGAGGGGCGTAGAGGGGGGCCACGACGGCCTTCACCAGGGCGGCCATGGGTTCCTGGGCGATCGAGGGGGAGCTGCCGGTGAAGTCCAGGGTCGGGGCCAGCAGGATCTGCCCGCGCAGCGTCGGTCCACCCCGGTTGCGGGCGAGGAGGCAGACGGCGGCGGCCTGGTTGGCCCCCGAGCTCGCCCCCATGACCGACAGGTTGGCAGGGTCGACGTCGAGCTCGGCGGCGTGGTCGACGACCCAGGTGAGCGCCGTGTAGTTGTCCTCCAGCTGGACCGGGTAGGGATGTTCGGGGGCCAGCCGGTAGTCGACGTGCACCACCACGCTGCCGAGGCCGGCGCAGAGGTCCCGGCAGGGGGCCTCGGCCAGGGCGAAGCCCACCTCCCCACCAGCCATCCAGAAGGCCCCGCCGTGGTAGGAGACGATGGCCGGGAACGGGCCGGAGCCGACGGGGGTGTAGGCGCGGGCCGTGATGGCCGCCCCCTCGACCGGGATGGGGTGGTCCCGGACGGACCCGACGTCGGGCCCCGTCCGGCCGGCGGTCGACGAGCCGGCCGCGGCCAGGGCGTCCCAGCGGGCCCGGCACGTGGCCACCTCGGCCAGCCATTCCTCCCGGCTCTGCCCCCCGGAGGGAGCCGGGGACGGGAACGGGGGGATCTCGGCGTTGGGGCCGGCCTGGCGGTCGGCCACCAGCCGGGCCAGTTCGGGATCGATGGGACGCATGGTCGTGGACCTCTCTGTCGGCCGCCGGTTCAGGCGGTGCTTCGGATGACGAGCTCGGTGGGGAGCGAGACGTGCTTCACGGTCATGTCCCTCCCCAGGATCCGGTCGAGCAGCAGGGCACACCCGACCCGCCCGGACTCGACGAAGGGCTGGCGGACGGTGGTGATCCCCATGGCCCGGGCCAGGTCGCCGTCGTCGTAGCCGACCACGGCCACGTCCCCGGGCACCTCGAGACCGAGCTCCCGGAACCTCCCCACCAGCCCGGCGGCGATGTCGTCGAAGTGGGCGAAGACGGCATCGGGGACGGTCCCGGCGTTCACCATCTCCTCGGCGGCCCGGCGCCCGCCTTCGACATCGCTGCCGGTGGTCACGTGGTCGATGGCCTGGGGATCCAACCCGGCCTCGGCGACGGCCCGGGCAAACCCCCGGATGCGACGCTGGCCCTGGGACAGGAAGGCCCGGGACTGCTGACGCTCGCTCACGTAGGCGAACGTGCGGCGGCCGGAGCGGACCAGGTGCTCGCCGACCCGGAATCCGCCGTCCTCGTCGTCGACATACACCGACGACAGGTCCCGGTGGTAGCTGTCGACCAGCACGGCCGGCAGGTTTCGCCGAGCCAGACGGTCGGCCATGGCCTCCTCGAGAGGGAGGCCCATGACGAGCAGGCCGTCGAGCCGGCCCGTGGTGGGCAGGGAGCCGAGGAGCGGTGACGTCGACACGGCCGCCGAGGGCTGGTCGAAGAGGACGACGTCGACCGACTGGCCCTGGCAGGCCTCGAGGACGCCGACCAGGCGGGTCCGGTAGGACGAGTAGGAGGTGAACGGCGACAGGACGCCGATGCGGCCCACCCCCTGCCGGGCCTGGGTGACGGCCGCCGCCTTCGGGGTGAACCCGAGATCGTCGGCCACGGCCAGGACCCGTTCCAAGGTCGCCGCCCCGACCCGCTCGGGCCGGTTCAGGGCATTGGACACCGTGGTGATCGAAACCCCGGCCTCGGCGGCGACGTCGTAGATGGTGACGGTCGTGGACCGGCGAGGCCGGCGGCCCGTTCCGGCCACCTCAGATCACCCCCACCACATCCACCGCGGTGGAGGCCCCGCTGGCGGATCCGTTGATCCGTCGCAGATGGTCGATGACGTCCTGCTGCCAACGTCGGGCCGTCGGCCAGGTGCCGGTGAGAATGGGGGAACCGTGCATCGCCCCCTTGTAGCAGGTCAGATGCACCTCGACACCGGCGGCGCTCAGCCGTTCGGCGAACCGCTCGCTGTCACGCCGGAGGGGGTCGAGCTCGGCGGCGAGCAGCACCGTCTCCGGGAAGCGACCCGGGTCGGGTTCGAGCAGGGGGGAGGCCAGCGGGTCCTGGCCCCGCGACCTGTCGCCGAGATACCCCGACAGGACCTCCTCCAGGGGGCCGTCGACCGGCCCCCGACTGAGGTCCAGGGCCGACACCTCGAGGATGAGGGCCCGCAGTCCGAGGTCGTCGGCTCCGACGACGGCGGCGGCAGCCAGATTGGCCCCGGCCGACGCACCGCCGAGGGTGAGGACCCTTCCGTCCGCCCCGATCAGGGAGGCGTGGTCGCGGACCCAACGGACGGCGGCGATCACGTCGTGGACCGCCACAGGGAACCGGTGCTCAGGGGCCAGGCGGTATTCGACTGCGGCCACCACGCAGCCGGCCCCGACGGCCCGGTGCCGGGCCGTGGCGTCGGAGACCAGCTCGTCGATCGATCCCCCGGTCCAGCCCCCCCCGTGGAGCAGCACGTGGATCGCCGGCCTCCCGGCCACCGGGCGGGACGCTTCCGGATGGTAGATCCGGACGGTGATCTCGCCCCCTTCGACCGGAACCCGGTGATCACGGACGTCGGACACGGGCGGCCCGGGCTGGCCGAAGAGCATGAACATGCGGTCGATCTCGGCCCGCATGAGGGGCCGTCGGGCGGCCGGGTCGAGCCCGCTCAGATTCCGACGGCTCATGGCGTCGAGGTGGGCGCGGACGGCAGGTTCGAGGGTCACGGCCGGGCCCCCAGGGACCGGCCGGCCGGCCGGGGCCCGGCTTCGGCCGGGGTGTCGAGGTCGAGGTGGCAGGCCACGGCCACCCCGCTCCGGCGGACGGCGAGGACGGGACGCTCCGACCGGCACCGGTCGGTGACCGACGGGCAACGCGCCGCGTACGGGCAGCCCGACCTGGCCGCCTCGTCCATCCCCGCCACCACCGCGGCCCGCCGGGCGGCCCGGCGGTGGCCCTGTTCGGCCTGATCGGGAACGGGAACGGCGGCGACCAGGGCCCGGGTGTAGGGATGGGCGGGGGAGGCGGACACGACGGACGCCGGCCCGCGCTCGACGATCAGCCCGGCGTACATGACGGCGATCTCGTCACTCATATGGCGCACCACCGACAGGTCGTGGGAGATGAACAGGTAGCTCAACCCCCGATCGGCCTGGAGGCGGAGGAGCAGGTTGAGCACCTGGGCCTGGACCGACAGGTCGAGGGCGCTGACCGCCTCGTCGCAGACGACGAAGTCCGGATCGACGGCGATGGCCCGGGCGATGGCAATGCGCTGGCGCTGCCCACCCGAGAAATCGGCCGGGAAGCAGTCGGCGGCCGAGGCCGGCAGGCCGACCTCGGCCAACACGTCGATGACGCGCCGGCGGACCTCGGCGGGCGGGAGGCCCAGGGCGTGGCGGAGACCCTCGCCGACCGATTCCCCGATCCGTCGGGCCGGGTCGAGCGAGGCGTGGGGATCCTGGAAGACCGCCTGGAGCCGGGCACTGAGCCGGCGCCGCATGGCCGGCCGGGCCCGGACGAGGTCCTGCCCGGCCAACCGCACCCGTCCGCCGGCCACCGGCACCAGGCCCAGGATGGCGCCACCAAGGCTGGATTTCCCGGAGCCCGACTCACCCACCAGCCCGAGGGTCGACCCGACGGGGATCGAGAGGTCGACGCCCCGCACGGCCTCGATCCACCGTCGCCGGGCCCCGGGGTACCCGACGACCAGGTCCTCGACCTCGACCAGGGGCCCGGCGTTCATCGTCGGACCGTCCCCGGGAGGCCCACGGCGACCACGTTGGGGGGCGTGGCGGGGGGACCCGTGGGACCTCCCGGGGAGGACATGGCCCCGACGGTGCCCACCAGGTCCACGTGGCGACACCGGCTCTCGTGCTCGGGGCCGACGGGGAGCAGGGGAACGGGCCGCTCGGTGCAGTCGGGGCGGGCCAGACGGCATCGGCTCTGGAAGCGGCAGCCGGCCGGCCAGTCGGCGGGCGGGGGAACGGCACCCTCGATGGCGGCCAGGAACGTCTTCGGCGCGGCGAGCCGGGGGTCGGCGGCCATGAGGGCCTCGGTGTAGGGATGGCGGACCCGCCGGAGGAGGTCCGAGGTGTCGGCGCGCTCGACGACCTGACCGGCGTACATGACCACGGCCCGCTGGCAGAGATCAGCCAGCACACCCCAGTCGTGGGTGACAAGGACGATGGCCATCCCGGTTTCCCGGAGCTCGTGGAACAGGTCGAGGATGCCGGCCTGGACGGTGACGTCGAGCGATGTGGTCGGCTCGTCGGCGATCAACAGGACGGGGTCGCCGGCCAGGGCGGCGGCGACGGCGACGCGCTGGGCCATGCCCCCGGAAAGCTGGTGCGGGTACAACCCGGCCACGTCCTCGGGCCGGGGCAGATGGACTCGCCGCAACAGGTCCAGGACCTGGTCCTGGTCATTGCGTCGGGCCAGGGGACGATGGGCCCGGACGGCCTCGACGATCTGTGAGCCGACGGTGAAGGACGGATTTAGGCTGGCCAGGGGCTCCTGGGACACCCATCCGATGCGGCCGCCCCGGACCCGGCGTATCTCGGCCGACCCGACCTGGAGGAGGTCGGACCCTTCGAAGACGATGGTGCCCGCCGTGGCCCTCCCCCCTCCCTGGAGCAGGCCCAGGACGGCCCGGGCCGTGACCGTCTTCCCGCATCCCGACTCACCGACGATCCCGACCGCCTCGCCGGGCATGACGTCGAGGTCGACCTCGGTGACCACGACAGTCTCCATCCCGTCCCGGGGGAACGCCACGGTCAGGTCCCGGACCGAGAGGAGGGCGCCGGACCGGTCGTCGGGACCGACGATCGCCACCGGTGGCGGAGCCGACCTGAAGGTCAACCGCCCCGGCCGGCATGGGACCGGGGTCTCCTGACCGCCCAGGCGCTCGGTGGTGCCGTCGCGTAGGGCGTCCCCGGCCAGTCCGAGGGCGAGGACGAACGAGACGATCAGGAAGCCGGAGGGCACGAGGAGCCAGGACTGGGTCCCGATGTTCTGCGACGCCTCGGAGACGAGCCCCCCCCAGGTGGCCCCGGTGGCCCCCACCCCGAGGAACCCGAGACCCGTCTCGAGGAGGACGGCGGCGGCGCTGAAGAGGGAGACCTGGACGATGACCGTCCCGAGGACATGGGGAAGGATGTGCCGGCGCATGATGGCCCATCGGCCCATACCGGCCAGCTTGGCCGCCTGGACGTAGGGCTCCCCACGCAGCCCACGGGCTTGAGCCCGGACCACCCGGGCCAGGCCCGGTGAGCCGATCAACCCCAGGCCCACCATGGCCACCAACTCGTTGCCGGGGAAGATGGCCAGCACCACGAGGAGGACAACGATGAGCGGAACCGAGTAGACGATCTCGGCCAGGCGGAGGACGGCCTTCTCGACGAACCCCCCGAGATAGCCGGCTGCCAGGCCCATGAGCACCCCGAGGCCGGTGTAGAGGGCGTCGGAGACGAGGACCCCGACGAGGGTCACCCGGCCGCCGTAGAGGAGCCGGACGAGCACGTCCTGGCCCAGGACCCCGGTCCCGAGCCAGTGGTGGGAGCTCGGTCCAGAGAAGACGTGGCTCAGGTCCTGGGTCCCGGGTCCGGACGGGGCCAGGAGGGGCGCGGCCAGGCTGGCCAGGACCACGATCAGGAGCCAGGCCAGGCTCAACGTGCCGAGCGGCCGCCGACGGAGACGGCGCCAGACTCCGGTCACGGCCGCACCTTCGGGTCGAGAGCGGCGTAGACGATCTCGATGAGCAGGTTGACCCCCACGACGATGAGGGTGAAGACGACGGCGACGGCCTGGATCACCGGGATGTCGTGCTGGGTCGTGGCGGTCACGGCCATGGAGCCGAGGCCGGGGAGGACGAAGACCGTCTCGACGAGGACCGTGCCCCCGATGAGGCCGGTGACGACCAGTCCGAGCACCGTCACGACGGGTGCGGCGGCATTGCGGAGGACGTGGCGGAGCACGATGCGACGCTCGCTCAGCCCCCGGGCCCGCAGGGCCAGTACGTAGGGACGGCCCAGTTCGGTGAGCACGCCACTGCGGGTCTGCTTGGCGATGACGGCCGAGCCGCCGAAGCCGAGGGTGACGACGGGGAGGACGAGCGACACCAACCAACCCCCTGGGGATTGGCTGAACGAGACATACCCCGAGGCCGGGAACCAGTGGAGCTTGACGGCGAAGACGGTGACGAGGACAAGGCCGAACCAGTATGCCGGGACGGCCAGGCCCGACAGCGAGAGAACGTCGAGCGCACGGCCCAGAGGACCTCCCCGGACGGCGCTGACCAGGCCCAGTCCCACCCCGAAGACGGCGGCGACCAGCGCCGCCCCGCCCACGATCGACAGGGTCACGGGTAGGCGGGCGGCGAGCTCGTGACCCACCGGGGCCGACGACTGGATGGAGATGCCGAAGCTCCCGTGCGCGACCTGGTCGAGCCAGTTCCAGTACTGACGCCACAGTGGCAGGTTCAACCCGAGCTGACGGCGAAGCGCCTCGTAGGTCTGGGGCGTCGTCTCCACCCCGAGGATGGACCGGGCGGCATCGCCGGGGACCAGGCTGACCAGGACGAAGGTGAGGACGGAGACGAAGAGGACCAGGGGCACCGAGGTCAGCAGCCAACGCAGCAGGACCCGCCTCATCTCCTCACCTCCTTCCGGGGGACGGCCGGGCTCAAGGCTGGGTCCGGTACCAGTCCAGGGGGTCGGACACCGGTGACCGGGACGTCACCGTCACCCCGCCGATCCCCGGGCGACTGAAGGTGAGGACCGGCCCGAAGGCGACCGGGACGAACCAGGCCTGGTCCACCAGGTACTCCTCGATCTGCTGGTCGATCCGGGACTGCTGAGACGGGGCCGCCGACAGGGAGCTGGCCACCAGGCCGTCGAGGTCGGGGGAGTCGGTGCCGAATGCGTTGTACTCGGATGCCTTGGGCCCGAAGAGGCCCTGGTCCTCCAGGTAGATCGGTTGGGCCCCGTAGGCGACGACGGCGGCCGGGTACTGGCGGTCGAGAAGGGCCGTCAGCGAGGAGGCCGAGAGGCTCAGAGTCTCGATCTGGAGGTTGATGCCGACCTTGGCCAGCTGGCCGGCCAGGGCCTGGCCCATGGTGTTGAGCCCGTCCAGGTCGATCGAGGCCACCGGGATGGTGAGACCCTTCGGGTAGCCGGCTTCGGCCAGCAGCTCCCTGGCCTTGCCCGGGTCATAGGCATACCGGCCGGCGGCCGCCGCCGACCATCCGTCAGCCCCGGGGAGGACCGTCTCGTCGGTCGGGACCCCGTACGGGCCGAGGACGGCCCGGGTCAGCAAGGGACGGTCCACGGCGTAATTGATGGCCTGGCGGACCCGGACGTCGGCCAGAGCCCGGTCGGTGGTCCCGCCCCGGTCGAGGAGGTCGAGCCCGATCCAGACGAAGGGGACGGCCGTGACGTGACCGCCTGCCGCCTTGACCTGGGAGACGGTGGATGGGTCACCCTGGACCACGACGTCGACCTGGCCGGTCGACAGGGCGTTCACGGCGGCCTGGGAGTTGGCGATGACCCGGATCACGATGGTCGTGAACCGTTGGCGGGACAGATCGAAGTAGCCGGAGCGGGCCCGGTAGGTGTAGTGGTCCCCAACCACGCTGGCTGTCGGGTCGTAGACGTAGGGACCGGCTCCTGCGCTGGGATTGGCCGAGGTGAGAGCCGAGGGGTCGGCGAGGGCCTTCGGGCTGATGACGTCGCCGATGCCGTAATACTGGGTGAGTTCGAGGGGGAGGACGGGGTCCGGCGCCGAGAGGTTGATCGCCAGGCTGAGGGGACCGGTCACGTCGATGCTCGAGATCCCGGCCAGCATGCCCGACTGAGGCCCTCCAGCCCCTTTGGCGTAGTCGAGGGACTGCCGGACGCCGACCGCGCTGAGGAGGCTCCCGTCGGAGAACGTCACGTCCGGTCGCAGGGAGAGGTCGAGCTGGGTGTTCCCGGAGCCGACGTAGGACCACGAGGTGGCCAGGTCCGGTTGAAGCTCCCCGTCGGACGCCTCGAAGATCAGCGGGTCGTAGTCGGGGATGGTGAAGTCGACGGCGGCGTTGGCCACCATTGCCGGCGAGAGGCTGTTGGTGGCGGTGGCAACGGCAACGGTCAGCGTACCCCCGGACCCGGGACGGGCCGCCGGACCTGACTTTCCCGGCGAGCCCCCGAGGACGCCCACGGCGACGGCCACCGCCACCAGCACGGCCACCCCCACGACCGCCAGCCTGCCAATCCGGCCCCGACCGGCCATACCCACCCCCCAGAGATGTCGACGCCGCTCGCCCCTGTTCGGGTGGGAGCCGGCGTTCCAGGCAGAGTACGGTGCAGGTCGGTCCATGTCAAGTGCTTTACACAAAGCACTCGTATCAGCCGGGATCCAAGAGGGACCTAAGGTGATCGGGGCCGGCCGGCGGCAGGGGGAGGGAGCGAATAATGCAAGGACAGGACCTTCAGCACGTCGGCGCCACCCTCATGGACCACCCGGCCGCGGGCCTGGTCGACGGCCGGAGCGTCACGGTTGTGGAACGGAACCAGGCGGCCGGGGCAGCTGGCACCGCCACCCCACGCCCGGCCCGGGCCACGTAGCCGGGCCCGGCCCGACCGAGCCCACCGTGACCGACCCTGCTGCTCCCGGCCCGGCCGTCGCCCCGTCCCCCGGACCCCGGGACGTCCACGCCGGCTGGCACCCGGCCGAATGGACGGCGGAGCTGGCCGGGACCGCCCTCCTCGTCCTGGGGGGCCTCAGCGCCATCGCCCTCGACTTCGGCTCGGGATCGACCGTGGCCCGGCTCCTACCCTCGGCCTCGGCCCGGCTCCTCGTCACCGGGGTCCGGTTCGCCGGGACCGGCTCCTTGGTGGCCGTCAGCCCCCTGGGCCGGCGCAGCGGAGCCCATCTCAACCCAGCCGTCTCCCTGGCCTTCTGGCGCCTCGACCACCTCCACCCCGGGGACCTGGCCGGCTACGTGGCCGCCCAGCTCGTCGGGGCCCTGGCCGGCGCCGGCCTGGCCAGCGGGCTCTGGGGGCACCGCCTGGCCAGCGCCGGCTCCGGGGTCACCCAGCCGGGGGCCCACATCGGCCCGGCCGAGACGGCCGTCCTGGAAGCCATGATGACCGCCCTCCTGGTCCTGCTCATCCTGGCCATGGTCTCCTCCGACCGCACGGCCCGATGGACGCCCCTGGCCGTCTGGGTCCTGATCGCCACCCTGGTCTGGCAACTGGCCCCGAGAACGGGGACCAGCCTCAACCCGGCCCGGAGCCTCGGCCCGGCACTCGCCGCCGGCCGCTTCCACGACCTTCCCCTCTACCTCGTGGCGCCCCTGGTCGGTTCCCTGCTGGCGACGACCCTCTGGCTCGTGGTGATCCGCCGGCCCCTGGCCACGGCCAAGATCTTCCACGACCCGAGCTACCCCTCCGTCGTCCGCAGCTCCATGCCGGCCATGCCCCCGACCCGGAGGGCCTGATTCCCGTCAGGTCGGGTCACAGCAGCGCCTCGGGCCCCCGGCCCCGCTCTCCCGCCTCCAGGAGCCGGCCGATCTCGGCCACCTCGGCCGCCACCGACCGGGCGAACCACCGCCCGGCCACCAGGTCGTGGAGCCAGCCCAGCGGACCGTGGCCGAGGTCGAGCTCCTCGACGTGGCGAACCCGGGTCCCCTCCGGGACGGCCTCGATCTCGAACCAGGCGTGGAGGGACCGGGGCACGCCGTGCTCGAGGACCACGTCGATGGATCCCGGCCGCTCCCACCGGTACCGGGTGACGACGGAGCCCTTCAGCAGTCCCAGGAACTTCCCGTCCTCCCGGGCCAGCATCCCGTCGGGGGTGTCGGCCAGCTTGGTCACCCAGACCATCTTGGTGTCGGCCTTCGTGTACTGGGCCGGGTCCAGGACGAAGTCGAAGACCTCGTCGGGGGTCACCCCCCGGACCACCGCCGTCCCCTCCCCCGGACCGCCATCGGGCTCAGTCGGCGATGGCGAGCTCCCGCTCCAGGGCGGCCAGCTCCTCGGGGGTGCCCTGGATCTTCGGGCCGGTGAACCACTTCCGGGCCGAGACGACCCACCAGGCCAGGATCAGCCCCATCAGCCCCAGGAACAACGGCCCGGCCCAGTTGAAGTCGGCCGCCGTCGTCCACGGCCAGAAGGCCGGGGCGAAGAAGAGGACGGTGATGATCCCGACCCAGACCACGGCGACGATGCCGATGGGCTTGCTCCACTTCCCCAGGCTCCAGGGGCCCGGCACGAAGGAGGACCCGGCCCGGAGCCGGAGGAAGATGGGCAGGACATAGGCCACGTAGAGACCGACGGTGCCGATGGAGACGATGGCGAAGAAGGCCACCGAGTAGCCGCCCCGCTGGTAGAGGGAGGGGAGGCCGAGGAGGGCGGCACCCACGACGGCGAACCAGACGGCGTTGACCGGGGTCCGGGTCCGGTGGTGGAGCTTGTGCCAGAGCTTGTGCCCGGGGACGGCCCCGTCCCGGGAGAAGGCGTAGATCATCCGGCTGTTGGCCGTCACCGAGGCCAGCCCGCAGAAGAACATGGCCACGATCGAGATGATGAGGAGGAGCTTCCCCCCGGCGCCGGTGAGGGCGTCGATGAAGACCTGCCCACCGGCGGTGGCACCGCCCAGGGCCAGGGCGCCGTACTCCTTCTCCCCGCCCTGGATGGCCAGGGTCATGGCCAGGTTCAGGACGAACCCGGCGATGATCGAGACGTAGATGGCCCGGACGATGGACTTGGGGCCCTCGGTCGAGGCCTGCTGGGTCTCCTCGGTCATGTGGGCCGAGGCGTCGTAGCCGGTCAGGGTGTACTGGGCCAGGAGGAGGCCGATGGCGAAGACGTAGATCCCGGCAAAGGGTCCCGTCCACCCGGTCAGGTTCTCGTGGTGGACCAGGAACGAGATGCTCTGGTGGTGGGAGGGGATGAGGAGCAGGGCTCCCACGATCACCGCCGTCCCGATGAGGTGCCACCAGACGCTGATGTCGGCCAGCATCCCGACCAGCTTCACCCGGAAGGTGTTGAGCAGTCCGTGGGCGGCCAGAACGGCCACGTACATGACGAGGATCCACCGGACGGTGGAGTGGAAGCTCGACGAGTAGAGGGAGATGGCGAAGGCGATGTAGGTGGCCAGCCCGTAGTCGATCGAGGCGGTGATGGCAACCTGGCCCACCAGGTTGAACCAGCCCGTGCACCACGACCACGCCGCCTGGTTCTTCCGGGCCAGCTTGGCCGACCAGTAGTAGAGGCCTCCGGCCGTCGGGTAGGCCGAGCAGATCTCGGCCATCCCCAGACCGACACAGAGGACGAGGGCTCCCACGATGAACCACCCGGTGGTGATCACGAGCGGGCCGCCGGCATCCATCCCGAGGTAGTAGGTGGTGATCCCCCCGGTCAGGATGGAGATGATCGAGAAGGAGACGGCGAAGTTCGAGAACGACCCCATCCCCCGCCGTAGCTCCTGGGCGTAGCCCAGCTTGTGAAGGATGGCAGTGTCGGCGGCATCATCGGGGGGAGCGCCCCCCAGCGTCGCCGTGTCGCCCGGACCGGAACCTGCGCCGTCGTCCATCCTGGCTCCCTTCGGCGGTGAGAGGGACTCGCTGTTCCGCCCCACCATTTCATCCACCGGGCCGGAGTCAAGTCAACGACCCTCGGCGGCGGTAGGGTCAGGATTCCGTCGCGTCGGGGGAGCAGGGAGGGGTGCGTGGGGCCGGTCCGGTTGTCGCCACGCTCCCTCCTCGGGGCCGCCCTCGTCGCCCTGACCGGTGGGGTCTGGCTCGTCGGGCCGCCGGCCGGGGCTGCCGGCCGGGGTCATGTCGGCGCCCGTCCCCACTCCGCCGCCCCCACCCTGACGGTGACCCCCACCGCCGCCCTGGTCGACGGCCAGCGTCTTTCCGTCGTTGCCACCGGCGTCACCCCGACCTCGGTCTACGTCGCCGTCGACTGCGGCCCCAAGACCATCTCCCTCCTCGAGGACGGCTGCGACTCCCGCCACGACACCGTCCTCGCCGTCGACGGGTCCGGGGTCACGGCCGGCACCCTCCCCGTCGAGGCCGTCCTCGACACCGCCGACGGGCCCGTCGACTGCCGGACGACCCAGTGCTTCGTGGCCCTCTTCTCCCTCTACACCCCGTCGGGGTCGCTCTCCCTCCTCCTCCAGAACATCTCCTTCGGGCCCGCCGCCTGCGCCACTCCCGGCGCCTGCCAGGCCCCCCAGTCCCGCCCCGGCCCGACCGGCGCCGGTCGGAGCCCCCGGGCCGGCCCCCCCACCGTCACCCCCGGGAGCCCCGCCACCCTGACCCTCCCCGCCGGCCCGGCCGGGGACCTCACCGCGGCCGGGGCCGTCACCGGGCCCTACACCGCCGCCCTCTCCGGCGCCGTCCCTCCCGTCAGCCCGGTCACCGGGGAGGGGATCCTCCGCCTCGCCCTCGACGCCCCCGGGACGTCCTGGGGCCCAGGCCCGCCCAGCTCCGTGGTCGTCGACGTGGCCGTCGACGGCGGCCCGCCCCAGCAACTCGTCCTCTTCGACGGGGCCACCCCCTTCGTCTACGCCGGCTTCACCGGACCCCTCACCACCGGCACCCACACCGTCAGTGTGGCCGTCGACAGCCCCCTGTCCCGGACCGGGGCCTCGACGCCCTCGGCCGAGATCCTCGACGCCGAGCTCCAGGTCGTCGACCCCGCCAACCCCTCCTCCCGGGCCTACGCCTACGCCCCCGTCATGTACGGCCGGTCCACCTCGGCCCTCCACGACACTCCCCTGGTAGAGAGCGCCTCGGCCCAGCCCCTGGGCGGGGGGGCCACCCGGCTGACCTACACCGAGATCTGGAGCCACGAGGACGCCGGAACCGGCTTCGTCCCCTTCCTGGAGTGGGGGGAGTGGGGCCGGATCACCGACATCGAGACCTTCCTCACCTTCACGGTGGCCGCCGACGGCACCGTCTCCAATGCCAGCTACCTCTGGAGTGGGGAGGCCCTCACCGGCGCCCTCGACAGCCTGGGGGCCACCCAGGAGACCGACGTTCCCTTCACCGGGTCCTTCGACGGCCACCATCCGATCCTCCGGGACGCCACCGGCAACAACGACTTCTCCGACCAGGGCGCCACCGCCTTCCGGTTCCAGCCGGCCCTCGTCGACCCCCCCGCCCCGGGCCAGGCCCGGGAGGCGGTCATGGACGCCAACCCCTGGACCTACGAGATCATGGGCCTCGAGGTGGCCCGCTGGTACGGGGACGTCTCCACCGACCCCCGCTCCCCCCAGCCCGGCGACGCCCGCCAGTACGCCGTCGTCGACCTCGACACCTCGGGCTCCGGCTTCTCCGCCGTCGGCGTCGACCTCCAGCTCTCGGGCGACCCCACCTGGTACGGCAACGACCAGGGCATCGGCTACCCCCTGACCGGGACCGGTCACGTCCGGACCGTGGTGAAGCTCCCCCCGGGCTGGCAGGGCCGGACCGTCACCGGGGTCCGCCTCCAGGCCTACGACGGGGGCGGCTCCACCCTCCAGGTCCACTCCCTCGCCGTCGAGGAGCTCGCCGCCGACTGGACCCTCTCGACCCTGTCCACCCCCACCCCCCAGGTCGTCTACGACAGCCCGACCGTGGCTCCGGCCCTGACCGTCACCGTCGGCCCACCCACGACCAGCCGTCCGGGTGGGATCGTCCCGGGCCGGGCCGCCCAGGTGACCGACGCCCTGGGGGAGCCCCTGGCCGGCGTCCCCCTCACCTTCGCCGCCGGTCCCGACGGTGGCCTGGCGTCGTGCGGGGACACCGGGAGCGCGGCGACGACCGGGCCCGACGGGACCGCCTCCTCCCTGCCCCTCTGGGCCGGTCCCCTGGACGGGACCATGGACCTCACCGCCACCACCGCTGGCGGCACCGCCACCCTGGCCGTCCCCGTCGCCGGCCCCCCCTCCGTCGTGACCGGGGACCCCCTCCTGGCCGGCTCGGACGGCGGGGTCTTCGCCTGCGGGTCGGCCCGCTTCGAGGGCTCCCGGGCCGGTGGGACCCTGGCCGCCCCGGTGGTGGCCGTGGCCCGGACCCCGGACCGGGCCGGCACCTGGCTGGACGCCGCCGACGGCGGCGTCTTCGCCTACGGCGACGCCCCCTTCCACGGATCTGCCGCCGGCCTCGCCCTCCGGGCCCCGATCGTGGCCATGGCCCCCACCCCCGACGGCGCCGGCTACTGGCTCGTCGGAGCCGACGGCGGCGTCTTCGCCTACGGCGACGCCCCCTTCCACGGCTCGGCCACCGGCCTCGCCCTCCGGGCCCCGATCGTGGCCATGGCCCCCACCCCCGACGGCGCCGGCTACCGGCTGGCCGGCGCCGACGGCGGGATCTTCGCCTACGGCGACGTCTCCTTCCTGGGCTCGGCCGCCGGCCTGGCCCTGGCCGGTCCGGTGGTGGCCATCTCCGACAGCGGCGACAGTGGCGGCTACCGGCTGGCCGCTGCCGACGGGGGGATCTTCGCCTTCGGCGACGCCCCCTTCGTGGGCTCGATGGCGGGCCGGAACCTGGCCACCCCGATCGTGGCCATGGCCCCCTGAGCGTGGGCCCGACGAGGCGCCGCCTCGGGGTGGCCCTGGCCGGCCTGGTCCTCCTGGCCGCCTGCGGGAGCGGCCCCCACCCGGGGAACGGAACGGTCCGGGCGTCCCCCAACCCCTTCTTCACCTCCCCCTTCACCACCACGGCCAACCCCGTCACCTTCGGCCAGGACCCCACCTGGACCCCCGACGGCCGGGTCCTCTCCAACGAGAACGACGCGGCCGGAGTCAAGCAGATCTTCGTCTCCGGCCTCGACGGCTCGGAGATGCACTGCCTGACCTGCGGCCAGGCCGGCCCCAACGGCTTCCCCATGGAGCGCCCCCAGGGGGACTGGATCCTCTTCTGCTCCTGGCGGGGCCAGACCGTCACCTTCGGCGCCCCCTGCCTGGGCGGCATCGGCTCCGACCTCTACGTGATGCGCCCCGACGGCTCCGGCGTGACCCGGCTCACGGCTCCGGCCATGACCTTCGAGACCTCCCCCGTCTACGACAACTACCACCCGGCCTGGTCCCCCGACGGCCTCCAGCTGGTCTGGACCCACCTCGACTTCCTCCCCCAGGCCCAGGGGGGCACCCAGTGGACCATGCTCGTGGCCGACTTCACCGTCGGCGCCGACGGCCGGCCCGCGCTGAGCGCCCCCGAGGTGGTGGGACCGGCCGGCAACACCGCCTACGAGACCCAGCGCTGGGCCCCCGACGGCAGCGGCTTCCTCTACACCGCCTTCACCTCGGCCGGTGACCCCGGGGCGGGCTGGCTCAACACCGAGCTCTTCTTCCTCCGCCTCCACGGCCGGGGGGCCACGCCGACCCGGCCCCTGGTCTCCCACCTCACCGACGGGAGCCCGGGCTGGGATGAGCAGGCCGTCTTCACCCCCGACATGCGCGACGTCATCTGGATGTCGAGCCGGACCGCCCCCACCTGGTACCAGACCGTCGTCACCGCCGCCCGCCAGCTCGGCTACGACCCGCCCCCCGAGAACGAGACGGCCGGCCCCATGTTCGTCCTCACCATCCTCGACCCCGCCTTCCGGACCGACCTCTACGAGCTCGACCTCTCCAGCCACGCCATCCGCCGCCTGACCGACCTCGGCAGCGTCGTCCCCGAGTTCACCTTCGACCCCTCGGGGACCAGGCTGCTCTGGAGCGAGACCCTGGGCGGCCGGGCCACCGAGGTCGGCCGGTTCGCCCTCCCGGCGCCCCCCCGTCGACCCGGGCCGATCGTCACCCCCTCGGCGGCCTGGCAGGGGGCGCCCCGCACCGGCCACCTGGAGCGGCCCGCCCCGGCCCAGCCGGCCACGGCCCCCACCGGCCCCGCCTTCAACGCCGCCAACATCCCGGCCTCGGTGGTCGACGGCCTCCTCCTCCTCCAGACCCAGCTGGCCACCCTGGCCCAGCGCCTCGGGGGTCTGGCCCAGGGGGCCACCTGCTGCCGGGCCGGCCCCTGACCGGAAGGAGCCGGGCCGGCCCGGGAACCCGGGCCGGCCCATCCTCCCCTCGGCACGGTCAGCCCATGTCCAGGGCCTCGTAGACGTCGATGGTCCCCCCGCTCGAGAGGACCGGACACCCGTTGGCCTTCTCGGCCGCCACGTCGAGGCTGTCGGCGGTGATGATGGAGTAGCCCGTCAGCTCGGCCGAGCCGCCGTCGATGGCGGTCCCGTCCGAGGCCACCGTCCTCGACCCGGCGAAGGGGTTCCCGGCGTCCACCACCGACGTCCCGAGGGCCCCGAACCAGTTCATCCAGGCCTCCATGTGGGCCTGCTGCTCCTCGGGGGTGTCCCCCATGGCCCCGCCCTTGTACGCCAGCACGAACTTCCCCATCGTCGCTCCTCCGCCGTTCACCGGCCGGTCCGGGTCGACCCGTGGTCGACCTCCGGCGGTGACGGTACCCGATCGGGCCTCGGCCGTGCCGACCGGCCCGCCCCGGAGGCACCCCCCGGGCGGGATCCCGGGGCGACGACGCCGGGGCCGCGACGGTGGAACCGTCACGACCCCGGCGGTCATCGCCGTACCCGGGTGCCCGCTACGAACCCAACCCGCTCGGCGGGGTCGATGGCGCCGCCGACTCGGTCGTGATCGGTCCCGTCAGCGTCGTCACCAACGGGCCCGACAGGGCGTTCACGGTCGTCCCCCCGTTCTCGAGCTGCACGACCTCCGAGCCCTGATACCCGAAGTGGTCACTCGACGAGTACGAGAAGGGCACCAACCCCGGTCCATGAAACGACGCCCCCTGGGACTCGAGGGCTGAGACCAATCCGCTCCGCGTCAGGTTCTTTCCCGCGGCCTGCAGGGCCTGCACGAACGTGTAGGCCACTGACAGCCCCACCTCCGTGTTCCCGTCCCAGGGCGCCCCGGTGTCGTACTTGGCCAGGATGGCCTTGAAGTCGACCACCCACGGGTTGGCGGCATCGGTCAGCGTGGGTAGATACGTGTTCGTGATGATCCCGTTCAGCAGCGAGGAACCGGCCGCACCCTTGGACAGGGCCCCGAGCAGCCCTGTCAGCGTCGGCGGATCAGACCCGACCGAGGACACCACCCACTGCGGCGCGTAGCCGATCTGGGCCGCGGCCAGCAGGGCCAGCGTCGTCGCCGCCGGGATGGTGTACAGGACCACCACCTGGGCACCGGACGCCTTCAGAGCCGAGATCTGGGTCCCCAGGCCGTTGGCCAGACCCTGCTCGCTGCCCGTGTAGATCTGCTGGTTGACCAGGCTGGCGGCCGGGATCTCATGGTCGAGACCCTTGACCCCGTCCTGGCCGAACTCGTCGTCCTGCGACAGGTAACCCACCTTCTGCCCGGCGAAGTGCTGGGTCACGTACTGCCCCAGGATCTTCCCCTCGTCGGTGTAGGGGGGCTGCCAGCCGAAGGTGTCCGGCAGCGACGGGTCGTTCCAGCAGTTGCACCCGCTCTCGACGAAGAGAGCCGGCACCTTCTGCGTGTTCAGGAAGTCTTTCACGGCCAGGAATGTGGGGGTCCCCAGGGGGCCCACGTCGGCAAAGATGTGGTCCTGGAGCACCAGCTGCCGGGTGTCGGTGGCCGTCGTGGTCGGGTTGTACCCGTCATCCTGGATCAGGTAGTTGATCTGCCGCCCGTTCACCCCGCCCTTGGCGTTCACGTACTTGAAGTAGGCGTTGGCGGCCGGGGCGATCTCGCTGTAGCCCGGAGCCGCCGGGCCCGTCTGTGGCGTCGTCGCCCCGATGGTGATGCTGGTCGAGGTGACCCCCATCGTGTCATTCGGATTGCTCGAGCTCGACGAGTTCGAGCTCGAGCTCGAGCATGCCGCCAGGACCAGCGAGCCGGCGCACAACGCCGTCAACACCGCCCCCGTGGACTTGAACCGCTTCCGTTGAATCATCGGAAACCCCTCCCTTGTTTCCCACCGATCACTCCGGTGAGGATCGCCCCGGGACATCCGGGGACAGCTGGTCGGCGGCCGATCCGCCGAGAATTCCGTCGTCGCCCACCCGCCGGCGGACACCGGCCGTCCGGGCCGCCCCAACACGCTCCCACAGGCGATGCAGGATGCCCTGGATCCCGCTCGGCGCCAGCAACATGACGAGCACGAGGATGGCGCCATAGAAGAGCAGGGCCAGGTTGGCCCCCTGCCCGGACCGGAGGTGCAGCTGGCCGGCCACCGACGTCGCCCACTGCGGGGCGTACACCAGGAGGATCGCCCCCCACCACATCCCGAGCAGGCTGCCCGTCCCGCCCAGGACCATCCCGGCCAAAAGGGACACCGACAGCTGCACCGAGAACCCGCCCGGGCTCACGATGCCGCTGGCCAATCCGAGCAGCGCCCCAGCCAGCCCGGCGGCGGCGGCGCTCACGGCGAAGGCCAGCACCTGGGTCCGGGCCACCCGGATGCCACTCAGGGCCGAGGCCACCTCGTCGTCGCGGACGGCCCGGAACGCCCTCCCGAATCGGCTCCGGCCGAGATTGGCCAGCAGGATCAGGCTCACCACGGCAACGGCCAGCACCACCCAGGCCAGGTACCGCTCCGGATCGACCGTACCGGGGGGGTTCAGGGGGTTGATACTGAGGCCCTGGTCTCCCCCGAAGGTGCTGCTGAACTTGATGGCCAGGGCCGGGAGCCCGATGGCCAGCGCCAGTGTCATCCCGGCCAGGTAGGGACCCCGCAACCGGCTGGCCGGGATCCCGATCAGCACGCCGGCCACGGCGCCGGCCCCGGCGGCGGCCAGAACTGCCGCGGCCACGGGGAGGTGGGTGTGGACCAGGATGACGCCGGCCGTGTACGCACCCACGGCCATGAAGGCCCCGTTCCCCAGCGAGATCTGTCCGTTGGAGCCCACCAGGACCGACAGCCCGGCCAGGGCCACCACGTAGATCCCGACCTGAGCCAATTGGTAGTCGTTGTACGAGCTCAGCTGCTCCGAGACCAGAAAGAGCAGCAGCGACCCGCCCGCAGCCAGCACGAGATGGCGGAGCAGCGATTGTCGGGGTAGCCGCACCCGCCCCACCCCTCTCACACCCGCCGCTCGGAGACCGGGGCGAATAGCCCCTGGGGTCGGACCATCAGCACCACCATCAACATGGCCAGGGCACCCAGGTCCTCGACGGGGGACCCGAGATAGCCCCCCACATACGACAGGACCAGACCCGTCCCGAGGCCCCCCACCACGGCGCCCACCGGGCTCTCCAGCCCCCCGATCACCGCAGCCGTGAACCCGTAGATGAAGACGGCATCCATGAAATTCGGCGACACCAGCAGCCCCGGGGCCACCAGGGCTCCGACCAGGGCCCCCAAGGCCGAGGCCAGGGCCCAGCCCAGGGTGAGGGATCGGCCCACCCTGACCCCGAGCAGCCGGGCCACCTCCGGGGCGAAGGCGCTGGCCCGCATCCGGAGTCCCACGGCCGTGAACCGGAACAGGACGACCAGCAGGCCCAGGACCACCACGATAGAGCCCAGGATGTAGATGTCGAAGGCGGAGAAGGCCACGCGCTCGTGACCCACCACCAGCCCGAGTTGGGAGAACGGCGTCGGGAAGGGCCGTAGCCCACCCCCCCAGATCATCCCGGCCAGGGCCTCGATGGCCACCAGGAGTCCCAACGTCACGATGACCGCGTTCAGCGGTGGACGGTGCTCCACGGGCCGGACCACGAACCGTTCGATCAGCCCGCCAAGCACCGCTCCCGAGACCACCGCCACCCCAACGGCCAGCCAGTACGACCCGTGGTGCTCCACCACCGTCACGGCGATGTAGGTCGTCAGCATGGCCATCGCCCCCTGAGCGAAGTTGAGAATCCGGGTGGCCCGCCAGATCATGACCAGGCCCAGGGCCACGGCGCTGTAGCAGAACCCGTTGGTGGCCCCCCGGAGGGTCAGGTCGACGAACCGGCCCACGGCTCAGAACCCCAGGTAGTGGTGGCGGAGCTGGGCATCGGCGGCCACCGTGGCCGCCTCGTCGTCGACCACCACCCGACCCAGGTTCAGCACCACCGCCCGGCCCGCGATCGACAGCGCCGTCCGGGCATTCTGCTCTACCAGGACCACCGTCAGCCCCTCCTCGACGGTCAGCGTCACGAGCCGGGCCATGAGCTGGCTCGTGACCAGCGGCGCCAGGCCGAGCGAGGGCTCGTCGAGCAGGAGGGCCCGTGGCCGGGCCAGCAGGGCTCGGGCCAGGGCGAGGGCCTGGCGCTCCCCACCCGACAACGTGGCCGCCGCCTGTCGGCGCCGCTCCCCCAGGATCGGGAACAGCTCGTAGGCGCCGTCCATGTTCCGCTCCCCCCGCCGCCGCCACAGCGACCCCAGCCGGAGGTTCTCCTCCACCGTCAGCTCCCCGATCACCCCCCTTCCCTCGGGGACATGCGCCACCCCGCAGCGCACCACCTCCTCCGGACGCCGACCGCTGATCACCTTCCCGTCGAAACGGACCTCCCCCAGCCGGGGACGGACCAGCCCCGTTGCCGCCCGCAGCAGGGTCGTCTTCCCGGCCCCGTTCGCCCCCAGCACGGCCGTGATCATCCCCTCCTCGGCCCCCAGGCTCACCTCCACCAGCGCGTCGACATGGCCGTAGCGGACCGACAGCGACTCCACCTCGAGCAGGGCCACCGCTACGCCGGCTCCCCCTGGGCCCCCGGCACCTTTTCGCCCAGGTACGCCACCGTCACCTGCGGATCGGCCCGCACGTCCGCCGGTGTCCCCGACGCGATCATCCGACCGTGGTTCAGCACCGCGATCCGGTCCGAGATAGCCATCACGAAGTCCATGTGATGTTCGACCAGCAGCACCGACATCGTCGACTGCAACTCCCCCAGCAGCGCCCCCAACGCCGCCATCTCGTCGGCGGCCAGCCCGCTGGCCGGCTCGTCCAGCAGCAGCAGGACCGGATCGAGCATCAACGCCCGGGCGATGGCCACCCGCTTCTGCATCCCGTACGGGAGCGCCTCAGGGTACCGACCGCCGACCTCCGCGATGCCCAGCCGGTCGAGCATGGCCCCGGCCCTCGACTCCAGCCGGGACTCCTCCCGGGAGCTGCGGGGCAGGCCCAGGAACGAGGACACCAGACCGGCACGCAGCGAGGACTGGCCCCCCGCCATCACGTTCTCCCGGACCGTCAGCCCCTTCCACAGGTGCACCCCCTGGAGGGTCCGGGCCACGCGCATCCCGGCCAGGTCCACCGGCCGGAGCCGACGGCGCTCGACGCCGCCGATCTCGACCGTACCCTGCGAGGGGCGCACGAACCCGCAGATCACGTTGAACAGAGTGGTCTTCCCGGCCCCGTTCGGCCCGATCAGGCTGACGACCTCTCCGGCCCCGACCTCGAGCGACACGCCGTCGAGGGCGGCGATCCCGGCGAAGGTGACACTGATCTCCCGGACCGCGAGAAGAGGCCCCGATCGCGTCGGGAACACCGATCCCCCCAGTTCGGCCGATCGCAGGTGGTCTGATCGAGCGGTAGCCGTGGCGGGAGCGTAACGAAACATTTCCGGGCGCGCCGTGATGCCGAGGGGAGATTTCGATTGGGCGTGCCCCGCGGTGGCCAATCGGACTCCAACGAGCACCTGAAGCCGCCAGCCCCCGGGACAGCCGTCGTCACCGGCAGCGACGGTCCGGGTTCCCACCGTGGGAGAAGCTGACGATTTCCGCCATTCCCCGCCGCGGCGTGAACAGACCGTCCCCCCCGACCGTACCCGGACCAGTCGGCGACCTGCGCCGGCCGACCGGAGGAACAACCCATGCGCCGTCTCCACACCCAGCCCCGACGGCGGACCCACTCCGCCGCCACCCTCTGGGCCAGCCTCGGCCTGGCCGCCGGGCTCACCGCGACCCTGGCCGGCACCACCACCGCCGGCGCCGCCCCCTCGGGCTTCGTCTCCCACCTCGCCGGCACCACGACCATCGCCTCCACCGTCCCCGCCAACGGCGACGTCAACCCTTACGGCATCGTCGTCGTCCCCCAGACCACGGGCAGCCTCGTCAAGGGCGACACTCTCGTCAGCAACTTCAACGACGCCGCCAACCTCCAGGGCACCGGCACCACTGTCGTCCAGATCAGCCCCGCCGGCGCCGTTTCCACCTTCGCCCAACTCACCGGCCCCCTCGCCGGCTCCTGCCCCGGCGGCATCGGGCTGTCCACCGCCCTCACCACCCTCCCCGGCGGCTGGGTCGTCGTCGGCAGCCTCCCCACCACCGACGGCACCTCGGCCACGGCCCAGGCCGGCTGTCTCATCGTCCTCAACAGCACCGGCCACGTGGTCGAGACCTGGGCCGGCGGCACCATCAACGGGCCCTGGGACCTCACCGCCGTGAGCGCCCCCTGGGGAGCGACCATCTTCGTCACCAACGTCCTCAACGGCACCGTGGGCTCCAGCCCCGCCACCGTCGACAAGGGAACCGTCTCCCGTCTCCAGGTCCTCCTCGGCTTCGGGTCCCCGATCCTCTTCGACCAATGCGTGATCGCCAACGGCTTCGCCGAGCGGACCGACCCCGCCGCCCTCGTCGTCGGACCCACCGGCCTGGCCCTCGGCTCCCGGGGCCAGCTCTACGTGGCCGATCCCGTCAAGGGCCGCATCACCGTCGTGCCCTTCGCCACCACCCGCTTCAGGCCTGCCATCGATGGCGGGACCACCCTCACCTCCGGTGGCGGGCTCAACGGACCCCTCGGCCTGGCCCTCGCCCCCGGCGGCGACGTCCTGACCGTCAACGCCGGTGACGGCAACATCGTCGAGACCACCCCGACCGGCCACCAGGTCGCCGTCACCCAGCTCGACCCGGCCGGGGCCGGCGGAGACCTCTTCGGCCTCACCGTCGACGCCCACGGCACCGGCATCCTCTTCGTCGACGACGGCGACAACACCCTCAAGCTCTCCGGCACCTGACCGGGCCGATCACACCGGCGGGAGCGGGAGGGCGACCGGCCACCCGCCCCATCCTCCTGGTCGTCGTCCACTCCCAGGTCTGCGCATCGCCTGCCGCCGCCGGCTTCTAGTGGGCCCGTCGACCGGCCTGGTTACGGCCGGCGACCCAGGAAGGCCAGGAGCCGGGCCTGGGCGTCGGCATCACCGCGAACCTCGACCTCGGGGCCGAACGCCCCGGGACTTCGGATCGTGTCCCCGAAAGCCTCGGCCTGGACCCGGACCTGCTCCACCTCGGCCGGGTCGATGGCCTCGTCGAGCCCGGTGGCCCGGGCCAGATCCCACCCGTGGACGACCAGATCGAAACAGAGGAACCGGTTGACCGCCGCCTCGAACGTCGTCGGGCCCTGGAACCCCTCGAACCCCGCCGTGGCGCGCTCGGGGTCCTCCAGGTCGCCCTGGACGACGGCCCGGGCGGCCGACCAGGCCGCCACCGGGTCGTCATCGACGCTCGGGATCTCGCCCAGCTCCCGACCTACGAACCCGAGGAACATCGCCTGGGTTCCGACCACATGGCCGACCAGATCGCGTACCGTCCACCCCTCGCACGGCGTGGGCCGGTCCCAGCTCTCCTCCCCCACCGCCGCCACCTTGGCCGCGAAGGTGGCCGCCAACCGTCCGTAGCGCTCAGAGATCTCCGACATGAACCACTCCCTTCACGGGCCGGGCAACCGGCCCGGGGGCCATTCCTACCGCACAACGCCGACGGGAGGTGGCCTGCCGGCCGACGGTAACGGCCTCGTCCACGTCGGAGGCCAGGGCCCCCTCGGTGGTGAGGAGATCATCCACGGCAAGGTCGGCGGCGACCTCACCCTCGAGGACGGCCAGCGGGCCGCCCGGATGACCTGTCTCTCCATCCTGGCTTCAACCGGACCCCGGCCGTCATCGACGGCTGCTCCGACCTCCTCGTCGAGATCTTCGGCGACGCCGGCCGTCACACCCGCAGCGCGGTGGGGATGGCCGAGCTCCCCTTCGACATCGCCGTCGAGATCGAGCTCACGGCCCGGGTCCGGGCCTGAACCGACCCAGTCCCCGGGGGGAGCGTCAGGAGACGGACCGAGCCGCAGCCAGCGCCTCGGCCCACCACACCAGGTGCCCGACCAGGAGCTCCAGTCGGCTGTCGAGGGGGGCGAACACCTCGGGGGTGAACGGATCGTCCCGCATGGCCGGGAGCAGGACGTCGGGGAGGATGTGGACGGCGTAGCGGGTGGGGGCCATCTCGAATTCGACGGCGACGAGCCGGAGCTGCTCGATGGCCCGGGCCCCCCCGACGTTCCCGTAGCCGACGAAGGCCACCGGCTTCCGGTTCAGCTCGGGGAAGACGTGGTCGAGGGCGTTTTTCAACGATGCCGGATAGCCGTGGTTGTACTCGCTCGTCACCACGATGTAGCCGTCGGCCCGGTCCAGGGTCCGTCCCAGGCCGGCCACGGCCTCGTCGGGATAGTCCCGCAGGGCCCGGGCCGGGGGCACGGCCAGGTCGTAGAGCGGGAGGGGATGGTCCCGGAGGTCGATGACCTCGAGCTCCAGGTCGTCGCGCGCCCCGAGCCGGTCGACCAGCCAGGCCAGTGGCTTGTCGGCGAAGCGACCGGGCCGGGTGCTCCCGACGATGATCTGGATGAGGGGTGCCATCAGGCGGCAGGCAGGTGGGCCACCGACTCGATGATGCCGAGACACATCTCGTCGGAAGAGCCGTCGCCCCAGGTGACGAAGTGGGGAGGCAGGCTCCGCAGCAGGGGAAGCTCCTGGCCGAGCTTCGGGTTGTAGCTGCAGGTCACCTGGATGTCGGAGCCGTCGCTGAAGGGGACGGGCGGGGTCAGCTGGTAGAACCGCTGGTTGTTGAAGTCGTAGTTGTCGATGTCGAGCAGGGTCTTCGCCTGCGGCGTCCCCGGGTTGAGAACGATCTTCATCCCCACGCCCAGCAGGTGCATGTGGGCCACGACCCGCTCGATGTAGCCGGAGCCGTCGATGGGCCAGGTGCAGGTGGTCGTGTCACCCTCGGGTGGGGTCTGGGTGTCCCGGCCGCACTGCTTCTCCAGCCAGCTCACGAAGCCGGCCTGGTCCTGTCCGGTCCGGGCCGCCAGGGCGGTGAGCTCGGCGGACCGGTCGCAGAGGGGGCCCTGGACGTCGGAGGGGCAGGGGATGTCGGGCGGGGCCGGCATCAGGTCGAGGTTGAGCCGTTCCAGGGTGGACCCGGCCGCCGGCACCGTCTGGAGCTCGAACTTGGGCAGGACCGGCTTGTCGCCCTCGAGGAGGTTGTAGTGGATCTGGGCCACGACCAGGCTGCCCTTGGCCAGGAACGCCCCCGTCCCGGCCGGGGTCTCGATCAGCTCCTGGCCCGGGGCCCAACCCGACAGCCAGGGCGTCCCTGACAGCGACGCGTCGGGGAGGACGGTCTCCCCGAAGCAGGTCCAGCCCTTTCCACCGTCGTCCAACGACTGGGCCTCCGCCGCGTATTTCGGCGGGATGACGAACAGGATGGCGTGGTGGACCTCGATGCTCCCGGGGATGAACTGGCTGGCCACGATCATCGAGTCGGCCGCCAGCTTGGGGTCGATCAGGGTGCAGTGGTAGTCGTCGGTCCCGCCGGTCGGGGCCTTCGGCGTGTAGGCCTCCGAT
This sequence comes from Acidimicrobiaceae bacterium, assembly GCA_003151955.1. Lineage (GTDB taxonomy): Bacteria > Actinomycetota > Acidimicrobiia > Acidimicrobiales > UBA8190 > PALSA-743. Next base: position 79,687 of record PLZB01000035.1, read on the forward strand.
GCCGCCATGGTGGTGACCTGGACGTCGGAGTTCAGGGTCTTGGCCGACGCCGTCCTTCCCGACGAGGCGCACCCGGTCACGAGCGCGCCGAACGCGACGACTGCTCCCACCACCCGCGCCCCCGCGCCAACACCCCTCCCCATTCGGGAAACCCTACCTTTTCCTTTGGTCACAGGTCGCGCACGTGCCACGGTTCCCGTGGCGACCAGCCATCCGCGCTCCCCCACCGGTCCACCCGGCCCAAGGGGATCGGGCGCTCAGGGGCGAGAACCCGTGGGGAAGTCGGCCATCAGCTCTTCGGGGCCGCCTCGACCGTGGTCCGAGCCTCATCGAGCACCTTCCGGGCGAAGTCACGTTGGGTCTTCAGGACCTCTCCGGTGAAGTCGAAGATGCCGGCCACCAGGTCACGGACGGCGGGAACCTCGATCGGCATGAACTCCCCGATCGTCTTCGACAGCTTCCGGCCTGCTTCGAGGACGGACTCCTCGCTCTCCCGCACGAAATCGAACACCTGGTCCTCCAGGCGTGTCTCCTGCTTGACAGCCATGACGGCTCCTTCCTGCTGGATCCCCAGCATCGGTCTCCCCCCAGCCTCTGCCCGCGCCGGAGGGGTTGGCAGGGTCGAAAGTCCCGAGACGGACCGACGCCGACCGGACAACACCCCGTGTGGCCGGACCAGCCGGGAATCGGGCGGTAGCGGGTGCTCAGCTGGTCGGGTACGGACTCCCGAGGAGGTGGATGTCGACCCCCTCGGGCTGGTGCTTGGCCCGGTACATCGCCTCGTCGGCATGGGCCAGGACCTGGGCCGGGCTGGCGGACCCGTCGATGACGGCGATCCCGACGCTCATCCCGATCTGGCAGGACTCCCCCTGGACCAGGAACGGCTCCTCGACGCACTTGCGGACGCGGCGGGCGAATCCCAACTTCGCCTCGTCCGTGGCGTTCTCCTCGCCCAGGATGGCGAACTCGTCCCCGCCGAACCGGGCCAGGATCTCGCCGGCCCGAGTCATCGATGCGAGACGACGGCCAAATTGCACGAGGAGCTCGTCGCCGGCGGCGTGCCCCAACCGGTCGTTGACCTCCTTGAAGTGGTCGAGGTCCAGGAAGAGGAGCATCGGCTTGGGCTCCCCCCGGCGGCGGGTCCGGGCCATCGCCTCCTGGAGCCGTTCCAGGAGGAAGAGGCGGTTGGGCAGGCCGGTGAGGACGTCGTGGTGGGCCTGGTGCTCGAGCCAGAGCTCCAGTTCCTTGCGCTCCGTCACGTCGTGGAGGTTGACGACGAAACCGTCGACGGCGGGGTTGGCCCGAAGGTCGGTGATCACTCCGTCGACGTACCTGGTCGTCCCGTCCGGTCGCACCACCCGGAACTCGGTCCGGAGCAGTCCTGTCGACGCGAACACGTCGGCGATGTCCCGGACCACCCGGTCGAGATCCTCAGGGTGGACGATCTCCGACGGGTTGTGTCCCACCACACGGTGGGGCTCCAAACCGAGGAGCGACTCCGAGGCCGGACTGGCGTAGCAGATCACGGCCCCGTGCCGGTCGAGGAGGAGGGTCGTGTCTGACGAGTGGGCCACCAGCGACCGGAACCGGTCCTCGTTGGCGCGGAGCTGCGTCTCGGCCAGCTCCTTCTCGCTGGCGGCCAGCGAGGCGATCCGGATGGTGGCGATGAACGAGACGGCGGCCAGCATCGAGATGGCCGCCGTCACCTTGAGCGGCATGAACGAGGGGGCCAGGTGGACCCAGACGGCCAGTTCCCCGACGACGACGGCGGCCAGGTTCCAGCCGACCACCAGCCGCCAGGCCCGGGACCCGTTCTTGACGATGGTCATCACCGCCACGATTGAATAGCCCGTGATCAGGGCCGGACCCCACCCGGTCAGGTAGATCATCGAGGTGGTGATGGCCGATGCCGTCGCCGCCTGGACGTGCAACCACCCGGTCGACGGATGCTTCAACGCCTGGAGCTGCACGAACCGCCCGACCGTGATGGTCAGCCCGAAGATGACGCCGTAGACCCAGAGCGGCTCGATGGCGATGTCGTGCCACATCCGCAGGGCGACGACGGCCAGGAACACCACCGGGATGAGGAAGAGGGTGAAGATCTCGATCCCCGCCCCCGTGTCGTCCGCTCCGGCCGGCCCCACCGACACCGGAACTTCCCGGTTCTCCTCCGAGGCTGCCTCGGCAGACCCGCTGACGTCTGCATCCTTCGCCCGGACCCACCAGCCCATGGTTTCCCCCTACCCGAGGATCGGCAGGTCGAGGGTCCGCCTTGAGAGGAGGAAGCACAGGGCGTCCTTGGTGCCTTGGCCCGAAGCCCGGTCTGCATCATATATACTGTGCTCGATGGGAGCTCCGACGCCGGCCCAGACCGGTCAGACCGATGCCGTGCCGAACGAACCGGTCGCCGCGAGCGAGGGCCTGCCGGCTGACTACCTCGGGCTGCTCGACGATCTCAAGACCCGTATCCGTTCGGCCCGCATCCGGGCCATCCGCAGCGCCAACACCGAACTCGTCACCCTCTACTGGTCGATCGGGAAGTCCATCCTCGATCGACAGGCCGCCGAGGGCTGGGGGACGAGGGTGATCGACAGGCTCTCTGACGACCTCAGGGACGAATTCCCAGTGATGAAAGGGCTGTCTCGACGGAACCTCCACTACATGCGCCGGCTGGCGGAGGCGTGGCCGGATCCAATTGTGCAGCAACCTGCTGCACAATTGCCCTGGGGACACATAACGCTTCTCCTGGACAGGCTTGCCGACCAGGAGATCCGCGACTGGTACGCGGCCCAAACCGTCGAAAACGGCTGGAGCCGAGCAGTACTCCTGTACCAGATCAAGGGCAAGCTGCACCTTCACATCGGCGCCGCCCCGAACAACTTCGACCGGATCATGGCACCGGAGAACTCCGAGCTGCTCGGGGAGCTCGTGAAGGACCCCTACAACTTCGGAGACCAGGACTTTCTCCATCGACCTGCTCTTCTACAACGTCAACCTGCACCGCTTCGTCGTCGTCGAGCTGAAGACCGACCGTTTCAAGCCCGAGTACGCCGGCCAGCTGAACTTCTACGTGCAGGCCATCGACGGGGAGCTGGCCGGCGACAGGGACGGTCCAACCATCGGCATCCTCATCTGCGCGGGCCGGAACGAGACCGTCGTTCGATATGCGGTCCAGGGCATGGCTTCGCCGATCGCCGTCTCGCGCTTCGACCTGGGCCCAGGCCCGGCCGGGCTCTCCCCTGAGGTGCTCGACACCCTCCCCACAGAGGACGCCCTCCTGAAGCTGGCCGAAGGCATCCAGAGCGCTCGGCCGTCCTGACCACCGGGTCTGTTGAGATTCAACCCGGTCGCCAGATCGACGCCCACCGCTGACCAGAGTGGAGGTGAAGAGCTTCGGGGACCGGTCCTTGTCGGCCTGGGTCGGCTTCAATCTCCATGGGCATGGCGGGCCTCCCGTTTCGCTCAGATGCGGGGCTCGCAGATCACCACCGGGATGTCCCGGTCCGTGTTGCGCTGGTAGCCGGCGTAGCCCTTGTAGACGGCCACCACCTGGGGCCACAGCTCGGACTTCTCCTCGGGTCCCGCCGTCCGGGCCCGCATGGGCAGGGTCCTGCCGTCGATCGTGATCTCCACGTCGGGGTTGGCGGTCAGGTTCTTGTACCAGTCGGGATGCTCCTGGTAGCCGCCCTTGGAGGCCACCAGGATGACCCGTTGCTCGTCGTGGATCGGCGAGGTCAGCATCGTCGAGAACCGTCGCCCCGAAGTCCGGCCCGTGTGGTGGAGCTCAATGGGGGTCATGCCCAGCAGCTTCCGGGGGAACCGACCCCCCGTCAGCTTGAGCGCGGCGCGGTGGCCGTGTTCCAGCGTCCAGGCGCCGGCGGCGATCATGCGGTCCGATTGGGTCACCCGACCAGCTTGCCCCGTTCATCGGCCGCCGGGAAATTCCTTCCGAACCGAGACACGTCGATACGCTTCAGCCGTGACTGGCCCCCATCGATTCATCGTGATCTGGGGGAGGATGGGGCGCCACGACTTCGTGGCCGAGGTGGTCGAGGCCTGGGATCCCGACGACGCCTTGGTCACCGCGGCGGCCCTCCATCCTGAGGTGCCACAGCCCAGGGTCGCCGTACCGGCCTCCGAAGCCGGACCGCTGACCTTCGGTAACCGATTCGACTCGAGTTGACCCACTCCACGGACGCGGGATGGACCGGCCTCACGACAGCTCCCGCCCGCCTGCGAACCGCCGTTGACCAGGGTTCCCCCAGACCGCTGTTACCGACTTAGGTAATGGCGCCTACAACGGCTTCATGGAACAGGCAGACCGACGCACGCTCACCAGTCCGACCGGGGGTCTGATCTACGACACACGGCACCGGGCCGGCTTGACGATGCGGGAGCTCGCTGAGCTAGCAGGCACCTCTCCGTCGGCGATCGCCCTCTACGAATCGGGGAAACGTGACCCCCTCATCCCCACCCTGAGGCGCATCGTGGAGGCCTGCGGCATGGAGTTGCGAATGCAGGTGGTGGAGATGACCGAGTCGGAGCAGACGCAGCGCGAGCGCGACAACGCCATCTCGGAGGAACAAGCGTGGAAGAACGCTGACCGGGCACGCAGCCAGGTGGTGTCGATCAGGCCGTACGTCGAGTCCTGATGGCGGAGGACGAAGGGGCCGATGCTGGAGAAAGCGAGCTCAACGCTGCTCCGATCGTGGCCGCCCTGGCGAAGCATGGCGTCAAGTACGTCATCGTCGGCAGCTACGGGGCCATTGTCCAGATGGTTCCCCTGCCGATGACCGATATCGACATCGTTCCGTCGGTCACCGAAGACAACCTGGTCAGGGTGGCAAGTGCGCTCGCAGAACTGGAAGTCCGGGACAAGCTCGGGTCCGAATCCATCCGGGAGGAGCTTCTCGCCAACCCCGCCATGCTCACCGAGGCGAGGTTCTGAAACTTCGCCACGCCCTACGGCGGCGTCGACATCGTTCTCAGCCCGTCGGGGTTCCCGGGCGGCTACGAGGACCTCGAGGGGAACGCCATGACGGTCGTGGTGACCGACCAGGTGGATGGCTCGCTCACCGTCGAGGCGGTCGTGGCCGGCAAGGGGGATATCTACCTGTCGAAGCGGGCCGCCAACCGGGACAAGGACCTGAGGGCGCTCCCGCTGTTCGGGGACATCCACAGGCCGCTGACCAAGGATGGCGTCCGGGAGCGTTACCGCAAAGGTCAAGAGATTTTCCGAAGGGCACCGAAGTGCACGGCGGGGCGCTGAAGGGCAACAGTTGAGTCCCGTTGAGTCCCGTTTCCGAGGATCAGGGCCAGTCGCGCTTCGGCTGCAGCTTCGTGCCTGGAGATCATGGCGGTCACGTTGCCGCCCGTCCCCAGGGTGCCCGCGGTGCCGCGGGATGGCGTGCGGCGTTCGCGCAGCGGGCTGCTGCACAATTAGATCTCGAGAACCTTCACCGGCCGAGCAGCGTTCGGCGGGCGGCCTTCATGAGCAGGACCAGGTGGAGCTCGTCGGTGGGGCTCGGTTCGAGCTCGGGGATGAGATGACGGTAGAAGTCGCGTGCCCCGGCCCCCTCGGCGTGGATCAGGAGTCCTCGACAGCCGATCTCCTCGCTGATGCTGACCAGCCGGGTGATGGCGTCGACAAGGAGACCGGCGCCGAGTCCTCGGCCTTCGTGTTCGGTGTCGACACCGAGTCGGGCGAGCAGTGCCACCGGCTGGGGGTAGCGCCCTGCCCCCTTCCGGAGACGATCCGGCGCGGCCTCGATGTCGAGCTGGGCCATCGACCACGCGTAGTAGGCAACCACTCGGTTGCCAACGAGGGGTGTGACCACGAAGACCTTCGTGGTGCCGGTCGACGTCGACTGCAGCGCGTGCTGCTTCAGCCAGTTGGTCTGCTCGGTCGATCGGCACGCGAACCCTTCGACGTCGTCCGAAGGAACGAGGAGCCGAGGCGGTCGATACTCCTGGGTCATTCAGCGAACGGGGAAGGCCGCTCCATGAGCCGGCGTAGGCCGGCAAGCTCCTCCGGTGGGCGACGGTTGATCTTCTCCCACTCGGCAGCGGCATCGGCCGACAAGACGAACCGGTCACGATCGGCGAGCACCTGACGCGCCGCATCCACGAGGTGGGTCACGACGAAGGAGGTCAGGTCGGTGCCGGCGGTACCGGCGGCCCGGTCGATGAGCTCGCGCTCCTCAGCGGTCGTACGGACCTCAAGGCGCCTGTCCCTTGTTCGCGTCGATGGTGCCATCGGTTCGTCTCCTAGATGTACGGCCACTGTACGGCCTTCCGTCGGCAAACGCAACTCGGAGCCGATGCGGGAGACGACACGGACGGAGATCCCCAGCCTGCTCCAGGAGGTCTGGGCACAGATTCCCCAACAGCCTGTTGGGGAACTTGATGGATCTTCGGAGCTGAGCGCCTTATGAAGGGGTCGCGCTCTGCGCGATCTGACGAGCTACCAACGCGCATGGAAGCCTTGGCGGCGTGGTCGCAGCGGCGCCCCGGTCAACAACGGAGATCGCCTTCGACATCGCGGGGCTTGGCATCATCATGTACTCGCCGTCGTCGGCCGCCCACATCCACGAGGGCGAGGACTACCTGCAGCCGCACTACTGGGCGCCAGCCGACGTGCGCGACCACATCCAGGCCGGGACGATCGTGGCGTTCGCGACGGGCACGCCTGGATCGTTCCTCCTCCGCATCCACGATGGCTACCCAGGTGAGCGACTGGCGAGCGCGGCCGGCGCCGAGCTCAGGCTCGGGCTGCGTTCGGACGGCGTGGTGGTGTTTCGCGACCTGTATGACTTGCTGGAATGGACCGCTCGACACCCCCGAGCCGCTCCATCCCCTTGGAGCGGGGGAACTACCACGTGACGCTGCTTACCAGTGCGCCTTCGAGCGGCATCCTCGGCGAGGACCAGGCGATCGACATTTGGTTCCAGGCACTGGAGGAATTCCCTGACCTTGCGCACCACGGAGTGCCGCAGCTCGTCCCTGAGGACAACGAGGAGCCCGCGGCGCAAGATTGATCGGCGGGGCGTCCACGCTGGGTGGCGAAACCTGAGCGTTTGGATTGGTGCCTGGCTCGGGACGCTCATCCTGCGGACGACGGCCATGCTGTCCGGTACCTGGACGGGCACAGTCCCGTCGATCGGTCGCGAGCGCCAGTTGCCTCAGCTCGTTGTTCGGTGTGACGATCTGTCCGCTGGTGCCCCCGACTTGCCCTGGGGGGCTCCCTTCACAAGCACCGAACCCGTGGTAGCCGGCAGTATCGGCATGGTATCCGTTTGGGCCAAGATGATCCCCATGGACGGCGATGGGACCGAGTTCCAGATCGAAGCGGCTCCCGAAGCTCGCGAGGTTTTCGACGAAATCAAGACGGAGATGATGCTCCTGTTCGGCATCGAGAAGGCCGAGGCGGTCGGACGAATCGATCGCTTCTGGGAGGGACAGCGGTTCATCACCAAGGAGCAGCTTCTCTACCTGCTCCATGACAACCGTGAAGAGCACTGGGCCAAGACGATTTGGTACGGGCGAGATTCGTTCTGGTGGGCGAAGGACGAGGCGACCCTGCAGCCGACCCCCTGGCCCTAGCTAGACCGGCTCAGCGTCACCACCAGGTGGTACCTCCGATCGGGGTTCGCCGTCAGGCTCCCGGGACCTGGATCACCATGGCGACGGAGCGTTCTTCGTGAACGAGATCGAGTAGTCCGCCTCGATCTGGTAGATCAGTCCGCCGATCACCTGGAACCGCTCGGACACGAAGGTCGTCGCCAGTGGTGCCGAGGCCGTCAGTCCGTTGTCGAGCACGTAGAACGCAACCACGTCATTGTCGGTGGTATCCGGATACCACCGCACATCTCGCACGTCGATGTTCAGCTGGAGATCCGTCGGGGGTGTCATCTGCTTCCGGAGAGACGCAGCGCCGTCCCCGGTGTCCGTCCCGTTCTCCGTCCTGCGAACATTGGGAGCGAAGGGGACACTCGCAGGATTGTGGCTGATCAACGCATTGATGTACTGGGATGCCGCCGAGATCATGCATTGGGACGAATTGTCCGTGCACGGCTGGGTCGTCTGCGCCTCACTCGTCTCGGCCCCGAAGATGCCACCGATCGTGGCGACGGACGTGATGACCGCCAATCCCGCTACTCCATACCGTCGTCTCATGACCTACCTTCCCTGCCTGCTCGGCTCCCTAGGTCTGACGGTGCGATTTGGCCCCACCGTGACGGCCTGAAGTGGCCCCACCGTGGTCATGGTTTAGCTCTCCTCGGGGTGGCTTGCAAGGCGGCCGGCGGGAGCTGGTTGGTCCGTCTGGGTTGGCGAGAAGCTCCTTCCTGGTTTGGTGTTGGATGGCTGACGCCCGGTGGTTGAAGCGCCGCCAGGCGGCTGCTCGGGTGGTTCCGAGGAGGTCGCCGATCTCGGCCCACGAGTAGGTCTGGTCGCGGGCTTCGGCGACGGCCCGGCGACATCCAGACACACCGGCATCCAGGCACGGAACTCTGACCGGGACCGTCTCTCGGTCGGAGCTGAACCGGCCCGTTCTGATGACCTCTACGTGGCCAACGTAGAGCTCTTTGGTCTCTTGGGGGATCACCTTCAGCCCTGTGACCTGGGCTTTTGGTGGAGGTGAAGGGATTCGAACCCTCGGCCTCTACATTGCGAACGTAGCGCTCTGCCAACTGAGCTACACCCCCTGGGGAGACTCAGGATAGCTGTCCTGCCATCGCCTCCTGTCCGGGTCGGGGCCCGCTCAGGGCCGTCGACCCCCGGAGGGTCGGGTCAGCGGGCGGCGACCCGGCGAACCAGGATGCCGGGGTCGTGCTCGATGTGCTCAGGCAGGTAGCGGAGCTTGGTCTCCCGCTCCATGGCCAGGTTGCGGAGGTAGACCAACAGGCCGACGTAGCTCACCAGGAGCACGGTGGCGAGGGCGGCCAGGTAGAGCATCGGCGTGAACGCGAATCCCAGGAGCAGGGTGGCGCCGGCGGCGATGGCCAGGCCGAGGAGGACGTCCCGGCGGCGCTTGCAGGCGTCGGAGCGGAAGTAGGGGTCGGGTCGCCGGGTCTCCGAGGGGGAGGGTGCCTGGAGGGCCATGGTGTCGGGCCGGACCACGATGAGACCGGGCCGGCTGCTCACCACGGGGAAGCCGGTGGAGCCGAGCCCGCCGGCCGGGTTCAAGGGCTGGATCGTCCCGAGCCGGTGGGCCGGGGGGACGAGGCTGGGTCCGGTCCGCTGGAGGACGCCGAGCTGGCGGTGGAAGGTCCCGATCGAGTGGGTCGAGCGACTCTCGGCTCGCCGACGGAGCAGCCCGGGTCCGAGTACCACCGCCCACATTGCGATCACGACGAGGAGGATCACGGCAAACAACACCTCTCGACCTACCTTCCGATGTCGAAGACCCTAGAGAAGGGTCCGTCTCTATTGGTGGATGGTCGGGAACCGTCCGCGCCCCCGGTAACCCTGGGTGGGTCTTGTCTAGCCACTCGTTCGCCGGGACGCAAGCGGTTTCACAAAGACCCAGGTGGGGTGGAACATTGGCAGAGCCGTACACTGCGGGGCCATGACGTCGGCGACCTGGGTCCTCCTCGCCCTGGCCGCCGGAGCCGCCGGAGCCGACTGGGTGGCGGTCCAATGGAAGCGGAAGCCCCTCGAGTACGCGGCCAAGCCGGCCACCCTGGCGGCCCTGACGGCGGCGGCCGTGGCCCTGTCTCCCCACGACCCCGTCCGACGCTGGTGGTTCGTGGCCGCCCTGGCCCTGAGCCTCCTCGGCGACGTCTTCCTCATGCTCGAGCAGGACCTCTTCGTCGCCGGGCTGGCCAGCTTCCTCCTCGGGCATCTCTGCTTCATCGTCGGCCTCCTCCACCGGGGCGGCTCCCTGGGCCGGGACGGCTTGGCCCTGGTGGCGGTCCTGGCCCTCGGGGCGTTCCCGGCTCAACGGATCCTCGGTTCGGTCCTGTCCGCCGACAAGGCCCTGGCCGGGCCGGTGGCGGTGTACATGACGGTGATCAGCGTCATGGTGGCGCTGGCGGTGGCCGGAGGGAACGCCGTGGCCGGGATGGCCGCCGCGCTCTTCTTCGTGTCCGACACCAGCCTGGCCTGGAACCGGTTCGTCAAGGAGTTCAAGGCCGGGCCGATGACGGTGATCGTCACCTACCACCTGGCCCAGGCGCTGTTCGTGGTGTCGCTGCTCCGCTGACCTACCGACGGGGCGCGCCGCCAGTGGCATCATGGAAAGCCCCGACACGAAATGGTGTCGCCGACGGAGGGGGTCGACAGGTGAAGCTGGCAGAGGCATTGCTCCTTCGAGCCGACCGCAATCGGACGTTCGAGCAGCTCCGAAGCAGGATCCAGGCGAGTGCGAGGTATCAGGAGGGCGAGAAGCCGCCGGAGAACGCCAAGGAGTTGGTGGCGGCGGCGGCCGGGGTCCTCGACGAGGTCGAGGACCTGATCCGGAAGATCAACCGGACCAACTCGGCCACGGTCATGGAGGACGGGAGGACGATCTCCGACGCCCTGGCCGAGCGCGACGTGCTCAGGCTCCGGTACTCGCTGCTCACGAGTGCCGCCGAGGCAGCCTCTGGGTCGGGCCAGCGTCTGGCCATGGCGCGGGCCACCCGCTCGGAGCTGAGGGTCCTGACGGCGCTCGACGTGAAGGCACTTCGTCAGCAGGCGGCGGACGTCGCTCGCCGTACCCGCGAACTCGATGGGCAGGTCCAGCAGGTCAACTGGACCACGGATCTCTTGGAGGGTTGAGAAGAACGACAGCGTGGAAAGTCGGTAGGAAGGACGCGAGGTGAGTTCCAGCCCGTCCCGGGGGCGAAGCCGGGAATTGCCGAAAGGCACTCTGGTGGCGCCAGGGCAGCGCTTGCGGGTTCGAATCCCGTCATAACCGTGCAGCCCAGCACCGAGCACAGTTGACAGAGCACAGAGCATTGCGCAGAACCAGGAACTGATCGTGACCGACCGAGGGTGGGAACGGGGACACCACGCATGACCCGGGCGCATGCCGCCAGCTGCTCGAGATCGTCCAGTCCGGATCGATTCGCGCCGGTCGGAGCGAATCAGACCCCCCGGGCCCTGGCCGTCCAGCGCCCGGCGACCCGGTCGACGTCGACGGTGATCCCGAAGGCCTCGGACACGGTCCCGGACCGGAGCACGTCGCCGACCGGCCCGGAGGCCACGGGCCGGCCGTCTCGGAGGAGGAGGGCGTGGGTGGTGCCGGGGGGGATCTCCTCGAGGTGGTGGGTGACGAGGACGAGGGGTGGGGTGGCGGGGTCGGCGGCCAGGTCGGCGAGACGCTGGACGAGGGCTTCCCGGGCCCCGAGGTCGAGGCCGGCGGCGGGCTCGTCGAGGAGGAGGAGCTCGGGGTCGGCCATGAGGGCCCGGGCCAGGAGGGTCCGCTGGCGCTCACCCTCGGAGAGGAGGCCGAACTGGCGGGTGGCGGTCTTCCCGAGGCCGGCGTCGGCCAGGAGGCGGTCGGCCCGGTCGTGGTCGGCCCGGTCGTAGCTGTGCCAGCAGGCCTCGAGAGCGGCGAAGCGGCCGGTGAGGACGACGTCATGGGTGGAGATGGAAGGGCGGAGCCCCCGGAGGAGGGCGCCGCTCACGAAGGCGATCCGCCGTCGGAGCGCCCGGGCGTCGGTCCGGCCGTAGGTCTCGCCCAGGACGGTGACGGTGCCCGAGGTGGGGAGGAGCTGCATGCCGGCCACCTTGAGGAGGGTGGTCTTCCCCGAGCCGTTGGGGCCGAGGACGACCCAGCGCTCGCCGGGCTGGACGTCCCAGTCCAGGGCGTCGAGGAGGGCCCGGCCGTCGCGACGGACGGTGACGGCCCGGAGGGAGATGGCGGGGACGGTGACCGGCAAGGGGTGGGTCAGGCCGGGGGGAGGCGGCGGAGGGCCCGGCCGGCCAGGGCGGGAACGGCCTGGTCCCAACGGCGGTCCCCCATGAGCCAGAGCCAGAGCTCCCGGCGGTAGCCGGTGACGACGGGGCCGAAGGCGGCCCGGTCGAGTCCGGCCGGTTCGAGGGTGGGACCCCAGGTGGCCCAGAGGTGGTCGGCGATCTCCTCGAGGCCGGGGTCCCGGTCGGCGCCGTCGAGGACCTCGGCCCGGAGGCGGGCCCGGAGGTCGGTGGGCTCCTCGGGGAGCCCCAGGAACGGCGGTCGGGCGTCGTCCTCGGGGGTGGGGCCGGTCTCGTCGGTTTCCACGGCCGTCATCGGTCCCGGACCACGGGGGCCCGGTCGGTCCCCTGGTAGTTGGCGACGTGCTCGGCGTACTCCATGAAGAGGGGGGCGTCGGGGTCGAGCTTGCGCTGGAGGGTCCGCTCGGCGATCCGCTTGTCGAGGGCGTCGAGCCGGAGGAGGGCGGCGGGGTCGTCGAGGGTCCGGAGGTCGAGCCGGCCCCGGGCCCGCTCCAGGGCCAGGCGACCGGCCTCGGTCCGGACGAGGACCGAGGACCAGTTCCGGATCGACCCGACGCTCCCGACGGAGATGTCGGCGGAGCGGCCCAGGAAGTCGGCGCACTCGTCACAGCCCTTCAGGGCGGCCCCGTGGAAGTCCTTGATGGGCTCGTCCACGGCCACCTGGCCGTCGATGTACTCGACGATCATCCGGCCGTGGATGACGTCGACCTTGGCCACCCGGTCGAGGTCGAGCCCGCGTTTGTCCCGGAGCTCTCTGAGCATGAGGGCCTCGTAGTCGAAGCTCTTGGTGCAGAGGAGGGCGATGGTGAGGACGACGGCGTCGACCCGGTGGGCTCCGGTCCCCCCCGACCAACGCCGGGCCTGCATGGCCCGGATCCCCTGGATCTCGCAGGGGGTCCCGACGACGGCTAGCCGGGGCCGGGCCGGGAGGTCGGTGCCGGAGAGGTCGAGCTCGGCCAGGGCCATGGTCTGGTTGTAGAAGCTCCCGGCCGCGTCGATGAGCTCCTTGGCCGTGGTGGCCAGGGTGGCGATCCCCTTCCAGGGCTCCTCGGGGTCGGGGGAGGGCTTGGAGACGACGGCCCCGTCGATGTCCCCGGCCGCCATGGCCGCGAGGAGGATGGCAGTGACGATCCCGCCATCCTGGGCTCCGTCGGGTCGGGCCCCGGCCCGGACCGCGTACTGCTCGACGACGGCCCCGAGACCGTCGGCGGGGGGGCCGCCGGTCAGCTTCCAGTAGGGGTCGGCCGAGTCGGACTTGACCACAACCGGGGTGTCGGGGGCGTCGGGAGCGGGGGTGGAGGGGGGCCAGAGGGACTCGTAGCGGAGCCCGCCCCGAGGACAGTAGTCCCAGCACAGGGAGCAGCCGGTGCAGAGCTTGACCAGCTCGGGGAGGTTCGTCTCGAGGTCGACCCCGATGGAGTTCGAGGGGCAGACGGCCACGCAGGTGCCGCACTGGATGCAGCGATCGGCGTCGATGACCCCGGCCTCGAGCTCCCAGAACCAGGTCTTCCCGGGGGGCTCCTCCACCCCGTTCATCTCGTTGCGGATCCCGAAGCCCTTCATCAGACGAGCTCCCCTGCCCCGGCCAGGACGGCCCGGAGCTCGTCGTTGTCGGTCCGCTTGGCCCAGTTGGAGAAGGCCTCGCCGTCGCGGCGGTCGGCCTGGTAGCGGCGGACGACCCGGAGGAGGGCCTCGGGGACGTCGTCGACGGGCCGGGCCCCGGCCACCCAGTCGATGAAGCCTGGCTCGGCCCCGAGGGACCCTCCCAGGCCGATGTCGACGGCCTCGACCAGGCGGTCCCCGACGTGGGCGGTGTCCCCCCGAAAGCCGATGTCGGCGATCTGGGGCTGGGCGCAGGAGGCGGGGCATCCCGAGAAGTGCATCCGGATGATCCCTGCCTCCTCGGTCCTGGAGGCAGGCCGGCCGGTGTGGAAGGTGACGGGCTCGGCGGCAAGCTCCTTGTCCATGAACCGGGCCCACTTCACGGCCCGCTCCTTCGTCTCGACCACGGCGAACCGGCAGAACTCGTTCCCGGTGCAGGCCACCACCCCCCGCTCGAAGGGGCCCGGGAAGGGGGAGTACTTCTGGAGGAGCTCCTCGCTGAGGAGGGCGTCGAGGCGGTCCTCGGGGACGCCGGAGAGGATGAAGTTCTGGTCGGTCCCGATCCGGACGTGGCCGTCGCCGTAGGTGTGGGCCAGCCGGGCCGCCTCGACCAGCTCGATCCCCGACATCCGGCCCACTGGGACCGAGGCCCCCACGGCGAAGAAGCCCTCCTGGCGCTGGGGGTGGACCCCGACGTGGTCACCCCGGTAGCGGCGGGTCAGGTCCTCTCCGGCCGGGGCCAGGGGGAAGCGGGTCCGGGTGTCGAGCTCGGCCCGGAAGCCCTCGGGGCCGAGCTCCTGGACCAGGTAGCGCATCCGGGCCATGCCCCGGTTCTCCCGGTTCCCGAGCTCCCCGAAGAGCTGGGCGATGCCCCGGGTCAGCTCGACGGCCTGGTCGGGGCGGACGAAGACGTCGATGTCGGAGGCCATCCGCTCCCCGTCGGAGAGACCCCCGCCGGCCAGGACGTTGAAGCCGAGGGTGCCGTCGTCGTGGCGGGCCGGCCAGAGGCCGATGTCCTGGATCTCGGCCTGGGCGCAGTCCTCGAGGCAGCCGGTGACGGACATCTTGAACTTCCGGGGGAGGTTGGCGTAGTCCCGGTTCCCGGTGAAGAAGGCGGAGATGGCCAGGGCGGTGGGGAGGGCGTCGAAGGCCTCCTCGGCGTCGATGCCGGCCACCGGGCAGCAGAGCACGTTCCGGGCCGAGTCCCCACAGGCCTGGATGGTGGTGAGGCCGACGTCGGTGAAGCGCTGCCAGATCCGGGGGATGTCCCCGATCCGGATCCAGTGGATCTGGATGTCCTGGCGGGTGGTGAGATCGGCGTAGCGGTTCCCGAAGACGGCGCTGTCGTCGGGGCCCTCCCCGTAGGCCTCGGCCACGATGCCGATCTCCCGGGCCTGCTCGGCCGTCATGACCCCACCGGGGACCTTGACCCGGAGCATGAAGGCGTCGCCCCCCTGGCGCTGGGGGTAGATCCCGACCCACTTGAGCCGCTCGACCTCGCCCGGGACCTTGCTGATGGCCCCGGGACCCTCCTTGGCGTAGCGGTCGATGATGGTCTGGGCCACGGCCAGGGGGTTGCGCTCCAGCTTCCAGCGCTCCTGCTGGTTCAGCTCCCCGATGGTCCGGTAGGGGTGGACGAAGGCCATGGCCCGCTCGTTCCCCGTGAAGTCCAACCCGTAGGGGCTGTCGGTAGTGCGCTTCCTCGCCATCAGGCGTGGAGGCCGCATTCGGTCTTGCCCGAGTCGGCCCAGCGCCCGGCCCTCGGGTCCTCCCCGGGGGCGACCGGCCTGGTGGTGGGGGCGCAACCGATGGAGAGGTACCCCTGGGAGAGGAGGGGGTGGCTCGGGAGGTCGTGGTCGGCCACGTAGCCGGCGATGTCCTCGTCGGTCCAGGTGGCCACGGGGTTGATCTTGACCAGCCCCGGTCGGGCCGTGTCCGGCGAGACGATGGGGGTGGCGGCCCGGGTCGGGGCGTCGACCCGCTTGACGCCGGTCAGCCAGGCGGCCCGGCCCACCAGGGCCCGGTCGAGGGGCTCGACCTTGCGGAACTCGCAGCACCGGTCGGCCCCGCAGGGGAAGGCCTCGGCCCCGGGGCCGGGGGTCATGACCCGGAGGTTGAGGTCGTAGCGGACCCGGACCTCCTCGACGTAGGCCAGGGTCTCCGGGAAGTGGAAGCCGGTGTCGAGGAAGAGGACCTCGATGGCGGGGTCGACCCGGACGGCGAGGTCCACCACGACGCAGTCCTGGAAAGAGCAGGCCAGGCTGATGTTCCCCCCGAACCGCCCGGTGGCCCAGCGGATCACCTTCCCGGCCGGGGCCGCCTCGAATTCGGCGGACCGGGCCGCCAGCTCGTCCAGGTCGATGTCCACGTCGGCGTCCGTTGTCACAGCCGTTTCCCTTCTGGCGTCACGCCCCGTCCCCCGGAATTCTCCTGGGGGCGGGGGCCGGCCGAAATAGATCGGCGCTCCTGTGGTTAGTATAGGTGACTAATCAGATCAGGATTTACTAGTTTCGAGGTGGGGATTCCCGCCAGAGGAACGGAGCGTAGGGGATGACGACGATTCTCGAGCCAGAGGTGCGGGAGGACGAGGTGGCGACTGTGGCCGGGCAGCCCGGCGCGGACCGGGCCCGACCCGACCATCTCGACCTCCTCGAGTCCCACGCCATCTTCGTCATGCGGGAGGTGGCCGCCGAGTGCGAGCGGCCCGTCCTCCTCTTCAGCGGGGGGAAGGACTCGGCCGTCCTCCTCCGCCTGGCCGAGAAGGCCTTCCGGCCCGGCCGGTTCCCCTTCCCGATCATGCACGTCGACACCGGCCACAACTTCCCCGAGGTGATCGACTACCGGGACCGCCGGGCCGCCGAGCTGGGGGAGGAGCTGCTGGTGGCCTCGGTCCAGGACTCCATCGACCGGGGCCGGGTGGCCGATCCCGGACCGGAGGGGACCCGGAACCGGCTCCAGAGCGTCACCCTCCTCGACGCCATCGCCGAGCACGGCTTCGACGCCTGCATCGGGGGGGCCCGCCGGGACGAGGACAAGGCCCGGGCCAAGGAGCGGATCCTCTCCTTCCGCGACGCCTTCGGCCAGTGGGACCCCCGGAACCAGCGGCCCGAGCTCTGGCACCTCTACCAGGGCCGGGTCCGGACCGGGGAGCACCTCCGGGCCTTCCCCCTCTCGGACTGGACCGAGCTCGACGTCTGGCAGTACATCGAGCGGGAGGCCATCGAGCTCCCCTCGATCTACTACTCCCACCGCCGGCCCGTGGTCGAGCGGGGGGGCATGCTCCTCGCCCTCTCCGACTGGGTCACGGCCGGCCCGGGCGAGACCGTCGAGGAGGCCGTGGTCCGGTTCCGGACCGTCG
Source organism: Acidimicrobiaceae bacterium (assembly GCA_003151955.1). Classification (GTDB taxonomy): domain Bacteria; phylum Actinomycetota; class Acidimicrobiia; order Acidimicrobiales; family UBA8190; genus PALSA-743. The sequence continues at coordinate 96,569 of PLZB01000035.1, forward strand.
GCGACGCCACCTGCACCGGGGCCGTCCGCTCCGGGGCCAGCACCATCGCCGAGGTCATCGCCGAGGTGGCCTCCTCCCGGGTGAGCGAGCGGGGGGCGACCCGGGCCGACGACCGGTTCTCGGAGACCTCCATGGAAGACCGCAAGCGGGAGGGCTACTTCTAGGATGTCGTCCCTCGACGGGGCCGGCGTCGGTACCGGCTCCGAGCTCCTGCGGTTCGCCGCGGTCGGGTCCGTGGACGACGGGAAGTCCACCCTCATCGGGCGGCTCCTCCACGACACCAAGCAGCTCTTCGACGACCAGCTCGAGGCGGTGGCGACAGCCAGCCGGCGCCGGGGGGTCGAGGGGGTCGACCTGGCCTTCGTCACCGACGGGCTCCGGGCCGAGCGGGAGCAGGGGATCACCATCGACGTGGCCTACCGCTACGCGGCGACCCCCCGCCGGAAGTTCGTCATCGCCGACTGCCCGGGCCACGTCCAGTACACCCGGAACATGGCCACCGGGGCCTCCACCGCCGACCTGGCCGTCGTCGTCGTCGACGCCACCGCCGGGCTCCGGGAGCAGACCCGGCGGCACTGCTGCATCGCCGCCCTCCTCGGGGTCCGGCACCTGATCGTGGCGGCCAACAAGATGGACCTGACCGGCTGGGACGAGGCCGCCTTCCGGACCGTGGAGGCCGACATGATGGCCCTGTCCCGGCGGCTCGAGGTGGAGTCGGTGGTGACGGTGCCGGTCTCGGCCCTCCACGGGGACAACGTGGTCGAGCCCTCGGCCGCCGCCCCCTGGTACCGGGGCCCGACCATCCTGGCCGCCCTGGAGGAGGCCCCGGCCGGGGCCTGGGCCCAGGAGGGGGGAGCCGGGGCCCGGCTCCCCGTCCAGTGGGTCGTCCGCCAGCCCGGCGGGGGCCGGAGCTACGCCGGGATGGTCACGGGGGGGGCACTCCGACCCGGGGACGAGGTGGTGATCCTCCCGGGGGGGAGCCAGTCCCGGATCACCGAGGTCTCCACCTACGACGGCCCCCTGGAGGAGGCCATCGCCTCCCAGTCGGTCACCGTTACACTGGCCGACGACGTCGACGTCTCCCGGGGCGACCTCATCGCCCCGGTGGAGGGGGCCCCCGAGCCGGTCGCCGAGCTCGAGGCCACGGTGTGCTGGTTCGCCGAGCATCCCCTCGAGGCCGGCCAGCGCTACCGGGTGAAGCACACCACCCGGGTCACCCCGGCCCGGGTCCTCTCCGTCGAGAGCCGCCTCGACGTCGGGACCCTCGAGCTCGGGCCGGCGGCCCGGCTCGGTGACAACGACATCGGGGTGGTCCGCCTGGCCGTGGCCACCCCCCTGGCCGTCGATCCCTACCGGACCAACCGGGTCACGGGGAGCTTCGTCCTCATCGACGAGGCCACCAACGCCACCGTGGCCGCCGGGATGGTGGGGGCCCCGGTGCTGGCCGCCGCCCCGGCCGGCTGACGGTGGGTCTCGCCAACCCCCTCTTCCCGGTCGGCCTGGTCGTCTCCGGCCGGCGCTGCCTGGTGGTGGGGGGAGGGACGGTGGCGGCCCGGAAGATCGGGGCCCTCCTCGGTTGCGGGGCCCGGGTCACGGTGGTGGCCCCCGAGGCCCACGTGGCCCTCGGCCTCCTGGCCCGCGACGGAGTGCTCGAGGCCATCGAGGGGGATCCCCTCGACGTCCAGCTCCGCCCCTACCGGGCCGGGGAGGCGGCCGACTACCGGCTGGTGATCACCGCCACCGGCATCCCCGAGGTCGACCGGGCCGTCCACGACGATGCCGAGGCCGCCGGGATCTGGGTCAACAGCGCCGACGACGTGGCCAACTGCACCTTCGTCCTCCCCTCGGTCCACCGGGACGGGCCGGTGGCCGTCTCTGTCTCCACCGGGGGGATGAGCCCGGCCCTGGCCACCTGGCTCCGCCGGCGGATCGCCGAGGTCATCGGGACCGGGCTGGGGGAGCTGGCCGCCGTCCTGGAGGAGGGCCGGAACCAGGTGAAGGCGGCCGGCGGATCGACCGAGGACGTCGACTGGGCCGCCATCCTGGACGGACCGATCCCCGAATTGGTCCGGTCCGGGAAGGTCGCCGAGGCCCGGGCCGCCCTGGCCGAGGCCATAATTCACTCCATTCACTAGTGCTGCGACTGCCAACGTTTGCCCGTTTTGGGGTGGGTTGGTGGTTCCTCGTCAGGCTGGGGTTGCTGGCTGACGAGCGAGTCCCGGGTTTTGTCATTGTGGTGACGGTTGTCGGGGCGATGCACCACACCAGGCGCATCATCATCGTGTTTCCGAGGCATCCCCCCACCCTGCCCCAAGGCTGTAACACCCACGCACCGGGCACACGTGGACCAAATTCACTAGCCCTGGACAACTTTTTTCACTGCCAGTGGTCGCTTTGCGCCATACTTAGCCTGGGAACATGTCGGGTGTCTCGTTCAGACACCCGGACGAAGGGGGGCCCGGGGGAATGGCTGCAACCAGAAGTACCACGTCAACAGTGGAACCGACCACTGACGATGGCGACGACGCGTTGGTCGAAGCCATCATCCAGGCCAGCCGGGCCATGGTCGGGGTGGCGGGCCGGTCGTTGGCCGAGGTGGCCGTCGACGTCACCCTGCCCCAGTACCGGACCCTGGTCGTCCTCGGCGACGACGGGCCCCGCCGGCTGGCCGATCTGGCCGAGGGCCTCGGGGTCAGCCCCTCCACCGCCACCCGGATGTGCGACCGGCTGGTCCGCAAGGGCCTCCTGGACCGCCGCCGGGACGAGCTCGACCGCCGGGAGGTCAACCTCGCCCTCACCCCGGGGGGACGGCGCCTCGTCAGCGCCGTCATCGAGCGCCGCCGGGAGCTCGTCCACGAGCTCCTCCAGGCCATCCCCAAGCGGCAGCGGGCCGGGATGGTCCAGTGCCTCAACCTGGTGGCCCGGGCCGACGGGGCCGCCCCCGAGCCCCACTGGTCCTCGGGCTGGACGGCCTGAAGCCGGACCTCAGGCCACCCAGACCGTCTTCATCTCGCAGAACTCCCTGATGCCGGCCGCCGCCAGCTCCCGGCCGTAGCCGGAGACCTTGGTCCCCCCGAAGGGGAGCTCCGGGGTGGAGGCCACCATGGCGTTCACGTAGACCATCCCGGCCTGGAGGCCGGAGATGAACAGGTCCTGCTCGGCCGGGTCGGTGGTCCAGACACTGGCCCCCAGCCCGAACCGGGAGTCGTTGGCCAGCCGGAGGGCATCGCCGGCGTCGGCGGCCCGGTAGAGCATGGCCACCGGCCCGAAGACCTCCTCGGTGGCGACCCGCATGGCCGGGGTGATCCCGGCCAGGACGGTGGGTCGGTAGAAGAACCCCGGCCCCTCGACGGCCTCCCCCCCGCACAGGACCCCGGCCCCGTGCCCCCGGGCATCCTCGACCTGCTCGGCCACCTCCTGGCGGCCCTGGGACGTGGCCAGGGGCCCGACCCGGGTGGCCGGGTCGAAGGGGTCCCCCACGACGAGGGCCGTCATGGCGACGGCGAACCGGGCCTCGAACTCGTCGTAGACGTCGGTGTGGACGATGAACCGCTTGGCCGCGATGCAGCTCTGGCCGTTGTTCTGGACCCGGGCCTCCACCCCGACCTCGACGGCCCGGTCGAGGTCGGCCGAGGGGAGGACGACGAAGGGGTCGCTCCCCCCGAGCTCGAGGACGGTCTTCTTCAGGGCCTGGCCGGCGGCGGCCGCCACCGACCGGCCCGCCCCCTCCGACCCCGTCAGGGTCACGGCCCGGACCCGGGGGTCGGCGATGATCCCGGCCACGGCCCCCGAACCCACGAGGAGGGTCTGGAAGGCCCCCTCGGGGAAGCCGGCCCGCCGGAAGAGGTCCTCCAGGGCCAGGGCCGTCTGGGGGACGTTCGAGGAGTGCTTCAGGAGCCCGACGTTGCCGGCCATGAGGGCCGGGGCGGCGAAGCGAACCACCTGCCAGAGGGGGAAGTTCCAGGGCATGACGGCCAGGACCGGGCCCATGGGCTCGTAGACGACCCGGCTCCGGCTGGCCGGGCTCTCGACCTCCTCGGGGGCGAGGTAGCCCTCGGCGTGCTCGGCCAGGAACCGCATGGCCCGGGCGCACTTGGCCACCTCCCCCTTGGCCGCGGCGAAGGTCTTCCCCATCTCGGTGGTGAGGATCCGGGCCAGGTCGGGGACCTCCCCCTCGAGGAGCTCGGCCGCGGTGACGAGGGACCGGGACCGCTCGGCGAAGGTGGTGAGCCGGTAGGAGGCGAAGGTGGAGTCGGCCAGGGCCAGCCGTCGCTCCACCTCCGCCCCGTCGTGGGCCTCGAAGGTCTCCTCGGTGATACCGGTGGCGGGGTTCAGGGTGGCGATGGCCATGGGGCCATCATCGCACCGCCGCCGGTCAGGCCGACAGGAATCTGATCGTCTCGGCCAGGACCCCGGGGTCGCTCGGGATGGACAGGTGGTTGAGGGATCCGCTCACCTCGACGTTGGTGGCCGGCGCCGGCTCCTCGGAGCTGGTGGCCGGGATGATGACCCCGTCGTTCGGGCTCCACTGGACCTCGACCACCACTCCCTGGGTGGCCATCTGGCCCCAGGCGGCCTGGAGGGAGGCGATGGTCCCGGTGCTCCCGTTCATGTCCTTGCAGCTGTTGTCCCCGCACAGGTTGGCGATGGACGTTCCGTTGTCGGCCCCGGCCAGGGACATCCAGCGGGCCACCTGACCCTGGCAGCCCCCCAGCTCGATGCAGTAGCGGCTGACCATGCTCCCGAAGGAGTGGGACACGATGTCGACCTTGGGCTTCCCCGTGAACTGCTCCAGGTGGGTCACCTCGGCGGCCAGCAGGGGGGACACCACCGAGGCGGCCTGGGTGGTGTCGTAGCCGAACTCCGTGATGTCCCCGGCGGTGTAACCGGCCGCCTCGAAGGCGGTCACCGCCGCGCTCCACATGGACGGCGACTCCTGATAGCCGTGCACGAAGATCACCGGGGTCTTCCCCGACGGTGTCCCCGAGGGCTCCACCGTGACGTTGCAGGTGGCCGCAGTCAGCGACAGCACCCCCACGGCCAGACCCAGCACGACCAGCGACTTCCGGCTCTTCCGCACGCGAGTGTCCTCCTCGAACAACCTGGCGGTCACCCGGCAGCAGTCGCCGCCCCCCCAACCCCCGTGACACTAACTGACTGTTCAGTAACCAGTCAAGGGGTCGGGGCGTCGTCCAGGCCCGGGGCCAGGCCGAGCCGGGCCGGGAGGGCCCGCCGGCGGAGCTTGCCGGTGGGGGTCCGGGGGAGCTCCCCCACATGGAAGTAGGCCTTGGGCCGCTTGTAGGGGGCCAGGTGCTCCTCGGCGTGACGCCGGAGGGTCTCCTCGTCGGCCGGGCCCACCACGGCAGCGCAGACCCGCTCCCCCCAGTCCGGGTCGGCCACCCCGAAGACGGCCACCTCGGTCACCCCGGCCACCTCGGCCAGGGCCGCCTCCACCTCGGCCGGGTAGACGTTGACCCCACCCGAGATGACGAGGTCGTCCCGGCGACCGTCGAGGAAGAGATAGCCGTCGGGGTCGATCCGGCCCAGGTCCCCCACGGTGAAGGCCTCCCCCCGCCAGGCCCGGGCCGTGGCCCCGGGGTCCCCCCAGTACTCGAACCGGGCGAAGCCGGGGGCATGGCACCAGATGGTCCCCTCCCCGTCGACCTCGAGCCGCCGGCCGGGCCGGGCCCGGCCCACCGTCCCCGGCCGCACCAGCCACTCCTCCGGCGAGCACACCGTGAACTGCCCCTCGGTCGACCCGTAGAACTCCCAGAGGACCCCCGGGTCCACCCGGTCCAGGGCGGCCCGCTTCAGGGCCGGGGGGCAGTGGGAGCCGGCGTGGACCAGGAGCCGGAGGTCCCCGAGCCGGTCGGGGAGGCCCGGTTGGGCCAGGAGCCGCTGGAGGGCCGTCGGGGCCAGGAAGGTGGTGCTGGGCCGGAGGCCGCCCTCCCGCCCGGCCAGGATCCCGGCCGCCAGGGCCGGGTCGAACCGGGTGAGGACGGCTACCGTCCCGCCCCGGAGGAGGGTCCCCCCGGCCAGCCGGACCGAGACGGAGTGGTACATCGGTGAGCAGACCAGGTGGGTGTCCCCCGGACCGAAGTCCCAGAGCTCGGCCTCGTCCTCGAACAGGGCCCGGGCCCCGTCCTCCCCGAGGAGCCCGCTCCAGACCCCCTTGGGCCGGCCCGTCGTCCCCGAGGTGTAGTGCATGGGCCGGGCCAGGGGATGGGGGGCCAGCTCGACCTCGGGACCTTCGGCCCACCGCTCGAGCTCGACCGGGTCGGTCACGACCAGAGCCGGGTCGGCGTCGGCCACCAGGAGGTTCCGCTCGGCGGGGAGGAGGGTGGCGTTCAGCAGGACGGGGACGATCCCGCTCCGTAGCGCCCCCAGGACGGCGGTGAGGAGGGCGGCCGAGGACCCCAGGGCGAAGGCGACCCGGTCACCGGGACGGAGCCCCCTGGCCCGCAGCGTCCCGGCCACGGCCCGCTGGGTCGCCTCGGCCGGGCCCGGCTCCAGGATCTCGACGGCCGGGGCCGTCACCGGCCCCCCTCCCCCAGCGCGATCTCCCCGGCCACCTCCGGCGTCCCGGCCGACTCCACCGGCCGCTCCGGGCCGGGGGTCGGCTCCCGGAGCCCGTCGAGGATCCACCCGGGCCGGGCCGCCAGTCCGGCCACGGCCACCAGGAGGAGGACGCCGGCCCCGACAGTCACCGTTGCGATCCCCACCGGTCCGGCCACGGCCCCCTCCACCAGGAGCCCGACCGGGTAGATGAGGCCGAGGGCCATCATGTAGAGCCCGAGGACCCGGCCCCGGGCTGCCTCGGGGGCCCGGAGCTGGACCACCGTGTTCAGCCCGGACAGGATCCCGATGTAGCTCCCCCCCACCACCACGATGGCCAGCGCCCCCGTCCACAGCGAGGGGGCCAGCCCGTAGAGGACGAGGGCCAGGGGGAAGGCGAAGAGGGCGCCCAGGAGCATCCGCCGCCGGCCCATCCGCAGGGCCAGGGGGACGATCCCGAGCGCCCCGAGGACGGCCCCCACCCCCTGCGCCGTCACCAGAGCGGCCGTGGCCACGGCGACGGCGTGACGGCCGTGGACGCTGTGGTGGAGGCCGAACCGGGCCATGACCGAGACCAGGCCGATGAAGGGGGAGCCGACCAGGGCCACGATGGAGATGAGGACGATGGCGGACCGGCAGCCCGGCTCGGCCCTGGCCACCCGGGCCCCCTCGGCCAGGCGCCGGAGCATCGACTCCGTCACCGGGGGCCGGTCCCGGACCGGGAGATGGACCAGGAGGAGGGCCACGAGGACGGCCCCGAAGGAGACGGCGTTGATGGCGAAGACCCAGGCCGCCGAGCCGGCCAGGGCCAGGACCACCCCGGCCAGGGCCGGCCCGATGACCCGGCCCAGGTTGTACTGGGCCGAGGACAGCGAGACGGCGGCCAGGAGGTCCTCCCGGTCGACGAGGTCGGGGAGCATGGCCTGGTAGGTCGGGAACCCGACGGCCCCGGCCGCCCCACCCAGGAAGACCACCCCGGTGAGGGCCAGGACCGGGCTGTGGCCCCCCACGGCCAGGAGGGCCAGGACGGCGGCCAGGACCGCCTCGGCCAGGGTCGTCACCATCAGCCACCGACGCCGGTCGAACCGGTCGGCCAGGGCCCCGCCCACCGGGGCCAGGAGCCCCATGGGGACGAAGGCGGCCGCCATCACCGCCCCCGTCAGCAGCGGCTTCCCCGTCGTGGTGGTGACCAGATAGCCCAGGGCCACCGTCTGCATCCAGGACCCCACGTTGGAGACCAGGGCCGCCGACCAGACCAGGGCGAAGTTCCGGGAACCGAGCGGCCGGAGCGAGGAGAGGGCCACCCGCCGAGGCTACCGGCACCCCCCCGATCCCGGCGCGCCGACGGTCGCCCGGTGACTACGCTCTGCTCCGATGGAGGGTGACGTGGTGGGCATGACAGGGAGGGTCTCGGTGCCGGTCCCGGCGAACGGACAGGGCGAGGTCATCCTCCTCGTCCGGGGCGGCTCGGAGGCCTACACGGCCTACACCGAGGGGGGCGAGGCCATCGCCAAGCACTCCCGGGCCGTGGTCGTCGAGCAGACCGGCCCCCACACCGTCCTCGTGACCCGCTGCTGATCCCGACCCCACCCCCCCGCTCCCTCCCCACCCCGCCCAGAAGGGATCCCCCATGTTCTTCTACCGCATCCCCGCCCCCAACGAGGCCCTCGTCATCTCGGGCTCGAAGAAGCTGGCCGAGGGAGAGCAGTTCCGCGTCGTCACCGGCCACGGCACCTTCGTCGCCCCCTGGAAGTCGAGGGCCCGGATCCTCTCCCTCGACCTCTTCGAGGCCGAGCTCCAGGAGAATTGCGTGACGTCCCAGGGCATCCCCCTCACCGTCGAGGCCGTCGCCGTCTTCAAGGTCGGCGACGACAAGACCTCGATCGCCAACGCCGCCCGGCGGTTCCTCGACCAGCAGGCCCAGATGGAGCCCCTCGTGGGCCAGGTCCTCGCCGGTCACCTCCGCTCGATCGTCGGGAGCCTCACCGTCGAGAAGATCATCACCGACCGCAACAGCCTGGCCCAGGAGGTCAAGGACTCCTCCTCGGACGAGATGGAGAAGCTCGGCCTCATCGTCGACGCCTTCCAGATCCAGGAGATCACCGACTCCACCGACTACATCAAGTCCATCGCCGCCCCCCACATCGCCGAGATCCAGAAGAGCGCCCGGATCGCCCAGGCCGGCGCCGACCAGGACGCCGCCGAGCGCGAGCAGCTCGCCGCCGCGGCCAAGGCCGGCTTCACCCGGGACTCCGAGATCAAGCAGGCCCAGGCCAGGGCCGACGTCCAGTCCGCCCAGGCCGAAGCCGACCAGGCCGGCCCCCTGGCCCAGGCCAAGGCGGCCCAGCGGGTCACCGAGGAGCAGACGGCCCTGGCCGAGAAGCAGGCCGAGAAGCGCGAGAAGGAGCTCATCGCCGAGGTCCAGAAGCCCGCCGACGCCGAGGCCTACAAGACCGTGAAGCTGGCCGAGGCCCAGCGCGACGCCCTGAAGGCCCAGGCCGACGCCCTGAAGGAGGGCAACCTCGAGCGGATCGTCGCCTCCAAGCTGGTCGAGATGATGCCGACCATCATCGACTCCCTGGCCGGCGGCCTGAGCGGCTCCAACCTCAGCGTCGTGAACGGCGCCGAGGGTGTCGGCCAGATGCTCACCGGCATCGTGGCCCAGGGTCGGGCCGTCTACGACACCCTCGTCCAGAGTGTCCCCGGCGCCGTGGCCATCGGCTCCGCCGGAGCCGTCGGGATCGCCCCGGCCCCTCCCGCCGCCGCCCCCCCGGCGGCCCAGGCCGGCCCCCCGACCGACGCCCCCCGGACGACCCCCGCCGGCACCGCC
>PLZB01000068.1 GCA_003151955.1 Acidimicrobiaceae bacterium
GCCGGCGGCGTCGAGGACCCCACCGCTGGGGGCCGCCTCGGCCCCGTCGGCGCCGACGGCCAGGGTCCGGTAGGCCTCGACCTCGTCGACGGTCCAGCCCCGGGCCCGGAGCCCGGCGGCGAGGGTGTCGCGGGCCTGGGCGGAGCGGGGGAAGAGGACCCGGCCGGGCCCGGCCGGGAGGTCGGCGACCAGGCCTGCCGCGGTCGACTCCCCGGGGACGAGATCGGCGACCAGGCGGTGCTCGGTCAGGGCGGCGGCGGTGGCCTCCCCGACGGCGGCGAGGCGGGCTCCGGCCAGGTCCCGGCCGTCGCGGAGGAGGGGGACGAACGCCTCGACGGCGTTGGCCGAGGTGAAGACCACCCAGTCGTAGTCGGCGGCGCCGGCGGCGGCCTGCCGGAGGGCGTCGCCGCCGTCGGCCGGTCCGGCCCGGGACACGACGGGGAGGGAGACGACGGTGGCACCGGCCTCCCGGAGGCCGTCGACGAGGGTGGCGGCCTGATGACGGGCCCGGGTCACGACGACGGTCCGCCCCCACAGCGGCCGACGCTCGAACCAGTCGAGGTCGAGGGCGGCGACGGGGCCGACGACGATGGTGGCGGGCGCCTCCAGGGTGACCTCGGCCAACCGGTCCAGGGTGGTCCGGGCGGTGGCCTGGGCCGGGGTCGTCCCCCAGTGGACCACGGCGACGGGGGTGTGGCCGGGTCGGCCCCCGGCCATGAGCTCATCGGCGATCTCGGCCCGGTTCCCGATCCCCATCAGGATGACGAGCGTCCCCCCGGCCCGGGCCAGGGAGGCCCAGTCCACCCCCCCGGGGGCGGTGGGGTCGCCGATGTGGCCGGTGACGATTGTGACGGAGGTGGCGAGTCCCCGGTGGGTGGCGGGGATGCCGGCGTAGGCGGGGGCGGCCAGGGCCGAGCTGACGCCGGGGACCACCTCGAAGGGGACCTGCTCACCCCGGAGGGCCTCGGCCTCCTCGCCCCCCCGGCCGAAGAGGAAGGGGTCCCCTCCCTTCAGGCGGACGACGAGGGCCCCGGTCCGGCCGTGCTCCACGAGGAGGGCGTTGATGTCGCTCTGGCGGTGGGAACGCCCCGGTTCCTTCCCGACGTCGATCCGCAGGGCCCCGTCCGGGGCCAGCTCCAGGAGCTCGGGGGCGACGAGACGGTCGTGGACGACGACGTCGGCCCGGGCCAGGAGCTCGGCTCCCCGACGGGTGAGGAGTCCGGGGTCCCCGGGCCCGGCCCCGACCAGGTAGACCGTCACCGGTGGTCCCCCCAGTCGGCCAGGGCCAGGCCCCCGTCGCGCTCGAGGAGGTCCCGGGCCAGCCGGCGGCCCAGGACCTCGGGGTCGTCGCCGGTGGAGGTCCGACGGAGGACGGTGCGGCCGTCCCGGCTGGCCAGGAGGCCTTCGAGGGCGATCCCGCCGTCGGGGCCGAGGGTGGCCAGGGCCCCGACGGGGAGGCTGCAGCCCCCGCCCAGCTCGGCCAGGAAGGCCCGCTCGGCCCGGAGAGCCCGGTGAGCCCCGTGGTCGTCGATCCCGGCCAGGAGGGCGAGGGTGGCAGCGTCGTCGGCCCGGCACTCGACGGCGAGGGCGCCCTGGCCGACCTGGGGGAGGAGGAGGGAGGGCTCGAGGATCTCGGTGACCCGGTCCCGGAGGCCGAGCCGGTCGAGGGCGGCCAGGGCCACCACCCCGGCTCCCACCTCCTCGGACCGCTCCAGGCGCCGGGCCATGTTGCCCCGGAGCTCGACGAAGCCCAGGTCGGGGCGGAGCCAGGCCAGCTGGGCCCGGCGCCGGACCGAGCCGGTGGCCACCGTGGCCCCGGTGGGGAGATCCTCCAGGCGGCTCCCGACCAGGGCGTCGCGGGGATCGGCCCGTTCCGGGACGGAGGCCAGCTCCAGGCCGGGCGGGGTCAGGGCCGGGAGGTCCTTGGCCGAGTGGACGGCGAGGTCGGCCCGGCCCTCGAGGACGGCGGTCTGGATCTCCCTGGCGAAGACCCCCTGGCCCCCGATCTCGGCGATGGGGACGTCGGTGCGCCGGTCCCCGGTCGTCTCGACCACCACGATCTCGACCGTCCCGGCCGTCTGGGCCAGGAGCTCGGCCACCCGGGTGGCCTGCCACCGGGCCAGGGGGGAGCCCCGGGTGGCGAGGCGGACCGGCCCGGGGCCGGCGGTCGGGGTGGGGGCCACGGGTCGGTTACAGGTCGAACAGGACCCGGAGGGCCTCGACGAGGCGCTCGCCCCGGGGCGTTCCCGCCGTCTCCTTCAGGGCCAGGCTGGGCTGGTGGAGGAGCTTGGCCAGGACGTCCCGGGTGGTGGCCTCGACCTCCTCCCACTGAGCCTCGCTCAGGTCGCTGCGGCTCCGGTGGCGCTGGAGCTCGGCCCCGCGGAGCTCCTCCAGGCGGCCCCGGAGGGAGGAGACGATGGGGGCGGCCCCCCGGGCCCGGCTCTCGGTCCGGTAGCGGTCCACCTCCTGGCGGACGATCTCCTCGGCCCGGGCCACCTCGGACCGCCGGCCGGCCATGGCCCGGTCGGCGAGCTCCCGGAGGTCGTCCATGTCGAGGACCACGACGTCCTCCCGCTGCGACAGGTCCGGCGCCACGTTCCGGGGGACACCGAGGTCGACGATGACGAGGGGCCTGGTCCGGGTCCGGGCATCGAGGGCGTCACCGACCAGGTCGGTGTCGAGGACGGGGAGGGAGGCCCCGGTCGTCACGATCACGACCTCGGCCTCGGTCAGGGCGGCGGGCAACCCGGCCAGGGCCACGCCCCGACCGTCGACCCGGGCGGCCAGGACGGCGGCCCGGGAGGTGGTCCGGTTGGCCACGACCACCCGGGCCCCGGTCGGAGCCAGGGCCTCGACCACTCCCGCCCCCATGGCCCCGGCTCCGACCACGACCACCTGCCGGCCGTCGAGGGACCCCCCGAGGCGTTCGGTGGCGAGCTCCACGGCGATGTGGGAGAGCGACGTCGATCCCCGGGCGATGGCGGTCTGGGTCCGGACCTGGCGACCGGTCTGGACGGCCCGTCGGAACAGTCCCTGGAGGACGGGGCCCGACGCCCGCTCCTCCTCGGCCCGCTCGGCGGCCCGGCGGACCTGGCCCAGGACCTCGCTCTCGCCGAGGACGGCGGAGCGGATCCCGGCGGCCACCTCGAAGAGGTGGACGGCGACGGCGTCGTCGAACTGGACGGTCAGGTGGTCGGCGATGGCCTCGACGGTGGTCCCGGCCTGGGCGGCCAGGAACTCCTGGAGATCGGCGACGCCGTCGTGGAACCGCTCGACGACGGCGTAGAGCTCGGTGCGGAGGCAGGTGGAGACGACGACCACCTCGGCCAGGTTGGTCCGCTCCCGGAGGGCGGCCAGGGTCTTGCCCAAGGCCTCCTCGGGCACCGCCACCCGCTCGAGGAGATCGAGCGGGGCCTGGTGCTGCTCCAGTCCCACGACGATGACGGACAACGGACTCGCTCGGCTCCTCGCTCGGCCACGGTGCTCCCTACCAGGATGCCGGTCGCGGCAGCCACCCGCCAGACAGGGGCCCGCTCAGGCCGGCTCGCCGCTGGTCAGTCCGACGGCGTGGGGAAGCGCTGGGGAGGCGGCCACGGTGCCGAGCTGGTCCCGGTGGGAGAGGTAGAAGCTCATGACCTGGAGCTCGATGGAGAGGTCGACGTAGCGGAGGAGCACCTCGGGGGGGACGGCCAGGACCCGGGGGGCGAAGTTGATGATGGAGGAGATCCCGGACCCGACCAGGAGGTCGGCGACACCCTGGGCGTCGGCGGCGGGGGTGGCGATGACCCCGATGGCGGGGGGGTCCTCGGCCACGGCCTCGTGGAACTCGTCGAGGTGACGGATGGTCACCCCCCGGATCCGGGTGCCGACGAGGGAGGGCTCCACGTCGAAGAGGGACCCGATCCGGAAACCCCGGGAGGTGAACCCGTGGGAGTTGGCCAGGGCCCGGCCCAGGTTCCCGAGGCCGACGATGGCGACGGGCCAGTCCCCGTCGAGGCCGAGCTCCCGGTCGATCTGGGCCAGGAGGTACTCGGCCTCGTAGCCCGATCCCCGGGTCCCGAAGGAGCCCAGGAAGGAGAGGTCCTTGCGGACCTTGGACGCGTTGACCCGGGCCATCTCGGCCAGCCGGTCGGAGGAGACGGTCGTGGTCCCGGCCCGGACCAGCTCGAGGAGGATCCGCTGGTAGACGGGGAGGCGGGCCACAGTGGCCTCGGGGATTCGGCGGGTGGGGGAGGCCGGCATGGTGGGGCGGATCGTACCGAGGGAGGGGCCCGGCGCACCAAGCGGGAGGTCCCGGCCCTGGTCGGGAGCCTGTCGGGGAACCGGAGTCAGGCGGGCTGGTCCCGCAGGGCCCGGCGCAGCGCCTTCCCGGTCAGGCCCCGGGGGAGCTCGGCCACGAACCGGACGGTGGTCGGGCACTTGTAGCGGGCCAGCCGGGTGACGCAGTGGGCCTTCACCTGGGCCTCGCTGACGTCGACCCCGGGGGAGGCGACCACAACCACCTCGACCGTCTCCCCGCTGACCGGATGGGGCCGGCCGATGACGACGGCCTCGGCCACCCCCGGGACCTCGGCCACGCACCGCTCGACCTCGGCCGGGAAGACGTTGAAGCCGGAGACGATGACGAGGTCCTTCTTCCGGTCCACGACGTAGAGGTCCCCGCTCCCCCCGAGGACGGCGATGTCGCCGGTGCGGAGCCAGCCGTCCCCGGTCAGGACCTCGGCGGTGGCGGCCTCGTCCTGCCAGTAGCCGGCGAAGACGTTCGGGCCCCGGACCCAGATCTCCCCCGGATCGCCCTCGAGGACCTCCTGGCCGTGGTCGTCGACGAGGCGGACCTCGACGCCGGGCAGGGGTCGTCCCACCGAGCCGGCCGCGTTGGATCCGGTCCCGAGGGCGGTGGAGACCACCGGGGAGGCCTCGGTCAGACCGTAGCCCTGCCAGAGGGGGACCCCGAAGCAGTCCTCGAACCGGGCCGCCACCTCGGCCGGGAGGGCCGCTGCTCCCGAGACGGCCCGCCGGACGCTCGTCAACCCCTCGGGGGGAGCCTCGCCGGCCCGGCCCAGCTCGGACCAGGCCGCGAACATGGCCGGGGCCCCGAGGAGGAGGGTCACCTCCAGGTCCCGGACCAGCCCGAGGGTGGCGGGGGCGTCGAAGCGCTCCTCCAGGACGAGCCCGGCGCCGGTGGCCAGGCAGAGGCCCAGGGCGACGTTGAGGCCGAAGATGTGGAAGAGGGGGACGGCGGCCAGGCCGACGTCGTCGGCCCGGATGATCTCGTCGGGGACGGCCAGCATCTGGTGGAGATTGGCCACCAGGTTCCCGTGACTGAGCACGGCCGCCTTGGGAGCTCCGGCCGTCCCCGAGGTGAAGAGGAGGACGGCCGGGTCGCCCTCCCGGCGGGGAGCGGGGGCCAGGGGAGCTGCGGCCTCCCCGGCGGCGCCGGCGGCCCGGTCCCGGCCGGAGACGGCCTCCCAGGAGCTCCCCCCTTCGCCTCCTTCGAGGACGAGGGTCCCGAGCCCCGGGGTCCCGGCGTGGAGGGCGGCCACGTTGACGAGGGCGGGGCCCCCGGCCAGGATGGCCGCCGGGGTGACGGTCCGGAGCTCCCGTTCGAGCTCGGAGGCCGGGCTGTTCGGGTTCAGGGGGACGGCGACGGCCCCGATGGCCAGGACGGCAAGGTAGGCGACCACGAACTCGGCCGAGGTGGGCCAGACGACGGCGACCCGGTCGTCGGGGCCGAGGCGCAGGTGGGCCAGGCCGGCGGCGGTGACGGCGACCCGTTCCCGGAGGGCACCCCAGGTGATCCAGTCCTTCCCGTCGTGGAGGGCCCGGGCGTCGGCGGGGTGGCCCCCGATCAGGTCGACGAGGTTCACGTCCGGCTCCCCAGGATGACGATGTCGGCGACGTACACCCCGAGCACGGTAGCGGCCGGACGGCGGTCGTACACCAGCGAGAGGTGGCCGTCGGCGTCGAGGAGGAGGCCGAGCTCCCGGGAGTCGAGCAGGCCGAAGGCCCTGACCCGGCGGGCGGGAAGGGTCCGGCCCGAGGCCAGCACGACCAGGGCCCCGTCGAGGCCGACGGCGTCGGCGTCGGGGGCTCCCCCGGCGAGCTGGAGGTTCCCGAAGCGGTCGATCCAGATGACCTCGGCCTCCAGGGTGCCCCCGGACCGGACCAGGTGGGGCGGAGGCAGGCGGACCAGGGAGCTCGGCTCGAGGGGAGGGCCCAGGGCGTCGAGGGGGACCCCGGACCAGAGTCCGGCCGCGGCGGGGGCGAAGACGTCCCGGCCGGCGAAGGTGACCGGGCCGGGATCGGCGGGATCGGCGGGATCGGCGGGATCGGCGGCGGGGCCGGGGCCGAGGTCAACGGCGGCACGGGGCCCGCCGAGGAGGTCGAGGGCCGGGAGGAGGAGGCCGTTGTCCGGACCGACGAGGAACCGGGGTCCCGTCCCCGTCCCCGACCCGGAGCCGGGGCCGCCGACGGCGACGGCGACGGCCAGGGCCCGCCGGGCCGTGCCGACCCCGGGGTCGACGACGGCGAGGACGACGCCGGGGCCGAGGTGGGGGACGGCCCGAGCCAGGGCCAGGGCGCCGGCCCGGACGTCGAAGGGGGGGATGCCGTGGGTGAGGTCGACGGTAGTGACTCCGGGGGCGAGCCGGGCCAGGACGGCCCGGAGCACGCCGGCGAACCCGTCGGCGTCCCCGTAGTCGGTCAGGAGGAAGACGGAGCCGGCCCGGCCAGGTGCCTCCATCGGTGGTCCTCCGTCCCGGGGCGACCCGGGAGGATCAGCCGGCCTGGGTATACCGCTCGGACAGGTAGCTGTTGACGTCGTCCTCACGGAGCCGGAAGGACTTCCCGATCCGAACCGCAGGCAGCTCACCGGCGTTGATCAGCCGGTAGACCGTCATGTTCGAGACCCGAAGCGTCCCGGCGACCTCCCGGACCGTCAGGTACCGCGCGCTGGTTCCCTCATCCCTCGTCAGTGGAATCACCCCTCTCCGCCCTGTTGCGACTGTACGCCACTGTGACGGGTGGGGAAAGTGGGAATTTCCCCACCGTGCGTGTCGTCAGCTGGAACGGCCCAGCTCCCGGGAGCGCTCGGTGGCGGCGGCGACGGCTTCGAGGAGGGCCGAGCGCAGGGCCCGGGCCTCGAGGACCCGGAGGCCGGCGGCGGTGGTCCCCCCCGGCGAGGTGACCTGGGCCCGGAGGGTCTCGGGCTCCTCCCCGGACTCGAGGAGGAGCCGGCCGGCGCCGGCCAGGGTGTGGAGGGCCAGGGTCCGGCTGACAGGCCGGGGGAGACCGACGAGGACGCCGGCCTCGACCAGGGCCTCGGCCACGAGGAAGACGTAGGCCGGGCCGGAGCCGGAGAGCCCGGTCACGGCGTCGAGGGAGGCCTCGGGCAGGCGGACGACCACCCCGACGGCTCCGAGGACGGCTTCGGCCCAGACGAGGTCCCCGTCGGCGGCCGCCGTCCCGGCGGCGACGGCGGAGACGCCGGCGCCGATGAGGGCGGGGGTGTTCGGCATGGCCCGGAGGACGGCGACGGAGGGGCCCAGCCAGGTCTCGAGCCGAGCCAGGGTGACCCCGGCCATGATGGAGAGGACCCGCTCGGGGCCGGTCAGCTGGCGGCAGGCGGTCTCCCCGTCGGCGGGCTTCACGGCCAGGACGACGTCGGCGGCGTCGGGGGGCGGGGTGGCGGCCAGGTCGAGCCCGGGATGGTCCCGGGCCAGCTCGCTGCGGCGGCCCGGATCGGCCTCGACCACGGTCAGGTCCCGGCCGGCGGCGAGGAGGCCCCCGGCCAGGGCGGCCCCCATCCGTCCTCCGCCGATCACCACGAGCCTGGCCATGGCGGAAGGCTACTGCGGGGTCCCGCCGGGCCCGTCCATCACCGCCGGGGTCGCCGGCTGTAGCGGCCGGCGTAGCCGATGGTCATGGCGGTCGGGAAGGTGTCGTCGACATAGCTCAGGTGGGAGCCGCCCAGGATCCGGTCGAGCTCCGGCTCGGTGACGGCGGCCACGGGGAGCTCCCCCACCAGGTAGACGGCGTTCTCGGGGCCGAGGGCGAACCGCATCTGGTGGAGGTCGGCGTTGCGGCGGAGGAGGTACTCGTAGGTCTCGGCGATGTTGACCTCGGGGGCGGGCATGAGCTGGGCCTCGTGGTGGAGGGTCCGCTGGCGGACGGCGAGCCAGACGGTGACGACGTCCTTCTCGTCGCCCCGGAACCGGAAGTGCCAGCGGCCCGAGTCGGCCTGGTGGTCGGCGGCGAGCAGGGCACCCCCTTCGGCCAGCCGGGCCTCGGCCCAGGCCGCGATGACGGCGTCGCAGGCGGCCCGCTCGTCGGGGGTGGCGATCTCGGCCAGGGGCATGGGACGGGCGGGGGCCGGCGCCGTCAGCGGCAGGCGACGAGGCGCTCGGCGGCGAGCTCCTCGTAGGTGGCCCGGAGGAGGGTGGCGGCCCGGGCCCAGGTGTAGCGGCGGGCCCGGAGGACCGAGGCGACGGCGAGGTTTCCCCCGTTGTCGGCGTCAGCCAGGACGGCGGCGGTGGCGGCGGCGAAGGCCTCGGGGGTGGGACGGTCGACCAGGTAGCCGGTGTGGCCGTGGTCGACGAGGGTGGTGAGGCCTCCGACGGAGGCGGCCACCACGGGGGTGCCGCAGGCCGAGGCCTCGAGGGCGACGAGGCCGAAGGACTCGGAGCGGCTGGGGACGAGGCAGACGTCGGCGGCCCGGTAGAAGCTCGAGAGGAGCTCGTGGGGCTGGGGGTCGACGAAGCGGACCCGGTCGGCGACACCGAGCTCCTCGACGAGGTCGACCACGGCGGCCAGATGGTCCTCGCCCCGGGGCCCGGAGGGACCCCCGACGACGACGAGGGCGGCGGTGGGGTGGTCGGTGAGGGCGGCCAGGGCCCGGACGGCGACGTCGGCGCCCTTCAGCGGCTGGATCCGGCCTACGAAGAGGAGGAGGGGACCGTCGGTGGGGAGGTCGAGGGCCCGGCGGGCCTGGAGGCGGAAGCCGGGGGCGAAGAAGGCGTGGTCGACCCCGGGGGCGACGACCCGGACCCGGGCCGGGTCGGCTCCGTAGAGGTCGGCGAGCTGGTCGGCTTCGACCGTGCAGGAGGCCAGGACGATCTCCGAGCAGGCCATCACGGCGGCCTCGGCCTCGGCCCGCCGGTGGGGCTCGTCGCTCGAGACCTCCTCGGGGCTGGCCTCGGCCTTGACCCGGGCCAGGGTGTGGAAGGTGGAGACGAGGGGGAGGTCGAGCTCGTGCTTGATCCGGTGACCGGCGAGCCCGGAGAGCCAGTAGTTGGCGTGGACGGCGTCGTAGCCGGTGGTGGCGTCCCCCGACGTCATGAGGCCGAGGACGTTGTCGGTGAACTCGTCGATGACGGCGGGGAGGGATTCCTTGGGGATGGGCAGGAGGGGGCCGGCCGGGACGTGGTGGACCCGGAAGCCGGGCTCGACGGGAAAAGTGGCGGGGAGGTCCCCGGACCAGGCCCGGGTGTAGACGTCGCACTCCACGCCGGCCCGGGCCAGGGCGGTGGAGAGCTCCCGGACGTAGACGTTCATCCCACCGCCGTCCCCGGTGCCGGGCTGGGCCAGGGGGGAGGTGTGCAGCGAGAGGACAGCAAGGCGGCGCACGGGGGGGAGCCTACCGGGGGCCGGCGGACGGGCGGCCCGCCGACGCGACGGCCGTCCCGGTCAGGACGGGCCCTGGTCGGACGGGCCTGGATCCTCGTCGGCCGGCTCGACCTGGTCGAGGGTGGCCTCGTTCTCGTGGCGGAAGGCCAGGTAGACGCTGATGAGGGAGTGCTTCTGCTCCTCGGTCAGGTGGTGGTCGGCCAGGATCAGCCGGGTCAGGTCGGGCTCGCCGTCGTTGGGCTCGAGGATGCCGGCCTGCACGTAGAGGGTCTCGGCGGAGATCCGGAGGGCCTTGGCGATCTGCTGGAGGATNNCATGGCCTGGCGCTGCTCTTCGGTCAGGTGGTGGTCGGCGAAGATGTGGCGGGACAGGTCCGTGTCGCCGTTGGGCTTCTCGAGGATTCCGGCTTGCACGTAGAGCGTCTCCGCAGAGATCCGCAACGCCTTGGCGATCTGCTGGAGGATCTCGGCCGAGGGGCGTCGGAGACCGCGCTCGATCTGGCTGAGGTAGGGGTTGGAGATGCCGGCCAGCTCGGAGAGCCGCCGGAGGGAGAGCCGGGCGCTGCTGCGCTGCTCCCGGATGAAGGCGCCGAGATCGAGCCAGCGGTCGGGAAGCTTCTCCATGGCGGCTCGACGACCCTGGTCTCAGGCGAGGAGACCGTCGACCGAGGCCCGTCCCGACTTGTAGCGGCTGACGATCTCGGCCTGGAGGCGGTCGATCTGCTCGTGGAGGGCCCGGCGCTGGTTGGAGATCCGGTTCTCGATCTCGGTGAGCATGTCGGCGATGGACCGGAGGTCGTCCTCGGACATCGTCGGGAGCTCCCCGATCCGGCCGGCGTCGAGGATCTCGTCGAGCTCGACGGCGAGGTCGTCGCGTTCCATGTCGGGGGCGAGCTGGGGGGGGAGCCGGCCGGGACCGCTGGGCCGGGGGGGGCCGGCGGCGATGATGGCAGGGAGCTCCTCGACGAGGACGGTGAGATCGGCGGTCCCGCCGGTGTCCTCCCGGCGGTCGAGGTAGGCGTGGATGATGTCGAGACGGCCCTGAGCCAGCCGGCGGAGGAAGGAGACGGCGGTCTCGGCGGCCTGGCACTCGGCGCGCATCACCCGGATGTCCTCGATGGAGCCGGCCTCCATCTCGTGGAGGTACTCGGGAGCGAGGAGCCGGTCGAGCTCGGTGTCGAGCCAGGTCATCCGACGATGGTACCGCTCCCCACCGGAATTGACCCCACGGGGCCGATCAGCGGACCGGTCCGGCCCGGCCACCGGGGCCGTAGCGGCGGAGAACGGCCCCCAGGACCTGGCGGCGGTCGACGGGGCCGAAGACCCGGCTGTCGGTGCTGGCGGCCGGGTTGTCGCCGTGGACGGTGACGGCATCGCCGAGGACGGTCGAGACCCGCTTGACGAGCAGCCGACGGGGATGGCGGGGGTCGCGGAGGGCGACGACCTGACCGGGCCTGAGATGGAGGGGGCGGGCCACGAGGAGACGGTCCCCCGGGGCGAGGGTGGGGAGCATGCTCTCGCCCTCGACGACGACGCGGCGGGGGTGCCACCAGGCCAGGAGCCCGGCCGCCAGGGCCCCGGCCAGGGCCAGACCGGCGGCGGTGCGCCGGGCCGGGTTCACCGGGGGGTCGCCATGGGTAGTGTGGGCGGGTCGACCATCGCTTCCACTCTCTCCCAAGGAGCAACCCCATGCGCATCACCGACCGGCTGCTGTCGAAGATCGACCGGATCGCGCCCCCGGCGCAGGTCCTGGCCCACTGCGACCTTCCCTGTGGGGTCTACGACCCGGCCCAGGCCCGGATCGAGGCCGAGTCGGTGAAGGCCTGCATGGTCAAGTTCAACGACTCCAGCGACGAGGAGTTCCGGACCCGGGCCACCTTCATCAAGGAGGAGCGGTCCGACCTCGTCAAGCACCACCTCTGGGTCCTGTGGACCGACTACTTCAAGCCGGAGCACCTCGAGCGGTTCCCCGAGCTCCACACGTCGTTCTGGAATGCGACGAAGTCGGCCGGTGAGGCCAAGAAGACCAACGACGTGGCCGTGGCCGAGCGGCTCCTGGCCGAGATCGCCGAGATCGACACCATCTTCTGGGAGACCAAGAAGTAGGGCGCTACCCCAGGGCGAGGGGCAGGTGGTCGGTGCAGTGCCGGGAGGCGGGCGCCTCGACCAGCAGCTCGTCGGGGAGGGGCCGGTGGCAGACGTCGCACCGGCCGTAGGTCCCGTCGTCGAGGCGCTCCAGGGCCAGCTCCACCTCGGCCAGCTCGGCCTCGACCTCGTCGAGGAGGTCCTGGTCGAGGCCGTCGTCGTGACCGGGGGTCGGCTGGTCGTCCACGAAGATGGATCGTACCGGGCCCCGGGGAGGGGCCGGATCCGGGCGCCGTAGACTCGGGACCCGACGACCAGGGAGGGCCCCGGTGCACGACGAGATCCCCGCTCCGCCGGCCCGGCTGGTCGGTGACGGCCTGGCCGTCCCCTGCCTCGACGGCACCGAGCGGCCCTACGCCAACCTCGACGCCGCCGCCTCAACAGGGGCGCTCCCGGCCGTGGCCGAGGCCGTCAGCGCCTTCCTCCCCTGGTACTCGAGCGTCCACCGGGGGGCGGGCTACAAGTCCAGGCGGGCCACCGACGCCTACGAGGCGGCCCGGGCCCGGGCGCTGGCCTTCACGGGAGCGGGCCGGGACGGGGACGTGGCCATCCTGTGCCGGAACACGACGGAGGCCATCAACCATCTGGCCTACCGGCTCCGGCTCGAGCCGGAGGACATCGTCCTCACCACCGTGGTCGAGCATCACGCCAACCTCCTGCCATGGGGCCGGATGGCCCGTCGTCGGTACGTCGAGTGCGGCCCGGAGGGGACCTTCACCGTCGAGGACGTGATCGCCGGGCTCGAGGCGGAGCCCCGACCCCGGGTGCTGGCCGTGACGGGGGCCTCGAACGTGACGGGCTGGCTCCCCCCCATGGCCGAGATCATCGGGGCGGCCCACGAGCGGGGGGTCCCGGTGGTCCTCGACGCAGCCCAGCTCGCCCCCCACCGGCCCATCCCGGCCGAAGCCGACTACGTGGCCTTCAGCGGCCACAAGCTCTACGCCCCCTTCGGGGCCGGTGTTCTGGTCGGGCCCCGGGACACCTTCGCCGAGGGGGACCCCTTCCTGGCCGGGGGCGGGGCGGTGGACCTGGTCGACCTGGACGAGGTGTGGTGGACGGAGCCTCCCGAGCGGGAGGAGGCGGGCTCGCCCAATGTGGTGGGGGCGGTGGCCCTGGAGGCGACCCTGGCCGAGCTGGGCCGGATCGGCTGGGACACCATCGGGACCCGGGAGGAGCTCCTGAACCGGCGGCTCCGGAGGGGGCTGGACGCCATCGACGGCGTCAGGGTTCTGGGTCCGGGCGCCGGAACCGAGACCCTGGCCGTGGCCTCCTTCGTCGTGGAAGGGGTCCACCACGCCCTGGTGGCGGCCCGGCTCAGCGCCGAGTGGGGGATCGGGGTCCGCCACGGCTGCTTCTGCGCCCATCCCTACCTGATCCGCCTCTTGGGGCTCCCGGCCGACGAGGTCAGCGCCTACCGGGACCGGGTCCGGCGGGGCGACCACCGGGAGGTGCCCGGCGCGGTCCGGGCCAGCTGCAGCCTGGCTACCACGGCCGGGGAGGTCGACCGGCTCCTCGACGCCGTCCGGGCCGTGGCGGCGGGAGCGGATGCCGGGACTCCCCCACCGGTCCCCTACGAGCAGGACCCGGCCACGGGGGACTTCTGGCCCGTCAGCGACCGACCGGGGTGGCGGGCCGCCGACCGGGGCCACGGCTCGGCCTGCGCCATGGGCTGAAGCGGGCCGGGCCGCTGCGTCAGCCCATCGAGCCGTGGAAGGGGAGCCCGAAGCTGAAGATCCCGCCGTCGGCGCCGAGGAGCCAGTACCCGCACACTCCTCCGGAGGGGCAGCCGTTGGCGATGGCCACCACGGGGGCGATCAGGTGAGACCCGCCCGTCGATCCCCGGAAGGGGGCGTCGCCGTAGGCGAAGATCCCCCCGTCGGCAGCGGTGAGCCAGTAGCCCCGACCGTCGGGCGACGCCGACATGGCCACCACCGGCTGCTGGAGGGTCATCCTCCCCGTCGACCCGTAGAAGGGAGCGGATCCGAAAGCGAAGAGGCCGCCGTCGGAGGCCACCAGCCAGTAGCCGCACGCTCCTCCGGAGGGGCAATGGACGGCCATGCCCACCATGGGCCGGTTGAGGGGCCTCCCGCCCATCGACCCGTAGAACCTGGCGTCGCCGAAGGAGAAGAGGCCGCCGTCGGAGGCGACCATCCAGTAGCCCCGGGCGTCGGCCGTCGAGGCCATCCCGACGATGGGCCGGGCCAGGTACCTCCCCCCCATCGATCCGGCGAAGCCGGCATCGCCGAAGGAGAAGAGGCCGCCGTCGGAGGCCACCAGCCAGTAGCCCTTCCCGTCGGCGGTCCGGGCCATCCCCACGATCGGCTTGTTCAGCCGCTGACCCCCCATCGACCCGTGGAAGCCGGCATCCCCGAATGAGAAGACCCCGCCGTCGGCCGAGACCAGCCAGTAGCCGTTCCCGTCCGGGGTGGCGGCCATCCCGACGGCCGGGGCGGCCAGCCGGGAGCCCCAGTCGCCGGGGAGGTACGGGGTGACGTCGGTCCAGTTGAAGTCGAGGGCGGGGGATCCGGAGGAGTCGGCCAGGACCTGGGCCCAGGCCGGCTGGCGGTTCCAGCCGGTGGCGTCGAAGCCGGTCCCCATCAGGCAGGGCCGACAGGCCAGGTTGAGGAGGATGTTGTCCCGGTGGCCCCAGCAGCCCGAGGCCCCGGCGGAGGGGCAGCCGAGGTTGCCCGATCCCGGTCCGTCGTCGTACATCCAGAGGTAGACGACGGCGAGGGGGCTCCCCACGGCGGCGGCCCAGTTGGAGGCCCAGACCGAGTAGGGGAAGCCGGCCAGGGGCGTCGGGTCGGAGGCGGTGGCGGCACCGGTGGCGGCGGCCTGGTCGGGGAGGGTGGCCATGGCTGTCAGGGGCGGGAGGCCCCGGATGGTCCGCTCCAGGTTGGTGGCGACGAAGAGCTGCTGCTGGGGGGAGAGGAACCACCAGTCCGAGGGGAGGACCATGGTGGGGAGACCCTCCTGCTCCCGGGCGGCATCGATGGCCTGCAGGGCGGCCGACTCACAGGCCAGTGAGGTGTCGAGGACGACCCTGGAGCAGACGGCCTGGAAGTTCGGGTTCGGGGAGATGTCGGCCGGGGGATGGGCCGGGGGGAGGGTCCCGGTCCGGGGGAGGGCCATGGTCACGGCCGAGCGGACCTGGTGGGAGGAGACGACCGGGGACGGCGCCGGGAGGGCCGTTGTCGCCAAGGCCCCCAGCACGGGTACGGTCAGCGCCGAGATGGCGAGCGGAAGACTGTGGAATCGGGCCATGCGCAACAGGTATCGATCTCTCCGGACGGGGGATTGAATGCGGCGTGGCTCCTCACGGAGACATTGGGCGATCATTGGGATTCCCACCATGGCCGTCGCTGTGCTCGGAGGGTGCGGACCGGGAGCCCCCGCGGGCCTGGTCGACCGCTCCAACGCTGGTCTGGAAGCTTACGTGACGAACTTCGGCTCCATCGCGCAACCGGGCCAGACCATCACCCCGGTGAACCTCCTGGCCGCCCTGGCCGACCCCTCCCAGCAGGTCGGATCGCTCCCCTCGGCCCTGGCCGCCACCCCTGACGGCCGCACCCTCCTCGTCACGGAGCAGGGGGCGGACCGCCTCGCCCTGGTCGACACGGCCACCGGCCGGCCCCGGGCCCAGATCCCGGTCGGCCTCGAACCGGACGCCGTGGCCGTCAGCTCCGACGGGAGGACGGCGGTGGTGGCCAACGTGGGGGACGCCACCGTGACCCCGGTGAACCTGACGACCGCCACCGCCGGGACACCCATCGCGGTCGGCAAGGCCCCGGACGCCGTGGCCCTGGCCGGGAGGACGGCCCTGGTGGCCGACTTCGCCGACAACACGGTGACACCGGTCGACCTGGTCACCATGAAGCCGGGGGCCCCCATCGCCGTCGGGTCGGAGCCCGACGCCATCGTCGTGACGGCCGACGGGAAGACCGCCCTGGTGGCCAACCTCGGCGACGGGACGGTCACCCCCATCGACATCGCCTCCGGCACCGCCGGGGCTCCCGTCCCGGTCGGGGTCGACCCCACCGGGCTCTGCATCCCGGCCGGCCCCGGCGACAAGACCGTCTGGGTCTCGGGGGGCGACTCGATCGTCCCCATCGCCCTCCCGGCCCTCACGGTGGGCACGGCCATCCCCCTCGGCCATCCCGCCGAGGGCGTGGCCGTCAGCGTCGACGGGGCCACGGCCTGGGTGGCCCTCCAGGACGGGGGCGTCGTCGACGTCGACATCAGCCCGGCCATCGTCTCCAACGTCATCAAGGTCGGAGGCCACCCCTCCGCCATCGTGATCCCCCCGTCCCGGACCTGAGCGGTGGCGCTTCGGCCCGGACGCTACGCCGGTCGGAAGCGGTCGATGTCGGCCCCGATCTGCGCCGCCACGTCGTCGGGGACCTCGGCGGCAGCGGCGTGCTCCGGCCAGCTCTCCATGGCGGCCACCACCTCACGCCGGATGCGCCGGTAGCCGGGGACGCGGTTGCGCTCCCCGACGGCCTCGAGGTCGTCCCGGGAGATCCCCTCGAAGTGGCCGTTCACGGACAGGAGGTGCCGACTGGTCCAGACACTGTCGGGGCGGTAGGCGTGGGTCACGTCGAAGGCGGGGGCGAGGGCCCAAAGGCCATCGGGACTGCAGAGGAAGGCGAAGTTCTTGGTGTGGTCGTCGTGGTTGGCGGCGGCGACGTTGAAGACCATCCGGCGGTAGGCCTGGGCCAGGGCGTCGGGGCCGAGCCCGAGGGAGGTGACGGTCTGGAGGTACTGGTCGTAGCTGTGGGTGGCGATCAGGTTGAAGTCGAGATGGACCAGGGCACAGAGCGAGGCGGCGTGGATGCGGCCGCCGTCCGGGGTCCGGTCGAAGCGCCGGGTCATGAAGTGCCGGCGGGGCCCCTCGGCCAGGAGCAGGCACTCGGTCATCTCGACACCGGCCCGGGTCGCCATCAGCCAGTAGGCGTACTCGATCCTTCCGTAGGGGACGCTCTCCCCCAGGTCGTCGCCGTGGCCGTCCATGCCACTGGCGCTCACCCCGTCCAGCTTGATCAGCCACTGCTCGAACCCGGGCTCACCGGGGCCGCAGGCGGAGCGGACCTGGTAGGTGGCCGGGTTGAAGGCGACCACCGCTTTGGCCCGGGCGCCCCCGGCGCTGGTCCCCACCTGGATCAGCTGCTGGAGGGCGGCCCGTGCCGTCTCGTCGGAGGCGAATTGGCCCCGCACCGTCTGGCGGGCCGCCTGGACGAGGTCGGCGAGTTGGACGGCCGTCGGAGGATCCACCCCCACGGCCCGGGCCGGGGGCCGGAATTCCAAGGCGCCGAGGGCCCGGTCGGCGGCGTAGGCCAAACGGTCGAGGGAGGAGACCCGTTCGAGGACGATGCCCTGGTCGGCCATCCAGGCGTTGACGAGGGCGTTGCCGAAGGCATCGGGGAGGGCGTCGGCCAGCAGGGCCGGCAGGCCCTGGAACGTCTCGGATCGCAGCTCGGGGAATTGGTAGCTCCCGGTCCGGAGCGGCATCGTGAGCGGCGCCAGCTCGATCCCGGTCAAGATCCACTCCGGGGCGTAGGCGAAGGCGTAGTGCCCGGTGTCGGGGTCCCGGGCCACGGCACCGACCCGCCGGTCCCAGGCCCGGACCTCGACCACGTCGACCGGGTGATAGCTCACGACCGACTCCGGCGACGGACCCGGGGACGGGCCGGCCGGTCGGCCTTCCCGACCCGGGCCTCCAGCAGGTCGAGGGGGTTGAAGCCGGCCGCCGGAGGCGCCAGCTGGTCGAGCCATCCCTCGGCCCCCAGGACCGGGAGCACCCTGGTGAGCGTCCGGGTGGTGGAGCCGGTGCCCTGCTCGAGGTGCTTGAGGGCCCCGATCGACACGTTGGCCCGCTCGGCCAGCTCGGCCTGGGAGAGACCGGCCGCGATCCGCCGGGCCCGGACGTTCCTTCCGAGGGTCACTTCCAGATCGCTGGCCATGCCGGGGACCTCCTTACCGTCACTATTCTATCCCTCGGACGGTCCTGGCGCGGGTTCTCGTTCCTCTAGATCTTCACTCTTCTACTGATTGCTATCCCGATGAACGCTAAACCCCATTTTCCTGCCTACACAGCTTCCCCGGGGACCCTCCACCCGGGCCGCGGTCAACCCCCAGGACCTGGCCGGGCGACGTCCAACCCGGGATCCACCACCAGGTCTCGCAAGCAGAGAGCGGAGTCACCCGACCGGACCCCCGAGCGAACCGACGGCCGGGTGCCCGGGACCCTCCACGACGCCGCGTAGGCTGGACCCGGAGACCGACCCGCCGGACCTCGACGAGTCGCCGCCTCCGAGGGGCCGCTAGCTCATCTGGTAGAGCAGGGGACTTTTAATCCCAAGGTGCCGGGTTCGAGCCCCGGGCGGCCCACCAGTTCAGAGGTTCTTTCTTCCACCCAGTGCTGGTGGTTCAGACTACTTTCGGACTACACTGGCGACATGAGGGGAACGAAGCTTGAGGTCAGTCCCGGGGTGTGGCGCCTCCGGGTGTACTCCGGCCGGCGGCCGAACGGGACCCCGATCCAGGTTTCGAGGACCGTCCGGGCAGCCGAGAGGAAGCCCGGTGCGGGGAGCCGACTGGCCGATAGTGAGCTGGCCAAGATGGTGGCCGAGATGGCCAAGGGCAACACGGCCACCGGGACGGAGACGGTCGGCGACCTCCTCGACCAATGGCTCGCGCACTGCGACAGCCTGGGCCGCTCCCCCACCACGATGCGGAAGTACCGAAGCATTGCCGACAGTGTCGTCAGGCCCGAGCTCGGCAGGATCAAGGTGACGAAGCTCACCGCCCGGGACCTGGACAGGCTCTACGGCAAGTTGACGGCGAAGGGGAACAAGCCCACGACGGTCCGCCGGGTCCACGCCCTCATCGGGACCGCCCTCCACCAGGCCGAGCGATGGGACATGGTCGACCGCAACGTGGCCAAGCGGGCCCAGCCCCCGCAGATCCACACCGAGCAGGTCGGGGCCCCGACCCCCGAGGAGGTCCGGGCCATCATTACCGCAGCCGACAAGGTCGAGCCGACCCTGGCCACCTACCTTCTCCTCGCCGCCCTGACCGGCTGCCGGCGCGGCGAGCTCTGCGCCCTCCGGTGGTCCGACATCGACTGGGAGACGGGAACGCTCCGCATCGCCCGCTCCATATACGAGACGGCCGGCGGCGGCTGGGGGGAGAAGTCGACGAAGACGCACCAGGCCCGCCGGATCGGCCTCGACGCCCTCACCCTCGGGGCGCTGCGACGCCACCGAGCCATCGTGGAGCCGCTGGCGGCGGAACTCGACCTCGCCGTGACCGAGGACGCATTCCTGTTCTCCCGTTCGCCGGCCGGTGCCGAGCCGATCCGCCCGGACGTGATCTCGAAGTTCGCCAGGCGGATCGCCGAGACAGCCGGGGTCGATACCCACCTCCACTCCCTCCGGCACTTCTCGGCCACGCAGGCCATCGCCGCCGGCTTCGACCCCGTCACGGTCGGGGCCCGACTCGGACACGCCGACCCCTCGATCACCCTCCGCGTCTACTCCCACGTCCTCCAGCACCGGGACCAGGACGTCGCCGATGCGCTCGGGCGGGTCCTGGCACTTCCCGCTCCCGGCTGAGCGGTCGAATCCGACACGGGTCATCCGACTGAGGCTTCGTCACCACCATGTACGACCCGGAGGAATCTCGGGACCGAGACCCTCCATTGGGCACCGACCTTGAAAGCACCCGGGAGGCGCCCCGCTTCCGCCTCCCTGTAGGCCGTCGAGATGGAGATGTCGAGCTGGTCGGCCGCCCAGCTGATGCGCTGGACATCGGAGGGCAGGGCGGTCATATCGACCCGTTGGCCATCCTGGCGGGTCGCACGTCGGTTCTGCCCATGCACTGAACTAGCGGGGCCGGCACGACGATGCCCGAATCTTTCGGTTGGGGTGAGGGCCCTCGGCGTCGATGCCGCCGAGTTCTTGGGGTTGACCCCAGGAGAGGAGTTATCGGCCAGTCCAGACCAGACCGGTGGAACCGGCCAGCCGGCCGGAACCTCGGGGAGTGGCTCCACGTTCTGGTACCAGGGTCGTAAGCGTCGATGTCGCCCTGCGAAGGGCGACGCCAGGCCCCTTGGTCGCCGTGCTCGTGTCCATGACGGCGAGGGCTCGGCGGTCCACACCGTGGACCTCGAAAGCGGGAACGGCGTGGCCTGTCGGAGAGTGGGCGAGTGGGTGCCTCGACGAAGGGGATCCGGCGTTCGGCCACGAGGCGGAGAGTGAGCCGGACCGTCACGCCGAGGACGTCGGCAACCGTCTCGATGTCGACGAGGCCACCGACTGGTCCGCCACGGCTTTGCACCTGAACCCTCAGCCTGCACCAGAACCTCCGCTGCTGCACCAGAAGTGGTTATCCACAGGGGGTGACCGGGAAGGAGCGCACGAGCGGAGCGCCTCCAGGGGTCACGAAATCCCGCCTACAGGTCGGCTCACCGTCAACAACCAGTCTGACCAGGGATTTAACTCTGGGGTGTGGAGCCGATGACACGAAGGTGACACGCGATTCTTACCTGGACCCCAGCCGTCCCAACACACCCGACGGGCAGCCCCAGACCGTCTCCTGCCCAGCACCCAACATCCTCGTAACTACATCCGAGTGACTCTCTGCCGCATGGTGTTCACGAGCATTTTCATCGACAACCCCCTGCTCAGCATGTCAATGTAGAAGGGTGCCGGGGGGCGATCATGACCCTCGGCGGACGCGATGTTGAGGTACTGTTCGGCGGGCCTGCAACTCAGGTTGCCGGCCCGGTGTGCCGAGAATCACAGAAGACCATGCCCACTGACCGGACCTTTGGCCCAAGCGGCTCGGCGCCTTTCGCCACGCGCTCGGACTTGCCTGCGGCCCGTCCCGACGCCTAGGAATACACGGGATATGAGCACTGAGACTCTCTCCGCCGGAGCCAGCCTGAGCGCGTTGCTGCATGGTGGCGTGCCGTTGATCGCCGTTAGCTTCTCCGACCGCACGCCCCGTTCGGACGTTGAACGAGCAAAGGCAGAGGGACTCGACATCGCCGAGCTGAGGATCGATCGATACTCCTCGCACGATCTGAGCGATGTGCTCGCTGAGGTCCGGAGCTTCGCTGGATTCCACACGATCGCGACGATCAGGATCGCTGCCGAGCGGGGCGACTGGACCGGGTCTGAAGCCAACCGCCTGGGTCTGTTCATGTCGGTGCTGCCTGAGGTCGACGCCATCGACATCGAACTTGCTGCGACCGAGATCCTGCCTGAGCTGGTCGCGGCGGCAAAGGGGCTGGGCAAGGTCGTCATCATCTCGAATCACAACTTCACCGAGACGCCGCCTCAAAGCGAGCTTGAGACGATGGCTGAGAGGGCCAAAGGCCTCGGTGCTGACCTCGTGAAGCTCTCCGCGTGGGCCAAGTCCTGGACCGATATTCGGTGCCTCGCCTCGTTTACCCTGCAGCACGCAGAGTTGGGGCTGATCGTGATCGCGATGGGACCCCGAGGGGGTGTCTCGCGAGTCTTCTTCCCAGCCCTCGGGTCGCGAGTCACGTACGCCCACATCGACGAGCACCCCGTCTCCGGACAGCTCACGTTCACTGCCACCTTCGATGAGCTGCGTCGGTTCTTCCCGGAGTTCAACGAGAAGAAGATCATCGAACTGCAGCTTCTCGACGGCGCGTAAGTCCGAAACCCCACGACCACCCGACGTACGATTACAACGGCGACGAGGTGGTCCATTTGCCGGGGACCGGAGGACCGGCCTCTCGCCATGACCGCAGAGGTCGTCGTGGACAAGGTCGTCGGTGGAGCGGCGGAGGATCCTGCCGATTTCACCGAACACGCTCCGCACAGAAGGATCAGCCCACCCATCACAATCTTCAATGTCCTCCTCATGGTCGAGAGCATCACGCCGGCGGACGGAGAATGACGTGACCAGAGCGGCTAGGGCGAGGATGAGGAGGGCCCATCCGACGTGGGTGTGGCCGGCGATCGCCCCGTAGAAGCCCACGCTGGCCCGGTCGGCGTTGGCGGCCGCATCCGACGTGTCGGGCGGCCCGTAGCGACCGAGCCATTCCGACATCGAGCTGGTGCACCCGGTGGTGGTGACAGTCACGGTCCCTTTATGGGACTGGTACAAGTACCGGGTAGAGGGGGCCGAGCAGAACACGACCGGGCTGGCCAGAGCCAACCCGGCCGCCGCGATCCAGAGGGTCCGCCGCCACGCCCGGATGAGGATGGGCGAAGATGGGCGAATGAGAGAACCCGACTGGGAGCCGGAGACCGAGAAGGGCTACGAGGTCGCCCGGGTCGAGCTGAAGAATCGGTTCGCCGCGTGGTGCGCCGACAACGGAACCGAGATCGATGCCGATCCGGGCGAGACCCTGATCCACTACAAGTGGGGGTACCTCGATCGCCGTATGACCCGTTGGACCTCTGGTGACCTGGACGAGATCTACCTCGAGCTCCACCCGGCCAAGATGATCATCGGGGAGGACGAGCTCGACGGGGTCCTGCCCGAGGCCAAGGCCTTCATCACCTTCCTCGCCGAGACCGGGCTCCTCGACCCCACGAGCGACCCAGCTGACGTCTTGCTCGAGCACCTCGACGGGATGGATGGGCCCTTCCGCAAGAACATGGCCGACACCTCCCGGTACAGCTTCGGGAAGCGGCTGTGGTCGACCGCCATGAGCGAGGGGGTCCAGCTCGACGACGAACAGGCTGTCAACGCCTTCATGCAGGACTTCAACCGCCGACCCGTCTCCGAGCGGGAGCGCGTGCTCGGTCGGCTGCCGACCAGTCCGAACCGGAAGGCCACCGGCAGGTTCACCCCGCCAGGTACCCCACCCCGGCCCAAGCAGCCGGCCAAGCGTCGGCGGCGCTGAGACCGCTGAACGAATCGGCCATTTCTTGAAATGCCATCCAGGCCCACGAACGAGCCAACGGCAGACAGCAAAAACCTACTCTGACCAGGGATGTCGCCCGAACGAGGCAGCGCGGGACAACACCCCACGGCGGTGGTTCTAGGACAAAACCTAGGACAAGCGGTCCGGGTCCGCTGGAAGCCGACCGGGTCTGAAGCCGGCCGGTCTCGAAACTCGTCAGTGGTCGCCCGGATGGGGCCGGACTGGACGACAGCACACGGCCTGACCTGCGAAGAGACCAGGCGGCGGGTGACACGGGGCGGCGGGCGACGGTCTCACAAGACGTCGAGAATTAGGACAGGAATTAGGACAGACCTTCAGAAACCGTTTGGGGGATGGGTGGGTCGAACGGATCTCGCGGGAGGGTCTCCCCCGGCTCCAGGGCTGACGGCCGAACGATTGGCGATGATGACGACAAATGGCCACCCTCCCCCATCACGGACCCGGTCGGCGTGGACCGGATGCTCATCATCCGGCTGCGCGAGACCTACGAGATGGTCGAGGTGAGGTCCACCGGGCCGGAATGGACCGAAGCCGGGTGGGTGGCCAAGGCCGTGACAGCATCTGGCCCAAGGAGCCTGAACGTCGTTGAGGCTGTCCGGCGGGCTGTCGCGCCCATGCCGGTCGAGACGTTCCCCGTTCCCGCGCTTCCGCGACGGTGCTGACCTGTCACCTACGATCTGCCCGTGGGGGCATCGAGACTGTGATGCGCCGTTTCTGGTCGGCGTCCGGTTGTCCCAGAACGCCGAGTCGTGGGTATTCGCTGGCTGAGGCCGGCCGGCGCTCCTGATGCTGCCTGCCGCAATCACCCCCCTCGGGTGTCGCCGCGCCCTCTGACCCCCCAACTCTCCCATCGGTCGGGCCCAGATGCCCCCGTCCGACACTCAGCTGATGGGACTGAGGACGGTCACGCCCAGGGGTCGCCCGTTCGCCGCCATTCCTTGTAGCTGCCGGTGTCTGGCGACGGCTTCGGGTGTGGCGCGATCTCGCCTGCTGCTCGTACCAGCGCCGGCCGGCAGCGAGCAAGGTAGAAGAGGCCGCCGATGCCGCCGGTGAACACAATGAGGGCGACAGTCGCCGGCTTGGAAACACCGATGGCTGGTTGGAAGAGGTAACCCGGACGCCGAGCTGCATCGACGACCGCCCAGACAAAGCCGACCTGAAGAGCGACCACGACTGCGGCGAGGGCGACCAGATCGACCATTCAGCATCCGATCGTAGGGGTGGGCCGGGGGCCATGGCACCTCCCGCGCTCGGCGTCTCCGCGCCACGTAATGTGTCCCCGAACAACGTCTTCGTGCATCCCGAAGAACGTTGCCCCCCTGTCCCTGAACGCCGGATCGGTTGCGCGATATTCGAAGCTGTCGGACCCGGGCGAAGCTCATCGCGAGCACTGGACCAGAAGTTCGCACCGTGATCAGAGTTCGTCAGCTCCTCGGTACCGATGCGCCCCCTTGTGAGGCCCACGACGCGCTCGCGTTCTTGCTCGTAACAAGCCCCGCGCCGCCTGACCCCTATACCCAAGCAGATGAAGCAGGAACAATCCGACGCGTCCCGGAATCCTGCGCTGCCTCCGCCCCGCTTCCGCTTCGCGCGCGTCGCTTCCTCGTCCGGTCATCCGCCAGATCCCTTGGACGTACCCAGCGGGGCTGAATGAGCTGGCCACGAATCCTGAGCCTGGCGGCGACCACATGACCGGCGGCTCGTCAATGATCTCTGCCTCGGCCCCCCGGAGCTTCTCCAGCCTGTGGACTGGCTTGCGCCTGCGAATACCGTGTGATCCCACGGCTGCAATCATGCATCACCGCTCCAGCACGAGGGTCCGGGAACGTCGTTGCGCGAGTCACGACACGCCGGCCACGGACAGGGAATGCCAGCCGACGGCGAAGGAGAGGCTCGAACTCCCGGTCTGGTCGTGAATGCTCCGCGGCCGCCGCGGGGTCTCCCGAAATTCGATCGCAGTATCCCTGAATCCAGGACTCTGGGGGTGGG
>PLZB01000008.1 GCA_003151955.1 Acidimicrobiaceae bacterium
CTGGATGCACGACACCCTGGCCTACCTCCGCCGGGATCCCGTCCACCGGGCCCACCACCACGGCCAGCTCACCTTCCGGGGCCTCTACGCCTTCACCGAGCACTACGTCCTCCCCCTCTCCCACGACGAGGTCGTCCACGGCAAGGGGTCCCTGGCCGCCATGATGCCGGGGGACGACTGGCAGAAGCTGGCCAACCTCCGGCTCCTCTACGGCTACCAGTACACCCAGCCCGGCAAGAAGCTCCTCTTCATGGGGGACGAGATCGGCCAGTTCCAGGAGTGGAGCCACGAGCGGTCCCTCGACTGGCACCTCCTCGACCAGCCCGCCCACGCCGGCCTCCTCCGGTTCGTGGCCGACCTGAACCGGCTCTACCGGGCCGAGCCCGCCCTCCACCGGCTCGACTCCGACCCGGCCGGCTTCGAATGGGTCCAGGCCGACGACGCGGCCCGGGCCACCCTGAGCTACCTCCGCCGGGCCCCCGACGGCGCCAGCGTCCTCGTCGTCTGCAACTTCACCCCCGTCCCCCGCCACAACCTCCTCCTCGGGGTGCCCGAGGCCGGCTTCTGGCGGGAGATCCTCAACAGCGACGCCACCGTCTACGGGGGGAGCGGCCTCGGGAACCTGGGCGGGGTCGAGGCCCAGCCCGTCCCCTGGCACGGCCGGCCCCGGACGGTGAACCTCACGGCCCCGCCCCTGGCCGTCGTCTGCTTCCGGCTCGACCCCGACGGGGCCGGCTGAGATGCGGGTCTGGCCCGGGTCCCCCCACCCCCTCGGGGCCACCTGGGACGGGGAGGGGGTCAACTTCGCCCTCTTCTCCGAGCACGCCACCGCCGTCGAGCTCTCCATCTTCGACCACCCCGACGCGGCCCTCCCCGTGGACGCCGTCCCCATGCCGCTCGCCACCGACCGGGTCTGGCACTGCTACCTCCCCGACGCCCGGCCCGGCACCCTCTACGGCTACCGGGTGTCGGGGCCCTGGGACCCCGAGCGGGGCCACCGCTTCAACCCGGCCAAGCTCCTCATCGACCCCTACGCCAAGGCCGTCTCCGGGGGGATCCGCTGGAGCGACGAGCTCTTCGGCCACGGCGCCGGCGGTCCCGACAACGACCTCGTCCTCGACCCCCGGGACTCGGCCGGGGGGATGCCCAAGGCCGTCGTCGTCGACCAGTCCTTCACCTGGGGGGAGGACCACCCCCCCCGGACCCCCTGGAACCGGACCGTCATCTACGAGGCCCACGTCCGGGGCATGACCATGACCCACCCCGACGTTCCCGAGCCTCTCCGGGGCACCTACCTCGGGCTGTCCTCCGACGCCGTCGTCGACCACCTCCTCGCCCTCGGGGTCACCGCCGTCGAGCTCATGCCCGTCCACCAGTTCGTGGCCGACCGCCACCTCGTGGACCAGGGGCTCACCAACTACTGGGGCTACAACACCCTGTCCTTCTTCGCCCCCCACGTCGGCTACGCCACCGGGGGCCTCGGCCGGCAGGTGAGCGAGTTCAAGTCGATGGTGAAGACCCTCCACCGGGCCGGCCTCGAGGTCATCCTCGACGTCGTCTACAACCACACCGGCGAGGGCAACCACCTGGGCCCCACTCTCTCGCTCCGGGGCCTCGACAACGCCGTCTACTACCGCCTCCAGCCCGGGAACCGCCGCTTCAACCTCGATTTCACCGGGACGGGGAACAGCCTCAACATCGTCCATCCCCGGACCATCGCCCTCATCATGGACAGCCTCCGCTACTGGGTCACCGACATGCATATCGACGGGTTCCGCTTCGATCTCGCCCCCGTCCTCATCCGGGGCTTCGAGGACGGCAGCCGGAGCGCCTTCTTCGAGGTCATCGGCCAGGATCCCGTCCTGTCCCAGGTGAAGCTCATCGCCGAGCCCTGGGACGTCGGCCCCGACGGCTACCAACTGGGCCGGTTCCCACCGGGCTGGGCCGAGTGGAACGGGGCCTTCCGGGACTGCGTCCGCCGGTTCTGGCGGGGCGAGCCCGGCATGATCCCGGAGCTGGCCTCCCGGCTCACCGGCTCCTCCGACATCTACACCCCGAGCGGCCGCCGGACCTACGCCAGCGTCAACTTCGTCACCTGCCACGACGGCTACACCCTGGCCGACCTGGTCGGCTTCGAGGAGCGCCACAACGAGGCCAACGGGGAGGACAACCGGGACGGGACCCCCGAGAACCACAGCCGGAACTGGGGGGTCGAGGGACCCACCGACTCCCACCGGATCAACCGGATCCGGGAGCGGATCAAGCGGAACATGCTGGCCACCCTCCTCTTCTCCCAGGGGGTCCGGATGCTCCTGGGCGGCGACGAGTTCGGCCGGAGCCAGCAGGGGAACAACAACGCCTACTGCCAGGACAACGACATCTCCTGGGTCAACTGGGACCTCGACGACTCGGCCCGGGACCTCCTCGACTACGTCCGGGAGCTCATCCGGATCTTCAAGGACAACCCGGTGCTCCGCCGCCGGGACTTCTTCAACGGCATGCCCTTCACCCCCGGGGGGACGAAGGACGTCACCTGGATCCGGGACGACGGCGGCGAGATGACCGAGGCCGACTGGTCCGACGGGGAGCTCCGCT
This sequence comes from Acidimicrobiaceae bacterium, assembly GCA_003151955.1. Taxonomy (GTDB): domain Bacteria; phylum Actinomycetota; class Acidimicrobiia; order Acidimicrobiales; family UBA8190; genus PALSA-743. Next base: position 2,596 of record PLZB01000008.1, read on the forward strand.
CCATCGGGATGCTCCTCTCCGGTCGGGCCACCGACGAGGTCGACGGCCGGGGCCGGCCCAGCTACGGCGACACCATCCTCCTCCTGCTCAACGGGGGGAACCGCTCCCGGCTCTCCGCCCTCCCCCCCATCGAGTGGCCCGGCATCTGGGAGGAGCTCCTCAACACGGCCCGCCTCCCCGGCCTCCGCCGGGTCCAGGGCGAGACCGTGAACCTGGCCGCCCACTCCATCGTCCTCCTCCGCCACAACGAGCATCTCGAGGCGTAGGGGGGGTCCGGCCGGGGTTGATCGACCGGGACGGCGGTCGAATATGCTCGTGGCGATGGAAGCGACCTCAGCCGCCCCGACGAACGCTCCCCGTCCCGGGGGCGTCGATCCCTGGTAGGTCGATCAGGCTGGCTCTGTCGTCCCAGCGTGCATTCGGGTTTCGGGATGCGCCGCCTTCGGGTCAGCTCTGATTCCCACAGAGACGAGCCCTTGTCGTTACACCCCCTTTATAGCGTCGATGCTATGTGGGGTAGTTGAGCTCGAGCCCGAGATCCGGGACTGGTACGAAGCCCTCGAGGGTACCGACGCCGATCGGGTGCGTTTCCACATCGACCGCCTGGCGGAATTCGGCGCCCATTTGGACGAGCCTCACACTTGGCAACTGGATGGCAAGCGAGGCAACTTCGCTTCTTTCTCGGGGAGAGCGCTACACGGATTACCTACTGGATCGCCCCGGGACGGCGGATCATCCTGCTGACCGTGTTGACGAAGTCGCAGCGTCAGGAGCGACGGGAGGTCCGTCGGGCGAAACAAGCGATGGAGCGGTGCGCGGCTGAGTCGCACACCGCTGACGAGGAGGATTGAACCTCATGGCGAAGCGCACGAGCTGGGAAGAGATCAAGGCCAGGCGCCCTCTGACCGAGGAGGGCAGCGCCGCCTACGAGGACGAGGCGCGAATCAGCGGATTCAGGGAGCTGGTCTTCCGTCTTCGCACCGAGGCAGGAATCAGCCAGACGGAGCTGGCGAAGCGGATGGGCACCACGCAGTCGGCCATCGCCCGGCTGGAGGGTGGAGGAACCCGGCCCACGCTTGTGACCCTCGAAAAGCTCGCTACCGCGGTGGGAGCCCACCTCGCGGTCGCTGTCGGGGAGAAGCTCTCCGACAATCGAAGCATCGCCAAGCTCGTACGAGAGGGTCATGCCGTGATTCGCCACGCCAGCTGATCCTGTCGGGCAGTAGGCTGGATGACCGATGACTATCTTCATCCTGCTGGGCGTCGTCATCGTCGCAGGGTTGGTTCGTCAAGCAGCCTGGAGGCGGTTCCGCAGACGGGATGTCGACCTCGCTCGCCAACGTAGGGATCTTCGCCGCCAAGGGCGACTGGGCCGTCGCGGCTGCTCGTCACGCGGCCGCATCACGCTCCACCGCTACACCGGTTCCGGTTCGTCCACCTGGGCCGACACCTCGACCTCAGGGCGGATCTGGGCCTGGCGGGCATAGGTGACGAGCATCTGCCGGTCGACTGTGGTGAGCGGTGGCGGGGCCAGGGCCCGGGGCCAGAGCCGGCGGGCCCTGACCACGTTCACCTCGGCGCCGTAGAGGACGATCCGGACCACCACCGCGATCCACCAGAGCAGCCCGAGGACGACGGTGAAGGTTCCGTAGACCGGGGTCATCCGTGTGACCACGTGGCCGATGAGGAGCCCCCCGAGGAGCTGGAGAACGGTCCAGGCCACCCCGGCCAGAGCCGCCCCCGGGACCAGGTCCCGGGTCCCGATCTCCTTGGGGGTGAGGGCCCGGAACACCCCCACCATGAGGCCGGCGTTAACGGCTGTCGACAGGAGGAGGACGGCCACCCGGCCGACGACAGCCGCGTTCCCGCTCAGGCCGGTCACCCCGGCCAGGGCCCCCAGCCCGCTGCTCACCACCAGGAAGACGGCGAAGACCCCGAGGACGGCCAGGCTCCGGACCACCCGGGGCCCGAACCCGGGCCGGTCGGCCCGAGGGATGTTCCAGACCTGGGCCATCACGTACTGGCCGGCCTGGACCGACCCCAGGGCTCCCCAGAGGAGTCCGGCCAGGCCCACCGTCAGGCTGACGGGGCTGTTGCGGTGGAGGGCCCGGATGGTGTCCCCCAGATCTGTGCCGAGCACGGGGAACTGCCGGGTGGCCGAGTTGACGATCCGGTTGATGAGATCCTCGTTCCCCCCGATCACCATCCCGAGGACGGTGATGAGGACGAGCAGCAGCGGGAAGATCGAGAGGAACCCGTAGTAGGTGAGCTGGGCGGCCAGGCTCCCTCCCAGGTCGTCGCCGAACTTCTTGTTGACGGCCACCACGAAGGCCAGGGGGCCCGTCCGTTGCTGGAAGGCGTCGAACCGGCGGACGAGCCGGACGGCGGCGTTGTCGGTCACCCGGGGACCAGGTGGGCGGGGATCTGCTGGACGAGGGAGGTCACCGGGCCGAAGAGGTCCCCGTCGGTGTCCACCCGGGCCAGGACGTCGGCCGGGAGGAACTCCAGGACCGGCGCCTTGGGCTTGCGGCCCGAGAGGACCGACTCGATCTCCTCCCAGTGGAGGGGGGTCGACACCGTGGGCCGGGGCCGGGCCCGGACCGAGTAGACCGACACCGTCGTCTTGCTCCGGCTGTTCTGGCTCCAGTCGATGAAGACCCGGCCCTCCCGGACGGTCTTCGCCATGGTGGAGACGACCAGCTCGGGGTGCTCCTGCTCGAGGAGCCGGGCCACCGAGTGGGCCAGGGCGCTGGTGGTCGTGAAGTCCACCTGGCTGTGGAGGGGAACGTAGACCTGGAGCCCCTTCGATCCCGAGGTCTTGGCGAACCCCTCCAGGCCGAGATGCCCGAGGAGCTCCCGGAGCCACCAGGCCACCCGGGCACACTCGATCACCCCCGCAGGCGGTCCCGGGTCGAGGTCGAAGACGAGGACGGTGGGCCGGTCGGGCTCGGCGGCCAGGGCCAGCGAGGGGTGGAGCTCGACGGCGGCCATCGCCGCCAGCCAGACCAGGGTGGGGACGTCCTCCACCGAGCAGGCCCGGTAGGGGGCGGCCCGGTGGGGGACCACCTCGACCGTGGCCATCCAGTCCGGGGCGTGCTTCGGGATCCGCTTCTCGAAGAAGCTGATCCCCTCCACCCCGTCCGGAAACCGCCGCATGGTGAGGGCCCGGCCGGCCAGATGGGGGACGAGGACCGGCCCGACCGCCTCGTAGAAGTCGATCAGCTCGCCCTTCGTGAACCCGGTCTCCGGGTAGAGGACCTTCTCCACGTTCTTCCGGACCACGACCCGGTCACCGGGGTCCACAGGGGAGGCCATTCCCGCCAGGTTAGACATCCTCCGGGGTCCGGACGCGTCGAAGGGCGCCCCTGCGGGCGCCCCCCGACGACTACGACTGCTGAAAGGCACTGGTCTCCCGGACTACGCCGGACGGGACGAGCTCCCGGCTAGGACGGCCAGCAGGTGTCTGGCTTGGATTCGCCAGGTGGTCCAGCAAGCCGCCTCAGCGGCCAGCCACCTCCAGCGTCCCAAATGGTTCACTACTCAGTTGGACCACCTCCTTTCTCTGGTGCCCATATGGTAATCACAGCGCCCCCTCCCGGGGGTGTCATTCCCAGGGAGCCCCCATGTCCGTCTCCGACGCCCGGGCCGAGATCTCCGGCCGCCTCCTCGAGCTCGGGGCCGCCACCCTGGGGGAGTCGGGCGCCCACCGGATGCCCCCCCGGGTCCACGGCGTCTGGCCCGGGGCCCGCCTGGCCGCCCCCGCCTTCCCCGCCTCCTGCACCCGGGGCGACAACCTGGCCATCCACGTGGCCGTAACCCGGGCCCCGGCCGGGTCCGTCCTCGTGGTCGACATCGGCGACACCCACGACTTCGGTTACTGGGGCGAGGTCCTCACCACCGCGGCCGAGACCCGGGGGATCCTCGGTCTCGTCATCGACGGCGGGGTCCGGGACGTGGCCGCCCTCGAGGCTCACGGCTTCCCTGTCTTCGCCACCACCGTCGCCCTCACCGGCGCCTCCAAGCGGGCCGCCGGCACGGCCGGGGTCACCACCCGGGTGGCCGGCGTCAGCGTGGCCCCCGGGGACTGGGTCGTCGGCGACGCCGACGGTGTCGTCGTCGTCCCTGCCGCCGCTCTCGACGACGTCCTCGCCGCCGCCGCGGCCCGGTCCGCCAAGGAGGCCGCTCTCTTCGAGGCACTCCGGGCCGGGGCCACCACCATCGAGCTCCTCGACCTCGACCCCTCCCACATCGACGGCCCGGCCGGCTGACCCCCTCCGGGACCCAGGTAAACCTTTCGGCCCCAGGTCGCGTCTGGGTCAGTGTGATCCGGTCGAGCGCAGCGTTGGTGGACGATCCGGGCCGGGAAGGCGGGACGATGGCTGGACGAGTGGAGCGGACCCGACCGGACCCGGCCGGCTTCGACGCCCTCTTCCGGGACCGCTACCCCGAGATGGCCCGCCTGGCCGGCTGGCTCGTCGGGGACTTCGGGGCCGGCGAGGAGATGGCCCAGGAGGCCTTCGCCCGCCTCCTCGACCGTTGGGACCGGACCGAATCACCTCCCGCCTACCTCCGGACCATCCTCGTCAACCTGTGCCGGGCCCACGTGCGACGGGCCATCGTCGTCCGTCGCCATCCCCCCGAGCCGCCCCAGCCGGCGGCCGGCCCGGAAGCCGGCACCGAGGCGATGGGGGAGCGCGACGCACTGCGCCTGGCCTTGCGCCGGCTCCCCCGCCGCCAGCGTGAGGCCGTCGTCCTCCGCTACTACGGCGATCTCTCCCTGGCCGAGGTGGCCGAGGCCATGGCCATCACCACGGGCGCCGTCAAGGCCCATCTCCACCGGGCCCTGGCCGCCCTGTCCGACCGACTGGAGGGACTCCGATGACGCCCGAGGAACGACTGGCCGAGCTGTTCAGCCGGGGGACCCGAGCCCTGGCCACCGACGACACCCTGGCCGCCGTCCACCGCCGCGTCCATCGGATCCGCCGGGCTCGGCGGATCCGCCGCCTGGCCGCCCCGCTGATCCTCGTCGTCCTCGTCGTCGCCGTCGTCGTCCCCCTGACCACCATTTCCGGATCCACCTCCCGAACCCCCCTGGCGAACCCTGCCGTCCTCCCCGAAGGCCAGATCCTGGCCTCCGACGGCACCGTCCTGGCCCGCTCGACCCCGGCCGGGGTCCGGGACTATCCCCAGGGGGCTCTCTACGACGACATCGTCGGCTTCAACTCGCCCCTCTACGGGCCCTTCGGGGTCGAGCAGTCCTACGCCGCCGACCTCCGGGACAGCCGGTCCGGGGCGGTGACCCTGACGGTGGTACCCAGTCTCCAGCAGGCCGCCGCCACCGCCCTCGGGAACAAGACGGGGGCCGTGGTGGTCCTCAACCCGTCGACCGGGGCCATCCTGGCCATGGACTCCACCCCCACCTTCGACCCCAACCCCCTGGCCCAACCCGACCTCAACGCCGAGAAGGCGGCCTGGACCGCCGACAACGTCAGCAACCCCTCCTACGACCCCTACCAGCAGCTGGCTCCCCGGAACGGCCTCAACATGGCCTACCAGGACACCTGGCCCCCCGGCTCCACCATGAAGCCCCTGACGGCCGCCGCCGCCTACGACCACGACCCCAGCCTGGTCACGAAGGCCTACCCCGTCCTGGGCTGCATCCCCCCGGCCATCCCGGCCGGCCAGCCCGAACCCGTCCTCCCCGGGACCACCAAGGCCCTCTGCAACTTCGGGACCACCTACCCGTCCGCCGCCAGCACCGGCTGCGGGGGAACCGTCGCCGACATGCTTCCCCCCGCCTGCGACACCGGCTTCGCCCTGGTCGGTCTCGACCTCGGGGCCCAGAATCTCAGTGCCGAGGCCACCTCCTTCGGCTTCAACCAGCAGCCCCCCGTCGACCTCCCCCACAACACCTTCCAGGTCTCGCAGTTCCCCAGCCAGCAGACCCTGGAGCAGAACGTCCCCTTCCAGGCCTACTCGGCCATCGGCCAGGGCGACGTCCAGGCCACCCCCCTCCAGATGGCCCTGGTGGCCTCGGCCTTCGCCAACCGGGGCATCATCATGACCCCCCACGTCATGGCCGAGATCGGCGACTCCGACGGCAACGTCGTGTCCAAGTACTCCCCCGCCCAGTGGCTCCGGGCCACCTCCCCCGCCACCGCCGCCGCTCTCACCGGCCTGATGCAGTCGGTGGTCACCGGCGGCACCGCCAATCCAGTCGGCTTCAACCCGGCCGACGACGTGGCCGCCATGACCGGCACGGCCCAGACCGGACACGGCTCCATCGACGCCTGGATGATCGCCTACGCCCCGGCCAACAACCCCAAGGTGGCCGTGGCCGTGGTCATCCCCGACGCCCCCCTGGACCAGACCGGGGCCCAGTTCGTCGGGCCGGTCATGAAGCAGCTGATCACCGCTGCCCTCGGTCAGTAACCCGGGGGGCGTCAGCTTCCGGTCAGCTCCAGCAGGGCCGTCACCGTTCGCCAATTCCGGGCCGTGGCCGGGGCCAGGATCTTCAATCTGGGCGGCAGCTGGGCCCGACCCATCCCGTCGGGGAGGTGGAGGTAGATCTCCCTGCCGATGACGACGAACTCCTCCGGGGCCCAGGTGGCGGGATCGACGGCGGCGACGGCGGCCGGATCGGGTGGCTCGGTGAGGAACCCGACATGGAGCCTGGTCGGCTCCACCCCGGGGAAGGGGTTGGCGTCCACGACGGCGGCCAGCTCCGAGGCGGGGCGGACCATGACGGGGACGTCGAAGCCGGCCCGGGATGCGATGAGAGCCTCCAGCTCGGTCCGGAGCTCCTCCTCGGGCCGGGCCCCGTGGCTGAAGACGACGTTCCCGCTCTGGATGTAGGTCCGGACCCCCTCGAAGCCGGCACGCTCCATCCATCCCGACAGGTCCTTCATGGGGAGCTTCCGGTTCCCGCCCACGTTGATCCCCCGGAGGAGGGCGACCGAGGTCGTCGTCATGGGCCCATTCTCCTCGATCGGTGGCATCCATTCCGGCGTGATAGGGTGTTATCAGATATGATACCGCCGTGACGAAGAGCACCGAGCCATCGGAACTCGTCCGCGCCATGCGGCTGAATTGCGGGCTTTCCCTCCGGCAACTGGCGCTGCGCGCCCAAACGTCGGCCCCCACCCTGAGTACCTATGAGACGGGCGGCCATGAGCCCCGTCTCTCCACCCTCCACCGCCTTGCCGACGCCGCCGGTTGTGATTTGGTGGTCGAGCTCCACCCCCGGCTCACCCACCCCGAACGTCGGGATCTCGAGATTCACCGGGCCGTGGCCGAGAAGCTCCGTGTGGACCCCGAGGACATTCGTCGCCGGGCTCTGGCCAAGATCGTCCGGGGCCGGTTGTCGGATCCTGACGGACACTCCGCCGCCTACGACGATGCCTGGGAAGGGCTTCTCAACGGGCCGCTCGAAGCGCTCCTTGCCACCATGATCTCGACCGATCAGGCGGCCAGGGATCTGCGGCAGGCAAGTCCCTTCGCGGGCGCCCTCGCCGACGCCGAACGTCTGGAGATCATCCAGCGGGTCTACACCGGGTTCCACGAAAGGGCACGGGCGCGATGAAGTGGGAGGAACTCCTGCACCTCATTCGGGCGGCAGGCGATGTCCTGGGAGAGGATCAGGTCATCATCGTTGGTTCGCAGGCGATCCTCGGGCAGTTTCCCGAAGGATTGCCGCGCCAGGTGACCGTCTCGAGAGAAGCGGACGTCATGGCGATCAACGACCCCGACGGTTCGAAGGCGATGCTCCTCAAGCGCCATCGGCGAATTCAGCCCGTTCCACGACCGGAACGACTTCTACGCCGAAGGGGTGGAGTCGGAGCTGGCGACCTTTCCCCGGGGTTGGAGGGAGCGGGTTGATCCCGGTGAATGCAGCCTCTACGAACGGAGTCACCGGCTTCTGCGCTGAGATTCACGACATCTGCGTCGCCAAGCTCGTGGCCCGGCCGGCCGAAGGACACCGACTCTGTGAGGGCTCTCCTCGTCTCCGGGCATGCTCAGCCCAAGGTCGTCGTGGAACGCATCCTGGAGACGGAGATCTCCGAAGAACGCCAGCAGGATCTGCTGACGTGGATGAGGGCAGTGGCAAGACCCGGGCGTCGCACCGCTCAGCTTGCGGTGGTGTTCGTGGTGGTAACCGGCAGAGGCAGGGCCAGCTCCCCCTTGGCCGCTCCCGTCGAGGTGTCCACGACGTGGAGCAGACCCTGGTCGGCGTCGACCACGTAGGCGGTGCCACCGTCGGCGGAGAGGGCCACCGTCACGGGGTCGCTCCCCACCGGGAAGGCTCTCAGCTTTCCGGTGGTGAAGTCGGCGGTCAGGAGGTCCTGGCCGACCGTCCCGGCCCCGATGGTGTGGTCCGTCCCGGTCACCGCCACCACCTGCCCAGGGCCCGGCCCGGCGGCGATGCCGAAGGGGCAGCCGTCGACGGACGGGACGGCGAGGGTGAGCACGACCTGGAAGCTGGTCGCGTCGATCTCGGTCAGCTGACAGCTGACCTTGTCGGCCACGTAGGCGTCACGGCCGTCGGGGGAGAGGGCCAGGAAGAAGGGACCTGCTCCCACCGGGATGTTGGCCACCACCGCCCCCGAGGTGGCATCGAGGACCACGACTTTGTCGTCGGCCGGGACCGTCCCCCCAGAGGTGATCAAGCCGCTGCCCGCCCCCACTTCCCCGAAGAGGTCGGCCATGCCCACCCAGACCTTCGTCCCGTCCGGGCTCAGGGCCACGCTGGTGGGTTCCGACAGGCCCGGACCCCCGCCCAGCCCGAATGGGTCGAACGCGGGGACGACCTGGAGGCTGGCCGTGTCGATCTCGGTGACCGCTCCCCCCGTCCCGAGGGTCCCGGCACTGGTCACATAGGCGCGGTGGCCGTCGGGGGAGAAAGCGACGTCGATGGCCCCCGACCCCACCGTCACGGTCCCGACGACGGTGTCCCCGGCCGTCGCCACCACTGAGACGCTGGAGCTGGAGGGGGAGGACGCCAGGGGCTGGACCAGTCCGGTGTCGACCACCCAGACCTGGGAGCCGTCCGGGGAGACAGCCAGACCCGAGGGGTCCGGCCCGACCCCGATGGCCGTGGTGGCCCCGCTGGCCAGGTCGATGACGACGAGCCGGTCCTGGCTCGGCTCGGTCACGTAGGCCCGGGTCCGATCGGGCGAGAGGGCGACGTCCATCCCGTTGATGGAGGGGGACGGCAGGGTGAAGGACCCGATGTTGTCGAATGCGTGCCCGATGGCCACCCCGATGGCCCCAAGGGCCGCAGCTCCCAGGAGGATCAGGCCAATGATGACTGCCACCACGATGGCCACGATCTTGCCCGGCGTCCGGCCCAGTCGGGGCGGCATCCACACCGGTACAGACACCATGACGGCCCTCCGTTTCGGAACCGCAATAGTTCCGTCATCGAACCGTAACATTCTCGGCTGGGCTGACCCGGGGAGCCGGCTGGGACTTCCCTGGGATTCCCCAGCCTCCCGGGGGAGGGCTCCCTCCCGACCCCTCCCATCCAAATGCTTGACAGATTGACAATATTCGGTAATATGTCAATCATGCCGGACGCCACACCGACCCTCGATCGGATCCGTCTGGCCGCCCTCGAGATCGCCTCCATCCACGGGATCGCCCGCCTCTCGGTGGGGGACGTGGCCCGCCGGGCCGGACTCTCCCGGCAGACCCTCTACAAGCACTTCCCCTCCAAGGACGCCCTCGTCGACGACGTCGTGGCCCAGGAGGCCGGGGCCATCGTGGCCGAGGTCGTCGCCGCCGTGAATGCCGCCGACGGCCCCGAGGCCGCCCTGGAGCAGGCCGTTGCCACCGTCCTCCGGATCACCCGGGAGCACCCCCTCCTCGACCGGCTCGTCCGGACCGAGCCCGAGGCCCTCCTCCCCCTCCTCGTCGCCGACGGAGGCACGGTCGTCCTCCTGGTCCGGTCCGCCGTCGAGGCCGTTCTGGGCACGAAGCTCCCCGAACTCTCCCCTTTCGACCTCCGCCGCCTGGCCGACATGGTCTCCCGGCTCCTCATCAGCTACTCCGTCTCCGCCCCCGACGACCCCCCCGAGCTGGTGGCGGCCTCGGTGGCCGCCTTCCTCACCCACGGCGTCCTGGTCCGGGGTGCCCTCACCACCGAGCAGCCGGTATGACCGTCGCCCCCGATCCCCAGGAGGACCCCGTGTCCCTCACCCCCGCCGCCGACCCCACCCTCGACGACTCCGCCCCCCGGGACGGCGCCGACGACTCCGCCGAGCACGGCCGCTGGCGGGACCGCAAGAAGGCCCTCTGGCTCCTCGGCCTCGTCGTTCCCGTCCTCCCCTTCGGGGCCTGGGAGCTCTACCAGGCCAGCGGCTTCGGTCTCCTCCTCTGGATGGGGCCCCTCTGGATCCTGGCCGTCATCCCCCTCCTCGACCTCCTCATCGGGGTGAACACCCTCAACCCCCCCGAGTGGGCCACGGCCCAGCTCGAGGCCGACCGGTTCTACCGCTGGTGCACCTTCCTCTTCCTCCCCCTCCAGGTCACCGGTCTCGTCTTCGGGGTCTGGGTGGTGGCCCGCCACCACCTGAACCTCTTCGAGCTCCTGGGCTGGGCCTCGACCGTCGGCTCGGTCGGGGGGATCGGCATCGCCAACGCCCACGAGCTCGGCCACAAGCGGGAGCACCTCGAGCGCTGGCTCTCCCGGATCGTCCTGGCCCAGACCGCCTACGGCCACTTCTACGTCGAGCACAACCGGGGCCACCACTCCCGGGTGGCCACCCCCGAGGACCCCGCCACCTCCCGCCTGGGCCAGTCCTTCTGGGCCTTCCTCCCCCGGACCGTCATCGGCGGGATCCGCTCCGGCTGGTCCCTCGAGGCCAGCCGGCTCCGCCGGGAGGGACACCGCCCCCTCGACGGCCGGAACCGGATCCTCCAGGCCTGGGCCATGACCCTCCTCCTCTTCGGGGGCCTCGTCGCCGCCTTCGGCGTCCGGGTCCTCCCCTTCCTCGCCGTCCAGGCCGTCTTCGGCTTCTCCCTCCTCGAGGTCGTCAACTACGTCGAGCACTACGGCCTCCTCCGCCAGAAGGTCGCCAACGGCCGCTACGAGCGCTGCCGGCCCGAGCACAGCTGGAACTCCGACCACCTGGCCTCGAACGTCTTCCTCTACAACCTCGAGCGCCACTCCGACCACCACGCCAACCCCACCCGCCGCTTCCAGACCCTCCGGACCTTCGAGGAGGCCCCCCAGCTCCCCTCCGGCTACGGCGGGATGATCCTCCTCGCCTACATCCCCCCCCTCTGGCGCCGGGTCATGGACCCCCGGGTCGTCGCCCTCTACGACGGCGACCTCTCCCGGGCCAACATCCAGCCCCGGAAGCGGGCCCAGCTCGAGCGCCGCTACGGCAGGGCGGTCTGACCGGCCTCAGCGCCCTCGCTCTGGGTGTAGAAATAGGTGGCAAAATAGCGTCGAACGCAACATAGCCTAGAATATTGACAACGACACACCCTGCTGGCAGGCTCGGGGGATGGCCAGAGCCGCCCTCGCCGAGCTTCCCGACCGCTTTCTTTCCGAGGGCAAGACGTCGTTCACTGCGGTCGAAGCCGCGACGGCGTCCGGAGTTCGAGCGGATCGCGTCTACCCGGGTCTGAAGCGGCTCGCTGATAGGGGTCTGATCTTCTCGCCGGCCCGAGGCTTCTACGTCCCCATCCCCCCGGAGTTCCGATCCTGGAGGTCCGTGCCGGCCTCTCACTTCATCGACCCGATGATGGGGCACCTCGGACGCAGATACTACGTGGGGCTCTTGTCCGCCGCCGAGTTGCACGGTGCCGCCCACCAGCGCCCCCAGTCCTTCCAGGTGATGGTGGCCAAGGCGTTCCCCGGACGGCGGGTCGGCCGTATCACGTTGGACTTCTTCCTCACCACGCGCTTCGAATCGGCCTCGACAGTCCGCAAGGGAACTCCGACGGGCGGTCTCATCCTGGCCACCCCGGAGACGACGGTGCTTGACCTGGCTTCCAGGATCCGGCCGGGCGGAGGTCTCGACAATGTCGCCACGGTGATCACCGAGCTGGCCCTCGAAGGTCTCCTCGACCTGACGGTCCTGAGGGAGGTTGCAAGGAGGTATCCCGCGTCGGCCGTGCGACGGGTTGGTTGGATCCTCGAGCGATTCTCCTCCCTCGACCTGGGTGGCGGACTTGGGTCCGGCTCCGTCGCCCCAACCCAGTTGGACCCGGACGGCGGACGTCGTGGCCCGATCGACCGGAGATGGCAGATCATCGTCAACACCGTCGTGCAGCCCGACCTGTGATCCCTGCCGCGCACATCACACATTGGTCGAACCGCGTCCCATGGCCGACTCGTGACCAGGTGGAACAGGATCTGATCCTCTCCCGCCTCATCATTGGCATCTCCTCGCATATCGAGCTGGCGTCCGAGCTCGTCTTTCGGGGGGGCACCTGCCTGCACAAGCTCCACCTCCCCGCTCCCCTCCGATACAGCGAGGACCTCGACTATGTGCGGGTCAGCCGAACTCCGATCGGGCCCGTCTTCGACGCCCTCCGCGACGTCGGAGCCGAGATGGGGTTCAGCTCCCGCACCGAGATCACGGTGCACCCGAAGATCCGTTACAGCGCAGTCTTCGACTCTGGCATCGCCATGCGCATCAAGGTCGAGATCAACACCCACGAGACCAGTCCGGCCCGTCCTCTCATCCGCATCCCACACGTGGTGGAATCACCCTGGTGGGCCGGCCGCGGCGACGTTCTGACGTTCACCCCCACCGAACTTCTTGCCACGAAACTCCGTGCGCTCCACCAACGGCGCAAAGGGAGAGATCTCTTCGATCTCTGGCTCGGTCTCACGCATCTCGGTCTCGATCCCCTCGAGATCGTCGCTTGCCTGGCGCCCTATCGTCCGTCCGGGTACACGAGCAAGGCGGCCCTGGCGACATTCAACGGCCACATGACGAACACAGCCTTCCGGAGGGACATGGAACCTCTCGTTGCCGCGGATCTGGGCTATGACATAGAAGAGGCCGCCCAGATCGTTGCCACCGAGCTCCTCGAACTGGTCTGAGTTGCCCTCCTCAGCGGTGCATCAGGACGACCGTCCCGGCCAGCTTGTCGTGGAGGGTCTGGTTGTAGGGGTCCCAGAGGGGCCAGAGAAGGTCGAGCAGTCCTGGGACGAGGGCGAGTCCCATCACGGTGGCCGCCCCGGCCCGGACGAAGGCCCGACCCATCGAGATGGGGTGCTGGCCGGTGTTCCGCTCCGACACCCGGAGGCTGAATTTCCTCATCCCCCAGGTCTGACCGTTCTGGCTGACCCGGACGGCGTGGTACCAGAACGAGAAGGCCAGCAGCACGACCAGCGCCACCACCGTTCCCTGACCATGGGTGGCGATCCCGACCCCGAAGACCAGGACCAGGCTGACGGCGAACACCGCCACAGCGTCGGCCAGCCAGGCCATGACCCTCGACCCGTAGCCGGCGAGCTTCAGGGAGTGCTTGGGGATGGGGCCGGGGCCGGTCCGGTGTCCCATCGGACCGTCCGGGGCCCGGAACCCGCTCCCCGGGGTTCCCTCCGGGCCGGTCCCGGGAAAGGCGAACGGGGCCGGGCCGACCCGGGGGGCGGCTGTCGCCCCTGGCGTCGCAGCTGGCGCGGCTGTCGGCGCGGGCGGGTACCACCGCCCGTCCGATGCCAACCACCATCCCGGTCCCTGGCTGATCTCGCTCATGGACGTCCACCTCCGCCGGCGGCAGGCCGCCCGGAGCTGCCCAGCCGACCGGCATCGTATCCTGGGCCGCCACTCACGAAAAGTGACGAATGCGTCAGTGATCGTCACAGATCGCGGGATTTGTAACAATTCTGGGGCCGGAGGACGACTATCAGTGGACGGCCGGCCACCGGCGAATACCATGGGTTCCGTGGCCCCCCACCACTCCGGGTTCGCTCCCTGGACCCGCCTCGCCTTCCCCGTCGCCGTCGCCGTCGCCGATTCCCGGACCCGGTCACATGCCGAGACGGGTTTCCGGCCCGGCCGCCCGGCCTTCGCCTCGCGTCACTCCTGCGCCGGCCTCTGGGCCCTCGTCGACCGGGTGGCCGAGGTGGCCCGCCCGAGTCGGGGGAGGTCCACGCCTCGGGCATCGGCGGTCGGCCGGAGCCTCGTCTCCGGCTCCTGACCGGAAGGGCCAGGCCATCTGCCGGAGGTAGCCCGGTGGGGTCGGCTCGTCGATCCCGTAGCGGGCCGGCCACTGCCGGGCCGGGATGTAGGCCGTCCCGAAGACGACGTCGACGAGGGGGAGGGCGGCGGCGAAGTTCCGGTTGTAGTGCCCGGGCTCGTTGGCGTGGTGCCAGTGGTGGGCCTGGGGGTTCACGACCACCCACCGGAGTGGCCCGTAGCGGACCCTGATGTTCGAGTGCTGGAAGATGGCCAGGAAGGTGCCGAAGACCAGGTACCCCCCGAAGGTCGCCTTCGAGAACCCCATGAGGGCCAGAGGGACGATGACGCAGACCTGGCGGAAGGTGGCGTCGACAGGGTGGAGCCGGCCGGCGGCCAGCCAGTCCATCTCGGCGATGGAGTGGTGGACGGCGTGGAACCGCCAGAGGAACGGGATCTGGTGGCTGGCCCGGTGGGAGAGGTAGGCGGCCACGTCGGCGAGGAGGACCGCCTCGACGAACTGGAGCCAGAAGGGCTGGCCGTGGACGGCGGTCTGGAAGGAGGCCGGGACGGCCCCCTCCAGGGCCCCGATGAACGAGACCAGCACCAGGACCACCCCGGCCGTGGTGATGAGGTTGTTGACCAGGAAGTGGACGATGTCGGTGGCCCATCCCCGACGGAGGACCCGTTGGGGATGGAGCTGGAGGAGTCGCTCGGCGGGCACGAAGACGACGGCGAGCAGGACGACGGCGAAGACGACCCGGGACCGGATGACGAGGGCGGCCAGCAGGATCAGCGTGGTGGCCACGGCCAGGACGATCGCGATCGAGGTCGACCGGCCCGGCTCGGACCCGCTGGGGGCCGCCACCCGATCGGGCGTTCCGGTCGTGGGCGGGGAGCCGGGGAACGGTGGGGGAGGGGGCCGGTCCCAGACTGATCCCCGCCGACCCAGCAGGAGGAGGGCCACCCCGGCCCCGCCCACCAGGGCCACCCCGAAGGCCGGCTGCCGGGCCACCAGGCTCAGGCCGACCAGGCCCAGGGCGGTCTCCGAGGCCAGGGCCAGCCCCCGGCCCCAGCTCCTCCCGGCCGCCAGGGTCCCGCCGGCCACGGCCCCGAGGACGGCGAGGGTCCCGAGGACCAGGCCCCCGACCAGGAGCCGGTGCCCGGTCTGGGCCGGGCCGCCGCCGGCGAGCTCCCGGAGTCCCCGGACGGCGGAGCCGGCCGTCAGCAGGCCCAGCACCCCGGCCTGGACGGCCACCACCACGATCGTCCCCACCGGACGCTCGGTCCGGACCGCTCCCGGTTGCTCCTGTCCCATGACTCCACCCCCGGTGCCCCTGCTCCCCCCTGATCTCAGCACCGAGGTGTGAGGGAAGCGTGATCCGCCGATGAGGGACCTCCCGACCCCGGAGACCCTCACCCCCTGGTCACCGGTCAGCCGGTGACGGGATGCCGGGGGGCTCGTCCGGCCAGGACGTCGCAGACCTCCTGGGCCGCCATGGCGGCCATGGTCGACCTGGTGGTGGTGGTGGCGCTCCCGATGTGGGGGAGGAGGACGGTCCGGGGGGCGGCCAGCAGCCGGGGGCTCACCTCGGGCTCCCGCTCGTAGACGTCGAGGCCGGCGGCGAAGAGCGCCCCCGACTCGAGGGCCCCGGCCAGGGCCTCCTCGTCGACGACCGGTCCCCGGGCCGTGTTGACGAGGACCGCCCCGGGCCGGAGGAGGCCGAGCCGACGCCCGTCGATCAGGTGCCGGGTGGCGTCGGTCAGCGGGACATGGAGGCTCACGATGTCGACCGTGGCCAGGAGCTCGTCGAGGTCGGCGACCCAGCCGGGCTCCCCGGTGTCCGACCGGCTGTGGTGGCGGACCTCCATGGCGAAGCCCTGGGTCCGCCGGGCCACGGCCCGGGCGATCCGGCCGTAGCCGACGAGGCCGAGGACGGCACCGTGGACGTCCCGGCCCAGGTACTGGTTGATCCCCCAGCCCGGCCACCGTCCGCCCCGAAAATCGGACTCGGCCTCCGAGGCGAGCCGGGCGGCGGAGAGGATGAGGAGGAAGGCCAGGTCGGCGGTGGTCTCGTCGAGAACCCCCGGAGTGTTGCAGACGGTGATCCCGAGCCGGCCGGCGCCGGCCACGTCGATGTTGTCGTAGCCGACGGCCACGTTGGCCACCACCTGGAGCCGCCCCGCCGCCCCCGACTCGAGGACGCTGTCGTCGATCCGGTCGGTGAGGAGGCAGACGATCCCGTCGACGGTGCCGGCCGCCTCCCGGAGCTCGGCCGTCGACCAGGCCTCGTCCCCGGGGCGCTGGACCACCTCATGTCCGGCGGCCACCAACGGGTCGAGGCCTCCCCCGGGGAGCCGGCGGGTCACGAGGACCCGGCCCGGCATCAGTGGGTGGTGTAGTCGATGGGACCGGCTCCCTTGACCCCGATGGCGAAGCAGAAGCAGTGGATGGGGGCGTGGTCGGAGATGGGTCGGAGGCTGTGGACCTCGTCGGGGGGGATGTGGACCAGGTCGCCCTGGCGGATCTCCCGCTCCTGGTCCCCGATGGTCATGATGCCCCGGCCGTTCAGGACGTAATAGAACTCGTGGGTGGGGTGGGAGTGGGGGTCGACGTAGCCGCCCCCGGCCACCTCGAACTCGTTGACCAGCTCGAGGAATCCCCCGTCGGTGATCTCCTTCATCTCCCGGGACTTCACCATCCACCAGACCGGCACCGTCCCGTTGTGCTCCACCACCGGCGCCTGGTCCTCGATGCTCCGGACATCCATGGTCTGGTCCCTCCCCCTCGTCGGTTCCCTAGACTGACGACGCCGTCAGCACGGACGGGGCCAGCGTAGATCAGGCAGAACGGGGGAGACCGGTGGCCGGAGCGGCCCGACGCATCGAGGCGGGACCGGTCGGGGCCGGGGCCTGGGCCCCCTTCGGCTGGATCCCCCGGTCCGACGGTGACCCTGCCGACGGGCAGGGTGAGGAGCGGCTGGGCTTCGACTGGGCCGACCCCCACCTGAACGTCATCTCCCACGGCCCCGGCGAGGTGGAGCGGGTGGGGGAGGCCCTCCGCTGCGACCGGCTCTTCCGTCACGACAGCCACACCCAGGCCCTCCTCGTCCTCAACTGCGAGGCCGTGGTGGCCGTGGCCCCGGCCACCGTCGCCTTCGACGACCCGGTCGACGTCGACTCCATCCGGGCCTTCCACCTCCGGCCCATGGACCGCTTCGTCCTCCACAGGGGGACCTGGCACTGGGGCCCCCACCCCCTCGGGGTCGAGCCCGTCCTCCTCTACAACCTCCAGGGCCGGCGCTACGCCGAGGACAACGCCTCGGTCGACCTGGCCGCCCTCGGGGCCGCCCTCGACGTGGTCGTGCCGGGCCGGTGACCGGGCCCGCCGGGGAGGATCGGATCCGGGCCCGCCTGGCCGAGCTGGGCCTGACCCTCCACGGCCCCCACCTCCCCCACGACCCCCTCGACGCCGTCGTCGTCCACGGCGGGGTGGCCCGGACATCGGGGCAGCTCCCCCGGATCGACGGGGTCCTCCTCTTCCCCGGCCGACTCGGGGACACCGTCACCGTGGCCGAGGGGGCCGAGGCCGCCGCCATCTGCGTCCTCAACGCCCTCGCCGTCCTGGAGGGGGCCCTGGGCAGTCTCGACCGGATCGTCCGGGTCCTGACCCTGACCGGCTACGTGGCCTCCACCCCCGACTTCCACGACCAGCCCACCGTCGTCGACGGGGCCAGCCGTGTCCTGGCCGACGTCTTCGGGGAGGCGGGCCGCCACACCCGGTCGGCCCTGGGCGTGGCGGCCCTGCCCCGGGGCGGGGCTGTCGAGATCGAAGTGGTCGTGGCCGTGGCCGACGACTCGTAGCGTTCGAACCGGTCGCGTTCGAGCGAGTCCGCCGCCAATCGGAATCCCTGGATGGCTGCCGCGACATCCGTGATCCCCGTGAGGATGTTCACGGAGACCCCGTCCGAAGCGTCATACGTCTGGAACTCGACCTCGATCGTCTGAAGGTGCGGGTCGGATCCCGGTGTTGGAGCGGCCGGGGCTAGGGGGCGACGACGCACCGCCTCGTTGAACCTTTCGAGGCAGGTGAGACACATGACGGGCCCACTCACACCGCCGATGGCCGATCCCGGTTCGGTGGGGCGTCCGCAGAATCCGCATTTCCCCTGGTCGACACGCGCCGAGTTCGGTTGCACATGGGTGTGCTCAGGTGGCCAGGCCGACCGGCTGTACCCCCATGGTTGGCTCCCGGGCCGGGAACCGCACGCCCCGAGGGTTGTGGGCCGGGGCCGCCGCCACTACGGTCCATCCCCTATGGAACGCGACCCGATCGAATCCGCCCTCGAGGAGGCCCTCGCCGGCCGCCGGCTGCTCGAGCACCCCTTCTACCAGCGCTGGGAGCAGGGACTCCTGGGCCGCGGGGAGCTGGCTGCCTACGCCGCGGAGTACCGGGGCTTCGAGGAAATGCTCCCCGGCTTCCTGGCCCGGGTGGCCGCCGACCTCCCCCAGGGCCGGGCCCGGACTGCCGTCGAGGCCAACCTGGCCGACGAGCTGGGCGACCCCGTCCCCCACCTGGAGCTCTTCGAGCGCTTCGCCGCCGCTGTCGACGCCGCGGGCTCCGGCCGGGGGCCGGCCGCCGCCGCTCTCGTCGAGGCCTACACCACGGTGGCCGCGGCCGGGCCGGTGGCCGCCCTGGCCGGTCTCCTCGCCTACGAGTCCCAGGCTCCCGCCGTCGCCCTCTCCAAGGCCGAGGGGCTCCGCCGGCACTACGGCCTCGGGTCCGGGGCCACCGCCTTCTGGGACCACCACGCCACCGTCGACGTCGACCACGCCGCCTGGACGGTGGAGGCCCTGACCGAGCTGGGCGCCGACCCGGCCGCGGTGACGGCGGCAGCCCGGATCGTGGCCGACGCCTGGTGGGGCTTCCTCGACGAGCGGGAAACCGCCGCAGCCTGACGGCCTGGCCGGACCCGACCAGGAACCCGTTCAGTCGAAGAGCTCGGCCAGCCGCTCCGGGGGCCGGCCGATGACAGCCCGGTCGCCCCGGACCAGGACCGGCCGCTGGAGGAGCCCGGGATGGGCCAGCAGCACCTTCAACACCCCGTCCCGGGTGGCGACGTCGGCCGGGGTCAGACCGGCGCCGGCGAAGGCGTCGTCGTCGGTCCGGACGAGCTCGGCCGGGTCCCCGCCCAGGAGGTCGAGGAGGTGGCCCAGGGTGGCTGCGTCGGGGGGCGCCCGGAGGTACTCGACCACGTCGTAGGGGACGGCCCGTCCGTCGAGGAGCTCGACGGCCCCCCGGCACTTCGAGCAGGCCGGGTTGAAGAAGACGGTGACGGGGTCCATCTCGGAACGGTACCGCCCCGGTCCCGGCCGGGGGCATGATCTCCTGGTGGAACGCGACGACGGCGGGGGGGAGCAGCCCGGGCGGAAGCCCTGGAGGTCGGCCGGGCCCGATGGGCTCGGTGGGCGGCTCCTGGTCGCCTCCCCCCGGCTCTCCGACCCCAACTTCGACCGGACGGTGGTCCTCGTCATCGATCACGGGGAGGATGGTGCCCTCGGCGTCGTCCTCAACCAGCCCGCCGCCGCCGGCGTGGACGAGATCCTCGGGGACTGGGCCGAGCAGGCCGCCCTCCTCCCCCCGGCGGTGGTCTTCTCCGGGGGTCCCGTCACCCCCGAGGCTGTCATCGGTCTGGCCCTGGTCGTCCCGGGCACCGGGCCAGGAGCCGCTGACGAAGCCGACGGTGGCCCGGCCCGGCCCCGGACCATCCTCGGGTCGGTGGCCCCTGTGGACCTGGCCGTCCCTCCCGAGCGGCAGCCCCTGCTGCTGGCCGGCGTCCGGCTCTTCGCCGGCTATGCCGGCTGGAGCAGGGGCCAGCTCGAGGAGGAGCTGGCCGAGGAGGCCTGGTTCGTCCTCGAGGCCTTCCCGGCCGACGTCTTCGCCTCGGATCCCGGTCGGCTCTGGCGGGACGTCCTGCGCCGGCAGGGTGGGAGCCTCAGCCTGCTGGCCGGGTTCCCCCCCGATCCGTCGGTCAACTAGTGCGGCGACCGGCAACGTTTGCCCGGTTGGAGTGGGTCGGCATTCATCGCCCACATGGGGCCCTGGACACGGCTCGTCGTTTCGGAAGCCGGCATTCACATACTGCCCCTCGGGCGGCGGCCAGACTGACGGGCGTGAACTGGCCGAATCGACCGTTGCGGACACGTCGGGAGGCCGAGATCGTGTCGTGGGCCACAGGGCAGCCTGTGGTCTACGAAGTCCGAGGATTCGTTCGGACACGGCGACCGGCGAGCACCTGGGTCAGTTGGAACCATCGGCTGGGAGGTGGGCCTCGCCTCATTGTGCGCCAGCAGTCGGTTGAAGTATCTGCGCCACAAGGGATGATGCTCGAATCCCGCGGCATCGTCTTCCCGGCCGCGACAGCGACCATGTGGCGCGACCGGGTGGGATGGGCAGGTGGGCCGCTGGGGCGGAAGGACTGCATCCGGATCCGCGTGCCACAAGGTCGGCGCTGGATTGAGATCGCAATCACCCCGGACGAGGGAGTCGACGCGGCATGGGAAGCCCTACATCGGGCCGGGGTTCAGGCGAAGGAGGCTTCCGGCTAGACCGACCAGGTGCCGATCCCGAGCTGCTTCCCGATGGGGAGAGATGAGCATGCCAAGGTGCCCCTGGCGATCTACCGGACTAATCGAACAGCGCAAACGTTGACTGATGCGGCACTAGGTGGCCGGTTCCGGGGCGGGGGCGGGGGCCGGGGCGGGGGCGGGCGGTGCCGCCGGGGCCGACCTGACCGTGTTCCGGGTTCCGGCCGGCCTCCTTGGCGGCATAGAGGGCGGCGTCGGCCCGGCCGACGGCGGCGAGGAGGCCGTCCCCGGCGACCAGCTCGGTCGCCCCGATGCTGACGGTCACCCCGAGGAGCCCGGTCCGGGTGGTGCAGGGCTCGGAGGAGACGGCCAGGCGGACCCGCTCGCAGACCCGGGAAGCCGTCTCGGCGGTGGCGGGAGCGAGAACGAGGAGGAACTCCTCCCCGCCGTAGCGGCCGACGGCGTCGCCGTCGCGGAGGGCGGCGCGGACCCGGCGGCCCACCTGGGCCAGGACCTCGTCGCCCACCAGGTGGCCGTGGGTGTCGTTGACCAGCTTGAAATGGTCGAGGTCCAGCATGGCGAGGACGCTGCTCCCGGGGACGGCCCGGCGCTCGTCCCCGACCTCCGAGGCCTCCCGGATCCGTTCGATGACCTCCCCGGCCCGGCCCAGGATGGTCGACCGGCTGGCTGTCCCGGTCAGGGCGTCCACCTCGAGCTGGGCCTGGAGGTGGCGGTTCCTCAGGTCGAGGCGACCGTAGAGGACGATGATGTCCCCGAAGAGGGCGGCGAGGACCAGGCTGAAGGTCACGAGGGCGGTGGCCCGGGCCAGGTACCAGGCCACGGTGTCGACCCGGCCGGCCAGCATGGCCAGGGTCTCGTTCACCGACATCGAGACCAGGGCGGTCACGATCCAGGACTCGACGAGGTCCCGGACCGGACGCCGGATGAGGGTGAGGAGGATGACGACCACGTTGAGGCAGGCCGCCACCCCCAGGGTGATCCGGAGGGCGAGGTGGTACCTGGTCCCGTCGACGAGGTCGGGGAGGACCCGGCCGGCGTTGACGACCACCGCCGTCAGGGTGATCTGGACCACGGCGGCAGCCAGGAGGACCAGGACGATGGCCTGGTGCCGGTGGAGGGCGAGGCGGGTCCGGAGCCGGGCCTCGGTCCGATCGGAGGGGAGGAGGGCGAGGGCGGCCAGGACGGCGGAGGCGGCCAGGACATAGCCGACGCCGAGGGCCAGCATCCGGACGGGGCCACTGACGGCGAAGCGGGCGATCAGGAGCACTGCGGTCAGGACGGCCATGACGAAGATGGCGGTGTCGAAGATCGGCTCGACGGCGGGGAGGTTTCCCAGGGTGACGCCGGTCAGGGCCAGGCCGGTGGCCAGGCTCAGTCCGAGGACGACGAAGAGGGCGCTCTGGACCCGGAGGAGACGCCGACCCCAACCGTGTGAGACGTCGGCCTCCACAGCCCTCCCCGGTCGGTGTCGTCGCTGCCCCGAACCTACCTACCGGTCCCGCCTCCGGAATCGTTTCGGACCGGTGCGATGGCCACCGGCCCGGAGTCGGGGGCCGGTAGGATCCCGGGATGCCCTCCCGGAAGATCTCCGCCCATGAGGCCCAGGCCAACTTCATGGACCTGATCTCCCGGCTCGGCCCCGGCGGGGAGAGCCTCGTCATCGACGTCCCGGGGACGAGGGGGCTGGCCATCCTGCCGGCGGAGCTCCTCGAGGCCTACGAGGAGACGATCGAGATCCTGAGCGACCCGACGCTGCTGGAGCGGGTCCGGGCCGGGGACTTCGCCCTCCAGTCGGGGAGCTTCATCGCCCAGAAGGACTTCGAGACGGAGTTCGGCATGGACGTGGCCAAGACCGGGACCCGTCCCTGGCGGTTGGTGGTGAGCAACACGGCCCGGACGGCACTGCGGAGCCTCCCCCGGGAGACCTCCCGGGCCCAGGTCATCGAGTTCGTGGCCGGCCCCCTCCTCGACAACCCGACCCACGTCGGGGTGGAGCTGGCCGCCGACCTGGCCCGGCACTTCTCCGCCCACATCGTCGACCAGCGGGTCGTCTACCGGCTCGACACCACCCAGAAGATCGTCCGGCTCATCGACGTGCACCTCTGGGAGCACCGCTACCTCACCCGTTGACCGTCCCCGACCCGGACGCGACGGGCGGGACACCGGTGACCGGCGTCCGAAGGGTCACCGCGGCCGACGTCCCCGCCCTGACCGAGGTTCTGGTCCGGTCCTTCGATGACGACCCCGTGCCCCGGTTCATGTTCCGGGGGGACCGTCGCCGCCGGCGGGGCCTCCAGCGCTTCTTCACCATCGCCCTCCGCCATCTCTACCTGGACCACGGCGAGGTCTGGACCAGCTCCGACCGGTCCGGAGTCGCCCTCTGGGCCCCCCCGACGAAGCCCCCTCCGAACTGGCGGGACCTCCTCCACCTCCTTCCCCTGGTCCCCCACGTCCTGACCGGGGGTCGGGCCGCCGACTCCCTCCGGCTCCTCGTGGCCGTCGACGAGGCCCGGCCCCGGCAGACCCACTGGTACCTGTCCACGCTCGGGGTCGATCCCGACCGGCAGGGGGAGGGGGTCGGATCGGCCCTGCTGGCGGCCACCCTGGCCCGGGTCGACGCCGACGGGCTCCCCGCCTACCTCGAGTCGTCGAAGGAGCGGAATGTCCCCTTCTACGCCCGCCACGGCTTCGAGGTGACCGGGGAGGTCCACGGACCGGGGGGTGGTCCGACGCTGTGGCTCATGTGGAGGGAGCCGAGACCGGCACCCTGAATTCCCCGGGGGCCGGGGCCGACCTCAGGAGGTGGGAGGGGTGGCCGTGACCAGGGCCGTCACGCCGGGGAAGTTGGTCCCCAGGGTCGGACCGAGGCCGACGGGCTGGGGGTCGATCCCGAGGCCGAAGCGGAGCTGGGCCGTCACGGCCTGGTCGATGAGGGGCCAGGCCACGGGAGGGCTGATGTCGGGGGCGGAGCAGCCATCGGTAGCGATCTTCACGAAGTCGGCCTGGAGGCCGAGCTTCCCGATGAACGCCGTCAGGCCCCCCTGGGCCGCCCCGATGACGCAGGCGTCGTCGAAGACGTTGTGGCCCGTCTCCTCGATCAGGATCAGCCGCTTCGGGGTGGGGAGGGTGCCGTAGAGGGTCTCCGACTCGGTGGGCTTCACCACGGTGTCGGCCCCTCCCTGGACGATCATCCCCGGCTTGGCCGAGGTGGGAACCGGGCCGGAGGCCGGGGCCAGGCCGATGTAGGTCCGGACGTCGGCGTCGGCGGCGGCCACGGCGATGGCGGCCCCGCCGCCGGCGGAGTGGCCCAGGGAGGCCACCCGGGTCAGGTCGAGCCGGCCGTCGAGGAACCCCCCCTTGGTCCCGTCGAGGGTCCTGGCCAGGGCCAGGGCGTTCTCGAGGTCGGTCACGTCGCACGTCGGGAAGCAGTCCTGGGTCTTGCCGGCGAGCTCGGCAGCCAGGTCCCGGGAGCGGTGGTCGGGGGCCACCACCACGAACCCCCAGGTGGCCAGGTGGTCGGTGAGGAAGCTCGACTGCTCGGGGTAGCCCCCGTAGCCGTGGCTGAAGAGGACGACCGGGAAGGTGCCGGCGGCGGCGGTCAGGCCCGCGTAGGCCGTGGTGGCCAGGGTGGTGGGAAGTCCCTGGAAGGCGGCCGGGATGGTGGCGGTGGGCGATCCGAGGAGCCAGCGGGCCAGGTTGATGGAGTAGGTGGTCCGGCCCTTGGTGGCCGAGGGGCTGACGGGGTAGTAGACGACGACGGGGTCCCCCTGGGGGGTGGTCTCGTAGGTCACGCCGGCTGCGTAGGGGCCGTTCCCGGAGAAGGCCGAATTCTGGTTGGTGGCCGGGGCGGCGGGAAGGCTGTCAGGGACCTTCGGGGACGAGGACGAGGATGAGGATGAGGAGGTGCTGCTGCAGGAGGCGGCGGCGGCCAGCGCCACCAGGACCAGGGCGGCCAGGGCACGGGGGCGGGTGGGAGGGCCTCCGGGACGGTTGCTGGGCATGGCGGCATCGTACCGGGCCGTCCGCCGGGGGCCCCGTGGCCCGTCAGCCGTTGGGGACCCCCAGGGCCCGGAGCGAACCCTCGGCCTTGGTCAGGGCTTCGGGGAGGACCGGGGCCACCCCGGGGGGGAGGTGCTCCTCCATGAGGGCGATCCGGCGGAGGGAGGCCAGGACGGCCCGGGCCGGGGCCGAGGGCATGCCCCGCCTCCGCAGCGCCAGGCCCACCGTTCGCCGGGGGAGGCCCTCGACGGCCACCGAGCGGAACCGGGGTCGGAGGTGGGGCGGGACGGCGCTGGCCGGGAGGACGGCGGGCCCGTAGCCCTCGAAGGTGAGGGAGGCGATGAGCCGGACCCCGTCGAGCTCGGCCCGGGGCCTGAGGTCGATCCCGGCCGGCTTCAGGGCCGAGTCGAGCTCGGAGCGGAAGGGGGTGCCCCGGGCCGGGAGGAGGAGGACCAGGTCGGCCAGCTCGGCCAGGGCCACCTGGTCCCTCCCGGCCACCGGGTCGTCATCGACCGGGACCACCAGGACCAGGTCCTCGGAGAGGAGTGGCTCGAAGCTGAGGTCCTGGCCGGGGACGGGTGAGGTGAGCACGGCCAGGTCGAGCCGGCCGGCGGCCAGCACGGGCTCGAGTCCCACGGTGGTCCCCTCGGAGACCACCAGCCGGAGCTTGGGGTGGCGCTCGGCCAGGTCGGCCAGGAGGAGGGGGAGGAGCCAGCGGGCCGTCGTCCCGATCATCCCCAGCCGGACGGTCCCGGCCACCTCCTCCCGGAGGGCCCCGATGTCGGCGGTGAGGGCGTCGATCTCCCCCAGGACCCGGTAGGCCCGGGACACCACCACCTCCCCCTCCGCCGTGAGCCGGCCGGCCGACCGGTCCACCAGGGTGGTGGCCAGCTCCCGCTCGAGCCGGGCCACGTGGGCGGAGATGTTCGACTGGACGGTGCCCAGGGCGTCGGCGGCCGCCGAGAAGGAGCCGTGCTCGGCCACGGCGACGAGGGCCTGCAGGTGGCGGAGTTCCATCTGTATTAGTGATACCACAAATCTGTAATACCTGTTTGACTGATCGGGCCGGATGGCGCATGATGGATATCAGACCCCAGGGAGACGGACACCCCCCCCCTCCATTCCCTGGCGAGTCGGTGCAAAGGGACCCGATACCCCCCCTCGGGTCCCTTTGCCGCGTCCGGGGTGAAATTCCGGAGCTCCGGGTGGACCGGGAGGGCCAGGTTCCCGGGGCCCGTTCCGGCGGTAACGTCTGGGGCATGGCCTCATCCCCCAAGCCCTCGGCCGCTAACGGGGCCGTCTTCGTCGACCTGGACCGGACCCTGCTCCGGGGGGCGAGCGGCCTGGTCCTGAGCGCGGCGATGCACGCCGAGGGGCTCTTCGAGGGACGACCCTCCATCCCGGGGGAGAGGCTCATCTACGGTCTCTACGACCTCCGGGGGGAGTCCCTCCCCTTCATGGGCCTGGCCCGGGCCGCAGCCCGGTTCGTGAAGGGGTGGCCGGTCGAGACCATGAAGCGGGCCGGCCAGATGGCCGCCGCCGAGCTGGCCGACCTGGTCCAGCCCTACGCCCCCGCCGTCCTGGCCGAGCATCGCCGGGCCGGGCGGATCCTGGTCCTCGCCACCACCACCCCCGTGGACCTCATCGAGCCCTTCGCCCGGCTCTTCGGCTTCGACCACATCCTGGCCACCCGCTACAGCCGGGAGGACGGCCACTACACGGGAGGGATCGACGGGAACTTCGTCTGGTCCCGGGGCAAGCTGGCCGCCAGCCGGGCCTGGGCCGAGGCCGAGGGGGTCGACCTGGCCGACTGTCATGCCTACTCGGACAGCGTCTTCGACCTCCCCCTCCTCCGGGCCGTCGGTCATCCCCATGCCGTCAACCCCGACAGCCGGCTCCGGGGCCTGGCCCGGTTGAACCGGTGGCCCATCGAGCACTGGGACCGGCCGCCCGGCGTTCCCAAGCTGGTCGGGATGGAGGCCTACGACGTCCTCCGCCACATCGTCCGGCCCGAGCTCTTCCCCTACGCCCGGTTCGACATCGGGCCCGTCGGCCACTTCCCGGCCCGGGGCCCGGTCCTCCTCGCCTCCAACCACCGGAGCTACTTCGACGTCGCCGCCCTGGCCGTGGTGGCAGCCCGGCTCCACCGGCCGGTCCGGTTCCTCGGGAAGCAGGAGCTCTTCGACGCCCCCGTGGTCGGCCAGCTGGCCCGGGCCCTGGGGGGAATCCCGGTGGACCGCAAGGGTGAGCCGGCCGTCGCCCTGGCCGAGGCCAGGAAGGCCCTCGACGCCGGGGAGGTCGTGGCCATCCTCCCCCAGGGGACCATCCCGAGGGGTCGGGCCTTCTTCGACCCGGTCCTCCAGGGCAAGACGGGGACGGCCCGCCTCGCCGCCAGCGGCATCCCCGTCGTCCCCGTGGCGGTGTGGGGGACCGAGGCCGTCTGGCCCCGGTCGTCCCGGATGCCGAACATGGTCAACCTCCTCCATCCCCCCACCGTCCACGTCCGGATGGGGGACCCCCTCACCCTCGACTCGGGGGATCCCCATGCCGACACGGAGCGGCTCATGACCGCCATCGCCGCCCTCCTTCCCGAGGAGCTCCGCCGGCCCCACGAGCCCAGTCCGCAGGAGCTGGCCCTGACCGTCCCGGCGGGCCGGGGGGAGTGAGCTCCCCCGGGACCCGGGGCCGGGGGCGATCGCCACGGGCGTCGGTGGCGGCCCGGGCCACGGTGGCCGTGGGCTCGATCTCCCGACGGCTCCGGCTCGGCGAGGGATCGGTCATCGGCGGTCGGGTCGGCCTGGCCCTCGATCCCGGCCTCCTGGCGTCGCTGACGGCGGGCCGGCCGGTGGCTCTCGTGAGCGGCACCAACGGCAAGACCACCACCACCCGGCTCCTGGCCGCCGCCCTGGGGGGACCCGGCCGGGTGGCGACCTCGTCGGCCGGTGCCAACCTCCCGGCCGGGCTGGCCGCCGCCCTGTCGGCCGCACCGCCCGCGGTCCCGGCCGTCCTCGAGATCGACGAGGGCTACCTCCCGCGGGTGGCCGAGGTTGTCCACCCCCGGGTCATCCTCCTCCTCAACCTCTCCCGGGACCAGCTCGATCGGGTCAGCGAGGTCCGGATGGTGGCGGGCCGGTGGCGGGCGGCGGTGGCCGCCCTGGAGGAGACGGTGGTGGTGGCCAACGCCGACGATCCCCTGGTGGTGTGGGCGGCCCGGACCGCCCCCTCGGTCCGGTGGGTGGCGGCCGGCCAGCTCTGGCGGGCCGATGCCGGGGGGTGTCCGGCCTGTGAGGGTCGGATCGAATTCGCAAGCGACGGCAAGGGCTGGGCCTGCCCGGGCTGCGGCTTCGCCCGCCCCGAGCCCGACGACCGGCTCGAGGGCGACAGCCTGGTCTTGGCCGGAGGCCGCCGGCTCCCGATCGTCCTCGCCCTCCCGGGGCGCTGCAACCTGGCCAACGCGGCGGTGGCCGCCGTGGCCGCCGGGGTTCTCGGTGTGGACCCCGCCGACGCCCTCGAGGCCATGGGAGCGGTGGGAGACGTCGAGGGCCGCTTTGCCGTCGTCGACCACGGCGGGATCCGGACCCGGCTCCTCCTGGCCAAGAACCCGGCCGGCTGGGCCGAGCTCCTCGACCTCATCGACGGGGGAACCGGACCCGTGGTCGTCGGGATCAACGCCAGGATCGCCGACGGCCACGACCCCTCCTGGCTCTGGGACGTCGACTTCGAGCGGCTGGCCGGCCGCCTGGTCGTGGCCACCGGGGAGCGCGGCCGGGACCTGGCCGTCCGGCTCCGCCACGCCGGGGTGGACCACGTCACCGTCCCCGACCAGCTCCGGGCCCTGGCCGCAGCCGGGTCCGACACCGTCGAGTACGTCGGGAACTACACCGCCTTCCAGGACCTCCGCCGGCTCGTCGGCCGGGACCAGGGTCCGGCCGGCTCCACGGGACCCCCGCCGTGTCCCGCCGCGGCGGCCCGGGCCATCCCCCCGGCTTCCCCGGCCCTGACGTCGGGCCCCGGACCCTCGGCGCTCCGGATCGTCGTCGTCCACCCCGACCTCCTCGGCACCTACGGCGACGGGGGGAACGGCCGGATCCTGGCCGACCGGGCCGCCTGGCGGGGCCTCGATGTCGAGCTATTCCTGGCCCGCAGCGGTGACCTCGTCCCCGGATCGGGCGACCTCTACTGCCTGGGCGGGGGGGAGGACGGCCCCCAGGTCGAGTCGGCCGAGCTCCTCCGGGGCGGGGTCCTGAACCGGGCCGTCGAAGCCGGGGCCGCCGTTCTGGCCGTCTGTGCCGGCTACCAGGTGGTGGGGGCCTCCTTCCCCGGGGCGGGGGGGAGCCGCCACGAGGGCCTCGGGCTCCTCGACGTCACCACCGAGAAGGGGACAGGGCCCCGGGCCGTCGGGGAGCTCCTGGCCACCCCCATGGGCGGACCGGCGGGGCCCGGGTTCTCGCCCGTCGGCCTGCCCATGTTGACCGGCTTCGAGAACCACGGCGGTGTGACCCGGCTCGGTGCCGGCGTCCGGCCCCTGGCCCGGGTCCAGACCGGGATCGGCAACGGCGCCGGGGACGGAACCGAGGGGGCCTGGTCGGGCCGGGTGGTCGGGACCTACCTCCACGGGCCCGTCCTGGCCCGGAACCCGGCCCTGGCCGACCTCCTCCTCTCTTTGGCCACCGGGGTGGACCTGGCCCTTCTCGACGACGACGAGGAGGAGGCCCTCCGGGCCGAGCGGCTGGCTGCCGTGTCGGGGGGCCGGAGGGCTGGTCGGGGCCGGCTGGTCCGGGTCATGAGCCGGTGAGCTGCCGGCCCCTGCGTCGAGCAGCGAGCGCTGATAGATGTTGACTATTTATATCATTCTGATATACAGAGTCAAAGTATGCCGACGAATCCCTACACCCCCGGAGCTGGGAAGCGTCCTCGTGCCCTGGTGGGCAGGGGCCGCCAGCTCGTCCTGATTGATCACCTCATCGACCAATTCGAGGGCGGGTACTCATCCGAAGCGATGGCCTGGAGCGGACTTCGGGGGATGGGGAAGACGGTCCTCCTCCGGGAAGGTCTCCGCAGGCTCCAGGACCGCGGTTGGCTGGTGGGCTACTACGAGATCCGTCAGGGTGTCGACATCGGGGTGACGGTCGCGGAAGTCCTGAATCGAGGTCAGCAACTCCTCCCCCCAGGGAAGCCGATGTCTCGGGCCATGTCGTGGCTGCGCAGCGCCGCGGCAATGCCAAAGGTCACCGCGTCCCATGGCGATCTCGCCGTTGAGCTCGGAATCCGGCCACGCGACGGGGCTGGCAGGATCCCGGTCGACGCCCTCGACAATCTCTTTCTCCGCCTCGGAGCAGCAGCGGCTTCAGCCGGCGTCGGCGCTGTCTTCCTCCTCGACGAGTTGCAACTGCTGAGGAGGGCGGACCTGTCCGCCCTCCTCCATGCGTCTGAGGCCGCGCAGGACCTCCCCGTCACCTTCATCGGAGCGGGCCTGCCGAACCTTCCGTTCCTGCTGGCCGAGGCCGGCTCGTACTCCGAACGGCTCGCTTTCGACCGGGTCGACCGGCTCTCCAATCGGGACGCCAAGGACGCCCTGGAGCTTCCGGCCGCAGAGCACGGGGTGATGTTCGCTCCCGAGGTCCTGAAGGCCATCCTCGGTCGGGCCGATGGCTATCCCTACTTCCTCCAGTTGTACGGCCAGGAGTGCTGGCGGGCGGCGGGCAGCCCGTCCGATCGTCCCGGCACGGTCATCGAGAGGGCTCATTTCTTCGAGGCAACGGCCGAGGTGCAGCGCCAACTCGACGTTGGGATCTATGCCATCCGAGTCGAGAAGGCGAGCCCGTTGGAGCGGCGCTACCTGGCCACGATGGCGAGCCTCGGTGACTCGGAGATCCCGAGTGGCGCGGTGGCCAGGATGATGGGCCGCTCGGTGGGAGCCCTGTCTCCACAACGGGAACGGCTCATCGAGAAGGGTCTCGTCTACTCGCGGGCGCATGGACTCCTGGAGTTCTCGGTGCCGGGATTCTCCGACTACCTCCGGAGGAATGCCGACCTTCTGTCGAGCCTTGGCGAGGAGAGCCCTCCTGGCTGACCGCCGCCGGGAATCAGCCCAGCTCGTAGCGCCAGCCCCCGTCGACCATGAAGAGCCGGTTCCTGGGCCCCGGTCGGTCCAGGTCGCCGTCGTCGTAGCCGGCGTCCCCGGCCCAGACCGCCACCACCTCTCTTCCGGCCATGGCGATGTGGGTCTCGAAGCGCTCCGGGGGCCGGCTCCGGGCCTCGGCCAGGGCCGCCTCGACGTCGGAGGCGGGAGCGATCCGGCGGAGTGTCAGCCAGGTCGGCGGGGCCAGCTCGATCTCTCCGGCGGCCTGCCGGTCGAGGACCTCGTCGGGCCGGAGCCAGAGGTGCTCGTGGATCTCCCCCCCGTCGATCTCCACCTCGGTCTCCGGGGCCAGGGCCAGGAAGAACCAGGTCAGGTAGCGCTTGGGCGCCTCGGGGGGCGGGGTCCAGTGGGAGAAGGGGACCAGGGCCGCCGGGTCGAGGACCAGGCCGGCCTCCTCGGTCGCCTCCCGGGCCGCCGCCTGCCGGGCCGCGGCCAGCTCGTCTCCGGGCCGGTCGGGGTCGGCGTCGGCCGGGTCGACCCGGCCCCCGGGGAAGACCCACATCCCCCCGAACGTGGTGGCGGAGTTCCGCCGGAGCATGAGGACCTCGGGACCCGACGGGCCGGGGCGGAGGCAGACGGCGGTGGCGGCAGGGAGCAGCTGGGTCCCGGTTCCCGAGAGGTCCATCCCGGGCACCTTAGAGGAGTCGGTACGATCGGGGCGTGCGCAGCACTTGGCTCAGCCGCCGGGCCATGGTCCTCCACCTGGTCCTCCTTGTCCTGCTGCCGGCGTTTGCGGGGCTGACCTGGTGGCAGCTCGGGCGGGCCCTGGACGGGAACGGGCTGAGCTGGGCCTACACCTTCGAATGGCCCATCTTCGGGGGATACGCCATCTTCATGTGGTGGAAGCTCCTTCACGACACCGACCGCGACAGCCGGGCCGAGGCCCGGGCGGCCGGACCGGACCGGCTCGACCCGGCCAGCTCGGCCCGGATCGACGAGGAACAGGACGACGAGTTGGCCTCCTACAACGACTACCTGGCCGCCCTCCACGCCGGCGACCCCCGCCGGCGCCGGTGAGGCCCCGGTGAGCGGCTCCCTGCTGCGCTACCGGATCATGGCCTACATCGTGGGGACCGGTCTGGTGGTCCTGTTCTTCGTCGGGATTCCCCTCGAATTCGGCATCCCCCACGTGCTGGGCGCTCCCCACAACCGCTGGGTGAACCGGATCGTGGGGACGGCCCATGGCTACCTCTACCTCGTCTACCTGGCCGCCGCCTACGACCTCTGGCGCCGGCGGCACTGGAGCCTCTGGCAGCTCGTGGCCACCATCCTGGCCGGCTTCGTCCCCTTCCTGGCTTTCGTGGTGGAGCGGTCGGTGACGGCCCGGGTCCGCCGGGAGCTGGCCGAGGAGTCGGCTGGAGCCGGAGCCGGAGCCCGACCGGACTGACCGCTACCGGCGACTCCTGGCCCGGCGGGCCAGGACCCGGCCGTAGACGGCGCGGAAGGGTCGGAGCCAGCGGAAGGTCCGGGTGGCCTGGAGCCGCTCCAGCTCCTCCCGGTCCCACGTGGCCGACTCGGTCCCGGCCCGGGCCTCAGGGCCGTCGGCCTCGGCCCGGGTCCGGAGGTCGGCGATCTCGGCCCGGAGCCGGTCCCGCTCGAGTCGGAGCCGGCCCAGCTCCTCCTGCAGGGGCTCCTCGGCCTCCCGGGCCGACTCGGCCCGGGCCAGGGCCAGGCGGACCCCCTCGGAGCGCTGGAGCTCCTCGAGCCGGGCCAGGCGGGCCAGGGACCGGCGCAGGGCCGCATTCCCGTCGTCCCGGGTGGCCAGGACCACGAACTGGTAGGTCTCGGACTCGGGATCCTGGAGGATCCGGTCGACGAGGACGGGGTCCACCCCGTCCCGGCTGACGGCGAGCTCGGTCCCGAAGAGGGGGACGACGACCCGGCGGAGCTCGAGGGGGACGAGCCCGGCCTGGCGCACCAGCTCGAGCAGCGAGGACCGGGTGAAGAAGCGGAGGTGGGTGCGGTCGAGGAGCCCCCAGTCCCGGTAGGGGAAGGTCCCCGCCAGGAGGGCCAGCCGGATGTCGCCATGGGCGACGTTGGGCACGGAGATCACGACTGTCCCCCCGGGGCGGAGGTGGTCGAGGGAGCGCCGGAGGGCCGTTCCCGGGTCGCGGAGATGCTCGAGGACGTCACCGAAGAGGAGGGTGTCGAAGGCCTCCCCGGCGAGCCCGGCCCAGACGTCCCCGCCGTCGAGGTCTCCGACCACGACCCGGCCGGCATGGCGTCGGGCCGCCACGGCCGCCCCGGCGTCGACCTCGACGCCCACCACGGTGCAGTTGCGGTCGGCCAGGGCCTTCGTCACATGGCCGCCGGCACAGCCGACCTCGAGGACGTCCTTGTTCCAGCCCACCAGGTCGAGAGCGGCGGCGTGGGCGTTGTTGGGGTCGTCGGGGTCGACGACGGTGTCGTAGACGGACACCGTGGGGTCCGGCGGCGGGGCGGGGGTGTCGGTTCCGGTGGTCATGGCATGGGGAGGAATGGGGCCCCCCGGCTCAGGTAGGTGGTCGAGAGGTCGAACCGGGTGTTGCCGATGGTCTCCGGACCCCGGTGGACCCAGACCATGTCGGGCCGGACGTCGACCCGGCTCACGAGGTCGGGCCGGGAGGCGGCCAGCATGACCAGCTCGAAGACGAGGTTGCTCAGGAAGGGCCGGTCCCCGAAGGGGGAGTCATCCTCCTGCCAGGCCCCGGGCCAGTGGGCCCAGCCCCAGTCCTCCAGGATGTAGATCCCGCCCGGCCGGAGGCGGGGGAAGACGATCTCGAAGGCCACCTTCGACTCCGGGTAGAAGTGGGAGGCGTCGTCGACGGCCAGGTCGATCCCGGCGGCGGGGACGTGCTCGTCCAGGAGGGCGCCGAGCGCCACCCGGTCGGCCTGGGAGGTTCCGTAGGCGGGGACGATGACGTCCCGGAGGCCCTGGTCGTCGAGGTAGTGCTCCAGGGCCGGGACCGGGTCGGGGAGGAGGTCGACGCAGAGGAGGCGCCGGGGGTGGAAGAGCTTCTCCAGGAGGACGACGCTGCCGCCCTTGAAGATGCCCAGCTCGACGATGGTGGCTACCGTCTCGGGGTCCAGCTCGAGGAGGTCGGTCACCATCGTCCGGTTCTTCCCGAGGACGAAGCTGTCCGGGGTGGACCCGGCCCGGTGCATGTCGGCCGGGTCGGTCAACAGGCGGAACTCGACCCCGTCGACCTCGAGGGTGAAGTCGTCGAGCCAGTGGAGCCGGGTCCGCAGCCTGTCCCCGTTCACCGGCGCCGCCGCCAGTAGACGCCGGTCCAGTCGATGGGGACGATCTCCTCGTCGACGCCGTGGTCGCGGCGGTATTCCCCGACGGCTTGGCGGCAGGCCTCGATGGCCCCGTAGTCGTCGACGATGAGGAAGCCACCGGGAGCCAGCCGGGGGTAGAGGGCGGTCAGGGTGTCCATGGTCGACTCGTAGTAGTCGCCGTCGAGGCGGAGGACGGCCAGCTGCTCAACCGGGGCGCCGGCCAGGGTGTCGCGGAACCAACCACGGAGGAAGTGGACCCGGTCGTCGAGGAGGTCGTACCGGGCGAAGTTTGCCTTCACGGTGGCCAGGCTCACGGCCAGCTCGGGATGGATCGAGAGGTCCTCGGGCATCTCGCCGGGATAGTGGTCCCGGTCGGGCGGTGGGAGACCCCGGAAGGAGTCCGCCACCCAGACGTCCCGGCCGGTCACGCCGTAGGCGGCCAGGACGGCCCGCATGAGGATCGAGGCCCCGCCCCGCCAGACCCCGGCCTCGAGGAGATCCCCGGGGACACCGTCGTCGAGGACTTTGACGATGCAGGACTGGAGGTTGTCGAGCCGAGCCGAGCCGATCATCGTCTCGGCGGTGGCGGGCCAGTCCCGGCCCTCGGCCCGGGACTCCCGGAGCGCCTTGGAGCCACCCGGGTAGTCGAGGTAGGCGGCCTCATCCTCGACGAAGAGGACCCGCGTCAGGCATCCCTTCAGGAGCTCGAGGTAGCGCTCGGCCGTCCCGGCCGCGGTGGTCGTCGATGGGGTCATGAGGGATCGGGGTCGGGATGGGGGATGTCGGCGGCCCGGAGGCGGAGCCGGGTCTGGCGCAGGGCTCGCTCCAGCTGGGCCGTCCGGCCGGCCAGGAGGTCGGCATCGAGGCGGGCCTCGGCCAGCTCGGCCCGCAGCCGGTCGACATCGCGCCCGGCCAAGCGGCGGATGGCGCCGTCCTGGTCGGTCTGGAGCTTCTGGAGTCGGACGAAGCGCTCGTAGAGATCGAGGTAGAGCTCCTCGTAGCCGGCCGGGTCGGCGCCGGGGTCGGGAACCTTGGACAGCTGGTGACCGGAGGCTTCCATGGCCCGGCCGGTGGCCTCGAGGAACTGGAGGCCGAACCGCTGGTCGGGCTCGAGGTGGGCCCCTTCGGCCCACTCGTTCCAGGCGTTCACGAAGACGAGGTCCCGGCCGTCGGCGGAGCTGCGCTCAAGGGTGCGGGCCATCCAGGCCTCGTAGTCGGCCGGGTTGGCGCCGTGGAGCAGGAAGGAGGACCCGTCGGGCCTCCGGGAGGAGTTGTCCCATCCCGGCAGGACACAGGAGTAGCGGCGCCAGGAGGGGGACTCCCGCTCGGCGAAGGTCTCGGCCACCTCGGCGTAGTCGAAGACCAGGTTGCCCGGGTGGGACCCCGTCGGCGAGATGGTGGGAACCGACCCCCTGACACCGTGGGGGAGGAACTCGGCGCCGGCGTCGCAGCCGACCAGGGCCGGGTCGGAAAAGTCGTCCCGGGTGTCGAACTTGCAGATGAACGGC
This sequence comes from Acidimicrobiaceae bacterium, assembly GCA_003151955.1. Lineage (GTDB taxonomy): Bacteria > Actinomycetota > Acidimicrobiia > Acidimicrobiales > UBA8190 > PALSA-743. Next base: position 38,256 of record PLZB01000008.1, read on the forward strand.
TCCGGGATCCCCTCGTCGGCACAGACCTTGCGCCAGGCGTCGAAGGTGGCCAGAGGTCGGGGGAGGCTCTGGGGCCGGTAGACGAGAAGGAGGGGGCGGCCCTCGACGGTGAGGTAGCGCCGGTCCCGGAAGGCAGTGACCAGCCAGCGGATGTGGTCGAGGTCGTCCCCGGGGTCGTAGTCCTGGGCGGCCAGGACCTCGCTGGTCCCGCCGTCCCAGGCCCGGGTCCAGCTCTCGTTGGCCCAGCAGAGGCAGAACGGGAAGTCGGGGGAACCCGAGGCCAGGACCTCGGCGAAGGGCCGGTCGAGGACCCGGCGACCCTTGAACCAGTAGTGGTAGTAGCAGAAGCCGTCGATGCCGTGCCGGCGGGCCATCCGGGCCTGGGCGGCCCGGGTCTCGGGGAGCCGGAGGTCGGTGAACCCGAGGTCGGCGGGGAGGTGGGGTTGGTAGTGGCCCGGGAACTTGGGCCCGGCCCGGACCACGTTGGTCCACTCCGTGAATCCCGCTCCCCACCAGGCGTCGTTCTCCGGGACGGGATGGAACTGGGGAAGGTAGAAGGCAATCGACCGGGGAGCATGGACTGGCGCCGACGCTCCGGGGGTTTGCATCCCGAGGATCTTAGAGTGGGCGGACCCGCCTCACTTCGGCGGGAATGGGAAAACTGAACAATCAGATATGAGGTAGGCTCGTCGGCCATGGACGGGGGGGAGAACCAGGGGGATTGGTGGCGGGCCGGTGTCCTCTACCAGGTCTATCCCCGGTCCTTCGCCGACTCGGACGGGGACGGCATCGGTGACCTCCAGGGGGTCATCGACCATCTCGACCACCTCGACTCCCTGGGGATCGACGGGATCTGGCTCAGCCCCTGCCATCGCTCCCCCCAGGCCGACTTCGGCTACGACGTGGCCGACTACTGCGACGTCGACCCCGAGTACGGCACCCTCGAGACGCTCGACACCCTGATCGCCGAGGCCGGCCGCCGGGGCATCCGGATCCTCCTCGACCTCGTCCCCAACCACACGAGCGAGCAGCATCCCTGGTTCCGGGCCGCCCTGACCGGCCGGGACGACCCCCACCGGGACCGCTACGTCTGGGCCGATCCCGGACCGGAGGGGGGACCTCCCAACAACTGGGTCAGCACGTTCGGTGGCTCGGCTTGGACGCTCGATCCCGGCAGCGGGCAGTACTACCTCCACAACTTCCTCCCCGGCCAGCCCGACCTCAACTGGTGGAACGAGGACGTCCGGACCGCCTTCGAGGACATCCTCCGATTCTGGTGGGACCGGGGGGTGGCCGGGTTCCGGATCGACGTCTGCAACATGCTGGTGAAGGACGCAGGTCTCAGGGACAACCCTCCGGCCACCGCCGAGGATCCCTGGGTCATGCGGGCCTTCGGCCAGCGCTGGGTCTACAACGGGAACCGGCCCGAGACCCACCAGATCCTGGCCCGGTGGCGGGAGCTGGCCGACCGTTACGACCCACCCCGGCTCCTGCTCGGGGAGACGAACGTCGAGGACCTCGACCAGTTGGTCTCCTACTTCGGCTCCGGGACCGACGAGCTCCACCTCGGCTTCAACTTCCCCATGCTCGGTGCCCCCTTCGACGCGTCGGCTCTCCGGGCCGTGGTGGAGGGGACCGAGGCCCGGATGCCGGCCGGGGCCTGGCCGGTGTGGACCGGCTCCAACCACGACGTCTCCCGGATGGCGACCCGGTGGGCCGGGGGCGACCAGTCCCGGATCCGGCTCGCCCTCCTCCTGGTCCTCACCCTCCGGGGCACCGCCGTCCTCTACCAGGGCGACGAGATCGGGCTCACCGACGGGGTCCTGGCCCGGGGGGACCTCCTGGACCCGGTCGGGATCCGGTTCTACCCCAGCTACCCGGGCCGGGACCCGGAGCGGACGCCCATGCCCTGGCACGCCGGACCCGGAGCGGGGTTCACACCGCCGGGCGTCGTTCCCTGGCTGCCCCTCGGGGCCCCGGCCGAGGTGAACGTGGCCGACCAGGACGGCGATCCCGACTCGGTCCTGACCCTGGTCCGTGACCTCATCGCCCTCCGGCGGTCCACCCCCGACCTGGCCCTGGGGGCCTCGGAGACCCTCCCCACCCCGGACGGCGCCTGGGCCTGGCGCCGGGGTACCGGAACGCTCGTGGCCCTGAACCTCTCCGACCGGTCCGTCGAGGTCGGGGGCGTCGAAGGTCGGGTGGCCCTGGGAACCGACCGGGCCCGCGACGGGGAACCGGTGGCCGGCGCCCTCCGGCTCGGCCCCTGGGAGGGTGCCGTGGTCGGGTCCTCCCCTCCTGGGCCCGGGCTTGCTACCGTCACCGGGTCCGAAGGGCTCGGAACCGGCGAGGAGCGATGAGTCCCAGATCTCGATGGCGAACGGTGGCAGCCACCGGCTGGGGCCCCCTCACCGTGGTGGTCTGCCTGACCGTCGTGGTGCTCGCCCTCGACGATCCCGGTGCGGGCGGCCGCAGCGCGACTGCGGCCGGGAAGGGGGCCGGAACGGGCGTCACCTCCAGCACCGGCCCGGCCGGAAGGATCCGGGGCTACCCCGACGTCCGCGGCGCCGGCCCGGGGGGGCTGGTCACGGGCGGATCGGCCCAGGCCCCCGGACCGGCCCGGACGGCGGCCGGTGGACCGTCGACGACGGCTCCCCGGCCGCCCACCACCGCGGCGCCGCACCCGGTCCCCCCGGCGACGACCTCCAGCACCACGACCACCTCCGGCCCGCCCCCTCCCAACCCCCTGGCCGCCATTCCCCTGGGGGTCTTCACCGGGGCCTCCGGCCTGTCCGGAGCCGCCGAGGTGGCCGCCTTCGGTGCCGCCACCGGCACCCACCCCCGCGACGCAGCCGACTACCTTCCCGGGGGCAACGGCTGGGCCCAGCTCGACGGGAGTGCCGGGAACCTCGCCAGCACCCTCCAGATGTGGCACCAGTCGGGGCTCCGGTTGGTGCTGGCCGTGCCCATCATCCCCACCGCCAAGGGAGTTCCCGTTGCCACGCTCCAGGCCGGGGCGGCCGGGAGCTACAACAGCTACTTCACCACCCTGGCCCGAACGCTGGTGGCCGGCGGCGAGGGCAACGCCATCCTCAGGCCGGGCTGGGAGTTCGACGGCAGCTGGTATCCCTGGGCCGTCTCTGACGCTACGTCGGCCGGTTGGTTCGCCGCCTACTTCCGGAACATCGTGACCTCGATGCGGTCGGTGCCGGGGGCCCAGTTCCTCTTCGACTGGAACCCGAGTGGCCAGGATATCTCGGGGAAGGGGTGGACGATCGACCAGGCCTACCCCGGCGACGCCTCGGTCGACCTGGTCGGCATCGACGTCTTCGACGAGACCTGGCAGACCCCCCAGACCCCGCAGGTGTGCTGGAACAGCCTCCTCACCGGCGTCGACGAGCTGGACTGGCTGGCCGCCTTCGGTGCCGCCCACAACAAGCCCCTGACCATCCCGGAGTGGGCCGAGACCGTCCGGTCCGACGGCCACGGGCTGGGTGACGATCCCTCCTTCGTCGTCGAGATGGCCTTCTGGATCCTCAGCCACGACGTGGCCTTCACCGTCTACTTCAACGCCGACGAGTCCGACGGCACCCACAACCTGTCCGGGGGGGACTTCCCCCAGGCCCTGGGGACGTTCCGGAAGCTGTTCGGCTGACCGTCGGCCACCCCGCTCAGCCGGGGGCGGCCGTCGTGGTGGTTGCCCCCGCCGACGAGGTCGTCGTCGTCGATCCTCCGGCCGAGGTGGTGGTTGTGGTGGACGACCCGGACGAGCCGGACGGGGGGGGCTGGGTCCAGACAAGGACGCCGCCGGGGGCGCCGGGACCGGGGGAGGAGTTCTGGAAGACGGCGTAGAAGGCCCCTTCGGGGCCGGCGGCGTCGTTGGGCTCCTCGTTGGAACCGATGGAGGGGGTGTTGGCCGTGGTCGTGCCCTCGGGGCTGCACGTCGTCCAGTGCTGGAGGTCAGTGCTCAGGGCCAGGCTGGGCTCCCCGCAGGCGGCCCCGCCGCTGCCCCCGTTGGGGACGTAGGTGAGCAGGACCTCGGCGGCGGTGACGGCGATGGAGACGGAGAAGGGCGAGCTGGCCCCGGTCTGGGGGGGGATGGCCGATGCCGTCGACCAGGTGGCGCCGTCGTCGGAGGAGGTGAGGAGCCAGAAGATCTCGTTGGCGCCGGCGGTCGGGCTGGAGGAGTTGACGAGGGAGGAGACGATGAAGGCTTCACTGCCCTTGAAGCCGAGGCCGACGACGGAGCTGTCGTTCTGGACGTTGTTGGAGTCGAAGACCTTGACGGCGGCGCTGGCCCCGACGGTCCAGGCGGCCACGACGGTGTCGTAGCCGTTGTCGGGGGCCAGGTTGTAGGCGAGGTGGGCGGTACCGGCCGGGTCGAAGGCGATCCCGGCCTGCTCGTCGCGGGCCTGGGTCCCGGTGATGACCGGAGCTGGGGTCACCGTCCAGGTCGAGGTGGCGGAGAGAGCGGGGGTCTCGGCCACGTCGATCTGGCTGGAGGTCTGGTTGCTGTAGTAGGACACGGCCACCTTGCCGCCGGCCATGGCGATGGCCGGGTTCTCGGCGTCTCCGGTAGCGACGGTGTCGGTGGTCCAGGTGCTGCCCTCGTCGGTGGAGAAGGCCAGCTTGAGGGCGGTGCTGGTGCTGCTGGCGTCCTCGGTCTCGTAGGCGAGGGCGACGGTCGAGGTGGAGGGGTCGGCGGCCATGGCGACGGTGGCGGTACCGTTCCTGGTGAAGGTACCGGTGGCCAGGGTCACGGGGGCCTTCCAGGCCTTGGCGGTCGGGTCGTACGCGGCGGTGTCGAGCTGGTCGCCGTTGGTGGCCCCCGTGGCCTTGAGGTAGGTGAAGGCGACCACGGGGTGACCGGCCTTGGGCACGGCGACGACGGTCTGCTGGCCGAAGTTGGAGGGGTCGGCCAGGCCGGACGGGTCGGGGGCCACCACGGTGACGGCCGCGGTGGCGGACGTCGCCGTGGTGGTGGTGGTGGCAGCGGCCGCAGTCGTCGAGGTGGTGGCAGCGGTGCTCTTCTTGGAGGAGCAGCCGGCGGCCACGACGGCCAGGACGACCAACCCGAGGAGGGCGGCCCGCAGGGGGTGGGTGGTGCTGCGCTCGGTCATGACCGCTCCTGTCCGTCCGTAGGTACGGGCCGGTCACCCCGGCCCTCGGTCAGAGGAACCTAACAAGAACCGGGCCGGGCGTCGTTGATCCGGGTAGGATCGAACAGGTGTTCGCACCCTCGGGATGGGATGACGGTCTGGACGAGGCCCAGCTGGCTGCGGCCGGCCATGGGGACGGGCCCCTGGTGGTGGTGGCCGGGGCGGGGACGGGCAAGACCCGGACCCTGACGGCCCGGGTGGCCCGGCTCCTCGAGCGGGGGGTCCCCCCGGAGCGGATCCTGCTGCTCACCTTCACCCGGCGGGCCGCCGACGACATGCTGAGCCGGGCCGCCGCCGTCAGCGGCCACCGGGACGTCGTCCGACGGCTCCGGGGCGGGACCTTCCACGCCGTGGCCCACCAGCTGGTGGCGGCCAATGCCGAGCCGCTCGGGCTCCCCGTCGGCTTCTCCGTCCTGGACCCCGCCGACGCCGCCGACGTCATGGACCTCCTCCGGGACCAGGTCGGCCTGACCGGGGTGGGGGAGCGGCTGCCGAGGTCCGGCACGCTGGTCGACATCTACTCCCGCTGCGTCAACACGGCCCGGACCCTGGGGGAGGTGCTCAGCTGCGACTTCCCCTGGTGCGAGCCCCACCGGGACGCCGTGGCCGAGCTCTGCAAGGCCTATGTGGCCCGGAAGCGGGCCCACGGCCAGCTCGACTTCGACGACCTCCTCCTCTTCTGGCGGGCCGCCCTCGCCGACGAGCACCTGGGGCCGGCCATGGCCGCCATGTTCGACCATGTCCTCGTCGACGAGTACCAGGACGTGAACGCCCTCCAGGTCGACATCGTCCGGGCGCTGCGCCCCGACGGGGTGGGCCTCACCGTCGTCGGGGACGACGCCCAGGCCGTCTACGGCTTTCGAGGTGCCGACGCCCGGCACCTCCACGAGCTGGCCACCGGCCTGGCCGGCGCCACCGTGGTGCGCCTGGAGCGGAACTTCCGGTCCCATCAGGGGATCCTGGAGGTGGCCAACCGGGTCCGGCCCACCGAGGCGGGTCTGGGGCTGGTCCTCCACAGCGATCGGGGCCCGGGCCGGCGGCCGGTGCTGCTGCGCTGCCACGATGCCCCCGGGGAGGCCCGGGCCGTGGTCGACCGGATCCTGGCCGCCCACGAGGAGGGGACGGCGCTGCGGGACCAGGCCGTCCTGGTCCGGGCCGCCCACCACAGCGACCTCATCGAGCTCGAGCTCACAGCCCGAAAGGTCCCCTACCGGAAATACGGGGGGCTCCGGTTCGTCGAGGCCGCCCACGTGAAGGATCTCGTTGCCGCGGCCCGGCTCCTCGACAACCCTGCCGACGAGATCGCCTGGTACCGGGTCCTCCGGCTCCACGACGGGATCGGTCCGGCCCGGGCCCGACAGCTCCTGGCCGACCTGGCCCCCACCGTGGGCGGGGCCGTCGGCGACTGGGCCGCCACCGTGGCCGCAGCCCCGGCCCGGACCCGGGTGGCCCTCGACGCCACCTTCGACGGACTGGCCGCGGCCCGGGAGCTCCCCGACGCGGGGAGCCGGGTCGGGGCCGTGTGCCGGACCTTGCGGCCGCTGATCCTGACCCGGTACACGGCCGGGGCCAGCCGGATGGGGGACCTGGAGCGGTTGACGGCGTCGGCCGGGACGGGCGGCGACCTGGCTTCCTGGCTGGCCGAGATCACCCTTGATCCCCCCGCCTCGACCGGGGACCTGGCCGGCCCACCCCATCTCGACGAGGACTACGTCGTCATCTCCACCGTCCACTCGGCCAAGGGCCTCGAATGGCCGTCGGTCCACCTGCCCCACCTGGTGGACGGGGCCTTTCCCTCCGACATGGCCCTGGGGACGCCGGCCGGCCTGGCCGAGGAACGACGGCTCTTCTACGTGGCCACCACCCGGGCCCGGGACCGGCTCGCCCTCTACGCCCCCCTCCGGATGCCGCATCACCGGCGAAGCCGGCTCGACCGGCACAGCCTGGCCCCGGCCAGCCGGTTCCTCGACGAGGCCGTTCTCGGCGTCCTCGACGTCCAGGAGGACGTCCCGGCCCGGCCGAGGGCCGACGCCGTGGCCGTCGGGGCCAACGTCCGGGTCAACCTCGACGCGCTCTGGCAGTAGGCGCGGCCGGGCGGTCAGGACCAGGGTGTCCCGACCGGGGCGGCGTCGGCCACATCACCGGTCGTGACGCCGAGGCCGGGGAGGGATCCCTGGTAGGTGGCGTCGCCGAAGGCGAAAACGCCGCCGTCGGTGCCGACGATCCAGTAGCCGCCCCCGTCGGGGGTGGGGGCGATGG
>PLZB01000060.1 GCA_003151955.1 Acidimicrobiaceae bacterium
CCCCACCTCCGGGTGGGCCACCACCACCTCCTCCGGGTGGGCCACCACCCCCACCTCCGGGTGGGCCACCGCCACCAGGAGGTCCTCCGGGCGGTCCCGGCGGTCCTGGTCCTGGCGGACCTGGGCCGGGCGGACCTGGGCCGGGCGGACCTGGGCCGGGCGGACCTGGGCCGGGGGGACCCGGAGGCTACTGAGTCAGAGGATCACCCTGCCCTCGTGGGCTGTTCGGCTCGAGTGCGAACCGGGCAGCCGCGAGGGTCGGGGTGATCTGACGGCGGAGTTTCGATACGGTGGATCCAGGATCAGAGGTGGAGCCGATCCGACTCGGGTCTTTGGGCTCACGAGCTGGAAACACTTAGTTGCATAGTTAATGCAACTACCGTAGGGTTTGGGGATGAGCTTGGGGGCGGACGAGGTGACACGCCCGGCGCCTGCTGTCGACGGGAGAACAGCACGCGGTGAACGGACCCGGAGGGCGCTGGCCCAGGCCCTCATCGACCTCCTCGAGGAAGGCGACCCACAGCCAACGGCCCGCCGTGTCGCCGAGCGGGCCGGGGTGTCGCTCCGTTCGGTCTTCCACCACTTCGAGAACCTCGAGACGCTCCTGGGGGCTGCGGTTGCCATCCAGAGCGAACGACATTGGGGGCTCATCCGGTCGATTCCGGTCAACCTCCCGGTCGAGGTGCGGATCAGCCGGTTGGTGGAGGAGAGGGCCGGGCTCTTCGAGGCGATCTCGCCGGTTCGCCGATACGGGGTCCGTGCCGGGGCAGGGTCGCCGGCGATCGGGAAGATGATCGCCTCGACGAGGCAGGTTCTCCGGCTGAGGGCACAGGCCATCTTCGCCCCTGAGTTCGAGACCCTCCCCGCCGATGAGGTCCTGACCCACCAGGACGCGCTCGACGTGGCCACATCCTGGGAGACGTGGGAACAACTCCGGCAGTACTCGGGGTGTTCCCCCGAGTCGGCCAGGCGGGCGATGGAACTCCTGCTGACCTCGATCCTGGCCCCGCTGGCCGCTCCACCGACCGGAGGCAGAGCATGAAGATCCTGCGGACACCCGAAGAGCGCTTCGAGGGGCTCGCCGGATATCCCTTCGAGCCCCATTACGTCGAGGTCCCGACCGGGGACGGATCGGGTGACCTCCGGGTCCACTACCTCGACGAGGGGCCCCGGGGCGCCAAGGAGACGGTGCTGCTGCTCCACGGGGAGCCTTCCTGGAGCTTCCTCTACCGGAAGATGGTCCCCCTCTTCGCCGCCTCGGGGTTCCGGGTCATCGCCCCCGACCTGGTGGGCTTCGGCCGGTCCGACAAGCCCGGTGAGCGCACGGACTACACCTACGCCCGCCATGTCGAATGGATGCGGAGCGCCCTCTTCGACGGCCTCGACCTGAAGCACCTGACGCTCGTCTGCCAGGACTGGGGCGGGCTGGTCGGCCTCCGGCTGGTGGCCGAGCATCCGGACCGGTTCCGGCGGGTGGTGGCGGCCAACACGGGTCTCCCCACCGGTGACGCCCACGTGGGGAAGGCCTTCCAGGCCTGGCTCCAGTTCTCCCAGGAGGTCCCCGAGCTCCCGGTCGGTCGGATCGTGGCCGGGGGATGCGCCCAGCCCGTGGCCGACGACGTGGTGGCAGGCTACGACGCCCCGTTCCCGGACGAGTCCTACAAGGAGGGGGCACGGCAGTTCCCGGTCCTCGTCCCGATCACGCCGGAAGACCCCTCCTCGGAGGCCAACCGGAAGGCATGGGAGGTCCTCCGTGAGTTCAACCGGCCCTTCCTCTGCGCCTACAGCGACCAGGACCCCATCACCCGGGGGGCCGACGAGCTCTTCCTGACCGACGTCCCGGGGACGACGGGCCAGGGTCACCGGACCATCGAGGGCGGAGGGCACTTCCTCCAGGAGGACCAGCCCCACGCCCTGGCCCTGGCCGTGACGGACTTCATCCACCTGAATCCCCTCGGCTGAGAGCCGGACCCCATGGGCCGGAAGATCCTCTTCGTCACCACGGACCAGCAGCGCTTCGACGCTCTGGGGTGCAACGGGGGGACCGTGGCCCGGACCCCGGTCATCGACAGTCTGGCCGCCGGGGGTCTCAACTATCGGCGGGCGCACAACCAGAACACCGTCTGCATGCCGGCCCGGTCGACCATGATCACCGGCCAGTACCCCCGGACCCACGGGGTGGTCTCCAACGGGATACCGCTGCCGGTCGAGGCCCCCTCGATCGCCGGCTACCTCCACGAGGAGGCCGGCTACCGGACGGCCCTCCTGGGGAAGGCCCACTTCCAGCCGGGGATGGACCCGAAGCACCAGTGGACCGAGAACCGGCTGGCCCATCTCGGGTCGACGGGCCCCTACCGGGGGTTCGAGCACGCCGAGCTGGCCATGCACGGCTACCTCTACCAGTGGCACTACGACAAGTGGCTGGAGACCAACTGCCCGGAGTGGATCGGCGGCTACTACCCCCTCCTCTCGGCGGCAGGTCTCAACGAAGAGGGCGGGGGGGACACCGGGGCGCCCGAGGTGAAGCAGAACCCCATCCCCACTGCCATGTACCACACGGCCTGGGTCGCCGACCGGACGATCGCATGGCTCGACAGCCTCAGCGCCGACGAGGACTGGTTCTGCTGGATGAGCTTCCCCGACCCCCACCACCCCTGGGACCCCCCCTACGAAGAGGTCCGGAACCGGGTCGACTGGCGTGATCTCGACCTCCCCCCCGGCCATCCGGGGAGCCGGGAGAAGATCGTCGAGGTCCTGGCCCGGAAGCCCCACCACTGGCTCGACTGGTACGAGGGGCGGTTCCAGAACCGGGAGGGTGGTCCGGCGAAGTTCGTCCCGGCCGCGATGACCGATGACCAGCTCCGGGAGGTCACGGCCATGATCCACGTCGAGAACGAGCTCATCGACGAGGCCCTGGGCCGGGTCATGACCCGGATCGGGGAACGGGGCTGGGGCCAGGACACCGACGTCCTCTTCAGCACCGACCACGGGGAGCTCCAGGGGGACTTCGGGCTCCTCTTCAAGGGGCCCTACCACGTCGACGCCCTGATGCGGGTCCCCCTGGTCTGGCGGCCGGCCCCCTCGGCGGGAACGACCCCGGCCGAGATCGAGGAGCCCGTCGGCCACCTCGACCTGGCCCCCACCTTCTGCGCCATCGCCGGGGTCCCGGTCCCGGACTGGGTCCAGGGGGAGGTCCTCCCCACCGCCCCCGGCTCCGGGCGGGAACGGGTCATCACCGAGTGGGAGAGCCAGTTCCCCGACATCGGGATGAAGCTCGAGACGATCTACCGGGACGGCTGGGTCTGTACCAGCTACGGGGCCGGCCCCCTCTACGAGGGCACCGAGGGGGAGCTCTACGACCTGGCCGAGGACCCCCTCCAGTGGGTGAACCTCTGGGACGACCCGGCCCACCGGGCCCGCCGGGAGGAGCTCCTCACCGACCTGGCCGACCACCTCCCTGCCCACCGGGAGCCGGCCCTGGCGGTGGAAGCGCCGGTCTGAGCCGAGGACCTGGAACGTTTCCGCGGAAAGACTTCGGCGTTGGCGCCGGACGTTGCAGTGACCAACGACCGCTACGGTGGTGGAGGTGGCGGACAGAACGGGCGGACCGGGTGAGCCGATTGGTGACGACGAAGTCCTCACTCAATACGGCTACGACGACGGCTCAGCTCCGGCGTTCAGGTCGGCGCCCCGAGAGAGTGACACCGACGGGGTGTCGATGATCCGAGGCGCTCTGGTCGCGACCGAAGCCGCCCGGATGGTTCGAAACGGCAGGACCTCCCCCGATCCAACATTCGACCGCGTCAGGTTGACCAGGGCCGGAACCCTCCGGAAAGCCGGATTCGAGGTGACCCACACGCCGTCCAAGCGCCTTCCCGGCCATGTGAGCGTCAGCCGGTCCCAAACCTGGGACGGAGACGTGACCGAGGCCTTTCACCTATGCTTTGGCCGTGTCGAAGGAGGTCAAGATGTCTGATCAGATCCTCCTGGTCCGAGGGATGCTCCCGTGGACGCCTTCTCCGGGTGCGGAGCTCCTGAAGGTGTACCACCGGTATGACCAGCCGCTCCAGGGCATCCTCGACCAGGATGGGGCTCTCTACCTGTTCGAATGCGTCGCGGGCGAGGTGGGGCCCTGGAGCGTCTGGATCTACAGCTATGTCCAGGCATCCGAGGTTGCCGCCCTCGATGAAGCTGAGGGGGAAGAATTCGAGGCGCTCGTGGCACATAGCCGGGCCGAGCGGCCCTGCAAGCTCGCACTCTCCATGGAAAATGCGGGAATTGTCGTCGTGGCGAACGTCTTGGACATGCGGGGCGGGTTGAAAGCTGGCTTCGAGGAACTGGTTGCGCTTTTCAACGAGCATCTCGAAGATCTCCGCCGCGCCAGCGTCGAGATCGAACACGCCGACTGGACAAAGCTGGCTGCCAGCTGATCCCGCGGAGTCGCTCGGTCAGGGCGTCCCGACCCTCGGCCGCAGAGGTGCAGAGGCCAACGGGGCCGCTCGCACGGGGACGCATCCGCGAGCTTCGAAGACCGGAGGTCTGGCGCACCCTCCATGCTGTCCCAGATCTCGCGGGGGGCCAGACCGGTCAGTCCAAACGCCTGGACCCGCTCCACTACGGTCGACGTCATGGAGAACGTTCCGCTCACATCCTCAGGAGTCCCGAAGGCGTGCACCTCGGGGTCGAGGGCCTCGGGACGAGAGGCGATGTGGGCTGCGTTTTGTCGATCCAGGGCTGGTAGCTCTTGAGGTCGGGGTAGAACTCGTAGATCCTCATCGGCTACGGGGCGTCGGCCACCCAGTTCCCGTGGAACCCCTCGGGGACCCGCTGGGGGAGCTCGACGGTGGCGACGGGCTCGGCGGTGACATCCGCGGCGTCGAGGACGAAGAGGTCGGAGGTGTCCCGGGCGGCGTCGTAGGCGAGGAGGAGGACCCAGCCGTCATCCTCGGCGGAAATGGGACTCCGGGGGACGAAGACGGCCTCACCGATGCCGACTCCGGCCGGGAAGGTCCGGGCCTGGCTGGTCCCGGCCACCAGGTCGTGCTTCAGGAGGGTGTCGGCCCCGTAGAGGGAGCTGTCCCCGGCGGCGAGGCCGACGGACCAGCCGTAGCGGTGGCGGCGACCGACGACCCGCTCGTCGACCCGGGGGAACTCCGAGGGCCGGTCGTCGAGCTGCTCGGTGTGGACCTTCCCGGCGGCGGGGTCGATGGTCCAGCGCCAGAGGGCGGGGTTGCTCCCGTAGGGGCCGGCCGCCCCCCGGTCGAAGATCCGGTCGTGGCGGACGACGTCGACGACGACGGTCTCCCCCTCGTCGTAGGCGTTCAGGGGATGGAAGACGTAGGAGGGCTCCATCTCGACCCAGACCACCTCCGAGCCGGGAGCCCCGAAGGGGAGGACCCCGATCCGGTTCCCGTAGTCCGGGTTCCAGGAGTAGGGGAAGGGGGCGCTCGACAGGTCGAAGGTGACGGGCTGGTCGTAGAAGACGGCCCTCGTCCCCGTGATCGACATGTCGTGGACCATGGGGGACCCGGGGACGGGGATGGCCTCGTTGCTGACCACCAGCCCGTCGGTCCCGACGACGAGGTACTGGAGGTGGGGGAGGCCCCAGTAGTAGGCGCAGGCGTGGAGCTCCCCCGTCACCGGGTCCAGCTTGGGGTGGGCCGTGAAGCCGTTCGGGAGGGTTCCCTGGAAGTCGCTTCGGCGGACCGTCTCGAGATCCCAGCTGAGCTCGATGGGCCGGGCTCCCGCCTCGACCAGGGCCAGGGTCCGGCCGCCGTGCCCGATCACATTGGTGTTGGCGGAGAAGTCCATCCCCCCGTGGACCTCCCCCGGGGGGTCGGGCTCGCCCCTGGCCTCGGCGATGGCCTGGTTCCGGACCCACCGGTTCCGGTACCACTCGGCCTTCCCGGCGCGGAGACGGATCCCGTGGACCATGCCGTCGCCGAGGAACCAGTGGTAGGCGGCCGGGTCGGGCGGGACGAGGGGGTTGGGGCCGATCCGGAGGTACCGACCCGAGAGCTCCTCGGGGAGCCGGCCCCGGACGGGGAGGTTCGTCGCCGTGACCTCCTCGGCCACGGGGGCGAAGTTGCCGGCCAGGTAGACGCTCGTCTCGGTCATCCCCCAGTGATACACTGTCCATAGTGGACAGTCAAGGGAGGTTGAACGCGACGGCGGCATCGCTCCTCGGGGTCCTCCGGCGCCACGGGGAGCTCACCGGGGCCGGGCTGGTCCGGGCCACGCTCCTCGAGATCGGGGAGTTCTTCCCCCTGGCCCGGAGCCAGGCCTACCGGGAGCTGACCGACCTGGCCGACCACGACCTGGTGGAGGCCGGCCCCCCCGGCCCCCGGTCCTCCCGCCCCCACCGGGTCACCCGGGCCGGCGAGGTGGCGTTCCTGGAGTGGCTGGCCCAGACCCCGGGGGAGGACTCCGTCCGGTTCCCCCTCCTCCTCACCATCTCCTTCGGGTCCGACCTCCCCCCGGCCCGGCTGGCCGAGCTCGTCGACGCCCATGAGGCCCGCCACCGGGAGAAGCTGGCCCGGTACCGGGCCCTCCTTCCCCAGGTGGAGGAGCACGCCGACGCCTTCGTGGCCGCCACCCTCCATCTCGGGATCCGCTACCAGGAGGCCACCCTGGCCTGGTTCTCCGAGCTCCCCCCCGAGGTCCGGGGACGGATCAGCCGTTGAACTGGTGGAGGACGGGGCCGTCGTGGCCCCAGCCGATCCTCGTCACCGAGGCGGTCGAGAGGTGGAGCCGCCAGGCCAGCTCGTCGCCGAGGCCGAGGGCCCAGGCCACGGCGGCCTTGATGGGCGAGACGTGGCTCACGACCACCACGTCGGTGCCGGCCCGGGCCCCGGCGCCGTCCTCGGCGAAGAGCTCCCGGCAGGCGCCCCGGACCCGCTCCCCCATCTCGAGGAGGGTCTCCCCCCCGGGGGGCCGGAAGCCGGGATCGGCCCGCCAGGCCTTCCAGAGATCGGCGGGGACGTCGGCGAGCCTCGTCCCGTCGAGCTCCCCGTAGTCGACCTCGAGCCAACGGTCGTCGAACTCCAGGGGAAGGTCACCGGCCAGGGCCAGGGCCGTCGCCCGGGCCCGACCCAGGGGGCTCGAGACGACCCGGCCCAGGCTCGGGAACCGGCCGGCCAGGGCGGCGGCCTGGGCCGATCCCGAATCCGTCAGGGGGGACTCCATCCGGCCCAGTAGGAGCCCGGCCCGGTTCCCAGCCGACTCCCCATGGCGGACGAGGATGAGCACGTTCCTAGCGGACCAGGATCCGGCCGCACTGGTCGCAGGTCATGACGGCGTCGGGGGGGGCCTTCCTGATCCGGTCGACCTCCATGGCCGGCAGGACGAGGTGGCAGCCCCCACAGGATCCCCCCACCAGCCGGGCCGCCCCCGTCCCTCCCAGCCGGGTCCGGAGTGTCTCGTAGCGGGCCAGGAGCTCGGCCGGGACCGACCCGGCCAGGGCGGCCCGCTCCCCGAGGAGCCGGTCCAGGTCGCCCTGGAGGTCCCCCTCGGCCACGGTGATGGCGGCCCGGAGGGTGCCGGCCTCCTCCTCCAGGGTCGCCGTCTCCGCCGCGGCGACCGTCAGCCGGTCGTCGAGGGGCTCGAGCTCCTCCATGATCTCGAGCTCCCGGTCCTCGAGCTCCCGCACGTGCTGGCCGAGGTGCCGGACCTCCTCGTCCATGGCCTGGAGCTCCCGGGCCGCGGTGACCTGGCCCCCGAACATCCGCTTCTCGATCTCCGCCTTCCGGCTCCGGGCCGTCCCGATCTGGTGCTCGAGGGCCTCCTGGCGGGCGCCGAGCTCGTCCCGCTCCTTCTGGACCGTCGCCATCCGGCTCGAGAGCCCGCTCACCGCGGCCCGGTTGGCAGTCAGGGCGACCCGCTCCGGGAGGCTGGCCAGCCGGTGCCGGACCTGGTCGACGGCGGTGTCGTGGTCCTGCAGGTCGAGCAGGCTCGTGAATTGGGTCATCCGTTGTCCTCCGGGGTTTCCAGGACCTCCGGCTGGGCCCGGGCCACCCGGAGGGCTCCGAGGAGCGCCTCGTCGGCCATGGCCATCGCCTCGTCCCAGTCGTACCAGCGGGCCTCCGGGCTCTCCCCGGCCGGGGGGTCCGGATCCTGGTCGGGCCCCAGAAGGAGGTAGCGGAGGTCGAGATGGGTATGGCCCTGGGCCGCCTCGTGAACGTCGACGTGGAGGAGCCGGGGACCGCTACCGGGATGGGCCAGGGCCAGGCCGGTCTCCTCCTCCGACTCCCGGAGGGCGGCCTCGGCCGGGGTCTCCCCGGGATCACAATGGCCTCCGGGCTGCATCCAGCGACCCAGACGCTTGTGGAGGTGGAGGACCGTTCCCCTCCGGCCCACCACGACGGCGGAGCCGGTCAGGTGGACGGGGTCGGCCCCCTCGTCGAAGGGGTCGGCCAACCGGTCCAGCTCGGCCAGGATCCGGGCCCGGGCCGCCGCCTCCCGGTCGTCACCGGCTCCGTGGCCGGCCACGACCCGGCGGACCGTCTCGACCTGGTCCGCCGGTTGGTGATGGGGCACAGTCCATCGATACCACACGCTGACGGGGCCGGTGCACCGGAGACCTAAGGTGAACGGGTGGACAGCGGGAACGACACGGGGGCGGTGCTCGTCACCGGAGCCGGGGGTCCGGCCGGGGTGGCCGTCCTCCGGGCCGTCGCCGCGTCGGGTCGGACGGTGGTGGCCGCCGACGCCGATCCCGCCGCCGTCGGCCTCCGGCTGGCCGACCACGCCGGGGTGGTCCCCTCCGGCGACGACGAGGGCTTCGTCCCGGCCCTGGCCGACCTGGCCCGACGGACGGGGGCGACCGCCCTCGTGGCGACGGTGGCCGAGGAGCTCCCCGAACTCGTCCGCCGGGCCGACCTCCTGACCGCCGCCGGCCTGGCCCACTGGCTCCCCGACCCGGCCTCGGTGGACCGATGCTCCGACAAGTGGACCTTCTTCGAGACCGCCACCGCCGCCGGCGTCCCCGTGGCCGCCACCGGGCTGGGATCAGCCGAGGGC
The DNA here is from genome assembly GCA_003151955.1 of Acidimicrobiaceae bacterium. Taxonomy (GTDB): domain Bacteria; phylum Actinomycetota; class Acidimicrobiia; order Acidimicrobiales; family UBA8190; genus PALSA-743. The sequence continues at coordinate 9,019 of PLZB01000060.1, forward strand.
ATCCCCGGTCCCTGGATCGTGAAGCCCCGCCAGGGCCGGGGGTCCCGCCACGTCATGGCCGTCGACGACCCCACCGACCTCGTCACCGCCCTCCGGCTCGTCCCCGACCCCATCGTCCAGACCCGGGCCCCCGGCCGGGAGTTCACCGTCGACGCCCTGGTGGGACGGGACGGGGTCATGGCCGGATGGGCCTCCCGCTGGCGGCTGGAGACGAAGGCGGGGATCTCCACCCGGGGGGAGACCTTCGACGACCCCGATCTCGGGGCCCTGGTCGGGGCCGTCCTGGCCGCCGTCGACCTCCGGGGCCCCGCCAACGTCCAGGGCTTCGTCGGGCCCGACGGGGCCGTCACCCTCATCGAGGTCAACCCCCGCTTCTCGGGTGGCCTCCCCCTCTCCCTGGCCGCCGGGGCCGACCTCGTCGGGGAGTACCTCCGGGGTGTGGCCGGCCTCCCCCTCCGGCCCGACCGGCTCCGGGCCCGGCCCGGGGTCCGGATGTTCCGCTACTTCGAGGAGATCTTCGAGGGGACCGGACCGTGACCGCCGCCGGGCTCCGGGCCGTCCTCTTCGACCTCGACGACACCCTCCTCCCCCAGGGGCCCTGGCTGGCCGGGGCCTTCGCCGCCGTGGCCGTCGAGGTCGCCCACCAGGCCGGGGGTCACCCCGACGCCGGCACGGTCGGGAGCGCCCTCCTGGCCGAGGCGGCCCGGGGATCGGCCCGGGGGGGGATCATCGACCGGGCCCTCGATGGCCTCGGCCTCGAGCTCCCCGTCGCTCCCCTCGTCGAGGTCTTCGCCGGCTACCGCCCCAACCAGCTCGACCTCTACCCCGGTGCCCTCGAAGCCCTGGGCCGGATCCGGGAGCGCGTCCCCGTCGGCCTCGTCTCCGACGGCCGGACCGACGTCCAGGGGGCCAAGCTGGCCGCCGCCGGCCTGATGGAGGCCTTCGACGTCGTCGTCCTCTCCGACGACCTGGGCCGGGCCCACCGCAAGCCCGACCCCCTCCCCTACCGGACCGCCCTCGAGGCCCTCGCCGTCGACCCGGCCGAGGCCGCCTTCGTGGGGGACCGGCCCGAGACGGACATGGTCGGGGCCGACGCCCTCGGGATGGTGACCGTCCGGGTCTCGACCGGGGAGTACTCCGACCGGCCCGACCTCGTCACCCCGTCGGCCCGGGTCGCCGACGTCGTCGCCGCCGTTGCCTGGCTCGGACCCCGGCTCCGGGTCCGGACCCCGTGAGGATCCTCGTCCCCCTGGGGACCCGACCCGAGATCGTCAAGCTCGCCCCCGTGGTGGCCGGCCTCGTCCGCCGGGGCCACGACGTCCGGACCATCGCCACCGGCCAGCACCACGACCCGGCCCTGACGGAGAGCTTCTTCGACGACCTCGGGCTCCTCCCCGACACCCGCTGGACCCTCCCCGACGGACCGGGGGAGCGCCTCGGGGCCATGCTGGCCCGGGCCGTCGACGACCTGGCCGGCCCCGGGGACCGCCCCGACCTGGTCCTCCTCCTCGGGGATACCAACACCGTCCCCGTCTTCTCCCTGGCCGCCCGCCGGGCCGGGGTCCCCCTGGCCCATCTCGAGGCCGGACTCCGGTCCCGCAACGAGACCTCCATCGAGGAGGTCAACCGGAAGGTGGCGGCCGCCTGCGCCTCCCTCCACCTGGCCCCCACCGACCTGGCCGCCCGATTCCTGGCCGCCGAGGGGATCCCCCCCACGCGGGTCCGGGTTGTCGGCAACCCGGTCCTCGACGTCCTGAGGGACTGGGGCGTGACGGGCCGGCCGGCCGGGGAGCGGGCCGGGGTGGTGGTGACGGCCCACCGGGCCACCAACGTCGACGACCCCGTCCGGCTGGCCGCCCTCGACCGGATCGTCCGGGGCCTGGCCGAGCGGGTCGGGCCCGTCAGCTTCCCCGTCCATCCCCGCACCGAGGGCCGCCTCCGCGACGCCGGCCTCTACGACACCCTGGCCGCCACCCCCGGCGTGGAGCTCACCGCCCCCCTCCCCTACCGGGCCATGCTCGACGCCCTGGCCGGGGCCCGGCTGGTCGTCACCGACTCGGGAGGCCTCCAGGAGGAGGCCTCCTGGCTCGGGGTCCCCGTCGTCGTCCTCCGCCGGTCGACCCCCCGCTGGGAGGGGGTGGCGGCCGGGACCTCGGTCCTGACCGGCATGGACCCCGACCTGGCCCTGGCCGCGGCGGAGCGCCTGGCCGACCCTGGGGAGCAGGCCCGGGTGGCCGCCGTCCCCTGCCCCTACGGCGACGGCCGGACGGCCGAGCGGGTGGCCGATGTCCTCGAAGAGCCCGGCATCACCGACCTCCTGGCCCTGCTCGAGCCGGACTACACCGACGGGACCTGGCCCGACCTTCCCCCGGCCTGATCACGGGGGGCCGGACTACTCGGCCGGGCCCCCGTCGAGGAGCTGCTCCCCGATGATGAGCTCCCCGGCGATGGCCGGGGTGTAGGGCCAGGCGTCGGTGGTGGAACCGGCGGTGGCCCGGATGGAATCCTCACCGGCGGACGCCGCCGGGGCCGACCCGGTGGTGGCGAGGGCCCAGACCCCGACGGGCCAGTAGTTGGCGGCCAGGGAGGAGACCACCCCGTTGGCCTCCTGGCGGGCCGACGCCGTGGGCTCGGCCCAGGCCCCCTGGCCGGCGGTGAACCGGGCCAGGAGGTCGGCCGCCCGGGGCCCGCTGACGAGGCCATAGGCCACGGCCCAGACCTGCTCGAGGCCGTCGGGGTAGAGGAGGGACCAGTCGGTGGTCTGGTGGATGCCGTCCCCGTGGACGGCCCAGTCGTAGGCCCCGGTGGCGGGGTCCCAGAGGGCGGCCACCCCGGCGGCCAGCCGGCCGGCGTCCGACCCGGCCCGGGTGGCCAGGGCGGGATCCCCCAGGGCCCCGGCCAGGGTCACGGCCGCCTCGAGGCCCCCGTAGGTCTCGGCCTGGTCCATCAGGTACTTGACGTGGTAGCTCGGCTTGGCCCAGGTCAGCCCGTCGCTGTCCTGGGTGGACTCGATCACCGAGACGGCGGCGGCGACGGCCCCGGCCGAGGCGGTCAGCCGGCCCTGGTCACCGCTGGCGAGCCAGGCGTCCCGGACCGCCAGCAGGAAGGTCCCGGCCGTGGCGTCGGTGGAGTCGACGTCACCGGTGGGGACGGTCCCGCCCCCCGAGACGGTGGCGTTGGTCACGACCCCGCCGGGTCCCTGGTTGGCCGCGTACCAGCCGATCTCCCGCCAGGCCTCCCCGGCCAGGGAGGCGTTTCCCGTCATCGAGGCCGCCCGGGCCAGGCCCATCGCCGCGTAGTTCGACAGGTAGGGCCAGACCTCCCCGCTCCCCGGGTAGGTGGTGATGGCCCCGTCGGCCAGCTGGGCCGACTCGATGAAGGTCACCTCGGCACCGACCTGGGCGCTCGCCGCCACCTGGGCCCGGTTCCCGGCCACCCCGACCGTCGTCGTCGTGGTGGAGGACGTCGAGGACGACGTGGTGGTCGAGGTCCCCGGGGGGGAGACGGAGGTCGTGGTGGTGGAGGAGCTCGACGTCGTGGAGGTCGAGCCGCCGGAGACCGCCGTGGGCGTCGGGCCGGCCGCTGACGGGGACGTCGTGGTCGAGCCGACGAGGCCGACGGCGGCAGCCTGGGTGGTGGTCGGCCCGGTGGAGACGGCCCGTGCCGCCCGGGGGGCGGCGGAGCTGCCGGCAGTGCCCCCGAGGAGTCCCGACGCGGCGACGATGATCCCGATCACCGCAGCCTGCCGTCCCCGCCTCTCCTGCACTTTTCAATGATCGGCGGACGGCCGGCCCCCCCTGAGCCCTCCCCGCTCTTTTCCTTCACAATGGACTCACAACACTACCCTCCACCAGCAATTTCTCGACGCACCGTGGGCGCTCTCAACACTCCTAGTGGTAGGGCCAAACGCGCCGCGACCCCGAGGAGCGGCGGGAACCTCGAGGTCGCGGCGATCTTGTTGGGTGGATCAGGTGGTGATGCCCCCGCCCCCACCCTCGGAGCCGTCCCGGCCCCGAAGACCGGCCGGACCGTTGGGGCCCCCGCCGCCGGGTCCACCGAAGGCCCCGGTCGAGCCGGCGGGGATGGCGATGATCGAGGTGGCCGTGACGGTCCCGTCTGCCGCCTTGCTGCCCATGACGATGATCCGGTCACCAACGGCAAGGCTGCTGAGGCTTCCCGTTCCCGAGGGGCTCCGGTAGGTGGTCGACGAGGTGGTGTCCACCGTCGTCGTCCCCCCTCCCGGTGTCGTCACGGTGATCGTCCCCCCGCTGACCGAAGCCACCGTTCCCGTCGTCCCCGGCATCCCGGTCATGCCTCCCGGCATGCCCCCGAACCCCCGGTGTCCACCATGGCCGCCGCCGGCGGTCGGACCGCTGGGGCCGACGGTGACCGAGGTGGCGTCGAGCTCGGTGTGGTCGGCGTCCACCGTGCCGGTGGCGACGACCCGGGCCCCGACGGTCACTACCGAGGCCGTGGCGGCCGCTCCCCCCTGGGAGTAGGTGGTCGACGGCGAGGTCTTCACCGTCCGGTAGAGACCCTGGACGTCGGAGAGGGTGATGGCTCCGCCCGTCACCGAGACCACCGTCCCCTCGACCCGGGGGGAGACGATGTCGAGCTCGGCCGCCACCGGGGACACCGCCGCCGCCGTGGTCGTCGTCGAGGAGGACGGGCTGTGGGCGGGTCGGACGACCCGGATGTCGACGAGCTCGCCGACGGCCAGCGCGGACCGGTCCACGGTGGTCCCGTCCCGCTTGTAGATCGTGGCGCCGTCGGTGGACACCGTCCGGCTCGAGCCCCCCGGTCCGGAGACCGTCACCGTGGTGGCCCCGACCGCGGTCACGGTGGCCTCCCCAGCCGGGCCCCGCCCCCCGCCCGGCAACCCGGGAAGCCCGTGGGGGAGACCGCCGGGTGCGGTCGACGTGGTCGTCGACGAAGTGCCCCCGGCGGCGGCGGCGACGCCGTAGCCACCGAGTCCCAGCATCGCCGTCAGGCCCCCGGCGGCGACGGCCCAGCGGATCCCCCGGCCCCGGGTCGGCCCTTCCGGCGCCGGGGCGGGGATCGGATCGATCCAGCTGGCCACGACAGGATCCTGGGCAGCTCCGGGCTCGGACTCAGCTGGGCTCATCCACGCTCCTCGGCTCGGCTAGCAAGATCCGCCACGATCAGTATCGGTCCCGATCCTTTGCGTCACCCCTGAGCAACCTGGGAATCTGCCGTGAATCCGCCTCAGCTCTTGACTTCCGCCTCAGGAGCCCCACCAGCCGCTTCCCGGTCCGGGACCTCGGCTGGGAGCTGGACCCAGAAGACCGACCCGCCACCCTCCCGGGGCACCATCCCGAGCTGTCCCCCGTGGGCCCGGACGATGGCAGAGGTGATGGCCAGCCCCAGGCCGGCCCCCCCGCTGGCCCGCTGCCGCGACGGGTCGAACCGGTGGAACGCCTCGAAGATCTTCTCCCGTTCCCCCTCCGCCACCCCCGGGCCCCGATCGGCCACCTCGAGTCGGGCCTCGGGTCCGGCCGCCCCCAACCAGACCTCGATCGGTGTCCCCTCCGGGGTGTACTTGCCGGCATTCGAGAGGAGGTTGTCGAGGACCTGGCGGAGACGCTCGGCGTCGCCCCGGACCATGACCCGGGGCGGGGACACGATGGTGACCGACCGCCCGGGGGCGGAGACCCCGAAGGCGTCGACGGCGGCGGCGGCCACCCCGGCCAGGTCGACGGAGCCCTCCTCCAGGGGACGCTCCCGGTCCAGCCGGGCCAGGAGGAGGAGGTCTTCCACCAGGTGGCCCATCCGGTCCGCCTCGGCCCTGATGTGGTGCATGGCGAGGGCCAGGTCCTCGGGCCGGTCCCGGGCCCCCCGATCGAACATCTCGGCGTAGCCCCGGATCGATGTCAGCGGGGTCCTGAGCTCGTGGGAGGCGTCGGCAAGGAACCGCCGGAGCCGTTCCTCCGAGGCCGCCCGGGCCGCGAAGGCCACCTCGATCTCCCCCAGCATCGAGTTGAGGGCCAGCCCGAGCCGGCCCACCTCGCTTCCCTCCTCCCGGACCTCGACCCGCTGGGAGAGGTCCCCGGCCGCGATCGCCCCCGCCGTGGTCGCCATCTGGTCCAGGGGCCGCAACCCCCGCCGGACCACCCACCACACCAGGGCCATCAGGCCGAGGAGGACCCCTATCGAGACCAGGATCTCGATCCGGAGCAGCCGCCCCAGGGTCTGGTCGACATCGGTCAGGGGAAAGGCGACGATCAGGGTTCCGGCCACCTCCCCGCTGCCATTGTTGTAGACCGGCTCGGCCCGGACCCGGTAGGTGACCGGCGACGGCCCGGCACTCTCCGCAACGAAGAGGACGGCCGACACCCCCGGGCCACCCGAGCCGGGCAGATCGGCGGGGAGGACCGGCGGGGAGAGATTCCCCCCGAAGGGGTCAGGCCCCACCAGGGCCGCCCCCGTCGTGTCCCGCAGCTCCCCGACCGTCCCGATCGGGATGAGCGAGGCGTCACCGCTCGACCGGAAACCCCCCGAGGGTCCCACCACCGGGTCCCGGACGAGGTGCTGGAGGACGACCTGGTCCGAGCCGGCCAGCTGGCTGTCGATCCGGCTCAGGAGGAAGGAGTGGAGGGAGGTGTAGGTGACAACCCCCGACGCCCCCAGCCCGACCGCCACGATCCCGACCAGGAGGGCCAGGAGCCGGATCCGGAGCGTCACCGCCCCGCCTACTCCCCGGGACCCGTCGAACCGGCCTCCGACGGCGGCCGCAGGCTGTAGCCCACCCCCCGGACCGTCTGGATGAGCCGGGGCCCGAGGGAGTCGACCTTCCGCCGGAGGTAGCTGATGTAGATCTCGACCACGTTGGCGTTCCCGTCGAAGTCGTAATTCCAGACCCGGTCGAGGATCTGGGCCTTGGAGACGACCCGCCCAGCGTTGAGCAGCAGGTAGTGGAGGAGCTTGAACTCGGTCGGCGTCAGCTCGACGACGACCGGACCCCGCCGGACGACGTGGCTCTCCTCGTCGAGGACCAGGTCGGCCACCTGGAGCCGTCCCGTGTCCCGCTCCCCCGGGTGGGCCCGACGGAGGATGGCCCGGGCCCGGACGATGAGCTCCTCCACGCTGAAGGGCTTCGTCATGTAGTCGTCGCCCCCCAGGGTGAACCCCCGGAGCTTGTCCTCCAGGGTGTCCCGGGCCGTCAGGAAGAGGACCGGGAGGCCCTCCACGATCCGGTCCCCCCCCAACCGCCGGAGGACCTCGAACCCGTCGAGGTCGGGCAGCATCACGTCGAGGACGAGGAGCTGGGGCCGGAATGTCGGGATGGCCTCGAGGGCCTCCCGGCCGGTGTGGGCGACCTGGACCTCCATCCCCTCGTAGCGCAGTGCCATGGCCACCAGGTCCGTGATGCCCTTTTCGTCGTCCACCACCAGGACCCGCTGTCCGCTGCCCTCTGCCATCGACATCGTCTCCGATCATGCCCACCGAACCTGTGGGTCTCCTTTGACCCTACCCACAGGTTCCTGCCAGGAACGTTCCCTACCATCCCCGGAGCACCGATCCTCGACCGGAGGGGAACCCATGTTCTCGATCGGCTATCTCTGGAACGAGCTCCGGCGACGCTGGAGTCGGACCCTCGTCACCGCCGTGGGCCTCGCCGCCGGTGTCGGCCTCGTCATGGCCATCATCGGCGTCTCCGCCGGCCTGACCGACGCCCAGGGCAAGGCCCTCTCCCCCCTCTCCACGGTCGGGACCGACATCATCGTCACCCGGACCGTGGGTGCCACCACCGCCGCGGCTGCCTCGACCACGACGACGACGACCGCCCCGACCGGCTTCGGTGGGCCCGGTGCCGGGGGCGGTCCCGGCGGAGGCGGCGGCGGCGGCTTCTTCGGTGGAGGGGCCCGGGGTCTTGGAGGCACGAGCGCCATCAGCTCCCTCAACTCCACCGACCAGGCCACCCTCCTGAACGCCAACTCCTCGATCCTCACCGACCTCTCCAAGCTCGGCCCGGCCGGGACCGCATTCACCTACGACTTCTTCGTCCCCGGCACCCTCATCACCTTCCCCGACCAGGCCCTCCAGGTCGTCTCGGCCGTGAAGGGCGTCCAGTCCGCCGTCCCCGGCCTCTCCCTCCAGGCCCTCCACGAGAGCGGCACCGTCCCCGCCATCTCCGCCTCGATCCAGACCGGGGGCCAGACCATCACGGCCACCTCGACCCCGGCTCCCCTCACCGCGGCCGAGCGGACCCAGGTCCGGCAGTGCCTCCAGAACAGCGGGGCCTTCCCCAACTCCACCACCACGACAACCCCGGCCGGCTCCGGGCCCCCCACCGCCACCCCCGGCGCCTCGGGCAACCCCACCCGGGGCGGCGGCTTCGGCGGCGGTGGCGGGGGCGCTCTGGACATCGGTGCCCTCGACAGCCGCTTCGGCTCCGCCTTCACCACCTGCCTCCCGGCCCGCTACCAGCAGTACGAGGCCCAGGTCGTCGTTCCCACCCAGACCATCACCCAGGTCCTGAACCCGCCCCAGACCGACACCCAGACCAAGAGCTACACCGTGGCCGGCGTGAACCCCTCGAACACCACCACCGGGCTGATCACGAAGGCCCAGCTCGTCTCCGGGTCCTGGTTCGGCTCCTCCCCCGCCGACCAGCTCCTCGTCAACACCGCCTACGCCAGCTCGAATTCCATCAAGGTGGGCCAGACCCTCACCATCGACAGCACCACCTTCACCGTCGTCGGCCTCGTCAACCCCACCCTGACCGGGAACACCTCCGACCTCTACTTCGACCTCGCCACCCTCCAGAGCCTGGCCAGCAACGCCGGCCGGGTCAACGAGGTCCTCGTCAAGGTCACCGACGCCAGCCAGGTCGACGCCGTGGCCGCTGCCATCCAGAAGGAGCTCCCCGGGGCCCAGGTCCTCACCTCGAAGAGCCTGGCCAGCCAGGTCACCGGCAGCCTCTCCCAGGCCCATTCCCTGGCCACCAACCTCGGTGGGGCCCTGGCCGTCATCGTCCTGTTGGCCGCCTTCCTCATCGCCGCCCTCCTGACCCTGGCCAGCGTGGCCAAGCGGGTCCGGGAGATCGGCACCCTCAGGGCCCTGGGCTGGTCCAAGGGCCGGGTCGTCCGCCAGATCGTGGCGGAGACAGTCGGCATCGGGCTCCTGGGCGGTGTCATCGGGATCGGCCTCGGCGTGGGGATCTGCGCCCTCATCACCCACCTGGGCCCGACCCTGACCTCCACCTCGACCGGCACCGCCGTCGGGGCCTCCACGGCCGGGAGCGTCTTCCACCAGGCCACCACGGCCGCGGCGAGCACGAGCGTCCGCCTGACCGCTCCCATCAAGCTCTCCACGGTGGGGCTGGGGCTCCTCTTCGGCGGCCTGGGTGGCTTCCTGTCCGGCGGGGCCGGCGGCTGGCGGGCGGCCCGGCTCCCACCGGCCTCGGCCATGCGGGACCTGGGATGAGCCCGGTGGAGAACGATCCGAGTGACCCCGAGAGGAGCGAGACCATGACCGACGAGGAACTCGAGACCGACAGGGAGCTCGACACCGACGGCGAGCTCCGGGGACCGGAGACGACCGGGACCGGGGCGGCCCAGCCGCCCGCCACGTTCGACCCGCCCGGGATCCTCTACGAGCTCAGGCAGATCGAGCGTCGCTACCAGCGGGGCAGCACCCCGGTCCTGGCCCTGAAGTCGCTCGACCTCGACATCCGGGCCGGCGAGTTCCTCTCGATCGAGGGACCGAGCGGCTCGGGCAAGAGCACCCTCCTCCAGCTCCTCGGCGGCCTCGACGTGGCCACGGCCGGGACCATCCGGCTCGACGGCCAGGAGCTGGGATCCTGCCGGGACAAGAGCCTGACCGCCATCCGGAGCCAGCAGATCGGCTTCGTCTTCCAGCAGTTCAACCTGATCCCCACCCTGACCGCCCTCGAGAACGTCGCCATCGCCATGGTCCCCCACCACGTCCGCCGGGCCGACCGGGTGGCCCGGGCCACCGAGCTCCTCGAAGGTGTCGGCCTGGGCCAGCGCCTCGACCACCTCCCCTCCCGGCTCTCCGGGGGGGAGCAGCAGCGGGTGGCCATCGCCCGGGCCCTGGCCAACCGGCCCCGGGTCATCATCGCCGACGAGCCCACCGGGAACCTCGACTCCGAGAGCGCCAACGACGTCCTCGGTCTCCTCGAGGAGCTCCAGACCGGCGACCAGCCCGTGACGATCATCGTGGCCACCCACGACCCCGAGGTGGCCGGCCGGGCCCGCCGCCGGGTCAGGCTCCGAGACGGCGCCGTCGTCGAGGACGTGGCGGCCTGAGCCCGAGATCCCACTCGGGCGAGTTGATGGCCCTCGACCCGGACGTCGTCGAGGTCGCCGGAGCCCTCCGGGTGGGCGTCGGCCTTCTCCGGCGACGGCTCCGCCAGCTCCAGGCCGACGACGGGCTCACCCTGCCCGAGACCTCGGCCCTGGCCTGGCTCGACCGGGTCGGGCCGTCCACGGCCAGCGGGCTGGCCCGGCTGGAGCAGATCAGCCCCCAGTCCATGGGGGCCACCCTGGCCGGCCTCGAGGCCCGGGGCCTCGTCGAGCGGCGCCCGGACCCCGGGGACGGCCGCCAGTCGGTGCTGACGTTGACCGGGGCCGGTCTCGACGAGCTCCGCAGCAGGCGGGACGCCCTGACCCGGCAGCTGGCCAAGGCCCTCTCGACGTCGTTCTCCCCGACGGAGCTCCGACAGCTGGCCGCAGCCACCCCGCTGCTCGAGCGCCTGGCCCAGACCATCTGATGCCGTCGGCCGGGTCGCTCCAGCAGGTGGCCCGGGCCGACGACCGCCACAAGTGGGTGGCCCTCTCGATCACGACCCTCGGGGGGCTCATGGCCTCCATCGACGGCTCGATCATGCTGATCGCCATGCCCGACATCTTCCGGGGCATCCACCTCGATCCCCTCCGGCCCGGCAACAGCTTCTACCTGCTCTGGATGATCCTGGGCTTCCTCATCGTCACCAGTGTCCTCGTCCTGAGCCTGGGCCGACTCGGCGACATCTACGGACGGGTCCGCGTCTACAACCTCGGCTTCGCCACCTTCACCTTCTTCTCCCTCCTCCTCTCCGTCACCTGGATGTCCGGTTCGGCGGCGGGAATCTGGCTCATCGTGATCCGGATCTTCCAGGGGGTGGGCGCGGCCATGCTGCTGGCCCAGTCGGCCGCCATCCTCACCGACGCCTTCCCCGAGCACCAGCGGGGTCTGGCCCTGGGCATCAACCAGACGGCCAACATCAGCGGCCTCTTCATCGGCCTGGTCCTGGGAGGCCTGCTGGCCCCGATCAACTGGCGGCTGATCTTTCTGGTCTCGGTCCCGATCGGCCTCTTCGCCACCATCTACGGCTACCGGGCCCTCCGGGAGGTGGGTGTCTCCCAGCGGGCCGGGATCGACTGGGCCGGCAACGCCACCTTCGCCGCCGGCCTGGTCCTGACCCTGGTCGGGATCACCAGCGGCATCCAGCCCTACGCCGGCGACGCCATGGGGTGGACCAACCCCGTCGTCCTGGCCGAGCTGGCCGGCGGAGCCGCTCTCCTCGTGGCGTTCTGCCTCATCGAGTCCAAGGTAGACGAACCAATGTTCCGTCTCCCCCTCTTTCGGATCCGGGCCTTCACCGCCGGCGTCCTGGCCAGCTTCCTGGCCGCTCTGGGCCGCGGCGGCCTCATGTTCATGCTCGTCATCTGGCTCCAGGGGATCTGGTTGCCCCTCCATGGCTACAGCTTCGCCGTGACCCCCCTCTGGGCCGGCGTCGCCATGCTGCCACTCACGGCCGGGTTCCTCATCGCCGGCCCACTCTCGGGAGTCCTGTCGGACCACTTCGGGGCCCGGCCCTTCGCCACGGCCGGCATGCTCGGATCGGCCGCCTGCTTCGCCCTGCTCGAGACCCTGCCCATCGACTTCCCCTACTGGACCTTCGGGCTCCTCCTCCTGGCCATGGGCCTGGCCATGGGCGGGTTCTCCTCACCGAACCGGGCCGGCGTGATGAACTCCCTCCCGGCATCCGACCGGGGGGCCGGATCCGGGATGAACACCACCTTCCAGAACTCGGCCCAGGTCCTCTCCATCGGGATCTTCTTCACCCTGATGATCGTCGGTCTGGCCTCGACCCTGCCGACAAGCCTGGCCCAGGGCCTCGCCGACCACGGGGTCCCGCCGACCACCGCGGTCCGGGTCTCCCACCTACCTCCCGTCTCGACCCTCTTCGCCGCTTTCCTGGGCTACAACCCGATACAGCACCTACTGGGCCCATCGGTCCTGGCCCACCTCACCGGGGCCCAACGTCGGGTCCTCCTGGGCCGTGAGTTCTTCCCGTCCCTCGTCTCCGGTCCCTTCAGGGCCGGTCTCCACGTGGCCTTCGACTTCTCCGTCCTGGCCTGCCTGGCCGCGGCCGCGGCAAGCTGGACCCGGGGCAGGAACCCCGCCGACCCAGCTCGGGCTACCCGGCGGCTCCGGGCTCCGTAGGTCCGGCCCCGAGGGGGGCGGGCTGGCTGCTCCCGTCCCCCAGGTGGTTGTCGGTCGTACCGGCGCCATTGCCGGTACCCGCCCCGTTCGATGCCGCCCCACCGACGACGATGGCCTTGCGGAGCGCCTCGTAGATGGTCATGCCCTGGCCGACGACCCCGGCCACCATCTGATTGACGCCCTCACTCCCGTTGATGACGGTGAGGTTCGATCCCTCGATGCCCTTGGCGGCCGCCTCGACCAGCGACGGGAGGACGTCGATCAGCTTGTTGGCCGCGATCAGGGCCTGGTTCCCCCCGGCCAGGGCCGCGGCCCGGACGTTGATGGCGTCGGCGTCGGCGGCGGCCACAGCCCGGCGGGCATAGCTCTCGCCGTCGGCCTCGTGCTTCTTGGCCTCGGCGTCGGCCGCGGCCCGGACCTTCTCCGCCTCGGCCTCCGCTGACGCGATGGCCCGACGCCGGTTGGCCTCGGCCTCGGTGTTGAATCCCACCGTGTCCCGGTTGGCCTCGGCCAGGGTCCGCTGCCGGAAGGCCTCCGCCTCGGTCTCCGCCTTCGTCTTGTCCCGGGCCGCGTCGGCCAGGGTCCGCGTCTTGTAGGCCTCGGCGTCCGCCGGTCGCCGCACCTCGGACTCGAGCCGCTTGTCGGTCAGGTCGGCGGCCCGCTCGGCCAGGGCCGTTTGTTGCTCGATGACCTCCTGGGAGGCCTGGGCCTCGGCCAGCGGCCCGGCCTGGGCCGCCCGGGCCTTGGCCTGCTCCACCTCGGCCGCGAAACCGGCCTGCTTGATCTGGGTGTCCCGGGTGTACTGCCCCTTCAGGGCGGCAGCCTCCTGCTCTCGCTGGGTGGCCTCCTCGTCGGCCTTGGCCGCCGCGATCCGGGCCATCGAGGCCACGGCTGCAGCGTGGGGGGCGGCGATGTTGTTGATGTATCCGGTGGCGTCCTCGATCTCCTGGATCTGGAGGGCGTCGACGACGATCCCGAGCTTCTCCATCTCCCCGTGGCTCCCGTCCTTCACCTCCTGGGCCAGCCGGTCCCGCTCCCTGATGATCTCCTCGACGGTCAGGCTCCCGATGATGGACCGGAGGTGGCCGGCGAAGATCCGCCCCACCAGGTCCTCCATCCGGTTCTGCTCCGCCAGGAACCGCCGGGCCGCATTGTTGATCGACCCCTGGTCGTCCCCGATCTTGAAGGCGGCGATAGCCCGGATCCGGAGCCGGATCCCCTGGGTGGTGATGCACTCCTCGGCGATCTCGGCCTCCTGGAGCGAGAGCGACAGGATCCGGGCCTTCTGCTTGATGGGGAGGACGAAGCAGCCGTGACCGGTGACGATCCGGAACTGGGTGTCGGGCGCCTTGCTCCTCGAACCGGAGATCAGCAGGGCCTCGTTCGGTGCTGGGACATGCCAGAAGAACATCGTCTCTCCTTAGGCCGGCCGGAATGATGGAAGCCGGGGCGGGGGAACCGGATCCCCACCTCGGCCGGGACACCTGGACATCGGGACAAGCGATCGGGGCCTTCCGCCCCCCTGACCCTCAGCCGGGCCCTTCGCCACCGCGACCTCCGTCGTTCTCATCGCCGACTTCGACTCTATGGGCTCAGCAGCACTGGCCGGTCCGCCCGGCCAGACCGCCTCTCCGACCCTCAGGCCGGCGTCAGCCCAGCCGTCGCCCCCTCGGCCGCGGCCGCCGCGGCCGCCAGCTGCTTCCGGGCCCGTCGCCGGCCCCGGATCGGCCCGTACTTCCCGAGCATGAACCCGATGACCGAGCCGCAAACGGTCATGACGATCGAGGGGATGAGATTCTTGTAGGAGGCGATCGAGAAGATCACCATCAACACGTTGGTCCCGATCCCGATCAGGATCCCGAAGAGGATCCCCCTGATGGGATGCCGCTTGACGACCATCGTCCCGACCTCGGCATCGGCCGCGGCGGGCTCGGCCACCGGTGAGGAACTCGGGCTCATCGTCATGGCTGGGGCGTCTTCATTCGGAACTGCTGCTTCGGGAAGGCCATCACCACACCGATCGCTCCTACCAGCACCGTCGCACTCCCAACGTAGAACGGGATCGTCGACGTCGGGCTCCCGACCACCTTGACCCACAACGACCCCGTGCAGCCTGTCCCGTCCGACCCCACGATCGTCCCGTGGAGGTAGAACAGGCCCGTCACCCCCACTGGGAGGAGCTGGTGCACCGACTGCTGACCTGACGTCGTCTGTTGCAGCCCCGCGTTGGGCTGTCCCCCGGTCTTGGCCGTGATGCTCGAGATCGACAGCGACCAGTGATGGTTCGTGATCACGCTCTTCGTGGTCCCCGCGTACTGGACGTAGCCGTGTGGATCGACCAGGAACGGGTGCGATTCCGATGCCGGCTGTGAGACCAGGAGGCCGATCTTCCGACCGCTCTGGTCGAACGACCCCGCCGTGCCCGCGCACTCGGCCGACCCCGTCAGCGTTCCGTAGCCAACGACGGGCGGATCCGACGGACCCGGTGCGCTCACCGAGCTCGCCCCCGTCAGGTCACCGAGCGCCTTGAAGGTGACGATCGGCGCCGCCGCGAACACCACGACCACGAGCCAGACGATCCACTGAGACAGGCCTCCGGTCAGACCGCTCACCACCGGACCCGTGACCGGGGTGACACCACCCAACGAAGGCGGCGGGGAGAGTGTCGGCGTCGGTGGCGGAGGCAACGTCGGCGTGGGGGTCGGCGTCGACGTCGGCGTCGGCGTCGG
>PLZB01000052.1 GCA_003151955.1 Acidimicrobiaceae bacterium
GTTCCCGGGTCGGCATAGGTCCCGCATGACCAGACCGGTGATCTGCTTGATGATGGGGTCGAGGAACATGTAGTTGGCCAGGCCGAAGGCGGCCAGGGCCAGGCCCTCCACCATGATCTGCATCCCCAGGTAGGTGATGTCCCAACGTCGCTCCTTCATGATGTCGACCAGGAGGGACTCGAGGGGGATGCTGATCGGATAGCTGACCTGGAGCTTCTCGTTCAGGTAGCGGGCGTAGGCCTCGACGTGGCGGGCCTCGTCGTTGACCTGGTTGGCGGCGTAGAACTTGGAGTCGATGTCGGGGACGGTCTCGACCAGGCGGGCGGTGGCCACCAGGGCCCCCTGCTCACCGTGCATGAATTGGCTGACCATCCAGGCCTGGAACTCCCAGGCGAACCGGGTCCGGCCCTCGGGACCGAGCCGTTCCAGGGGGGAGTCGGTCAGCCCGAGCATCTGGCTCACCCCCTCGACGGCGTCCTCCTCCATCGTCGACTCCCCGAAATTGACCTCGGGGGTCCAGTCGATGTCAGTGGTGGCGTTCCACTGGGAGACCTTGCCCTTCTCGTAGAGCCGGGCCAGCCTGGGCTTCGACTGGACGTAGTCCCAGGTCAGCTCGGTGACGACCTGGGCATCGATCTGCAGCGCCACGGCCGGACTCCTCTGCTCGGCCCGCCCCGTCGGTGCGGTCACCCGACGGTAGCGTCCCCGGCGGCCTCAGGGACGGCCGGCCCCCACGAGCCCGTCTCCCCAGATGCCCTGGTACCGGACCACGGAGCCGGTGCTCGGGGCGTGGATGACCGTCCCGCCGCCCACGTAGATGGCCACGTGCTGGACGCTGCCGGTCCCGTCGTCCCAGAAGACGAGGTCCCCCGCCTCGAGAGCCGACATGGGGATGTGGGTGACGGCGTCGTACTGGCCCTGGGCCGTCCGGGGCAGCGAGACCCCGGCCCTTCCCCAGGCCCACTGGACCAGCCCCGAGCAGTCGAACCCGACCCCGGGGCTCTCCCCGCCCCAGACGTAGGGGACCCCGAGCTGGCTCTCGGCCGCGGCCACGGCCCCCGACGCACCGGGGGCCACGGGGACGTTCTGGGCGGCGGCGGCGGCCGGAGCGGTGTAGGCCGAACCCCCGCCCTTCTGGGTCTGCTTCTGGGTCGTCTGCTGCTGGATCAACAGGGCCTGCTGCTGGGCCGCCTGCTGCTGGGCCGCCTGCTGCTGGGCCAGCTTCTGGGCGTAGGCGGCCGCGGCGGCTGCGGCGGCGGCCTGCTCCTGCTGGGCCACCAGGGTCTGGATCTGGCCGTTCACCGCCGAGAGGGTCGACTGCTCCGAGGCCTGGGTGGCCGCCGCCTGGTTCCGGGCCGCCGTCACCTGGGCCACGGCCGCCTGGGCCTGGGCCTGGGTGGTCTGGAGCAGGCCCTCCTGGGTGGTGAGGGCCGTCTGGGAGAGGTGGAGCCGGTCGACGGCCGAGGTGATGTTCCCGCTCGCCACCGAGCGGTACTCCTGATCGACCGAGGCCTTCTCCCCGCCGCCGGCGAAGACGGACTCGAAGCCGGTGTCCGTGGTCCCGGCCATGTAGGCCGTGAGGGCCTCGGCCCGGAGGTTCCCCTGGTCGGAGGCGACCTGGGCCCTGGTCTGGGAGATGGCGGCCTGGGTCTGGGCCACCTGCTGGTCGAGCTGCTGGACCCGCTGCTGGGCCGCCTCGTACTGCTGGGCCAGCGCATCGAGCCGGTTCCCGTCGGCCTGGATCTGGGCCGAGATCTGGGCGGCCCTGGCCTTGGCGTCGGTCAGGGAATCGGCCGCGGCCGGGCGCGCCGCCGGGAGGAGGCTGAGCAGAAGGAAGGTGACGACGGTCCAGACAAGCCCCAGCACCCGGGGAGAGCGCTTCTTCTTCCGGCTCGGCCGTTCCATCGAGTTGGTCTCGATGTCAGTCACGATGGGACTCATGTCTAGCAACTGGGGGTCCCTCCGGGCAAACTGATGGTTGCCTCCGGTAAGGAAATGGGAATCAGGCGAAGACCTCCCCGCCGTTCACGTCGAGGCTCTGGCCGGTGATGGCCGAGGCTCGTTCCGAGGCCAGGAAGACCACGGCCTGGGCCACCTCGTCGTCGGTGGGGATGGTCCCGAGAGGGATCTCCCGGGTGATCTCCTCGATGATCTCCTGTTCCTCCACCCCCCGCTTCTCGGCCGAGAATTTCACGTAGAGCTCCACCTGGGGGCCCCATATCCAGCCGGGGAGGACCGAGTTGACCCTGATCCGGTGCCGGCCCAGCTCCAGGGCCAGACCCTGGGCCGCCCCCAGGAGCCCGGCCTTCGACGTCAGGTACCCCCCCTGCCGGGCCAGGGGCTTCCGGACGATCATCGAGTTCACGAAGACGATGGACCCGCCCCCCTGGGAGCGCATCTGGGGGACGACCTCCTTCGTCACCTGGAGCGGACCGAACAGGTTGACCTCGGTGAGCCGGCGCCACTCGTCGAGGTCGACCCGCTCGAAGGTCTGGAAGACGTCCTCGACGTAGGCGTTGTTGACCAGGATGTCGATCCGGCCGTACTCCGAGACGGCCGCCCCGGCCAGGGCCGCACAGGCGGCCCGGTCGGTCATGTCCGTCGGGACGACGAGGGCCCGCCGGCCGAGGGCCCGGACCTCCCCGGCCACCGCCTCGAGGACCTCCCCCCGACGGGCGGCGAGGACCAGGTCGGAACCGTCCCGGGCCAGGGCCAGGGCCACCTTCCGGCCCAGGCCCGGCCCGACCCCGGACACGAGGGAGACGGGCGTTCCGGGGGACGGCGCGGTGGGGATGGTCAAGCGGAGCTGCCGGCCGGTTCCCGGCCCAGGGCGGCCAGCTCCTCCTCGACGAGCTTCTCCCGGGCCTCGAGGTCGGCCTTGGCGGCCTTGGGGCTCCAGCGTCCCTTCATCGTGAAGACGAGGAGGAGGAAGACGACCTGGCCGCCGAGGCAGATCCACCACCAGGTCTTCCACTCGTTCGGGGACTTCTTCTGGGCCGGGACGAGCTTCTCGGCGGCCGGGACGAGGAGCCCGAGGTCGGTGGGGCTGGTGGCCTGCAAGGTGGCGACGTCCTTGGCCGCCGGGGTCTGTCCGGCCAGGACGGCGCCGAGGGCCGACTGGAGGGCCGGGAGGGCGGAGGTGGCCAGCTTCTGCTGGTCGGGGGTCAGGGTCTGGAGGGCGGTGGTGAGCCGGACCAGGTTCGGCTTCGTCGAGTCGGTCTTGTCGTAGGCCTGGACGAGAGCGGCGGTGGTGATCGGTCCGGGTTTGCCGGTGGCGTTGAGCTGGGCCACGACGCTGGCCGGGATCGGCGCCGAGCTGGGTGGGGCCGCCGTGAGCGAGGGGGAGTAGGGCTGGGCGGCCTGGAAGGCCTGGAGCTCGGCGCCCTGGGTCTGGTTGTCGACGAGGGTGGTGGCCGTGGTGATGACGAGGGGGAGGATCAGGAACGATCCGGCCACGACGATCCGGAGCACCCAGCCCCAGATGGCCAGGCCGGTGGCGGTCAACGCCGGGTTGTGGGCCTCGACCGCCTCGGTGTAGGCGGCCATCCAGGGGGTGTAGGTGACGCCGATGGCGACGCCGAGGAGGGCGACGACGAGGACGTTGGAGTAGTAGCCGGTGGTGGGATGACCGGCCTGGACGATCAGGACGATGGTCATCACGATGGTCATGGCGGCGCCGGCCACCATGAAGGGCTTCCGGACCCGGAGCCGGTCGGAGAGGACCCCGACCACGATGAGGGTGATCGAGTCGGCGACCCAGTACCAGGTGTTGATTCCGTTGGCCTGGGACGCGGTCCGGTTGAAGACGACGACCCAGTAGATGGTGAGGACGGAGACCGAGGCGTAGTAGATGAGGAGGAACACGGCCACGGCGACCGACGAGGCGAACAGGTCGAGCTTCATCATCGAGCGGAGGGGATGGGCGACGGCGGCCTCGACGTCGATCCCGAGCGCTTTGGCCTCGACCAGGGCCCGGTCCTTCTCCGACACCATGAGCTGGTCCCGCAGTCCCGGAGAGAGCTCTCTCAGCCCGAAGAAGGCGATCACGACGATCACCATGCAGACCACCCCGGAGATCACGAACTGGCTCTTGAAGTCCGAGGGGACGGCGTGGGCGGACAGGGTGTGGTTGGCGACCAGGCTGGCCGTCAGGCTCCCGAGAACCGGGCCCAGGGCCCAGAATCCCATGGCCGCGGCCCGGCCCATCTGGGGCGAGAAGTCCCGGATGAGAGCCGGGGTGGCGACCAGGATGATCCCCTCGACGAATCCGATGGCGCAGTAGGCCAGGAAGAAGCCGAGCTTGGTGTGGAGACTCGGGACCCCGAGCTGGATCAGCCCGACGATGAGTGTCCCGAAGATGGTCAGGTTCCCCCGACCGATCCTGTCGGACAGCCCCCCGATGAACGCCGTGAACGCACCGATGGCGTTCGAGATGACCAGAAGGGTCAGGAAGTACTGGAAAGACATGTGGTAGAAGGGAAGCATCAGGGGCGTGACCGCCCCCTCCACGTAGTAGAGGTAGTACAGGATGATCGTCGTGAGGACCACCACCCCGAGGTAGAAGAACCGGGGCCCCCGCTCCGGGTAGTGCGGCAACTGCCGCTTCCAGAGGGCGTTGGCGAGCCCCCCACCCGTCTCGCTCACTGCGTCGACTTTGGCATCGCTCATCGTTCGCCCTCCCCTGTCTGTCCGCCCGGCACACCGTGGTCCGACCGGATTGGCTCCGGGCGGCCCGTCTTCTCTCGGACGAGGCTCTTCGACACTACCCCCGGCCGTGACGGGCGGGCGGTGATGTCGGAGGGGCCCAGCCGCGCCGGGAACGGGGATGACCGGCCGGGGGAACTGGGTCCCCCGGCCCTCGGGTGGTCGGGCTGCCGGGATTTGAACCCGGGACCTCCACGTCCCGAACGTGGCGCGCTAACCAAGCTGCGCTACAGCCCGCGGTGCCGGAACCACCACGGTCCGTCCGGGGACGGGCCGCCCCGGCGACGAGCAGAGATCGTACCCCACCACCCGTCGGGGCCGGCCATCGCCGGTCAGGGGCTCCCGGTCTCCTCGTCGTCGGGGCCGGGCGGTCCCTGGACGACGACCTTGGCCACCCGGCGACGCTCCATCTCGGCCACCCGGAACTCCCAGCCCTCGTGGACGTACCGCTCCCCCTCGGCCGGGATGTGGCCGAAGGCGTCGAAGAGGTAGCCGCCCAGGGTCACGTACTCCCCCTCGGGGACGGCCACCCCGAGCTGGGCCCGGACGTCGTCGACGCTCGTCCCCCCGTCGACGAGCCACCGGGTGTGGTCGACCCGGATCACGTCGGGCTCCCCCCCGGGGTCGAACTCGTCCCGGAGGTCCCCGACCAGGGCGGCCAGCAGGTCCTTGACGGTCAGGATGCCGGCCATCCCCCCGTACTCGTCCACGATCACGGCCACGGCCCGCCGGTCGTGGCGCATGTCGGCCAGGACGTCGAGGACGAGCCTGGACTCCGGGACGAGGTAGGGCTGGCGGAGCCGGCGGGAGATCTCAAGGGGGCTGGGCCGGTCCGGCCCGTCGTCCTCGCCGGTGCGGCCGTCGAGCTCCCAGCCGGCCCGGAAGAGGTCGTTGACGAAGAGGATCCCCACCATCTGGTCGAGGTCGTCGTCGTAGACGGGGAAGCAGCTGTGGCCGGTCTCCCGGACCGCCCGGGCCACATCGGCTGCCTCGACGGGGATGGGCAGCCCCACCACGTCGACCCGGGGGGTCATGACCTCCCGGACGGTGGTGTCCCGGAGATCGGCAAGGGCGACCAGGATCCTGCGCTCCTGGTCCTCACCGGTCCGGTCCTCGTTGGCGGACGTCCCGGCCGGGGCGATGGCCGGGGCCGGGACGCGCCGTCGCCGGATCACCCCCGGGGATCGTCCCCCGCCGGGGCCGGACCGACCATGGCGGGGAGGGGGGCGAAGGATTCGTCGTGGAAGTGGCCACCGTCGAGCAGGGTGGTGGTGGCCCGCCTGATCCGCCGGGGATCAAGCGGCTTGACCAGCCAGCCCTCGGCGCCCGAGCGCCGAGCCATGAAGACATCGGGGCGACGGTCGAGGAGCATCAGGACCGGGACGTGGGGGATCCGGCCGTAGGACTCCTCCAGGCGGAGATCGAGGCAGACGGCCATCCCCCCCATGTTCCCCATCTGGAGGTCCACGACGACGAGATCGGTCTCGTACTCCTCCACGGCCAGGGTTACGGCCGGTCCGGAACGGACCTCGAGGATCTCCGTGTCGGGCCCTCCGACGGCCGAGATGACCTCGGCCCGGACCGAGGGGGCGTCGCTGGCGACGAGGATCAGGGGCACGGGCTGAAGGGTAATCCCTGCCGGGGCCCGCCCACCACCTCCGCCCCGCTCAGACGGCCGGGGTGGTGACCGGGGCGAAGACGTGGTCGGCCACGACCGTGAGTCCGGCGACGTCGTGGACGTCGATGGAGAGGAGGGGGACCCGGGACACCGGCGAAGGGGCCACCCGGACCACCAGCTCCCCGAAGGCCCGTTCCTCCCGCTCGTTCACCTCCCGGTAGCCCCGGAGGTTGTCCTCGAGGGCCTCGAGGGCGCTCCCGGCCGGGGCGGCCGGGAAGGGGGGAGCGATCGGGAAGGCGGGGTGGACACGGTTGACGACGAGCCCCTCCACCGCCATCCCCGCCTCCAGGAGCCGCTCGGCGAACCACTCTGCCTCCTCCACCGAGTCGGCCCTCGGGGAGGTCACCAGCACGAAGGAGGTGGTGGGCCGACCAAGGAGCTCCCGCATGTGCTCGGCCCGGCTCCTGAACCCTTCGAGCATCCCCTCCATGGCACCGAAGAAGGTCACGGCGTCCTGGACGATCTCGGCCCCGGCCACCTTCGAGATGGTCCGGAGCAGGGCCTGGGTGGCCACGGAGACGGCCCGGAGATAGGCCCGGGTGGGCATGAGGAGAAGTTGGAAGAGGCGGTGGCCGAGGAACTGGGTCAGGCGCCGGGGGGCGTCGAGGAAGTCGAGGGCGTTGCGGGTCGGGGGGGTGTCGACCACGACCAGGTCGAAGTTCCCCTCCTCGGTCAGCTCGTAGAGCTTCTCCATGGCCATGTACTCCTGCGTCCCCGACAGGGCCCCGGTGAGGTTCCGGTAGAGCCGGTTCGAGATCACGGACTCGGCCTGCTCCGGGCTGGCGGCGTGCTTGGCGATGAGGTCGTCGAAGGTTCCCTTGGCGTCGAGCATCATCGCCCAGAGCTCTCCCGGCCAGGGCCCCTCGATCCGGGCCGCCACGTTGGGGAGGGTGTCGACCCCGAGGGCGTTGGCCAGTCGTCGGGCCGGGTCGATGGTGACCACGCAGGCCCGTCGCCCGATCCGGGCCGCCTCCAGGGCGAAGGCGGCCGAGACCGTGGTCTTCCCGACCCCGCCCGAGCCGCAGCAGATCACCACCGCCCGCTCGGCCACCAGGGTGGGTAGGTCGGGTGGTGGGGTCCTGGTCCCAGGTCCGCCGGGGACGGGCTCCGCCTGGCCCGTGTCGCCCGGTGTGGTTGCGGCCCGACGGGTCCTCCTGGGGCTCACGGGGTCACTCCGGGGCGGGCCTCGACGGGGGTCCGGGGTGGGGAGTCGTCGAGCCGGGCCACCCCGTCGGCCAGGGCGGAGGCGAGTTGGTCGAGCTCGGGGAGGCCGATGGTGGGGCTGAAGAGGAAGGGGGCCCGGAACTGGGGGAGGGGGAGCTCCTGGGCCAGCCGGGCCAGCTGCTCCTCCTGGAGGCCCCGACGGTGGTTCCTGAAGTCGGCGGCGGCCCGGAGGGCGTCGGCCTGGCCTGGGAGCAGGGTCACCCCGGCGGCCGCCGCGGCCGCTACCGGATCCTCGGCCAGGCGGGGGTCGTCCGGGAGGCAGCCGTTGGCGATGACCGGTCCGAGGGTTACCCCGACCCGGTCCTCGAGCTGGTAGGCGGCCTCGACGACCTCGTTGACAGGCATCTCCTCCGGGAGGGTGACGAGGGCGACCTGGCTCCGGGCCGGGTCGGAGAGGAGCTCCACCACCTCGGCGGCCTGGGCCCGGACGGGGCCGGACCGGGCCGCGTCGAGGAGACCCTGGGCCGAGGAGAGGAAGGTCATGGCGTGCCCGGTGGCGGGGGCATCGACGATGATCAGGTCAGCGAGGCGGTCCCGCTCGAGCTGCTTGACCCTTCCCAGGACCAGGATGTCCCGAATGCCGGGAATGGCCGTGGAGACCACGTCGAGGGTTCCCGAGGAGACCAGTCGCTTCGAGATCCGCTTCATCCCGTGATCGGCGAGGTACTCGAGGAGGGCGTCGTCGGGGGTGATCCGCCTGGCCCGGACCTCGGCTGTCGTCTTCCCGGTCTCGACGAGGACGGTCTCTTCGTAGTCGAGCTCCCCGGTCCTTCCGAAGGCCGCCGGCATCCCCGGCTTCCCCTCGAGCTCGACCACCAGGACCGAGACGCCGGCCAGGGCGGCCATCCTGGCCAGGGCGGCGGCGATGGTGGTCTTCCCGACCCCGCCCTTGCCGGCAACGATCAGCACCCGGCTCTGCCGGCAGAACGAGGCGACATCCATCCTTGGGTGAGCGTATCCGGGTTCGCCCTTCACGGGCCGGAAGGGCCCTGGTCCTGCCTCCCCAACTGGAGGTAAACGTCGTCCGAATCCCTGCTCAGACCCCTTGTATGCGGATCGGGGCAGGGAGTAGCGTGACCGGCTAGGAGGGGGATGTGGCCATTCGAATGTTGGGTGAAGCATGGCAGGGACGGGCGGCCTGCAAGGGCCCCCAGGCGGCGGCGTTCTTTCCGCCGACCCACGCCGAGCGCAAAGAGGAGAAGCTTGGCCGCGAGCAGCGGGCCAAGGGGATCTGTCAGACCTGTGTCGTCAAGCAGGACTGCCTCGAGTACGCCATCCGGATCCGTGAGCCCCACGGCATCTGGGGCGGGCTGAACGAGACAGAGCGCAAGCAGATTCTGGAGTGCCGGGCCAGCTGAACGAGGAACCGGACCTTCAGGGGGTGACGAGGCGGGCCGCCCCCGCCTCGACGCCTGGCGTGGCGCACACCTCGACCGGGCGCCCTCCGGTGGCGGCGCAGATGGCGGCCGTCAGCTCGTTGGCGGCGCCGATGACGGCCTGGGCCACCGGGCTCGACGGCCGACGGAGGGCGGCGGCGATCTCGGAAGCGCTCGGGGCCAGGAGGAGGCCGGGGGAGAACCCCGTCCCCGCACCGATCACGATGGCCCGGTTGGCGACGTCCACGAAGGGCATGGGCCCTGCTCCCGATCCCGTTTCCGGCCAACCGTCGTAGCGGCGGAGGACCTGGCGCTCGGCCGGGGTGAGGGCGTGGATGGGGGCGAAGCCGGGCGGGGCCTGACCCGATGGCTGGTCGCCGTAGAGCTCGAGGGCCGTGAACGACACGTAGTCACTCCGGTACGTCGACCCGTCGAACGTGAAGGTCTTGGTGAGCGGGAAGACCTCTGCGTTCGAGGAGGATGTCGCCCCCAGGTGGCCGAACTGGCCGAACCGGCTCAGGGCCACCACCAGGACCCAGCCCTCGGCGGCGCAGTAGGGGCAGAACTCGGCCCCGGCGTAGAGGACCTCGGGGCGGCCGTTCAAGGTCAGGGCCGGCTGGCCCGGGGTGACGGCCGGTGGGGTGAGGACGGGTGGGCCGGGGGCACCGACGGCATCGAAGACCGAGAGGGGAACGGTGGTGGCGGCCCGGACCACGTCGGGCTGGGCCGATCCCACCGGAGGCGGGGGCACCGTGACCGTGCCCTGGGTGATCTTCACGACAAGGAGGACCGCCACCAGGAGGAGGACCAGCCCGATCAGGACCCAGGTGACCAGGGCCATCGGGATCCGGCGGGGCACGTGGGGCGGGGCCGACTCCTGATCCGTGACGGTCACGCGGCGAGAGCCTAGTGACCCCCACCCGGGACCGGCTCCCGGGCCGGGCGACCGGTCCAGCATCCGGGGGCTACGGGTGGCTACCATCGTCGGCAATGGAAACGCAGTACGCGAACGTCAACACGCTGAAAGTGGGCGTCGAGGAAATGTCGTCCCTGGTGTGGTCCAGGGTCGAGGTCGACGGCCGGGCCGTCTCCCACGGCACCGGCGGTTCGGGTCCCCAGGTCCTCTTCCTCCACGGCTGGGGCCTCGGCCCCAGTGCCTACCGGGCCCCCCTCCGGCGGCTGGCCGAGCTGGGCTGCCGGGTGGCCGCCCCCGCACTCCCCGGATTCGGCCGGACCCCGGAGCTCCCCGCCGACGAGCGTCGGTTCGCCGGCTACGCCGCCTGGGCCGCCCGCTATCTCGACGCCCTCGAATCCGACGATCCCATCGTGGTCGTGGGGCACTCCTTCGGTGGGGGGGTCGCCATCCAGTTGGCCCACGATCACCCCGACCGGGTCAGGGCCCTCGTCCTCTGCAACGCCGTCGGCGGTCCGGCCTGGTCCGGACCGACCGGGGCCAGGCCCATGGCCCATCGTCACCTCTGGGAATGGGGCCGCCACTTCGGCGCCGATCTCCTGGCTCCCGAATCGGCGGCCCGGGTCTTGCCCACGGTCCTCGAGGCTGTCGTTCCGAACATCTTCCAGCATCCCCTGGCCGTCTGGCGGGTGGGGGAGTTCGTCCGGCGGGCCGACCTCCTCGACGAGCTGGGGGTCCTGGCCGACCGCGGCCTCCCGGTCACGGTGGTCTGGGCCGACCGCGACCGGATCGCCCCCCATGCCGGCTTCGCCGCCCTGGCCCAGGCGGCCAGAACACCGGGGGTGACGGTTCCGGGACAGCACAACTGGATGCTGGCCGAGCCGGACCGGTTCGCCGAGGTGGTCCAGGGGGCCATGGCCGAGGCCGGGGTCCTCGACGAGGCCTACGCCGCCCGGTTCGGCGCCGCGGGCTGAGGCCCGCCTGATCTCGAGAGGACTCAGGAGGCGGGAACGCCGGTTCGGCCGGCTTCCACGGCCCGCTCGACGGCGTCGAGGAGCCGAGCGGAGCACCCCGACCGCTCGACCAGGGGAGCGACCTCCTCGACGATCCGGAGGGCCAGCTCCTCGAAGGCCACAGCCAGGGGACCCGTCCCGAGTGCCACCGGCTCGCCGCTGTCCCCACCGGCGGCCAGGTCGGGATGGAGGGGGATGGTCCCCACCAGGGGCACCCCGATGTCGTCGGCCAGCCGCCGGCCCCCGCCCTCGCCGAAGAGGTCGTAGCTGGTGCCGTGTTCGCAGACGAAGGCCGACATGTTCTCGACCACGCCCGCCACACGGAGATGGCCCTTCCTGGCCATGTCGGCGGCCCGGGCCGCCACCTTCTGGGCTGCGGTCGGGGGGGTGGTGACCACCAGGACCTCGGTCCGGGGGAGCATCCGGGCCAGGCCCATCTGGATGTCCCCGGTCCCCGGCGGCATGTCGATGAGGAGGTAGTCGATCGCCCCCCAGCGGACATCCTCGAGGAACTGCTGGACAGCCCGGTTGAGGATGAGGCCCCGCCACATGATGGCGGTGTCCTCCCCGGAGAGAAATCCCATCGAGACGACCCGGAGGGTTCCCGAGCCCACCTGCTTCTCGAGGGGGAGGATCTTGCCCCCCTCGGCCCGGAGCTCCCCCTCCATGCCGAGGAGACGGGGGACCGAGAAGCCCCAGATGTCGGCGTCGAGGACGCCGACGGTGAGGCCCCGCCGGGCCAGGGCCACGGCCAGGTTGACCGTCACCGACGACTTCCCTACCCCCCCTTTCCCCGAGGAGATGGCCAGGACCCGGGTGGTGGCGGGGATGTCGGTGGGGACGGCCCGGTCCTGGGCCTTGTGCCGGGCCCGGTCCATGAGGGCCCGCTTGGACGTCTCGTCCATCACGACCGTACGGACCTCGACCCCGGACACCCCGGGGAGGGAAGCCACCCGGGCCTCGACGTCAGCCTGGATCTGAGCCCGCAGCGGACAGCCGGCCACCGTCAGGGCCACCTCGACGGCCACGACCCCCGCGTCGTCGACGGTGACGTCCCGGACCATCCCGAGGTCGACGATGTTGTCCCCCAGCTCCGGGTCGATCACCCCCAGGAGGGCGACCCGGACGGCGTCGACGACCGGGGAGGAGGGGATGTCCACGATCGGAGCCTACCAATGATGGTGTTTGAG